>NZ_JBEZUS010000013.1:0-105813 GCF_040636475.1 Streptomyces sp. NPDC037389
CACGGCCGTGGTCAGCTCACTGACCGCGGTCCCCGACACGGGAACCTCCAACCGGACCGTCATCGAATACGAGACGCTGGGCGCCGTTGCCATGGGGGTACTTCTTCTTTCTGTTTCTGGAACTTGCGGAACGGGAGAGGAGCGATCCGGCGATCAGCCGTGGACGGCCGCGGAGTGGGGGCGGGCGAGGTTGTCCGGGTGGAGGATCTCTTCGAGCCGCTCCGGGGTGAGCAGGCCCTTGGCCAGGACCAGGTCGCGGACGGAGGCGCCGGTGGTCAGGGCCTCCTGGGCGACGGCGGTGGCCTTCTCGTAGCCGATGTGCGGGTTGAGGGCGGTGGCCAGGCCGATGGACTGCCCGACGAGCTGGGCCAGGTGCTCGCGGTTGGCCGTGATGCCGGTGACGCACCGCTCGGCCAGCGTCAGACAGCCGGAGCGCAGGTGGGTGAGGCTCTTGAGGAGGCTGTGCGCGATGACCGGCTCGAAGGCGTTGAGCTGGAGCTGGCCGGACTCGGCGGCCATGGTGACGGTCACGTCGTTGCCGATCACCTCGAAGGCGACCTGGTTGACGACCTCGGGGATCACCGGGTTGACCTTGCCGGGCATGATGCTCGAACCCGCCTGCACGGGCGGCAGGTTGATCTCGGCGAGGCCGGCGCGCGGGCCGCAGGAGAGCAGACGCAGGTCGTTGCAGGTCTTGGAGAGCTTGACGGCGATCCGCTTGAGCACGCCGGACAGCTGGACGAACGCGCCCATGTCCTGGGTGGCCTCGACGAGGTCACCGGCGACGCTCAGCGGGATGCCCGTGATCGCGCCGAGGTGGCGGCAGGCGAGTTCCGGGTAGTCGGGGTGCGCGTTGAGGCCGGTGCCGATGGCGGTGCCGCCGAGGTTGATCTCCCGGAGCAGGGCCCGGGCCTCCTCCAGGCGCGCCCGGTCCTCGGCCAGCATGACGGCGTACGCGGCGAACTCCTGGCCCAGCGTCATGGGCACCGCGTCCTGGAGCTGGGTGCGGCCCATCTTGAGGACGTCCGCGAACTCCTCCGCCTTGGCGGCGAAGGCCTCGCGGAGGGTCTCCATGGCCTCCAGCAGCCGGTCGGCGGCGAGTTGGAGGGAGAGCCGGACGGCGGTGGGGTAGACGTCGTTGGTGCTCTGCCCCGCGTTGACGTCCTCCAGGGGGTGGAGGCGGCGGTAGTCGCCCTTGGCGTGGCCGAGGTGCTCCAGCGCCCGGTTGGCGATGACCTCGTTGGCGTTCATGTTGGTGGAGGTGCCGGCGCCGCCCTGGATCACGTCGACGACGAAGTGGTCGTGGAGGCGGCCCGCGCGGATCTCCTCACAGGCCCGCACGATGGCGTCGGCCTTGTCACCGGCCAGCAGGCCCAGGTCGCGGTTGGCCTGCGCGGCGGCCTGCTTGACGGCGGCCAGGGCGGTGACGAGGTCGGGGTAGACGGCGATCGGGGTGCCCGTGATGGGGAAGTTCTCCACGGCCCGCAGTGTGTGGACGCCGTAGTACGCGTCGGCGGGGACGTCCCGGTCGCCGAGGAGGTCGTGCTCGCTGCGGAACAGGGTGCTGGCGGGTGCGGTGGCGGGGTGGGGGACGGAGGCCGTCATCAGGGTCCGATCGGGTGCGGTGGCGGTGGGGGGAGACGGTAGGGGTGGGGGATCAGGCGTTCGCGTACGACGCCGCGTGCGCGTCGGCGGCCGCGTCGGCGACCGGCGCGGGGGCGCCGAGGGCCCGGCGCAGGGCCCGGTCGCGCCCGGCCGGGTCGGTGGTGGCGAGCGTCGCGGCGAGGACGGCTATGCGGGCCTGGCCGGCGCGCAGGGTGCCGGTCAGCACGGCTCCGCCGGCGACGAGGTCCACGGCGCCGCCGTGGGTGTAGATCTCGGCGACGGAGCCGCTGGGCACGCGCGTGGTCACGGCGACGAGCACACCGCGCGAGGCGGCGTCGGCGACGGCGGCGGCGACCTCGGGGGTGGCGTTGCCCGCGCCGGTCGCGACCAGGACGACGCCCTGGGCGCCCGCGCCGATCGCGGCATTGAAGAGCAGCGGGTCCGCGTCGCAGTGGTGCATCACGACGTCGACCCGGGGCAGCGGCCCGTCCGCCGCCGGCAGCGGGAGGGGCTCCGGCCGCTCGGGCCGCCGGTGAACGACGACGCCGCTGGGGCCCACGTCGGCGATGCGGCTCCCGGACGGGTCGGCGAAGGCGTCGGCGGCCAGGGTCTGGACCTTGATCGTGCCGCGTGCGGCGTGCACCCGGCCGTCGAAGGCGACGAGCACACCGAGGTCGCGGACGGAGACGGCCGTCAGCAGGGCGTCGTGCAGATTGCGCGGCCCGTCGCCGGCGGGGTCCTCCAGGGGCAGCTGGGCGCCGGTGAAGACCACCGGGCGGGGGTCGGTGTGGTGGAGGTCCACGAAGAAGGCGGACTCCTCCAGGGTGTCCGTGCCGTGGGTGACGACGATGCCGTCCACGTCGGGGTCGGCCAGCACCTCGTGCACCGTGCGCAGGAGCGCGAGCTGGTCGGCGGTGGTCAGCCGGGCGCTGTTGACGCTCATCAGGTCCACGACCCGCACGGTCACGCCGTCGGGTACGGCGGCCGTCGCGAGGACGTCCCCGCCCTTGGCGTCGGCGGCGAAGCCCGACCCCTGCCAGCGGCTGGCGATCGTTCCGCCGGTGCTGATGACGACGACCTGTCCCACGTCGGCTCACTTCTGCTCGTTGTTCATCACCGCTGCGCGCGCCGGGGGCGCACGCCGGTTCTGGCTCGGCAACGATATGACGAATCGGGCGCAATCGGTTTGCCATGTCAGGCGCGGTGACGCGCGTAGTGTGGTGGATAATTGCGCAATGGATCAGATCGACAGGAATATCTTGCGCGAGCTCCAGAGCGACGGCCGGCTGACCATCCAGGATCTCGCCCAGCGCGTGGGGCTCACCTCGTCCCCTTGTATGCGCCGTGTCCGCCAGCTGGAACAGGACGGAGTCATCCAGGGCTACCGGGCGATCATCAACCCGGAGGCCGTGGGACGGGGCTTCGAGGTGCTCGTCTCCATCGAGGTCAAGCGCGACCGGGAAGCGGTGGAGGAGTTCGAGGCCGCGCTCCAGGGCATCCCCGACGTGATCGAGGCGTACCGCCTCTTCGGCAGCCCGGGCTGCCTGCTGCGCATCGCGGTCGCCGACATCACCGCCTACGAGCGGCTGTGGATCGAGCGCCTCACCACGCTGTCGGGCATCACCGAGGTCAACTCGCAGATCATCATGAAGCGGGTCAAGGAGCCGCGAGGCCTTCCGGTCGACGGCTGAAGGCGCACATGATGAGCAGTCATACACCGCTCGACGAAAGAGAACCCAGGGGCATGGCTGTCATCCACCGCACCACCCTCACCCCCACCAAGGACGAGTTGCTCACCTCCTGGCTGCCCTCCCGGCCGTGGTACCGCCCCGGAACCGGCGCGCCGCGGCTGAGCCGGGCGGGCGGCTTCCGGCTGGACGACCCGGCAGGGGAGGTCGGGATCGAGTTCATGGTGACGACCGACACGGCGGGCGCGGAGCCGGTCACCTATCTGGTGCCGCTCACCTACCGGGGCGCCCCGCTGGAGGGGGCGGAGGACGTCCTCGTCGGGACCATGGACCACGGTGTGCTGGGCAAGCGCTGGGCCTATGACGGCTGCCACGACCCGGTGTTCACCACCGAGCTCCTCGCCCTGATCGAGGGCCGGGCCCAGGCCCAGGCCCAGAGCGTCAACGACACCCCCGACCACGAGATCGCCCGTTCCTTCACCGGGCAGGGGCCCGTCGCGGCGGCCTTCACCTCCGTCACCGACGACGCGGAGTCCACCGAGCTGACGGGCGCGCCGCAAGGCGCCGTACTCCGCCTGCACCGCGTCCTGAGTCCCGGCGCGGACACCCCGCCCGAGGGTGCGGCCGGTCACGTCGTGGGCTGGTGGCGCCTGGAGGACGGCACCCGCGCCCGGGGCCTCTTCGCCACGCTGCGCACCGCCTCGCGGGACTGAGCCGCGCCGCCCCGTGCCCGGCCCCGGCCGGGTACGGGGCAGTGCGTCAGTCGCAGAGCGGTGCGTCGTCGAGGTCCGCGCCGTCGAGCGCGAGCGTCAATTTCTCGAGGAGCGCGCGCAGTTCCCCGGCCTCCTGGGCGGTGATGCCCGCGGCCGCCGCGATCCGTACCGGCACGAGGGCCGCCTCCTCGCGCAGCGCCGTGCCCGCCGGGGCGAGGCGGACGAGGACGGACCGTTCGTCCTGCGCACTGCGCTCGCGGTGGACGAGCCCGGCCGCCTCCAGGCGCTTGAGGAGCGGGGAGAGCGTCCCGGAGTCCAGGCGCAGGAGCTCGCCCAGCCGCTTCACGGGCAGCTCGGTGTGCTCCCAGAGGGCGAGCATGACCAGGTACTGCGGGTACGTCAGGCCGAGGTCCTTGAGGAGCGTGCGGTAGACGGCGCCGAACGCGCGGGACGCGGCGTTCAAGGAGAAGCAGAGCTGCCGGTCCAGGCGGAGGTAGTCCTCGTGGGGGGCGTTCCCGTGTGTCGGGGCGGTCGGCGGCTTCGTCATGGGCCCAGGGTATCTCGACGGGCATTTAATTGCGCACAACTTAATTGCGCGCTACCGTGATGGTCGTCAGGCGGTCCGGACCGGCCACCGCCGCGATCTTCGAGAGGGATGGTTCCCATGGAAGCCCTGTACACCGCCGTCGCCACCGCCACCCACGGCCGTGAGGGCCGCGCCGTCAGCTCCGACGGCCTCCTCGACGTCCAGCTGGCCCTCCCGGCGCAGCTGGGCGGCAACGGCGCGGGCACGAACCCGGAGCAGCTGTTCGCCGCCGGGTACGCGGCGTGCTTCGCCAGCGCCCTCGGCCTCGTCGGCCGGCAGGCGAAGGTCGACCTCGGCGACGCCGCGGTGACCGCCGAGGTCGGCATCGGCAAGGAGGGCGAGGGCTTCGCGCTGGCGGTCACGCTGCGCGTGGAGCTGCCCGACGGCCTCGACGCCGCGACGGGCCGCAAGCTGGTCGAGCAGGCCCACCAGGTCTGCCCCTACTCCAACGCGACCCGCGGCAACATCCCGGTCGAGCTCGTCGTCGAGTAACGACACGCGCGAGTGACGACACGCGGCTGAAGCGGGCGCCGGCCGGGGCCCGCCGCCGCGGCGTGGGGCAGACTCGATCACGAGCGCCCGCGCCCGGGCGGCCCCCGGGAGAGTCATGCGCGCACCCAGCCCCGAACCCGCCGACGGCGGCGGTCGCGCCGGTCTGGTGCTGGCCATCTGCTGCACGGGGCTGTTCCTGGAGGAGGCCTGCGGCAGGACGCTGCGCGAGGCCGGCGACCGGCCGCGGGTCGCCCCCGTGGTCGTACGCGCGGACGCCGGCCCGGCGCTGGTCGCCTGCGCGCGGCACGACACCGACCTGCTGGTCGTGGGCACCGGCGGACACGGCCCGCTGCACCGGCTCCGGTACGGCTCGGCACGCCGCCACTGCCTCCGCCACGCGGCGTGCCCGGTGCTGGTGGTCGCGGCCGAGGAGAGTGCCTCCGCCTCGTGGGCCGATCGGCCGATGCCGCGCCCCGCCCGGCGTTCGTAGCGTGGACAGCACGGGATCCAGCCCGTTCCGCGACCGGACGCATGGACAAACGCATGGTCGGACGGGCGGAAACGGAGGAGAAATGAACCGCACAGTACGTCGCGTCGTCGTCGGGGTCGACGGATCGGCCAACAGTCTCGCCGCCCTGCGGAAGGCGGCACAGGAGGCCCGGCGCCACCACGCCACGCTCCGCCCCGTCCTCGTCTACTCGTCCCCCATGGGCGACTACATCGACACCCTCTGGCCGCCGGACCCCCGCACGGCCCGGGAGCTCGACCGCGCGGCGTACCGGCGGCTCGTCGACTCCTGCGAGCGCGCCCTCGGCGGTCTGCCCGCCGACGTCCGGTGCGTTCCCACCACCGCCCTCGGGCCGCCGGCACCCCTGCTGGTGCAGGCGTCCGGCGAGGACGGGGACGTCCTCGTCGTGGGCGACGGCGGGCACGGAGCGCTGCACCGCCTGCTGAAGGGCTCGGTGAGCCGCTACTGCCTCCGGCACTGCGACTGCCCGGTGATGGTCGTCCCGCCCGCCGGGGACTGAACGATGAGATTTCGTCATCCTCGGACACCGCACGCCCCAGTTCCCGCACGACCTCCGAATCATTGACCCGGACATGTCGGTCCCGGGGCCGGAGGTGAGCAACCGGGACTGTACGGCCCAACAGATCGTCCCCCAATGGCCCTTGACACGCCGACCGGTGTGACTCAAGTGGCCACAGGGTCCTCCGATGCGCGAGTGGCGAAAATACGCCGTACCCGGACGGCCCCTTTCGACCGGCGCGGCCCCGGCCTGATTCACTCCCCGCCGGAGCGCCGTCACCGCAGGTCACCGAAGTGGGCACCCGCGCTCCGCAGGCCGTTACGGGCCCCTAGACGGAAGGACCTGGGATGTCGACCGCAGCGCTGCCGGACCAGCCGGAGCAGCAGGAGTACACCGGTGGCCGGGCGCAGCTCAGCCTGGGCGTCGCGGCAGCGCGGAACCTCGCGACCACCACCAAGTCCATGCCGCAGATGCAGGGCGTCAGCTCGCGCTGGCTGATCCGCATGCTGCCCTGGACCCAGGTCAGCGGTGGCACCTACCGGGTCAACCGGCGGCTCGTGTACGAGGTCGGGGACGGCCGCGTCACCTTCGTCCAGGAAGGCGCGAACGTCAGGGTCGTCCCCGCCGAGCTCGGCGAGCTGCCCCTGCTGCGCGGCTTCGCCGACATGGGCGTCCTGCGCGCCCTGGCGGACCGCTTCGAACAGCGCGAGTACGAGCCCGGCCAGATCATCGCCTCGGCCGGCCGGCCCACCGACCACGTCTACCTGATCGCGCACGGCAAGGTGGAGAAACTCGGCACCGGCAGGTACGGCGAGGACACCCGCCGGGGCGTGCTGGCCGACGGCGGCTTCTTCGGCGGGCGGACCGTGGCCCCCGAGCCCGGCGACTGGGACTTCACGGCCCGCGCCCTGACCGCGTGCACCGTACTCGCCCTGCCGCGCCACGCGTACGAGGAGGTGGCCGGACGCAGCGAGTCGCTGCGTTCCCACGTCCGGCGTCGCCGTGACGAGGGCGAGCTCCCCCGCAACAAGCGCGGCGAGGCCGACATCGCCCTCGCCGCCGGACACACCGGCGAGCCGGTGCTGCCGGGCACCTTCGTGGACTACGAGCTCGAACCGCGCGAGTACGAGCTGAGCGTCGCCCAGACCGTCCTGCGGGTGCACAGCAGGGTCGCCGACCTCTACAACGACCCCATGAACCAGGTCGAGCAGCAACTGCGCCTGACCATCGAGGCCCTGCGCGAGCGCCAGGAGCACGAGCTCGTCAACAACCGCGAGTTCGGTCTGCTGCACAACGTCGACTACAGCCAGCGCGTCCAGACCCACTCCGGCCCGCCCACCCCGGACGACATGGACGAGCTGCTGAGCATGCGCCGCCAGACCAAGTTCTTCCTCGCGCACCCGAAGGCCATCGCCGCCTTCGGCCGCGAGTGCAACAAGCGCGGGCTCGCCTTCGACACCGCTGACGTCAACGGCCACAGCGTCCCCGCCTGGCGCGGCGTCCCGATCCTGCCCTGCGGCAAGATCCCCGTCTCTGACGAGGGCACCTCCTCGATCCTCGCCATGCGCACCGGCGAGTCCGCGGGAGGCGTGGTCGGCCTGTGGCAGACCGGCATCCCCGACGAGTACGAGCCCGGCCTGAACGTCCGCTTCATGGGCATCAACGACCAGGCCGTCATCTCCTACCTGGTCAGCACCTACTTCTCCGCCGCCGTGCTCGTGCCCGACGCCCTCGGCGTGCTCGAGAACGTCCAGATCGCCGGCGCGCCTTCCTGACACCGCCGCACCCGAGAACGGAGAGGAACGGAGAGAACCGGTGTCGCTGCTGTCCCGTATGTCCGCACCCTCGGCCACCCACGACGTGGCGAGGCTGGTGGCCACACTGCTGTCCCACCAGAGCGGGGCGGCCCCCCTCGTGCCCGGCGCCCGCGCCGCACACGGTGACGTTTCCCGGCGCGCGGCGTCCGCTTCGGCCCGGACGCCGCGGCCGCGGTACGCCGTGCCCACCGGGCCGACCGGCCTCGGCACCTCCGGCCTCCGGATCCCGGCCACCCGGCCCGCCGCCGGGACGACGACCGGGGCGTCCGGCACGTCCGGCACGTCCGGCGCCTCCGGCACCCCCGTGCCCGAGCTGTACTGCCCGCCGCCGCTCCGCGACGACCGGGCCCTCGGCGAAGAGGTCAACGACCGGCTCATCGCGTGGGCCGAGGAGATCGGCATCTACCCGGAGCGGCTCGACCGCGTCCGGAGCACCGACCTCGGGCGGATGACGATGCTCGTCCACCCCCAGACCGACGACCCGGACCGGCTGCTGGCGGCCGCCCGGTGCGCGCTCGCCGAATGGGCCACGGACGACTACTACTGCGACGACGAGACCATGGGCTCCTCCCCGGCCCACCTCGGCGACCACCTGGGGACCGCCCTCGCGGCCGTCGACCCCGCCCATCTTCCCGAGCCCCACGCCTCGGAACTCGACGAGGCCCTGCGCGCGGACCCCGTCCGCGCCGCCCTCCGCTCCGGCTTCGAGCACCTCGCGCGCTACGCCGACCCCAGCCAGCTGGCCCGGGTGCGCCAGGAGATCGGCGGGCTGTTCGTCGGGTACGGGCAGGAGGGCTCCTGGCGCAGCACGGGCAAGATGCCCGCCGTCTGGGAGTACCTCACCCACCGCCGCTTCAACAGCTTCCTGCCCTGCATCGCACTCGTCGACGTGATGGACGGACGCCCGTTGTCCGCCGCCGAGTACGCCGAGCCGCGCGTGCGCCGTGCCGTCACCATGGCGGGCACCGCCAGCACGCTGGTGAACGACCTCTATTCGATGGCCAAGGAGAAGGACGCCACCGGCCTGCACTTCAACCTTCCCGCGGCGATCGTCGCGGAGGAGAAGTGCTCGCTCCGGGAGGCCGTCGAGCGGAGCGCCGCGATCCACGACGAGCTCGTGCGCTCCTTCGAGAGGGAAGCGGCCGCCCTCAGCCTCACCGGCTCCCCGGCCCTGCGCCGCTTCCTGGCCGGCGTATGGGCCTGGCTCGGCGGCAACAAGGCCTGGCACGCGGGCAGCGCCCGCTATGGCACGCCGTAGGCGGCGAGCCGCAGCCCGCACGCCGTATTTGGCAAACCCTGTCTGCAAACCCTTAAGGAGAACACGAGTTGACCACCACGCCCGCCGCCCCCGCAGTCCTGCGCACCGCGTTCCAGAAGGCGGTGGCCGCGTACTGGAACACCAACCAGCAGGACCCGGTCAACCTGCGCCTGGGCGAGGTCGACGACCTCTACCACCACCACTACGGGCTGGGCGATTACGACCCCTCGGTCCTGGAGGGGCCCGCGGAGACCCGGGAGCAGCGGATGATCGAGGAGATGCACCGTCTGGAGACCGCCCAGGCCGACGTCCTCCTCGACCACCTGGGCGCCGTCACCCCCCAGGACCGCCTCCTGGACGGCGGTTCCGGCCGCGGCGGCACCAGCGTCATGGCCCACCAGCGCTTCGGCTGCGCGGTGGACGGCGTGTCGATCTCGGAGTACCAGGTCGGCTTCGCCAACGAGCAGGCGCGCAAGCGCGGTATCGACGACAGCGTGAAGTTCCACTTCCGCAACATGCTCGACACCGGCTTCGAGACCGGTTCCCGCCGGGCGATCTGGACCAACGAGACCACCATGTACGTGGACCTCTTCGAGCTGTTCGGCGAGTTCTCGCGGCTCCTGGAGTTCGGCGGCCGGTACGTGTGCATCACCGGCTGCTCCAACGACGTCCAGGGCCTGCGCTCCAAGGCGGTCAGCCGCATCGACGAGCACTACACCTGCAACATCCACCCCCGCAGCGCGTACTTCAAGGCCCTGGCCGCGAACGGCCTGACGCCGATCAACGTCGTGGACCTCACCCCCGCGACCATCCCCTACTGGGAGCTGCGCGCGAAGTCGGAGGTGGCCACGGGCATCGAGGAGTCGTTCCTCACCGCGTACAAGGAAGGCAGCTTCCACTACCTGCTCATCGCCGCCGACCGCGTCTGACGCGCGTCGGGGCTACTCCTCCGTGAGGGCGCTCCGCACCTCCTTGCCGGCCTCGTCGAGCTGCTTGGAGGTCCTCTCGCGCAGCGCCTTCTCACGGTCCGCTCTCGGCAATCCGCTCAGGAAGAACCTGGCGTCGTCGGAGAGCTGCTGACGCTTGTCGTCCATGTCCTTGTCCTTGACCACGGGAAGTCCCTCCATCCGGCCGGAACGCTCTTCCTCACAGTGGACAGCCTCCGTGCCGAGTCGGCTTCCGGAGGCGTCCAAGTGGATGAACGCCGCCGGCGCGCGATATCGCCCGGTTGGACAGATCGCGCAGCCCATTCCTGCCCGATTCCGGGCAGGAATATGGATGTTCCGCGGTTCCCCGACCTAGGGTGATCGCTCGTGATCGCGCCCGGACGGTGAGGTGCCGGGTGGCGCGACCGCGAGGCCGTCAACCCCGGCGAAAGGACAGCCGCATGCGTCCGCTTCCCACCGGCGCCGAGGCCGTGGTCTTCGACTGCGACGGCCTGCTGGTCGACACCGAACCCTGCTGGACCGTCGCGGAGACGGCCGTCTTCGCGGCGCACGGCCATCCCTTCGGCCCCGAACAGAAGGCCCTGGTCGCCGGCCGCTCGCTGGAGGCCGCCGGCGAGGCCATGGCCCAGTACTTCGGACGTCCTGACTCCGGCGCGGAAATCGCCGCCGGACTCCTCGAAAGGGTCCGCAAGGAGCTTGCCCGGGGAGCCGCGGCCCTCCCCGGGGCGGCGGAGCTCGTGCGTGCCTGCCGGGCGTCCGTCCCCGTCGCCGTGGCCGGCAACAGCCCCCGGGAACTGCTGGACGCGGCACTGTGGTCGGCCGGCCTCGCCGAGTACTTCCCCCACTCGTTCGCCGCCGACGAGGTGCGTTCCCCCAAGCCCGCGCCGGAGCTCTACCTCACGGCGTGCGCGGCACTCGGCGCGGCTCCCACGCGTTCCGTCGCCTTCGAGGACTCGGCGACGGGCATCGCCTCGGCGCGTGCCGCCGGGCTCTACGTCGCGGTCGTGCCGTCCCTCCCGGGGGCCGACCTCGACCACGACTGGCTGGGCGCCGGCCTGGCCGCACCCGAAGTGCAGGACTGGGCCAGGGGCCTGGGGCGGTCCGATCGGCGACCGTGACCCAACTCCCTTGGTGCGCGTCGCTGTTGAGGACGGGGAACACCCACAAGGGGTCAAGCGCGAGCATGTGATCATCAGAGGGGATGAACATATAGCCCTCGGTCGCGTTAGCGGTTTTTCATACGCAAGACTCTCTCTTGCCAGAGCTTTTGCACTGCCTCCCCCCACAACCAAGGAGAAACAGCATGAGCATCCGCAACGCCGCCGCCGTCACCGTGATGGCCGCCGCCGCGATCGGCGCCGGTGCCACCGCCGCCACCGCCGACCAGGCCCACGGCGCCGCCTCCAACTCCCCGGGCGTCGCCGCCGGGAACGTCGCCCAGGTCGCGCCCCGCGTCTCCCCGAACGTCGGCGGCAACGTCATCTCGGTCGTCGGCGTCCTCAACAGCTCCCACGGCAACGCGCTCATCAACAAGTAAGTCACCCACAGCACGTCCTCCCACCTGAGCAGAGGTGGCCGGCACCGTCGCACCCGGACGGCACCGGCCACCTCTGTGGCGTTTGAGGGGCGGGGGCGTCGGCCTCGTCGGCCGCAACGGCGCGGGCAAGACCACCCTCCTGACCGCCCTCGCCGGACAGGCGCGCCCCGCCGCCGGCACCGTCACGCACACCGGCCCCGTCGGTTTCCTGGCCCAGGACTCCCGTACCGCCGATCCCGCCGTCACCGTCACCGACCGCATCCTCTCCGCCCGCGGCCTCGACCGGACCCTGCACCGGCTGCGCGCGGCCGAGACCGCCATGGCCGAGGCCACCGGCCCCGGCGCGCTGGACCGGGCGATGAACGCCTACGCCCGCGCCGAGGCCGCCTTCCAGGCGGCGGGCGGATACGCGGCCGAAGCCGAGGCCGCCCGCGTCGCCGCCGGGGTCGGACTGCCCGACCGCCTCCTGCTCCTGCCGGACGCGGACGAGGACCTGTGGAACGAGGACTACCGGGACCTCGTCTCCCTCGCCTGACACCGCCGACGTCACCCGGGCCACCCGCGCCGTCCACCCGGGCGGCGCGGGCGGCTACCCTTCTCCACCTGACGATCCATCGAACTCGAGTACGGGGGAAGAGAACTGTGCGCGACGCCGTCGTGACGACCGAAGGCGACCGGATCCGCTGGGCCGAACTGCCGGGCCGGGAACCCACACGCGTCTACGTGCACGGCCTGGGTGCCACGTCACCCGCCTACTTCGCGGGCGTCGCGGCCCACCCGCTGCTGGCCGGTCACCGGTCCCTGCTCGTCGACCTGCTCGGTCACGGCATCAGCGACCGGCCGGTCACCTTCGACTACACCCTGGAGGCGCACGCCGACGCGCTCGCGGAGGCGCTGACCGCCGCGGGCGCCGACGGCGCGGAGGTGATCGCGCACAGCATGGGCGGCTCGGTCGCCGTCGTCCTGGCCGCCCGCCACCCGCACCTGGTCTCCCGGCTGGTCCTCGTGGACGCGAACCTCGACCCGATCCCGCCCACACCCGGCGCCGGTGGCAGCCGCGGCATCGCCGCCTGCACGGAGGAGGAGTTCCTGGCCGGCGGCTGGCGGGAGGTCCGCGACCGGGCCGGCGCGCACTGGTGGTCCACCATGCGGCTGGCCGGCCTCGAAGCGCTGCACCGCAGCGCGGTCCACCTCACCCGGGGGAGCGTGCCCACCATGCGCGAACTCCTCATGGAACTCACGATTCCGCGCACCTTTCTGCTGCCGGAGGCGGACGGTCCGCTCCACGGCGCCGACGCGCTCGCCGAGGCCGGGGTGGCCGTGACACCGATTCCGGACTGCGGGCACAACATCATGCTGGACAACCCCGAAGCCTTCGCCCGCGCCACCGCGAACGCGCTGGCGTCGCCGGAGCCTCAGCCCCTGGGAACCCCTGTTCGTTGAGTCACTGCCGGGAGCCGATCGCGGCCCCGGTACGGCCAAGGGGAGAGGGACGAGCGATGACCACCGGGGAGAACGAGGAGAACACGCCGCCCGACGGGCCGCCGGCGGACGGGCGGACCTCGCGCGCCACGCGGAAGAAGCGTTCGGGATGGCGGGAGATACCCCTCCTGATCGGCGCGGCCCTCGTCCTCGCACTCGTGATCAAGACCTTCCTCGTGCAGCCGTTCTCCATCCCCTCCGGCTCGATGGAGAACACCCTCCGGACGGACGACCGGGTCCTGGTCGACAAGCTCACGCCCTGGTTCGGGGCGACACCGCACCGGGGTGAGGTCGTGGTCTTCCGGGACCCGGGCGGCTGGCTGTCCAACCAGCCCCCGCAGCACGGCAACGCCTTTCAGCGAGGAGCGCGAAAAGCGCTGACCTTCATCGGCCTGATGCCCTCGGCGGACGAGAAGGACCTGATCAAGCGGGTGATCGGGGTCGGCGGCGACACGGTGGAGTGCAAGCGCGGGGAGCCGGTGAAGGTCAACGGCAAGCCCCTGGACGAGCCGTACATCCACCCGGGCGCCACCCCGTGCGACGACATGCCGGTCGGTACGGTGAAGGTGCCCAAGGACCATCTGTGGGTGATGGGCGACCACCGCGACGACTCACGGGACTCCCGCGCCCATGCCCACGAGCCGGGCGGCGGGTTCGTGCCCGTGGACGATGTGATCGGCAGGGCCGTCGTCGTCGCCTGGCCCGTCTCCCGGTGGGCCACCCTGCCTGCACCCGACACGTATCGCACCCCGTAAGGGGCGCGGGACAGTGCCGATATGCGACTACCGCCGCGTGGGCGCGACCAGCCCCCACCGGCC
Organism: Streptomyces sp. NPDC037389; assembly: GCF_040636475.1. Classification (NCBI taxonomy): domain Bacteria; kingdom Bacillati; phylum Actinomycetota; class Actinomycetes; order Kitasatosporales; family Streptomycetaceae; genus Streptomyces; species Streptomyces sp. NPDC037389. The sequence goes on from NZ_JBEZUS010000013.1 coordinate 13,972, forward strand.
CGCGGCGACCGAATCGGCACGCTAGGTCCGGCACGGCGTCAGCAGCACCGGCTTCTCGGGGCCGGTGGCCGTCAGGCACCGCCCGCTGGCCTGACTGCGGATGTCCGGGCCCTGGACGGAGAACCGCTGACCGGCGGAACCGTTGCAGGGACGCATCACCGTCGGCTTGTCGAGACCGGTGGCCGTGAGGCACAGGCCACTGGACTGATTGCGGACGTCCCCTCCCTCCAGGACGAAACGCTGCCCCGGCGCGTTGTTGCAACCCCGCGTCGTCACGGCACCGTCGGCGCCGCCCGGGGACGTCAGGCAGTGCCCGCTGGTCCGTTGCACGATGACGGCGCGCGGGTTGTTCACCACCCACTCCTGGGCCGGGGACGCGGCGATGGCGGAGGCGGGGGTGCCGAGGAACCCGCCACCGGCGAGGGCGAGTGCCATGGTGGCGACGACAGCGCGCGTACGCATGAAGCGACCTTTCAGAACCTGGACGCGGGCATGGACACTGGCACCGTTTCCGGGAACCGGCCCGTGCACACCCCACCTCACTCGTACGGGTACCGGGGTGCGCCGAGGCGCGGTGGGTCAGGTCGCCTCGACGAAGAGCACGGCCAGACCGTCGAGGAGTCGCTGCAGGCCGAACTCGAACAGGGCGTCGAGGTCGAAGTCGTACCCGGTCATGGCGAGGTGCCTGAGCCTCGGGAACCGGTCGGTGGCCAGGATCGCGTGGAGCGCGGGCTCCTGACCGGCCATCCACTCCTCGCTGTCCAGGCCGCTGAGCGCCTCCGCTTCCGCTTCCGTCTCGACGTTGACGGCGGTGCCGCGCACGTAGTTGAACAGCATGAGATGGGCGGTGAACGTGGTCGAGGGGTCGAGACCGCGCCCGTCCAGGGCCGCGAGCGTCCACTCGCTGAACGGCAGCGCGCTGGCCACCATCTGCGGCCGGGTGACCGACAGGGCCGACGCCAGCCAGGGGTGACGGCGGAACATCCCCCACAGCGTCCGGGCGATGAGCTCCAGCCGCTCCCGCCAGCTCCCCGAGGGGTTCTCGGGGAGCGCCCACCGGCGGAACGCCGCGTCCATCATCTCCAGCAACAGGGCTTCCTTGTCGGCCACGTGCCGGTACAGCGACATGGTCGCCACCTCGAGCTCGGCGGCGACCCGCCGCATCGAGGCGGCCGCCAGCCCTTCCACGTCGGCCACCGCGACGGCCACTTCGACGATCCGCTCAAGCGTGAGCGCCTGGTCCGCGGTACTCCTGCGCCGCGCGGGCACCGCCGGGGCGAGGGGCGCGCCCGGGCGGCGCGTGGCGGCCGGCGGCCGGTGGGCGGGAGCCGGCCGTTCCGGGTGCTCCGGCCGCCCGGGTCGTATGCCGGGCTCGACGACCGTTCCGACGCCCGGGACGGCGCGGACCAGACCCTGGTGGCGGAGCTCGGTGAGCACCTTGGTCGCGGTCGCCATGGCGACCCCCCACTCGCGGGTGATCTCGCGGGTCGAGGGCACCCGGTCGCCCGGCGCCAGCTCGCCCGACTCGATCCGCTGCCGCAGTTCGGCGACGATCCGGGTGTAGCGGGGCGCTGCCTGTCGGTTCACCGTTTCCACCTCCGCACTAGTGCACCTCGACGCGCGTCATCCTAGCCTTCGCGCCCGCGCAGCGCCCCGGGAGTGCTCCCGAGCCGCCGGAGCACTAGTGCGCAGGTGAGTAAAGTGCCTGGTCAGATGGGCAATTGGTCCTTGCGTAGTGCGGTGCGTACGTCGTACATTCGGTCTCATGCGGAACACCGACATACTCATCTCCGGTGCCGGTATCGGCGGCACCGCCCTGGCCTACTGGCTTCGCGCGGCGGGCTTCGCCGTCACCGTCGTCGAGCGCGCGCCGGGACCCCGCCCGGGCGGCCAGACCGTGGACCTGCGGGGCGCGGGCCGCACCGTGATCACACGGATGGGCCTGATGGAACAGGCGCGGGCGCTCAGCGTCGACCAGCGCGGACTCGCGTGCGTCAACGGGGCCGGCCGTGTCACCGCCCGGATGCCGGCGGACAGCTTCGGCGGCGAGGGGATCATCTCCGAGATCGAGATCCTGCGCGGTGACCTCGCCCGTCTGCTGTACGACGCCACCGTGCCGGAGACCGAGTACCTCTTCGACGACACGGTCACCGCGCTCGACGAGGACGACGACGGGGTCACCGTCACCTTCGAGAAGGCCGCCCCGCGCCGGTTCGCGCTGGTCGTCGGCGCGGACGGGCTGCACTCCGCCGTCCGTGCCCTGGCCTTCGGGCCGGAGCGGGACTGCGTCCGGCCGCTGAACGTCCACACCGCCTGGTTCACGGTCACCGAGGACCTGGGGCTCGACGGCTGGATGCGGATGTACAACGAGCCCGGCGGACTCGTCGCCTCGGCCCGCCCGGGCCGGCTCCCCGGTGAGATCAAGGCGGGCCTCAGCTTCCGGTCGGAACCCCTCACCTACGACCGGCGTGACGTCTCCGCGCAACAGGACCTGATAGCCCGGCGTTTCGCCGGCGCCGGATGGGAGGTGCCGCGGCTGCTGAAGGCGATGCGCACCGCGCCCGACTTCTTCCTCGACTCCATGGGCCAGGTCCGCCTCGACCGCTGGTCCAGGGGCCGGGAGGTGCTCGTCGGGGACGCCGGCTACTGCGCCACGCCGCTGACGGGCCTGGGCACCAGTCTGGCCCTGGTCGGCGCCTATGTGCTGGCCGGTGAACTCGCCTCCGCCGACGGTGACCACCGGATCGCCTTCCGGAAGTACGACGAGGTCATGCGCCCGTACGTCGGCCGGGCCCAGCAGCTGCCCCCCGGCGGCGCCTCGGGGTACGCGCCCTCCAGCGCGCTGGCCATCGGGCTGCGGAACCTCTCGATGCGCGCGATGAACCACTGGCCGATGAAGAACCTGCTGGCCGCGCAGTTCGCCAAGGCCGGGGATATCGCCCTGCCCGAGTACGGCCGCCTCGCCGGCGCCGGTAGCGGTGCGACCGACAGGGGGTAGGCGGCCGACGGGTCAGTCGCCGGGCGGGGCCGCCTCGACGCGGTGGACGAGCTCGGCGATCAGAGTGGCGATTACCGGCCACAGTTCGCGGGGGAAGTTGTGGCCCAGACCGTCGAAGATCTCGAGCGTGGCGCCGGGGACGGCCGCGGCGGTGGCCCGCCCGCCGCTGACGTCACACATGACGTCCTCCGCGCCGTGGATCACCAGGGTGGGGAGCCGGAGCGACCGCAGACGCTCGGTGCGGTCCCCGGAGGCCAGGACGGCGATGGCCTGGCGCAGCATGCCGACGCGGTCGTGGCCCCGGTCGTAGGCGCGACCGGCCCGTTCGGCCACCCCGGCGTCGTCGGGTTTGTACCCGGGGGAGCCGATCGTCCTCATGGCCCGGACCTGCCAGCCGATGAAGGAGTGACGGTCCTCCGGCGGCGCCCCCAGCCCGCCCAGGACCGCGAAGTCGGGCTGGCCCACGGCCCGGTCGCCGGTGGTGGACATCATCGAGGTCAGCGAACGGATCCGGTCCGGGTGCTCGACGGCGATCATCTGGGCGATCATGCCGCCCAGGGAGGCGCCGACGACATGGGCGCTGCCGAAACCGAGGACGTCGAGCAGCCCGACGGCGTCGGCCGCCATATCCGACAGGGTGTAGGAGGCCGACGAGTAATCCCCGGCCATCGCGGCCTGGACGTCCGGCGGTGGCGCGTCATGGAAATGCGACGACCGGCCGGAGTCCCGGTTGTCGAACCGGACCACTTGCACATCACGGTCGACGAGTTCGGCGCAGAACCCCTCCGGCCAGTGGATCATTTGTGCCCCGCCGCCCATCACCAGCAGTACGAGCGGTGCCTTGGGGTCGCCGAAGCGCTCGTAGGCCACTTCGATGGCTGACGGGCCGACATTCAGAGCTTTCTCTTCACTCACAGCCGCAACGTCTCCTCGGTCGAGTGGAGACATGAACATACCTGCATTTAAGGCAACTGAAAATATGAACGGGTGGAATTTTTACAAAATGGACAATAGTGAAGGAAAGTTATAGGCAGAATTCGGGGAGGGGATTTCCGTCGACGCTCTTCCGGGATACGGGCCCCGGTTGCGGATGCCGCGGACGGGGAGTGAGCTGGAGGGACAAGGGCGCCCCCAGGAGGTGGCGATCATGGGCAGGGCGAAGGCCGGGGCCGGACGGGCATGACCGGCACGAGATACGCGTGTCTGCCGGGCGTTCCCTCATGGGTGGGCCTGGCCACGCGGGACCTGGACGGGGCGAAGGACTTCTACGGGCCGCTGCTGGGCTGGCGGTTCCAGGCCGTGCCCGGTCGGCGGGGCTCCTACGCCCACGCGCTGGCGGGGGAGACGGTGGTCGCCGGCATCAACGCGACCGCCCACGAATGGGAGCTCCCCGTCACCTGGACCACCTACTTCGGCACGGAGAGCGCCGACGCCGCCGCCAGTCGCGTACAGGAACGCGGCGGCACCGTCGCCGTCGGGCCGCTGTCGGCCGACGAAGGACGCCTCGCGCTCGCGGCCGATCCGGCCGGGGCCTCCTTCGGCGTGCTGGAGTGCCAGGCCGAGCCCGGGCGGCTCCGGCCGTCCGGCGTGGGAGGAAACGCCGTATGGGTGGAGCTGCGCACCCGGGACGCGTTCGAGGCGGCGATGTTCTACGGAGGCGTCTTCGACTGGGACCGCAGGCCCTCCCCGCCCTACACCGTCCGGTGGGAGGAGGACCGCGTCATCCTCGACATCGACGACCGGACGGTGGCGACGTTGTACGGCGGAGCCGTGGAGGGGACGGTCGATCCCCGGCTGCGGCCCCGGTGGCATGTGTTCTTCTCCGTCGCCGACGTCGCCGCCGCGGTGGAGACGGCGGAAAAACTGGGCGGGCAGGCCATCGGCGAGCCCAGCCCGACCCACTTCGGCCGTACGGCCACGCTGCGCGACCCGGAGGGCGGCCTGTTCTGCGTGGTCAGCGGCCACGACTGAGCGGTACGACGCCCACCGCCCGCTCCGTCAGACTGCCCAGATACAGACGGCCGTCGTGCTCGCACACACTGGTCACCATGCGGAAGTCCCTGCCGGGGCGTTGGAGGTCGTGCACCAGGCGGCCGGAGGAGTCCAGGGCGATCACCCAGGCGGTGGCCGCCGGGCCCGGCCGGAGCGCGTCCGGCAGCGCCCATGCCGCCCGGCGCAGCGCGGGGTGGGTACGGTGCAGCAGATCGAGCGCCGGCTGCCGCGGAGCGGCCATGGCCACCCAGATCAGCCCGCCGGGACCGGTGGAAAGGTTGTCCGGAAAACCGGGCAGGCCGTCGGCGAAGACATCGCGCCGGCCCGCCCCGGGACCGGTGAGCCACAGCCGCGTCAGCCGGTACGCACCGGTCTCGGCGACCACGAGGAACGAGCCGTCGGGCGCGAGAGCCACACCGTTGGCGAACTGGAGCCCGTCGAACACCACTTCCGCCGTGTCCGCGCCCGGCTCGTACCGGATGAGCCGGCCGGTACCGGAGTGCTCCAGCAGATCACCCATCCAATGACGCAGCGGGAAGCGGCCGCTGGCGTCGGTGACGTACACGGCGCCGTCCGGCGCCACGACCGCGTTGCTGCACACACGGAGAGGACGGCCCGCCGCCTCCCGCAGGAGCGTCTCGACGCGGCCGGAGGCGGGATCCACCCGTAGCAGCCCGCGCTCGGCGTCGCACACCAGCAGCCGGCCGTCCGGCAGCGGGCACAGGCCCAGCGGCCGCCCGCCCGTGTCGGCGATCGCGCTCGCACGGTGCCCGGCCGGGTCCAGACGCAGGATCCGCCCGTCCGCGACACCCGTCAGGATCCGCCCCTCGGCGTCGACCCGTACGTCCTCCGGCCCCGTACCGTCGAGCGGAACACGGTGGACGGGCGGCAGCGGAATACGGCTGTACGCGGCCCGGGCCCGCGCGGGGCGGCGCGGAGGCCGCCAGACGACGGGCCGCAGAGCGGGCTTTCCCCGGGTCGTTCCCCGGGTCGTTCCCTGGGCTTGTCCCTCGTGCATGGCGAACCTTTCCGTCCTTTCCGTACAGGTGAGCCGGGACGCTACCCAGAGCGGCGCGGACGAGCCACCGCCGACGGGACCGGGCATCCGCATCCGGCCACGGACGACCCGTCAGACCGCCTTGTCGAACAGCGTCTCCGCCTCGGCCAGCGCCGACGCCAAGGTCTCGGGATCCGGCCGCAGCCCGCCGGCGATCGCGTCGACGCCTCGCAGCCCCGCCCGCTGGAGGAGCCGCTTCTCGTTGGTGACCCACTCGCCGCGCGCCGCCAGTACCGCGTGCGCCGTTTCCATGGCGGCGGTGGCCACCGCGCCCGCGGTCTCCGTGACCTGCCCGCGCGGGATGTACGCGGCCTTGGCGTACTGGAGCGTCAGGGCCGCCCGGCCGCGCCACACCCGTGGTGCGGCCTCGCGCAGCGCCTCCGGGTACGCGGGCCGGGGCAGGGCACCGCGCAGCACGCGATTGAGGGCGAGTTCGGCGACCACGAGGTAGCTGGGGATGCCCGCGAGGTGGAACATCAGCGGCTCCCAGTGGAAACGGCCCTGTCGTGACTCGTCGAGTTCGTGTTCCACCACGTCGAGATCGCGGTAGTGGACGTCGACGCGCCGGCCCTCGACGGTGAGCCAGGCCCCTCCGTTGAAGACACCGCCGCCCCAGTCGCCGACGCCGGACACCTCGCCGTCCCACCCGCCGGCGCGGGCGAGGGCACGCAGGTCGTCCGGGTCGAAGGCGCCCCGGTAGTACAGGGCCAGGTCCCAGTCGCTGTCCGGGGTTCCGGTGCCCTGGGCGCGCGAGCCGCCGAGCGTGACGGCTCGTACGGAGGGCAGGGCGGCGAGCCGGTCGGCGGCGAGGTCGAGGAACGTGTCGTCGGTCATGGGGTTCCGATCGTGTGAAGTGATCGTGCGAAGTGGCGGAGGGGCCGGTTCCGGGCCTTGTCGGAGGGTGGTCCTATGCTCTCGGCGGAGGTACGGAATGACGATTGAACGGCCGGGACGGCCCGGTGACCTGCCGTCGGCGGAACTGCTGTGGGCGAGGTGGGCGCTGGTCGCCGTCCTCGAGGCGTCGACGGAGCAGGAGGGGCGGGGCGTCCACCGCACCGGGCACTGGATCGACGACGAGGGGTTGCACCTCGACGACTGCGGCTGCACGTGGTGGACGTTCGCGCGGATGGGCGAGGGGCGGTTCGTGCTCTTCGGCGAGGACGAGTCGAGCGAAGTGAAGTGGCACGAACCGGCCGTCGACATGCTGGCCGGGGCCCCGGACTGGCTCCCGTACGGGGAGCTGCGCGACCGGCTCCGGGGGTACGAGCTCGGCTGCGTGTACTGGTACGAGAACGGTTCCTGGGCCCGCGCGCCGTACCCCGACGGCCTCGGCGACGACGGGCTCGACTGCGGCATGAGCCGTTTCACGGACCGGCGCGAGGTGCTGGACCTGCTGGCCGACGACTGCGACCGCGGCCCGGTGCCGGACGCCGACGCCGAGACGCTCCTCCGGGCCGCCGAGGAGTACCGCCTCGCGCCGCGGTCGCTGGAGGAGCTGGTGGCCGCCGGCGACCCGGGGGAGTGGGACCTGCCCGCCATGCGGCGGGCCCTGGCCCTCGCGGGACTGACCGGAGAGGACGCTCCCGTTCGGGCGGCCCTGTCCTGAACGCCGGTACGCGCCGGCGGTCGCTCAGGCGCCGGCCGTCTCATCCCGGACCTCCTCCGCCGTCGTCTCCCGGAGCTCGCCGTCCAGGCGCAGCCAGCGTGTCACGCCGATGGACTCGAGGAACGGGATGTCGTGGCCGGCCACGATCAGCGCTCCCTCGTACGACTCCAGGGCTGTGGCCAGTTGGCGGACGCTCGCCATGTCCAGGTTGTTGGTCGGCTCGTCGAGGAGCAGCAGCTGGGGGGCGGGCTCGGCGAGCATCAGGGCCGCCAGGGTGGCCCGGAAGCGCTCGCCGCCCGAGAGGGTCGCGACCCGCTGTCCGGCCCGGTCGCCCTTGAACAGGAAGCGGGCCAGGCGGGCCCGGATCCTGTTGTCGCCGGCTTCCGGGGCGAACCGCGCCACGTTCTCGGCGATGGTGGCCTCCTCGTCGAGCACGTCGAGGCGCTGCGGCAGGAACCGCAGCGGCACATGGGCCGCGGCCTCGCCCGAGAGCGCTTCCAGCTCTCCCGCGAGGGTGCGCAGGAGCGTCGTCTTGCCCGCGCCGTTGCGGCCGACGAGCGCGATCCGCTCGGGGCCGCGCAGCTCGAACTCGCCCTCCACCCGGGCCCCGTACGCGAGGACGAGGTCGCGCAGGGTCAGGACGGACCGGCCCGGCGGCACCGCGGTGTGCGGGAGGTCGACGCGGATCTCGTCGTCGTCGCGCACGGCCTCCACCGCCTCGTCGAGCCGTTCCCTCGCCTGGGCGAGCCTCTCCTCGTGGAGGATGCGGTGCTTGCCCGCGGCGACCTGGGCCTGCCGTTTGCGCTCTCCCATGACGACCTTGGGTTCGCGTTTGGAGTCCCACATCTTCTGCCCGTACCGCTTGCGGCGGGCCAGCTTGACCTGGGCGTCGGCCAGTTCGCGCCGCTGCTTGCGCAGATCGGCCCCGGCCACCCGGACCATCCGCTCGGCCGCCTCCTGCTCGGCGGCCAGCGCCTCCTGGTACGCCGAGAAGTTGCCCCCGTACCAGGTGACCTCGCCTCCCCGTAGATCGGCGATCTGGTCGACGCGGTCGAGGAGTTCACGGTCGTGGCTGACCACGACCATGACGACCGGCCACGCGTCGACGGCGGCGTACAGCCGTCGGCGCGCGTACAGGTCGAGGTTGTTGGTGGGCTCGTCGAGGAGGAGGACGTCGGGGCGCCCCAGCAGCAGTGCCGCCAGGCGCAGCAGCACCGACTCCCCGCCGGAGAGCTCGCCGAGGGTGCGGTCCAGGCCGATGCGGCCCAGGCCCAGTCCGTCGAGCGCCGCGAGAGCGCGTTCCTCGACGTCCCAGTCGTCGCCTACCGTGGTGAAGTGCTCCTCGCGCGCGTCGCCCGCCTCGATGGCGTGGAGCGCCGCGCGCGTGGCGGCTATGCCGAGGGCCTCGTCGACGCGGAGCGCGGTGCCGAGCGTGACGTTCTGCGGCAGGTACCCGATGTCACCGGTGACGCGCACGGCGCCCTCGACCGGGGTGAGTTCCCCGGCGATCAGCCTCAGCAGCGTCGACTTGCCCGAGCCGTTGAGGCCGACGACCCCGGACCTGCCCGGGCCGAAGGAGACCTGGAGGCCGTCGAAGACGGCGGTGCCGTCCGGCCAGGCGTAGGAAAGCGAAGTGCAGGTGATGAAGGAAGACGAAACGGTCATGCGGGCCTCCGGCGGTCGCTGGAAAAGGTGGTGAGGGGCGACGCGTGGGGACACCAGGAGGCGACCAGGGCCGGCGGGGGAACGGTCGAGGAACCCGGGACCGGCGGGGGGACGGCTCAAGCGTCGAGGTCGCACACGGAACGCGGGCAGCGGCGGCACTGTGGCGGCGCGGCTGCGTGGCGCGGTGTCTCCGGACCTCAGACGAGCAACGTCCTACTCCGATCGGCGGCAACAAGGAACAGGAGCAACGTACGGGGAACCGGTGGAGGCGGCAACGGAATTACGGAGGAGGCGGCTCGCCACCGTGGGGGCGTCAAGCTTGAGTCAATTACTTGCGTAAGCATGCAAGTAACGCGCTATGCTGCTCCACGTTCGCGATGGTTCGACGTCGAAAGACGCCCTTGCCGCGTTCGTCACGGCGCCCGCGTGCGCCCCGGCCGGGAGGAGGCGAGAGACATGGACGGCAGTAGCCACAGTCCGGGTCACAGTAGGCCCCGCATCCGTATGTCCTCGTTGACCTCCGGTACGCGGTAACCACCTTCCCTGCGCGCGCCACGCGCCACAGCCTCGCAGTCGGTACCCGTGCGGCGATCCGCCGCCTCGGGCCCTCGTGCTGCCCGCTCGCAGGGAGGATCGCTGCCGCGTGCCCCAAATCTCCCCCGGACGGGGGACCGGGAGGCTGTCATGACCGATCTGACCACCGCCACCGCAGGCACCGCCACCACTGCCACCACCACGGGCACCACCACCGTGGGCATCACCACACCGACCGTCCCCGCACCGCGCACCGCCGTGCTCGACGACGCCCACATAGGCGACATCCGCGGCGCCCTCGGCACCATCAAAAGCGACGACACGGCATCCCGCCGGGGTCTGTCCGCCAAGCTGAAGACACTCCTCGCGATCATCGGGCCGGGCCTGATCGTGATGGTCGGCGACAACGACGCCGGCGCCTTCGGCACCTACAGCCAGGCCGGGCAGAACTACGGCACCAGCCTGCTGTGGACGCTGCTCCTGCTCATACCCGTCCTCTACGTCAACCAGGAAATGGTGCTGCGCCTGGGCGCGGTGACCGGCGTCGGGCACGCGCGGCTGATCCTGGAGAGGTTCGGCAGGTTCTGGGGCGCGTTCTCCGTCATCGACCTCTTCCTCCTCAACGCGCTGACGATCGTCACCGAGTTCATCGGCATCACCCTGGCCGTCGGCTACCTCGGGCTGCCGAAGGTGCCGAGCGTCCTGCTGGCCGCCGTGATCGTCGTCGCCGCCGCGTCGACCGGCTCGTTCCGCCGGTTCGAGCGCACCGCGATCCTCCTGTGCGCGGGCTCGCTGCTGCTGATCCCCATCTACTTCATCGTCCACCCGCCGGCCGGACAGATGGCACACGACTTCGTCGTGCCGGGCATGCCGCACCACGGCCGGCTCTCCGACGTCATGCTGCTGATCATCGCGATCGTTGGCACCACCGTCGCCCCCTGGCAGCTGTTCTTCCAGCAGTCGTACGTCATCGACAAGCGCATCACCCCCCGCTTCATGCGCTACGAGAAGGCCGACCTGTGGCTCGGCATCGGCATCGTCGTCATCGGCGCCGCCGCCATGATGGGCTTCTGTGCCGCCGCGTTCGCCGGTCACGCCGAATCCGGGGGCTTCACCGACGCCGCCGGTGTCGCCGACGGACTGGAGAAGTACGCGGGCAGGACGGCGGGCGTGCTGTTCGCGGTCGCGCTGCTCGACGCCTCGATCATCGGTGCCAGCGCCGTCTCCCTGTCGACGGCCTATGCCATCGGCGACGTCATGGGGCTCAAGCACTCGCTGCACCGCGGCATCCGGGGTGCCAAGGGGTTCTACGCGGTCTTCGCCGGCCTGATCCTCACCGCCGCCGTCGTCGTGGTCATCCCCGGCTCACCGCTGGGCCTGCTCACCGAGGGGGTCCAGACCCTCGCCGGTGTCCTGCTCCCCTCCGCCTCGGTCTTCCTGCTCCTGCTCTGCAACGACAAGTCCGTCCTGGGCCCCTGGGTCAACGGGCGCGCGACCAACATCTTCACGTCCGTCGTCGTCGCCGTCCTCGTCACCCTGTCCGTCATCCTGACCGCCGCCGTCGTCTTCCCCGACATCACCTCGGAGGCGATCCTCGACATCATGGGCATCTGCGGCGTCGCCGGCATCCTCGCCCTCGGCTACGCCGAGACGCGCCGCCGCCGCAAGGGCTGGGCCCTGGCCGGGCCCGTCGACCGCGCGGGCAAGGAGAACTGGCGGATGCCGCCGCTGGACGAACTGCCCAGGCCCATCGTCTCCACCGGCCGCAAGGTCGGCCTCACCGCCCTGCGCGTCTATCTGCTCGCCGCGATGATCCTGGTGATCGTCCGCATCGCGCAGCTCGCCCTCGGCCACTGAGGCCCCGCGTATGTCTCCGGGGCGGCGTGGCCCGTCCGCCGCCCCGGAGACCCCGGTCCCGCTCCTTCGCCCCGGACGGCCCCGAGCCAACGAGGCCGTCCGGCGCCCCCGTTCACCGCGATCGGCCCGAAAGGTGCGTCATGAGACTGCTGCCCCGTTCCCCCTCCCGTCGCCCCCTGCCGCCGCGACCGGCGACGACCACCGGCACCCTCCACGCCCGGTGCGACCGGCGCGTGGAGAACAAGGTCCGCGCCCTGTGCGTCCTCGGACTCTCCGGCCCCGGCGCCCGGCTGAGCAGCCTCCACATCGTCGACCCGGACGACACCGCCGACGTCGTCGTGACCGTCCGGCTGACCTTCGCGGAGGGCGCCCCGGCGCTCGTCGCCCTGGAACGCCTGGTGGAGCAACTGTCGCGGGAACCCGGCGTGCGCGACCTCCACTGGCGCCTCGACACCCCGGGCGAAAGCGGTGATCTTCCCCCTCGCCGGTGAACACGAGGGCCTCTAGACTCCTCGCATGGACGCGCATGGTTCACCCGACGTCGGCCCGGCGTTCGAGCAGGCGGTCTCCGTGCTGAAGGCCGTGGCCGACCCGACGCGTTTCCATGTGCTGTGGGCGCTGGCCCAACGGGAGCACTCCGTGGGGCAGCTGGCCGAGATGGCGGGTGCCCATGTGGCCGCGGTCTCGCAGCACCTGGCCCGGCTGAGGGCCGCGGGCCTGGTCGTATCGCGCCGTGAGGGCACGCGCATCTTCTACCGCGTCGCCGGTGACCATGTACGGACCCTGCTGGAGGGCGCGATGCTGGTCGCCCGGGCCGGACCGGCGGCCGGAGCCGAAGAGGTTCCGGCCCCCGCGGAGACCGCCCCCGCGCGCGAGACCGCCCTGGCGAAGCGCGCGGTACGCCGCCTGCGGCCGCGGGCGACGGGCGGCTGAGCACGGGTCCGGGCACCGGCCCGGCCGCGCTCCCGGGCGACCGCGTTCAGCCGGCCGGTGGCGCGGGGTCGCCGAGTCCGGCGGCGCCTTCGTCGAGCGCGTACTGCTCGGGACCGGCGTCATAGGAGTACAGCTCGGCGTAACGGCCCCAGTCGGTGGCCGTCTCGAGCTGCTGGACGACCTGTTCGCTGGTGTAGTGGTGGGCGAGCAGGTCGCGGAAGAAACCGGCGCGCAGCCTGCCGTCGCCGCGCTGAAGACTCGTCAGGATCAGCCGGACCAGCGGCGCGGTCTCCAGGACGGCCCGGGCGAAGATCCTCTTGGCCTCCTGGACGTCCGCCTCCGCGAAGCCCCGGCCTGCGGGGGTGAGCATCAGGTCGCCGTCGCGGACGACGGCGAAGCCGAGCAGGTCCAGGGCGTCGACCAGGGGCAGCAGGTCGTCTATCTCCAGGCCGAGGTCCTCGGCCAGGTCGGCGAGGTCGCAGCGGTCGCCGTGCCGGGCCAGGATCCCGGCGAGACCGGAGAGCCCGTCGACGCCGGCCCTCGGCAGCGGGGTGGTGGCGACGGTGCGTTTCGCGGGTCCGCCCGCCTCGTGCCCGGCCCGCCCCAGCAGGGCGGGGGCGGTGGCCTTCTCACGCCCCGTCATGACGCGGTAGACGCCGTCGACGAGGGCCTCGAACCCGGGCGCGCCCCGGTCCCGGGGGTGGTCCATGGGCACGTCGAAGGCGGCCTTGAGGGAGCCGGGGCGGGAACCGAGCACCACGACGCGGTCGGCCATCAGCACGGCCTCCTCGATGTTGTGGGTGACCAGCACGACGGCGCGGGTGGGGAACTGGCCCGAGGCCCACAGCTCCATCAGCTCGCCGCGCAGGTTCTCGGCGGTGAGCACGTCCAGGGCGGAGAACGGCTCGTCCATCATCAGGACGTCCGGCTCGACGACCAGGGCGCGGGCGAAGCCGACGCGCTGCCGCATGCCGCCCGACAGCTCCTTGGGGTAGGCCGACTCGAAGCCGTCGAGCCCGATGAGGTCGATGGCCTGGAGCGCGGCGGTCGCCCGGGCGCGGGCGGGCATCCCACGGGCTTCCAGGCCGAGTTCGACGTTCTGCTGGACGGTGAGCCAGGGCAGCAGCGCGAAGGTCTGGAAGACCATGGCGGTGCCGGGGTTGGCGCCGTCCAGGGCCCTGCCGCGATAGGTGACGGTGCCGGAGCTGGCGGGTATCAGGCCCGCCAGACAGCGCAGCAGGGTGGACTTCCCGGAGCCGGACCGCCCGAGCAGGGCGACGATCTCCCCGGCCCGTACCTCCAGGTCGATGCCGGCCAGGACGGGCAGCTCGCCGTCGGCCCCGGCGTAGGACTTGGTCAGCCCCCGGGCGGCGAGCAGCACCTCGCCGTCGGCGGGTCTGGCGTCGGATGCCATGGCGAGGCTCCTTTCCAAAGGGGATTCGTCGGGGTCAGAGCGAGTAGCGGGTCTCGGCGAGGCGGTAGAGCCTGCGCCACAGCAGCCGGTTGAGGCCGACGACGTACACGGCCATCACCGCGATGCCCGCGATCAGATGCGGGTAGTCGCCATCCGACGTGGCCCGGGAGATATAGGCGCCCAGGCCGGTGGCGCTCAGTGTGGTGCCGCCGAAGGTGACGGTCTCGGAGACGATCGAGGCGTTCCAGGCGCCGCCGGAGGCGGTGATCCCACCGGTGACGAAGGAGGGGAGGATGCCCGGGATGATCAGGCGTCTCCACCGCTGCCGGCCGTGGACGCCCAGGTCGTCCATGGCCTCGCGCAGATCGGTGGGGATGGCGGACGCCCCGGCGATGGTGTTGAACAGGATGTACCACTGGGCGCCCAGCGCCATCAGCAGCATGCCGCCGACGTTCAGCGGCAGCCCCGTCCTGAGGAAGAACCAGGTCGCCAGCGGAAAGAGGAAGTTGGCGGGGAAGCTCGCCAGGACCTGCACCACCGGCTGGGCGATCCGGGCCAGCCGCGGCGAGAAGCCGATCCGTACGCCGATGGGCACCCAGACGAGCGTCGCCACCGCCACCAGCACCACGACGCGCGCCAGCGTCGCCAGGCCGAGCAGGAACGGCTCCCCGAAGACGCCCAGGCCGGTGCGGTCCCGGAGATACCAGAGAAGATCGGCCAGCCCCCAGGCGATCAGCCCACCCGCCACCACGGCGAAGAGCAGATCGCCGCCGCGCCGGCGGCCGGCCGTCAGCGGCCGGTCGTCGACGCCGAGGATCCGCCCGGCCCGCCCCAGCAGTTCGGCCACCGGCCGGAGCAGCCGCCCCAGCAGGGCCGGCCAGGACGAGCGGCGTACGAAGTCCAGCACCAGCGACCGCTGGACATCGGCCGCCTCGGACTGCTCGTTCTTGAACCGCTCCGTCCACGCGGTCAGCGGCCGCCAGAAGAAGAAGTTCACCCCGACGACCATGACGGCCATGGTGACCACCGCCCAGCCGACCTTGCCCAGGTCGCCGTCGGCGATGGCCGTGCCCGCGAACGACCCCACCCCCGGCAGGGCCTGCTTGTGGCCGGAGACGCTGATGGCCTCGGACGCCACGAGGAAGAACCAGCCGCCGCCGAAGCTCATCATCCCGTTCCACACCAGCCCGATCGCCCCGGCGGGCAGCTCCACCTTCCAGAACCGCATCCAGCGGGTGAACCGGAACGACCGGGACACCTCGTCGAGCTCACGGGGGAGGGTGATGAGCGAGTGGTAGAAGCCGAAGGCCATGTTCCACGCCTGCGATGTGAAGATCGCGAAGATCGACGCACACTCCAGAGCGGGCGTGGAACCGGGGAAGAGCGAGACGAAACCGGCCACCGCCACGGTCAGGAAGCCCAGCACCGGCACGGACTGGAGGATGTCCAGCGCCGGGATCAGCACCCGCTCCAGCCGCCGGCTGTGCGCCGCCGCGTACGCGTAGCCCAGGGCGAAGGCCACCGAGACCGCCAGCGCGGCGAACATCCGCAGCAGGCTCCGCGCCGCGTAATAGGGCAGCTCCGCCGGGGAGGTGTCCACCTTCACCACGTGGGCCGGGTCGAAGGAGACGGTGGCCTTCTCGCCGACGCGCAGCAGGAGGTACATCCCCACCAGCACCGCCGCCGCGACCGCGACGTCCACCCAGGACGGCCTCCACGGCCGGCCCGCCGCGCGGGCGGGCGACGACGCCCGCGACACGGTGGAGCGCGACGGAAACGTCATGGGAGAACCCCCGGAACACGGCAGCTTGCGGTCCGACGATAGGACAGCCGTGGCGGGATCAGTGCTCCGGGGCGGCCTCGGGGGCAGTTCCGGCGGTCGTTTCCGGGGCCGCGAGCAGGCTCCGCACCTCGGCGGCGATCACCTCGGGCTCGGCCGTCGGGACCATGTGGTCGGCCCGCCGGGCGAGGACGTGCCGCCCGCGCGGCGACTGCCGGGCCCGGTGGGCGTGGGAGGCGTTGACGGACGCCCGGGCCCTCGCGCTCATACCGGGGGTGCGCCGCGTGGCGGAGATGACCGTCAGCGGGATGTCGCCGAGGGCCGGCGGGTGCTCCAGCAGGTACCGCAAGTCGGCCTCGATTGCCGCCTGTTCGGCGCCCATGGCGCGCACCGCCGCGACGCCGAAGGCCTCCGCGCGCATGTCGGCCGCGGCGTCCGGCGGCAGGGCGGCGGTGACCTTGCGGAAGAGGAGCCCGAACACCTTGAGGCGCGCCAGTAGCAGGGCCACCCGCAGACGGGTCTTCTCCAGCCTGCGGATGGACTGGTCGAGGAGCAGCTCGCACGCCTCGTCGGTGGGGTCGACGAGCAGCAGCCCGGCGATCCGCTCGGGCCGGTCCGCGGCGGCGAGGCGGACGACCGGCCCGCCCCAGCTGTGCCCGACGAGCACGAAGGGTCCCGGGCCGAGGTGGTCGAGGAGATCGCCCAGATCGTCGGTGAGCCGCCGCAGGTCGCGCGCTCCCGACGGGTCGGGGGCGCTGCGGCCGAGGCCGCTCCGGTCGTAGACCACGGTGCGCGCCGAGCGGGCCACGTCCCGCTGGACGAGTGCCCAGTACGAGCGGGTCGCCGCCAGTCCGCCTTCGAACACCACCGTCACCGGGCCGGTGCCGGCGGGGCCCGTGTGCTCCATGTAGAAGAGTTCGCGGCCGTCGCGGGTGCGCGCGGTACCGGGTGTGCCCTGGCTGTGCTGTCGCTGCATGCTGTCCGTCCTCACAAGCGGATCCGGCGAGCCGTTCGACCGAAAGAGAGCTTAGGCTAACCTAAGTTCACCTTCGGTGGGTGGCTCGGGTGCGTCCAAGAGCGAACGGTCCGTCGGCGCCGAAGACCAGCTCGGCGAAGCGTTCGCCGATGCGGCGGTGGCCCGCGGAGTCCGGGTGGAGCCGGTCGGGGAGCGGGAGCTCGGCGAAGTCCGCCTCGCCGTAGAGGGCGCGGCCGTCGAGGTAGTGGAGATTCGGGTCGTCGGCCGCCCGTCGCGCGGTGATCCGCGCGAGCTCGGCGCGGACGACGGCGAGGGTCAGCCGCCCGGAGGCGCGGTCCTCGGGGTCGCCGAGGGCCCGGAACACCACCTTTCCGTCGTCGGATTCCGGCACGACGGGCCCCGGGGTGTCCTCCTGGATGGGGCAGAGGACGGGGGAGACGACCAGCAGTGGTGTGCAGGGGTGCCCTTCGCGGACGGTGTCGAGGAAACCGTGGACCGCCGGGCCGAAGGCGCGCAGGCGCATCGCGTCGGAGTTGACCGGATTGATGCCGACCTTGAGGCTGATCAGGTCGGCGGGGGTGTCACGCATGGTCCGCGCGGTGAACGGGTCGAGCAGGGCGTTGCCGCTCAGACCGAGGTTGACGAGTTCCGCGTCGCCGGCGGAGGCGGCCAGCGCCGGCCAGGTCGCCGTGGGGCTCTCGGCGTTGGGGCCGTGGCTGATCGAGCTGCCGTGGTGCAGCCACACCCTGCGGCCGCGGTCCGGCGCGGCCTCGACCGGGGCGTCGGTGCGCAGGGCGATCAGCTCGGTCATCTCCGCCTGTGGCAACCAGATCTCGATGTCCTTGTCGTAGGCGGGCAGTCCGGCGAACCGTACGGTGCCGGCCGGTCCGGGCCGGAGCGTCATGGCCCAGGTGGTCGTGTCGACGCTGAGGAGGTTGCCGCCCGGGACGGTGGCCCGCCCGCCGGGCCGGCCGTCGACGAGCAGGTCGTACACGCCGGCCGGGAGGGGCGGAGTGCCCTGGAAGACGGTCCTGGTGGGCAGGACGTCCAGCTCGACGGCCGTGGCGGCGGTCCGGAAGACCAGCCGCACTCCGGAGGGCTGGGCCTCGACCAGCGACAGGAACGGATCGGGGAACTGCTTTCGCGCCCAGGCGGGCAGCCGGTGCGGCCGTACACCGGCCGCGGTGTGCTCCAGGTCGAGCGCGCCGCGCAGGACGCGGGAGTCGAGGGGAGTGGAGATCCAGTCGGTCACGGGGACTCCCTGATGGGGGAGGGGGTGGGATGGCCGCTACTGGCATGAAGTGGTGGGTCGGAGATCGAAACCGACCTTGACCGTGCCCGGATTTGAGAATTTTTCGCTCGTTCGGGCAACGCTGCCCATTACGGTTCGTAATGTTGGCGTATCGAAGTGATGGCCCGGTAGCGTCCGTGGAAACGAGGGAGCCCTGATGGCCGTCAAGCAGTGCCGGAGCCTCTTTTCTTGTTCGCTTCGATCCCGGAGGGCGTCATGCCTCCTGACCACATGCCGCGACGAGCCGTTCACGGCGCGGCGCGGCACTCGACCGACGGTAACACCCCGCGCTCCGGCGTCGCCGGAGTCCGGGAAGTCCGTGACCTGACGGTGGACCTCCAGGCAAGCGCGTTCGTGGCGTTGGTGGTGACCGGACACGTGCTCATCTTCTCGCCCGACGCCCTGCCCGCCGCTGCGGCGGCCGTGCTCACGGCGCTGCCGTACGCGGGCCGCTCCTTCCTCCGGTACCGGCGGCTGAGTGCGGTATGAGCAATATGTGAGACACCATCAGCCGCCCGGGCCGGCGGGAGGGGACGCACGGTCCGGGCGGCACCGCGCACCGCCATCGGCGCCGCCCGTGACAGAACTCCACAGGACAGCACCCCGAAAGGGCTACCCCCCAGATGACCAACGGCGCGGACAGTACGGCGATCTGCCGCAACCCGGCGTGCTCCGACCCCGTACCCTCCACCCGGCACGGCAGGCCCCGGATATATTGCAGCGACGCCTGCCGAAGGGCGTATTACCGCATCAGCCCCGCACGCCGAGTCTCCCCCGACGCCGAGCGCCACGACCGGTACGTCCAGCAGATCCTCGACGAACTCTGGCAGCGGATCGACCGGCTGCGCGACCTCGCCCACGCCGACCGCACCGGACTCACCGGAGCCGACTCCCCGCGCTCCCAGGCCCTCGCCCTCCTCAAGGGCAGCGCGGAGGCCTGCAAGGACCTCCAGGACCTGGACGCCGCCATCGTCCAGCAGGCCCGCGACCGGGGCGTCAAGGTCGCCGACATCGCGGCGGCCCGCAACATCTCCGCCGACAAGGCCGGCCGCGACTGGCCCGCCGACAGCATCGACCGCCGGATGAATCAGCGTCAGCAACGCCGCAGCGTCGTCCACCGCCCGCCCGGCTCCCCGGACGCCGCGAACGAGCCCCTGCACCTCCCCGGCCGCTACCTTCCCGGGGAAGGACTCGGCCCGGGCCTCTCCGGATACGGCCGCGACTCCACCGAAGGCCCCCCGCCCACGGGCGGAACGTGCCCGTACGCGGCCGACCGCCGCCCGGCTCGCCGCCCCCGCCGCGCCTCCGCGTCCCTCATGGGCCCCGCGGTGTGCCGGGGATGCCGTAACGTGACACCGTTTTGACGCCGGACATGAGGGAGTCCCGCCATGAGGGAGCTGTATCCGCCGATCGAGCCGCACGACAAGGGCATGCTCGACGTGGGTGACGGCAACCTCGTGTACTGGGAGGCCTGTGGCGACCCGGAAGGCCGGCCCGCGCTCGTCGTGCACGGCGGCCCGGGCTCCGGATGCGGCCCGGGGGCACGCCGGTACTTCGATCCGGACCGGTACCGCGTCGTGCTGTTCGACCAGCGAGGATGCGGCCGCAGCACCCCGCACGCCGCCGACCCCGCGACCGACATGCGGCACAACACCACCGAGCATCTCATCGCCGACATGGAACGGCTCCGCCGGCACCTCGGCATCGACCGCTGGCTGCTGTACGGCGGCTCATGGGGGTCGACGCTCATCCTGGCCTACGCCCAGCGGTACCCCGAGCGGGTCTCGGAGATCGTCATCTCCAGTGTCACCACCACCCGTCGCTCGGAGATCGACTGGCTCTACCGGGGCGCCGCCCGGTTCTTCCCCGAGGCGTGGGAACGCTTCCTCGCCGGCGCCCCGGGCACCCCGCGCGACGGGGACGTCGTCGGGGCGTACGCACGGCTGATGGAGCACCCCGACACCGCGATACGCGAGAAGGCGACGGCCGACTGGTGCGCGTGGGAGGACGCGGTCCTGTCGGGGGAGACGCGAGGCACCGCCGCCCGCCCCTACGGCGACCGGCCGCCCGGGGCGCGGATCGCGCTGGTGCGCATCTGCTCCCACTACTTCTCCCACGGCGCGTGGCTGGAGGAGGGCGCGCTGCTGCGCGACGCGCACCGACTGGCCGGAATCCCGGGCGTCCTGATCCACGGCCGGCTCGACCTGGCCGGCCCCCTCGCCACGGCCTGGGAACTCGCCCGGGCCTGGCCCGGCGCGGAGCTGACCGTCGTCGACGACGCGGGCCACCTGGGCGGCGCCACGACGAGCGACCACGTGCTCACGGCCCTCGACCGGTTCGCCGCGACCGACCGGGCCTGACCTTATGGGAGCGGCCGCCGGACGCGGCTACGCGTCGAGGCGCCCCGCCTCGTCGGCGCGCGCGGGCCCGGTGATGAGGGGGAGGGTCAGCGCCGAGTCCGTGTGCAGCGTGACCACGACCGGTACGAACACGGAGGCGTCGAGCGGCGACTCGCCGGTGCCCGGGTCGCGGGCGTAGCGGGGGTGGGCGCCCGCGCCGATCTGCCAGCGGAGGCGGTGCCCGGCGGGGAAGCGGTGGGCGGTGGCGCTCATCGGCACGGTGACCTCGGCGGACGTGTGCCCGGTGGTCCGTATCCGGGCGACCCCGTCGCAGACGTTCACGGAACGGCCTTGCGCGTCCACGTCGCACAGGCGGGTGAAGACGACGGTGTGCCCCGTGTCCGAGGAGACGGTCAGCCGTGCGGAGACCGGGCCGAGGACGTCCAGGGGCTCCGTCAGCGGTGGACCGGTGAAGGTCAGGACGTCGTCCCGGGCTTCGAGGGCGCCGTTGTCGCGGGGGCCGGCGGTGGGGGAGAGGAGAGGGCCGCCGAGGGACGGGGTGGGCGCGGCAGGGTCGTAGCGGAAGGACGCCAGCGGCGCGGAGTCCGTGGGGGCCCGGCCGATGAGCCGGCCGCCCGGGGAGGGGAACCATGACGCGGCGGCCGTGGACGGCGGCCAGGCGTCGAGATCGCGCCAGGCGTCCTCGCCGCCGACGTGCACGCGCACGGGTGCGGGCCGCAGGCCGGAGCGGTCGGCGCACAGGTGGGCGCGCAGCCAGGCCAGGGTCTCGGTGAACACCTCGGTCCAGCCCTGCCGGAACGCGGAGTTGTGCGTCCAGGGGCCGACGAGCAGGGCGGTCTCGCACCCGGCCCGGCGCAGCCGCGCGTACTGCTCGAAGGACTGGTCGGCCAGGACGTCGTGCCACCCCGCGATCAGACCGGTGGGCACGCTCAGCCGGTCCAGGACCTCGCCCAGGCGCGCGCCCGACCAGTACGGGTCGTCGGCGTCCGGATGCGTCAACGCGTCGTCCAGCCAGGACGCTTCGTCCCCGAGGGCGGGTATGTACGCGCCGCGCAGTGGCTGGGCGGTGGTGACGCGGCGCGTATGGCGCTGGAGCCGCAGCACGGCCTTGACGAAGGGGACGGGGCCCCGGTGCTGGTGGGTCATGCCGAGGCAGGTGATGAGGGCGTTCTCCAGGTGGAGCGCGCCGTGGGCGTGGAAATAGGCATGGGGGTCGTGGAGGCCCGACTGCACCACCATCGCCTTGAGCTCCGGCGGCGGGTCCAGGGCGAGGGCCCACTGGGTGTAGCCCAGGTAGCTGGGGCCGACCGTGCCCAGTGTTCCGTCGAACCAGGGACGTTCCCGTAGCCACGCCACCGTGGCCAGGCCGTCCGCCGCCTCGTTGCGCCACAGGTGGAACCGGCCGCCCGAACCGCCGGTGCCGCGACAGCTCTGGATCACGACGTGGAAGCCCTGTTCGGCGAGGGGCACGCCGTACAGGGACGACCACGGCAGGCCCCTGCCATAGGGGGATCGCACGAGGACGGTGGGGAAGTCGCCCTCGGCGCGGGGGAAGTAATGGTCCGTGAGCAACGGGCTGCCGTCGGCGGCCGGGACCACCAGGCCCGGCTCCCATCCGGCCCGGTACCGCCCGGCCGGGAGACGCCGCGAGGTCGCCCTCATCATCCGTGAGGACAGCGGAGGCCGTCCGGTGGGCGGCGTCCAGGCAGGCCTCGGAACGGTGGTGTGCGCGGGTGTTGTCATCGCTCCCCCTCGGAATGATTGCCGTGGATATGCTTCTCGTACGTTGTACCAGAATGGAGCCCGTGCCCGGACACCCGGGCCCGGCCAGGGCTTTCGCGAGGGCTGCCGGACCGGCCCGGCGGGGCGGCCGGACGCGTGGCCAGGGGCGTAGGGTGAGGGTGCCTCCGCAAAGCGGCGGCGACCATGGGAGCGGGGAGGCGTTTGTGAGCATGGACCAGCAGTGGGACGTGGTCTCGGGAGTCGGCGTCACGGCGCTGGCGGTGGCGGCCGCCCGGGCCGTCGAGACCAGCCGTCCCGACGCCCTGATCGAGGATCCGTACGCGCTCGGCTTCGTCGAGGCGGCGGGGGCGCCGGTGGAGATGCCGACGACCCAGGCCGAAGCGGCGGCGTTCGACGACCAGGGGTACTGGTCGGAGGTGAGCACCTACGTCGCCGTGCGGACCAGGGCCTTCGACGACTATTTCCGGCGGGCCGCCGAAGCCGGTGTCACCCAGGCGGTGTTGCTGGCCTCGGGGCTGGACGCCCGGGCGTTCCGGCTCCCCTGGCCCGAGGGCGCCGTCATTCACGAGATCGACCAGCCCCTCGTCCTGGACTTCAAACTGCGGGTCCTGCGCGAGCACGGGGCGACCGCCGGGGGCGTCCACCGGCCGGTGGGAGCGGACCTCCGGGAGGACTGGCCGGCGGCGCTGGAAGCGGCGGGCTTCGACCGCGCGCGGCCCACCGCCTGGCTCGCCGAGGGCCTGCTGCCCTACCTCCCCCCGGAGGCCGAGGAAAGGCTCTTCCAGGAGATCCACCGGCTCTCCGCCCCCGGAAGCCGGCTCGCGGTGGAGATCATCGGCAATATGTCGGGGGCCCTGACGTACACCTCGGCGGACGACAGCGTCCGCACCCTGGGCGTCAACGCCCTCGACCTGATCCACACCGAACAACGGCCCGCGCCGGCGGACCACTTGACCGGCCTCGGCTGGAGCGCGCGCAGCGTGGCGGCCACCGAGGCCGCCGCGGACTACGAGCGCCCGCTGTCACCCTCGCTCGCCGAACGGGACGCGCACTACGTCTTCGCGCACCGGCCGTAGACCCGACACGTTTACCCTGCTTGCCCAGCACATATTTCAAGGATTCGAAGGAGCGGCATGTCTGTTTTCGATGTGGAGATCGACGCCCTGACCGGCGGCCCGGCCGACCTCGCCCAGTACCAGGGCAAGGCCGTCCTGCTGGTGAACGTCGCCTCCCGGTGCGGCCTGACCCCGCAGTACGCCGCACTGGAGAAGCTCCAGCAGCAGTACGCCTCGCGCGGTTTCACCGTCCTGGGCGTGCCCTGCAACCAGTTCATGGGGCAGGAGCCCGGCACCCCGGAGGAGATCGTCAACTTCTGCTCCGCCACCTACGGTGTCACCTTCCCCATGACGGAGAAGACCGACGTCAACGGTGAGGGACGCCACGCCCTGTACGCCGGGCTCGTCGGCACCGCGGACGCCGAGGGACACACCGGGGACATCCGCTGGAACTTCGAGAAGTTCCTCATCGCCCCCGACGGCACGGTCGCCGCCCGTTTCTCGCCCCGGACCGAGCCGGACGCGGCCGAGGTCACCACCGCCATCGAAGCGGTCCTGCCCGCCTGAGCCGCCCCTGTTCACCGCCCACGCGATCGTCACCGCCCGGGCCCGGGCCCGGGGCCCCGAGGGCCCCGCACCCGGGTGATCGCCAGCAGCGCCATGTCATCGGTGATACGGCCGCCCGTGTGATGGCCGACATCGGCCAGCAGGGTGTCGAGCAGGTCCTCCGGGCCCGAGAACGCGTGCCCGGTCAGGGCCGCGACGGGGTCGTAGAAGGCCCCTGAACGGTTCTTGGCCTCGGTGAGGCCGTCCGTGTACAGCAGCAGACAGGACCCCGGCGGGAACGGCACCGTATCGGTCACGCCCTCGCCGGGGCCCAGCTCCGACAGGCACAGGGGCAGAGCCGGAACGGAAGGCTCCGCGCCGCGCACCTCACCCGTGGGGCGCAGCACCAACGGCGGCGGGTGGCCGCGGTTGAACAGGCGCAGTTCGTCACCGGAGTGGGGAATCTCCGCGAGTACACCGGTGACGAACCCCTCCGCGCGCTCGAGCCCCGCCCGTCGCGCCGCCTCCCGGATCAGCCCCCTCTCCAGCCTGGCCGCGATGTCGGCGAGCGTGGGCTCCTCCTCGGCGGCCTCCCGGAACACCCCCAGCGCCACGTCCACCGCCTTGACCGCCCCCATGCCCTTGCCCCGCACGTCGCCGACCAGACAGCGCACGCCGTACGGGGTGTCCTGCACGCCGTACAGATCGCCACCGATCTGCGCCTCCTTCACGGCCGACTGGTAGCGCACGGCGATCCGCAGCGATCCGATGGAGGTCGGCGGGTGGGGGAGCACGGCACGCTGCACGGCGAGAGCGACCTCCCGCGCCGACTCCAGCCGTACGTTCCGGTAGTGCATCAGGCGGTTGACGACGACGGCGAACGCCGACACGGTCGTCACCGTGGCCAGCTCGCTCCACCCGCTGGCATCCCCGATGAAGCCGAAATGGGCGAGCAGGGCGAAGTCGGCGGCGATGGCGCCGATGCCCGCCAGGATCGTCGCGCGCAGTGACAGCAGCGCGGCGGCCGACATCGGCGCGGCGGTGTAGAAGGCCTCGGCGCTGAACCGGGGAGGGG
Organism: Streptomyces sp. NPDC037389; assembly: GCF_040636475.1. Classification (NCBI taxonomy): domain Bacteria; kingdom Bacillati; phylum Actinomycetota; class Actinomycetes; order Kitasatosporales; family Streptomycetaceae; genus Streptomyces; species Streptomyces sp. NPDC037389. The sequence continues at coordinate 38,854 of NZ_JBEZUS010000013.1, forward strand.
TGTTGTAGTCGAGTGCGGCACCACCGATCAGCAGGAGGAGGGGCAGCGACTGGGGGTGGCGCAGAAACCACCGCAGCGCCTCCGTGCGCCCCGCGCTCGGTGCCTTCACGTGGCCGCTCCGCTCTCCCACGAGTACGAGCCGTACGTCACGCTCCAGCATCCTCGGGTCCGATCATGGCTGCCAGCCGTGGGGCGGCCGTATGGGGGCGCGTCCGGGGTGTGCCGTCGCGGTCACGTCGCCGGGGCGTACCCGCGGCTGCGCACGAGGTCGTGGGTGAGCCGGGTGAAGGCCTCCGCCGCCGCGCTGCGGTAGGTGCCCTCGCGGGTGAGCAGGGCGACGGTGCGCGTGGGCAGGGGAGGGACGAGGGGGACGGGGGCCAGGTGCGGGTGGTCGTGGGTGATGGCGTCCGGGAGGACGGTGGCCAGGGGAGTGCGCTGGACGATCTCGGTGAGGGCCTGGATCGAGTTGGCCTCCACGGCGATACGGGGGTGGACGCGGTGGTGGGTGAAGTAGGCGTCGATATGGCCCCGGGTCGCGAAATCGCTGCTGAGCAGGGCAAGGTGACGGTTATTCAGTTCCCCGGCCGGCATGGGTGCGGGGGGAGCGGCGGGCGCGCCGCCGGTGACGAGGACGAGGGTTTCGGTGAACAGGGGAGCGGCGGTGACACCGGGCAGATGGGAGCCGGTGAAGGCGATGCCCAGATCGATGTCGTCGGCGAGCAGCGCGGACTCGATCCGGTCCTGGGGCGCCTCCGTCACGGACAGGGTGATACCGGGATGGCGGGCGTGGAGTCCGGCGGTGAGCGGGCCGACGAGATAGGCGGTGAAGGTGGGGGTGACGCCCAGGCGGAGGTGGCCCCGGGAGAGGTCGTGCACATCGTGCACGGCGCGTTCGGCGGCGGCGAGATCGCGTAGCGCCCGCCGGGCGTGGTGCAGATAGGCCTCACCCGCGTCGGTGGGTCGCACGGTGCGGCCGGTGCGGTCCAGCAGCTGCACGCCCAGCGTGCGCTCCAGCTGTTTGACCTGCTGGGAGAGGGTGGGCTGGGAGATGTGCAGCTCCTCGGCGGCACGGGTGAAGTTGCCGTGCTCGGCGACGGCGAGCAGATAGCGCAGGTGGCGGAGTTCCAGGGCCATGGGAACAACTATAGATGTGGCCAATGGAAGTCATGGTCAATGACTCTTGGACTCTATAGGTGCAGGTCGTGCATGGTGGATCCCGTCGGCCCCACGGGGTCGGCCACACCGAAGGGAGTGACCCATGCCAGACCTCGTCGAAGGCGTCGCGCGTTTCCAGCGGAACGTCTTCCCGGCCAAGGCGGAGCTGTTCGCCCACCTGGCCGCGCACCACACACCGCACACGTTGTTCATCGGCTGCTCAGACGCCCGCGTCGTACCCGAGCTGATCACCGGCTGCGAGCCGGGCGAACTGTTCGTCGTCCGCACCGCCGGAAACCTCGTACCCGCCCACACTCCCGGCACCGACGGGGTCGCGGCCGGCATCGAGTACGCGGTCGCCGTCCTGGGCGTCTCCGACATCGTCGTGTGCGGGCACTCCGCGTGCGGCGCGATGACCGCCCTCGCCCAGGGCCAAGACCTGAGCGCCGTCCCGGCGGTCGCCGACTGGCTCCGGCACGCCGACGCCTCCCGGGCCCGTACGACCGCCCCGGCGGCCTCGGCGGCCCCGGACGTGGACGCGCTGGTGCGCGAGAACGTCCGCGCCCAGCTCGCGAACCTGGCCACTCACCCGTCGGTCGCCCGCGCCCTGGCCGCCAAGGCCGTCACCCTGCACGGCTGGGTCTTCGACATCGCCACCGGCCGCGTCGAAGCACTCGAGACCACGGGCTCCGGCAGCGCCCTCGCGGCCTGACCCGGGCCCCGCACACGGCCCCACCCGCAGCGCACACATCGCGCCGCGCCGGGGACCGTCACCCACCCCAAGATCCCGCCGTTCCGCCGCGCCCCGTGCGTACGGACCGGCACACCCCGAAAAGGAGCCCTCTCATGGTGCACGCCCAGTTCGACCCCACCGCCCGTCAGGCCCTGGCCAACGCCGCTGTCGAGGCCAAGACCCGCAAGAACCTCACCTGGCAGCGGATCGCCGACGCCGCCGGCCTGTCGGTCGCCTTCGTCACCGCCGCCGTGCTCGGCCAGCACGCCCTGCCGGAGCGGTCCGCGAAGGCCGTGGCCGAGCTGCTGGGCCTCGACGAGGACGCGGTGATGCTGCTCCAGACCGTCCCCACGCGCGGCTCGATCCCCGGCGGCATCCCCACCGACCCGACGATCTACCGCTTCCACGAGATGCTCCAGGTCTACGGCACCACCCTCAAGGCCCTGGTCCACGAGCAGTTCGGTGACGGCATCATCTCCGCGATCAACTTCAAGCTGGACGTGAAGAAGGTCGCCGACCCCGAGGGCGGCGAGCGCGCCGTCATCACCCTGGACGGCAAGTACCTGCCGACCAAGCCCTTCTGACCCGGCCTCTTCCCCAGTGACGTCCTCCCCAAGGAGCCCCATGGACTTCGCACAACGCACCATCGACCTCGCCCGCCGGAACGTCGCCGAGGGCGGCCGCCCCTTCGCGACCGTCATCGTCAAGGACGGTGAGATCCTCGCCGAGAGCGCCAACAAGGTGGCGCAGACCAACGACCCCACCGCGCACGCCGAGATCCTCGCCGTCCGCGAGGCCTGTACGAAGCTCGGCACCGAGCACCTGACCGGCACCACCATCTATGTGCTGGCCCACCCCTGCCCGATGTGCCTGGGCTCGCTGTACTACTGCTCGCCGGACGAGGTCGTCTTCCTGACGACCCGCGACGCCTACGAGCCGTACTACGTCGACGACCGCAAGTACTTCGAGCTGAGCACCTTCTACGACGAGTTCGCCAAGAGCTGGGACGAGCGCCGGCTGCCCCTGCGGTACGAGCCCCGCGAGGACGCGGTGGAGGTCTACCGCTCCTGGCACGAGCGCAACGACGGCCAGAGCCGCCGGTAGAGCCGCCTGGCCGATAGAGCGCCTATGCGACGTCAGGGGCCCCGATGGGCCCCTGACGGAGGGGCTTCTCGACCCAGGCGACGTCCCAGTACGTGCCGAACTTGCGCCCCACTTCGTGGAGGACGCCCGCCGGGCGGAAGCCGAAGCGCTCGTGGAGCCGCATCGACGCCTCGTTGGGCTGGGTGATGCCCGCGTAGGCGCGGTGGACGTCCTCCGCGGCCAGGGCCTCGAAGAGCGCGTGGTACAGCATGCCGCCGAGGCCGCGTCCGGTGTGTTCCGGAGCGAGGTAGACACTCGTCTCGACCGACGTCTCGTAGGCCTGCTTGGCACGGAACGGGCCGCTGGTGGCATACCCCAGCACGGTGCCGGATTCCTCGGCGACCAGCAGCCTGTGACGCCCGGTGGCGGGGTGGTCGGCCAGCCACTGCCGCCGCTCCTCGACGGTGACGGGCTCGATGTCGAAAGTGACGGGGGTGCTGGTCACATAGTGGTTGTAGATGTCGGTGAGCTGCTTCAGATGACTTTCGGTCCCCGGCCGGATCCGCGTTCCGGCCGTCACCGCGGTGCTCTGGTCCATATGTCGCTCCGTTCTGGAGGGAGGGACTGTACTCGAGGTGTGTTACAGGAAAGAGGGCGGCGCCGCGACGGTCGAGTTCGGCGAAGACCGGCTCGGCGGAGTGGGGTGTGACTGGTCCGCGGTGTCGGTCTTCCCATGGCCTCGGGCAGGTCGAGACACTCGTCGGTCCACGCGCATGGGTGTCCGTCCGTTCGCCGCTGAGGGTGGTTTCCGGGAAAGCCCGCACACGGCCGCACAGGCCGTGGAACTCTCGCTAGCCAAGAAATCACCGGCGATGTCACGGAGGTTCCTATGTTCAGCTCCAAGCGCGCGAGCCGCATCCGCGCGCTGGCCCTCACCGCGCTCACGGCCGGCCTGCTGTGCGGCGGCATGACCACAAGCGCCGGCGCGGCCGACGGGTCCTCGACGTCCACCGACGGCGCGGGGAAGAACCGTGAGGTCCAGCCCGGGGACCGCGTGCTCGCCGGGCTCACGCACACGGTCACCGGACTGATGGGCGATCCCACCGCGATCACCCGGATCCTGCCCGCCCCCGGGGCCCTCGGCGGCTGACGCGGGCGGGGGAGGGGCCCACCGCGACGCGGTGGGCCCCTCCCCCGGCATTCGGTGCCACGTATTTCCGCCATATTTCACGCCGGCCGGAACCTCACCGGTCATTGCCCCGATGTTCGAAGGTAAACGGCCATGTCCGAGATGGCTTGATTACCGATTCGCAGACGATTCCCGGCCCTGGAGGTTGTGTCCCGCCGATCCGGAGACCCAGGAGCACAAGCGAGTGCGGCCATGACCGCTGTCATCACCCCGCAAGAACTCCACACACGCGCTATCAGAAGACCTTCGGCCGGGCCGGTGGCTGTCTGCCGAGAAACCCGCTGGCGATCGACGAATTCCATGGGGGCATCGCCCGGCGGGCAGCGACGGTCCGACGGTCTTCGCGCGATCGCAGATCGCCCGCGCCTACTGAGGCGCGAACCACGGCGAGACGGCCGCACCGGGATCCGGTGCGGCCGTCATGGCTGTCAGGGCCCGGTACGCGCGGCGGCCCGCTCCCGGAGGGCGGCGGCAGCGCGTTCGCACCAGTCGCGGTTGCCCTGCTCGAAGGCGAGACCGCGCAGACACGTCAGATAGGGGCCGACGCGCTCGCCGTGACGCAGGAACTCCTCCTCGTCGCGATCGCCCCGCATCGCGCGCAGCAGCTCTCCGAACAGGTCGATCCTGGCCCGGGCGAACGCGGCGCGCTCGGCGAGCCGCTCGATCAGGGCCCGGCTGTCGACGTGATCGGCGGCCTGGACCTTGACGAGAAGGTCGTCACGGATGAAGGACGGCTTGGTGGCGGTGGCCGTGAAGCGCTCCAGCTCGGCGGCGCCGGCGTCCGTGACCCGGAACAGGCGCTTGGTGGGCCGGGTGTCCTGGACCACCTCGCGCCCCGTGATCAGCCCCTCCTTCTCCAGCCGCGCCAGCTCGGCGTACAGCTGCTGGGGCTGGGCGTGCCAGAAGTTCGCCACACCGAGGTCGAACACCTTCGTCAGCTGGTACCCGCTGAGCTCCTCGTCGAGCAGGGCCGCCAGGACCGCGTGCCGCAACGCCACCGGATCGCCTCCTTGTTCCGTCCGCCTCTTTCCACCGGCGTCCCCGCATGCTACTACTCATGAACCTGATTACTCATCAACATGGGTATCGCACCCGGTATCGAGGAGGAGCAGTGACCACCGCAGACCGCTTCCGCGTCGCCGTCGACAATCGTGACCTCGCCGCGCTGGACGACCTGTTCACGGACGACATCCGCTTCTACAGCCCCGTGAAGTTCCGCCCGTTCGAGGGCAAGCCGACGGTGCTCGCCCTGTTCAAGGTCCTCCTGCGCACCTTCGAGGACTTCCGCTACGTCGGCCATTACGCCGGTGAGGCGGAGACGAGCGCCGACGGGACGACCCGCCCCTCCGCGGTCCTGCTCTTCCGGGCCACCGTGGAGGGCAAACAGATCCACGGCATCGACCTGCTGCACTTCGACGACGACGGCAGGATCGGGGAGTTCACGGTCATGGTCCGTCCGCGCTCGGCCGTCCACACCATGGGCGAGGCGGTCCTGGCGGGGCTGGTGGCCGACGGCGTGGTCCCGGCGCCCACCGGTCAGTGAGTGAACTCGACCGAGACCCGCGGGGCGAGCGACACCAGGAAGTCCCGCGCGTCGGACAGTTCCCCCGGGGAAGCCGCCCCGGCCGTCCTCGCCCGCCCGTCGAGGACACGGTGGACCGCCTTCCACCGCCAGGGGCGCGCTGACGGCGTAGATGTCCCGGCCCCGGGCCGGGGCGCGGCGTCCGGTGCCGCCGGACCGTACGACCGTCTCGGACGCTGCGCGCGCACCGTATCCACCGCGCCCAGGAGCTCCCGGAGACCACCGACGACAGCGTCGAGGCCATCGCCGAGGCCACCGGCATGGGCACGGCCGCCTCACTGCGCCGGCACTTCAACCGGACGGTCGGCGCCCCCCGGACGCCTGTCGCCGCGCATTCCGCGGCAAACGACCGCACGACCGGGTGCGAAACGAACTGTCTGGTTGAAAGTGGTACTTACTTTCTGTCGCCCTCCGAGGAGCGCGGGGCGGCCCGACAGGGGAGACTGGAGGTGTGCCGTAGTCCCGGGAGCGCGCGGGAGGAGGAAGGGTAGGGGAGCATGTCCGACGACGTGATGGGTGACGAGGTCTACCAGCCGGCCCGTTCGGACCGCCGGGACAACCCCGGTGACCTGGACCTTCAGAACGCCCTCGACGGTGACCTCCTCGACGAGGTGCTCGACGAGGGCTACTCGCCCCCCGAGAAGCCCCTCGGCGTGGGCCACCACGGCACCACGGCCCGGGAGCAGCGGGAGCGCGAGAGTCTCGACCAGCGGCTCGCCGAGGAGGTCCCCGACATCGCGATGCCCGACGGGGACGGCATCGGCGATCAGCCCGGCGGCGACGGCGAGCCGATCGACGACGAGGTCGGTGACGCGCGGGCCGGGCGGCTCACCGCCACCATCGACGCCATGCCGCCCCGGCGCAACGACGTCTTCGCCCGGGACGTGGGCATCGACGGCGGCGCGGCCTCCGCGGAGGAGGCGGCGATGCACATCGTGCCCGACGAGCCCGTGATCGAGTTCGGCGAGGACATCGGGGCATGAGCCGCCGGCGCGCTAGATCGTGAAGCCGGGCAGCAGCGAGATCTGGTGCAGCACCCCGTCACCGCCACCCAGCTGCGGGAAGGCCTTCATCAGCTCCGGCTGGGCGCACAGGTCCAGCAGGGTCTCCTTGGGCTTCGAGCCCAGGTCGTAGTACCCGAACGTGGGGCCCGCGTTCTTCCCGTCACCGACGGGCGTAGAGACCAGCAGGCCGGCCACGGGGGAGAGGACGCCCTGCATGGCGGCGACGAACCCGCGTTCGAGGCCGTAGCGCACGGACTCCGGTCCCGGCTCGTCGTCCGCCGGGGTCCGGTAGAGCTTGTCGAGCAGTGCCAGCACGTAGCAGTAGGCGGCGTCGGAGAGCTGCGCCAGCGTCCGCACCGGCCCGGTGAAGTCCGTCGCCTTCGGGTCCGTCACCACCGGCCAGACGGCTTCTTCCCCGCTGTCGATGGTGTACTTCTGCTTTCCGGAGTCGTCGTACACGACACCGATGCCGTCCACGTGATCGCGGACGCGGGTGAACTTCTGATAGTGGGAGTCCTCTTGCTCGTCCGGGGCGCCCTCGCCCTGCTCGACGATGATGTAGAGGGCGTCCAGAGCGCTGCCCTGGTCCACGACCGGGAGGGGCTTGGGCGGCCCGCCCCACTGGTTCCAGTACCCGCGCCGGTACTGCTGCTGCCAACGGGTGTTCTCCAGCCCCCACTCGATCTGACCGCTCAGCGCGACGATGCCCTTGCCGATCGCTTCGTACAGCTCGCCGAGCGTGTGGTACTCGTCGGAGGGCTTTCGGGCCTGCTGCTGCCTGCTCTCGGGGAGTTCGACCTCCATGAACCCCTCGACGGCGGCCGTCGAGATGCGCTGCGTGTGCAGCGTCAGCGGCGGAACGCGGTGGAGCATGTCACCGGGGTAGACGGGGATGGTGTCCTTGTCGTAGAAGCGGAACTCCTTCCCGCCGACCGTCTCGCACTTGGTCGCGACCATCACGTTGCGCACCAGGGCCATGTGCAGCATCTCCTCGATGGCGATGCCGATGAGGGTGCGCTGCGCCGACGCGCCCTGGGCCCACTGCGAGTAGCCGGAGGTCTTGATGGAGTAGGCGGCGTAGAGGTAGGGCGGAATGGTGGACAGCTCGATGCGCGCCGCGTCGGCCAGGTGCTGGGCCAGTTCGTCGAGGGTGGTGATGCCGTCGCCCGTCCGGACGGCCGAGCGGGTGGTCAGGTGGGGCATGTGTTCCTCCGATTCGGACGGAGCGCTGTCAGTCGGCCTGCGGGGACCGGTGCGCGGTCAGGTCGTGGACGACGACGGTGCCGTCGCGGCGGGTGAGCGAGAGGCGGACCGGTTCGGCCTCGGGCGGCTCCGGCTCCTCGCCGCGCCGGACGGCGGCCGCGTAGCGGTGGACGGGAAACCGGGCCTCGAAGAACCGTGCGCGGGAACCAGTGCCGGCGTCGGTGTCGGGTGCGTCGAAGGTGGCCGCGAAGTCCCGTTCGAACCGGGCCAGGTCGATCAGAAGGTCGACCCAGGACCCGGGCGGTGTGTCACCCGCGATGGCGTCCGGCCGGGTGCGGGCCAGGTGACCGGGAAAGCCGGCGCCGAGATCGTCCAGGGTGGGGGAGCGGGACGGATGCGCGTCCAGGTACTCCATGGCGAACCCGTCGAAGAGCTCGCGCCCCAGGAGGTGCACCATCGCGGGGTACTGGCCGCGCATGCACCCCAGCAGCCGGAGCCGGTAGCCCCGGTAGTAGACGCGGAAGCGCTCCTCGGCCGACATACGGCCCGACGCGGTGATCACCTCCTCCACGTGCGCCGCCCCGCCGGGTGCCAGCAGGGCGGTTTGCATCCACTGCTGGATCGCGTCGAGCGATCGCGGTACGTCAGCCACGACGGCCGCCCTCCGGGGTGGCGCGTTCCGTCGCCAGGGCCCTGGCCTTGTCGAGTTCGGCCTGGAGGACGGGGAAGGGTGGCAGGCTGTCGTCCCGTTCGATGACCGTGGCGGCGCCCCCGGTGAGCGCCACGGCGAGCCGGTAGAGGTCCCAGACCGGGTCGGGCACCTCGGCGTCGTGGGTGTCGACCAGGTGGGTGCCGTAGTCCGTGTGCCCGGCCAGGTGCATCTGCGTCACCCGGTCGTGCGGGAGGGCCTTGAGGTACACCTCGGGGTCGTAGCCGTGGTTGACGGCGGAGACGTGGACGTTGTTGACGTCGAGGAGCAGCCCGCAGTCCGCTTCCTCGGCCAGCCGGCTGAGGAACTCCCACTCGGTGAGGGTGGAGGCGCGGAACTCGACGTAGCTGCTGGGGTTCTCCAGGACGAGCGGGCGTTCCAGCGCCTCCTGCACGGTGCGGGCGCGGCGTACGACGTGCCGCAGTGATTCCTCGGTGAAGGGCAGCGGCAGCAGGTCGTGGGTGTGCACGCCGAGCACCCCGGTCCAGCACACGTGGTCCGACACCCACGGGGTGTCCACCGCGTCCGCCAGTCGCTTCAGCCGGCGCAGGTAGCCGAGGTCGAGCGGGTCGGTGCTGCCGATGGACAGCGACACCCCGTGCAGGACGATCGGGTAGTGCTCGGCGATCTCGTCCAGGACGCGACGGCGGTCGGTGCCGGGGCGGAGGTAGTTCTCGGAGATGATCTCGAAGAAGTCGACGGGCGGCCGGTGCGCGCGGATGTAGGGGATGTGCGGCCCCCGCAGCCCGAGCCCGAACCCCAGGTGGGGGGTCGGGCGTCGGGCCGCGGCGTCCGTCCGCGTCGCCGTGCCGGCTGCCTCTCCCGGCTCTATCGCTGCCCCTCGGGCGACAGGACCGTCACATGGAACTCGCACTGGGCGGACGCGTCGGGGTCCGTGGCGGTGACGGTCACCCATTGGTCGCCGGTGGCCGTGTGCCCGGCGTGGAGCGGGACGGCCGTGGCGGTCCCCTGGTCGTCGCTGGTGACCGTGCACGTGGCGCTCTGCTGCCCGCCGTCCGGCTTGAAGTACAGCAGGGTGGCGGCTTCGGCGGGGATGGTGAAGGTGATCGACGCGTCGGGGAGGTGTCGGCCGGCGCTGTTGCGGGCGATGGCTTGCAGGTCCGGGAACCGTACGCCCTCGTGCCGGCGAGGGTTGTCGGCGGAGGCGCGGAACAGGACGGTGACCTGGGCGGATGCCCCGGGCGTCGGGGTGGTGAGGTGGTCGTAGTCGGGGATGCGGTCGTCCGGGATGCCCTGCCCGGGGGAGGGGCCGAACGCCTTGCCCGCCGCGTACATGCGTGCCTCGAAGAGGCGGCGCGCCTGCTGCCAGACGCTCCTGCCCTTCATCGGGCCGCCGGAGAAGACGCGGCTCTCGTTGATGGGGCTGGCGCAGCTGCCGTTGTAGCGGCAGGCCTGTTCGCCGGGGTGGAACTGCTCGAAGTCGTCCCCGGCGTAACCGCATCCGCCCTGTCCGCGGCAGGCTCCCTCGCCGTGGCACACGTGTTGCACGGTGGCGCACCGGCCGGTGCCGGCCATGGTGGCGCTCTTGTCGACGTCCTGGCCCGCGCAGGAGTTGAGGCCCATGCAGACGTGGAGTTCCTCGCCCGTGGTCGGTTGGCCGCAGCCGTTCGTTTCCATTGGCCGTCTCCTTTCCCGTCCGCTCTCAGGCCTTGCCGATGCTGCCGGTGGTGCGGGCGATCTTGGCGTTGACCTTGATCGGATCGCCCTTCTCCATGTCGCCGGTGGTGTTGTCCCGCACGAGGAACTCGCCGATGGCCCCCTTCTGGAAGAGCAGGCACATGCTGGAGCCGCCGTAGCTGAAGTAGCCGAGCTGGTCGCCCTTGGTGACCCGGTCACCGGGGCGCACGGTGAGCGTGACCGAGGAGATCTCGGTCATGCCCAGGGGCATGACGCACACCATGCCGATCGGCGCGGGGGCCTCGATGAACACCAGCCCCCGGGTGTTGACCGAGGCGCCGTAGACCTGCGACTGCGTACCGGCGTTGGGCTCGTCCACCCCTTCCAGCTCCGTGAACATCAGGGCCTCGACGACACGGGCGCTGCGGACGACGCCGGTGACGGGCGCGTGCCAGCGGTGGTAGTCGCCGCCGGAGAGGAACGACTGGAAGACGTCGCCGCCGATGAACGAGTCGGTCAGATCGCTGCCGTCGAGCATGTCGGCGAGGGAGTAGAGCTGCCCCTTGGCCCAGAACTGTTCGTCGCGGTGCTGGATGTTCCGCCGGATCCGCACCACCTTGCCGTCGTTCGCCGCCACCACGATGCGCGGGTCGTCCTTGCCGTCGACGGGCCGGGCGCCGTCCTTGAGCTCGCGGCGGAAGAACGCGTTGTAGGAGGGGAACCCGCCGTGGGGGTCGTCCGGGTCGATCCGGAACTGGTCGAGGCCGAGTTCGGCCCAGGCGGCCGGCGACAGCCAGCCGTCCGTGCGGTTGAGCACCTCCTGGCTGTCGTCGCTGTCGAGGTGCGCGCACCACTCGCGCAGGATGCCGAGCAGCGCCCTGTTGAACCCCTGGTCGCGGAAGACCGCGTACCCGGCGTCCGTCATCATCATGTAGACGAACAGGGACGACATGGGGAAGAAGTTGCGGTCCGGGTCGCCCTGAGGGTGGTACTCGGGAGTGGACGTGACGATACAGTCCAGGTGATCGAGCAGGTCGGGGATGTCGTTCACCTTGTGCTTGGCGTCGGGGTGGAGCTCGTCGGCCTTTTCGATCATCCGGCTCACATACATGCGGACGATCCCGTCCCGCTCGATCAGCCGGGCCAGGTCGTCGACGGAACGGCGCCGTACGATCGCGTTCCGGGCGCGCTTCTCGTGGACGCCGCGGCTGAAGCCCTCCAGCCACGCGTCGAGCGCCGCCCGGTTCTTCGGCAGATAGCCGGCGGCCCGGCCGAACGAATTCTGATAGCGGGTTTCGAGCTGCTGTGCGGTGAAGGTCGTACCGGTGTCACGGGGCATGGATGCCTCCTCCTTCGGCTGCGGCGGCCCAGGTTCCCGGTTCCGCCGGTACGGCTCAACCCCGCGCTGTGGGCATGGCGCAGGGAACAGGACACCGCCGTCGTGGCGTGAACCGTCGTGCCGGAGGAGCGTCGCCGTGCGTCGAGCGGGGCCGCGGCGCGGGAGAGCGCGGAGGGGGCGGGGACACGCGCGGAGAAGGAGTCAGCCACGGGTGCCGCAGCTTGGCCTATTCTCAACTACCTTGAAAAAACCTCCAGTCGACGTGAAAACAGTGAGGGCGGGGTCCGTTCGGACCCCGCCCTCACTGTTCGCCGTCGGCTACATCAGGCCGCCGCGGTCGCCGGCACGGCGTCGTCGGCCGGCTCGGTGGGGCGGGGGACACGGTGGAGGCCCTTGCGGTCGTAGAACCGGGTGACACCGAAGCCGAAGAGCAGGGCGACGACCAGGGCGGCGCCCATGGAGATCCAGGCGCGGGTCAGACCGGCGTCGGCCTGGGCGCCGTAGTAGAGGATGGAGCGCATGCCGCCGGTGATCTGCCGGAGCGGCTCGAACTCGGAGAGCCAACGGAAGAACCCGGGCAGCGCCTCCAGCGGCACGGTCGCGCCGGAGGAGGGGACGGCCATGGCGACGAAGACGATGGCCGAGAGCAGCATGCCGGGTACGCCGAACGCGGCGAGGAGCGTCAGGGCGCTGATGCCGACGACGGCGATCGTGGCCACGGAGTAGACCCACAGCAGGCCGAGGTGGGAGGCGTCCATGCCGAGGATGCCGACGGTGGCGCCCTCGACGATGGAGCCCATCACCACCGAGAAGGCGAGCATGAGGATCGAGCCGATGGCCAGCGTGCGCACGCGGCTGGTGTGCTGGAGGGGGTTGCGCAGGCGGAAGGGGCCGAAGTCGGAGTGGAGGTAGCCGAGCGCGGTGTCGACCTGGTTGGTGATCGCGTTGGCGCCGAGCATGCCGCAGACGACCAGGACCAGCGCGTAGTAGAAGGCGCTCAGACCCATGGCGCTGTGCGTGCCGAGCGGGTGGCCGTCGGCGACCTGGACGGACACGGGGTCGGCGAGCATCAGCTTGGCGGCCGGGGCGAGCGGGGCCTTCTGGGCGGCGGCGCGGTCGAGGAGCTGCTTGCCGAGCTGCGCGGAGGCGGCGTGCGCGGCCTTCTGCGTGGCCTGGCTGGCCATGGAGGAGCCGAAGCTGCCCGCCGACTGGTTGGTGAGCACCGACAGGGCCGGACGGACCGGCTGGGCCTGCTGCTGCGGGCTGGTCAGCCCGGTCACCGCGGCGGTGAAGTTCTGCGGAACGACGATCGCGCCGTAGAGCTTGCCCTGGCCGAGCTTCTTGTCGGCCTCCTGGCGGCTGAGGACCTGCCAGTCGAAGCTGTCGTTGCCCGCGGTGGACTTCTTGATACCGGAGACGACCTGCTCGCCGAAGTTCAGGTGCTTGCCGTTGGCGTCGAGTCCCTTGTCGCTGTTGACGAGGGCGACGGGAAGGTCGCGCAGGTTGCCCTTGGGGTTGACGTTGCCGCCCACGTACAGCAGGGCGAACAAGGCGGAGACCACCGCGAGGATGAGGCCCGAGCCGATCCACAGCCGTGGGCTGCGGAGCACGGACGAGGACGGGAGGGAAGACATGATCGCTCCGGGGTGATGACGCAGAGTAGCTAGATATCGAAGGTATCCAGGCGCTAGATAGTGGCAGTATCTAACAGGGGTGTCCAATCGTTGAATGCGGATACCCGGTTCGCACCACCAGCGAGGAAGCCGCATGAAGATCTCGGAGCTCAGCCGCAGAGCCGGCGTGCCGGTCGCCAGCATCAAGTACTTCCGGCGCGAAGGCTTGCTGCCCGCCGGCCGGGCGACGGCCGCGAGGCTGGCCGAGTACGGGGAGGAGCACGTCCAGCGACTGCGGCTGATCAAGGCGCTGACCACGCTCGGAGGACTGTCCATCGCCGCCACCCGGGACGTGCTGGCGGCCGTCGGCGAGGCCCACACCACCGACGGGAAGATGGGTGCGATCAGCTACGCCCTGCCGGTGCCCGTCGCCGGGTCGCTCGTCGCCGACTCCGGTCAGGAGGCGGCGGACCAGGCGGCCGCCGAAGCGGAGGTGGCGGACCTGATCGCGGCCATGGGCTGGCAGACGCCCGACACCTCCCCGCATGTACAGGGGCTGACCGAGGCGCTGAAGGCGCTCGGGCGGGTCGACGCGGACTACCGGCCGGGCGAGCTCGCCGCCTACGCGGCGCTGGCCAACTCCATCGCCCGTCTGGACCTCGAGCGGGCGGCCACCTTCGGTGACGATCCGGAGGCCGTGGCCGAACGGGCGGTCATCGTCTTCGCCCTCTCCGCCCCGGTGCTGGAGCTGCTGCGCCGGCTCGCGCAGGAGGACCAGGTCCGCCGCCGCGTAGCGGAGCGCGGCGAGCTCGGCGAATAGCTTTTCTTGAACGTTCAACGACGTCGGCCCAGAGTGAGAGGCGGTCAGGGCTAGCGGTCGGTCGGCGAAGAACGCGGCGGCCGCACCCGGGGCATGAGGGTGCGGCCCTTTCCGCGTCCCGGGAATGCGACACAACCAACACTGGTTACGCCTATGTCATCGATGTGACGTACCGAGTGGAGGACGATCCCCCCATGACCACGACGACACCCACCACCTCCGGCGCGACCGAGCTGCCCTCGCGCGCCGCGCGCCTGCTGGGCCGCCCCCTCTCCCTGGGCGATGTCACCCTGGCCAACCGCATGGTGATGGCACCTATGACGCGACGCTTCTCGCCGGGCGGCGTGCCGGGTGAGGACGTCGCCGCGTATTACGCCCGGCGGGCGGCCGGCGGCGTGGGCCTGATCATCACCGAAGGCACGTACGTGGCCCGCGACGCCGCCGCGGCCTACGACAGCGTGCCCCACTTCCACGGCGAGGAGGCCCTGGCGGGCTGGGCCCGGGTGGCCGAGTGGGTGCACGAGGCCGGCGGCCGCATCATGCCCCAGCTGTGGCACACCGGCGTGGCGCGCCCCGACGGCGCCGCACCGCTGGGCGTACCGGCCGACACCCCGTCCGGGACCGACCTCGACGGCCGCCCGCACGGCAAGGAGATGACGCAGGCCGACATCGACGCGGTGGTCGGAGCCTTCGCGCGGGCCGCCGCCGATGCCGAACGCGCCGGTTTCGACGGCGTCGAGCTCCACGGCGCCCACGGCTACCTGATCGACACCTTCCTCTGGCGCGGCACCAACAAGCGCACCGACGCCTACGGCGGCGACCAGGCCTCCCGCGCCCGCTTCGCGTCCGAGATCGTCGCTGCGGTGCGCGCCGCCGTCTCGCCCGGCTTCCCCGTCGTCCTCCGCCTCTCGCAGTGGAAGGCCGAACACTACGACGCCCGGATCGCCGAGACCCCGCAGGAGCTCGAGCGGCTGCTCGCCCCTCTCGCGGCGGCGGGCGTGGACGCCTTCCACGCCTCCACCCGGCGCTACTGGCTGCCCGAATTCGAGGACAGCGACCTGAACTTCGCGGGCTGGACGAAGAAGCTCACCGGCAAGCCCACCATCACCGTCGGCTCGGTGGGCCTGGACCAGGAGTTCAGGGGCGTGCGCAGCGGCGGACCCGACCACGCGGGAGTGACCGGCATCGAGCCGCTCCTGGACCGCCTCGAGCGCGACGAGTTCGACGCCGTCGCCATCGGCCGGGCCCTCATCTCCGACGCCGAGTGGCCCGCCAAGGCCCTCACGGACCGGCTCCACGAGGCCGTTCCCTACGACGTGGCGCAGCTCGGCACACTGGTCTGACCCGGCGCCCCCGGCGCACCGGCTTCCCGGAAGGACGGTTCACACGATGACCTGGCCCGCGACGGCACGTTACGGCCTGGAAGCGGCTCCCGGCGGCCTCGGCTTCGTCCAGGACCTGCTCAACACGGCCGCCGTCGAGGCGCCCGGCTCCGTGGACCTCCTCGCCGCCCCCGACGACGCGCGGGCGTGGGCCGACGCGGCCGTCGCGCGGTGGGCGGCCGTCACCGGGCAGCCGGTGCCCCCGGTGCGCCTCGACGCCGAGGAGGCCGAGAAGCTGCGGGCGTTCCGTGACGACCTGCGGCGGCTGATCACGGAAGGTGCCGGGGACGGGCCCGGTGCGGGCCTCCGCGCGGCGGTCCCGCACCGCGGCTCGGCGGCGCTGCGGCTCGGTGAGGACGGCGTCGTCCGCCTGGAGCCGTGCGGCTCGGGCCGGCGGCTCCTGGCCGCCCTCGTTCTGGTGGCGGTCTTCGAAGCGCAGCGGGACGGTACGTGGGGCCGCCTCAAGACCTGCCGTGCCCCGCGCTGCCGGGTCGCCTTCTACGACCGTTCGCGCAACAACAGCGGTGTCTGGCACGAGGTCAAGTCCTGTGGCAACGCGGCCAATCTGCGTGCCTGCCGGGCCCGCCGACGGGCCCGGGAAGCCGGGCCGGAGGCGAAGGAGGCGCCGGGCGCACGTCACCCACACCGGTGAGCTTCACGGCGGGTCCGCACCCGTGCGCGGCGGTAAGCGGGAAGGCTGGCCCCCGGACCCGATCCGACCGGCCACGAGGTGGAGCGATGACGAGAACCCGGCTGCTGGCGGCGGCCCTGACCGCGGCCCTTGCCCTGACCGCCGCGCCCCTGGCGTCCGCGATGACGCCGTCCGCGGCCCCGAAGCCCCCGAAGCACAGGCATCTGAGCCTCACCAACCAGGACAACAGACAGTCCCTCGCGGTGCACAAGGGCGACGAGATCACCGTCCGGCTCTCGGGGGAGCGGACGCCCGACTCGACCTGGACGTGGAGCGTGCCCACGGCCGCCGACGGCGCCGTGCTGCGCCGCGGCGCCGTCGGTACGGCCCCGAACGGCGACACCACGGCCGTCTTCCACGCCCAGGCGGACGGGACGACCACCCTGGACTCCCGGCTGAGGTGTGTCGCCGATCAGCCCGGCCACGTGTGCTCGCAAGCGGTCGTCCCCTGGCAGGCCACCGTGCGCGTGCGGCGGTAGCGCGACGACCGCCCGGCGCGGCTCCTCCGGGCGCCAAAAAGCCCGTCTGACCATGGGGTATGCTTCTTCTCGTCGCCGGCCCCAATAGCTCAGTCGGCAGAGCGTCTCCATGGTAAGGAGAAGGTCAACGGTTCGATTCCGTTTTGGGGCTCTGTAACGGAAGGCCTCCACCGATGCGGTGGAGGCCTTCCGCGTAGCGGTGGCGATCCCCGCTCCCGCGGAACGAGGTAAGCATGGGTCCCCCTTCATCCGCTTCCCGCGCCCGGGGTACGCGGGCACCCCGCGCCGCCCGTGACTGGTGCCTGGTCGTCGCCGGTTTCCTGCTCGCCTTCGGGCTGTCGAGCGCCGTCGCCGTACAGATCCTGCTGACCGGGCGCATCGATCTCCCCGATTGGGCCGTTCGCCACCTCCCCGGCATGAAGGCGGGCTTCCTGGTCGCCGCCGTCGCGATGGCGCTCGCCCACCGGTGGCTCGGCCACGGCACCGCCGACCTGGGCCTGGTGGCACGCCCCCGCCGCCGTTTCCCGTACGGCGGGCTCGGCGCCGCCGGGGTGGCCTACCTCGGCATGTGGATCGGCTTCGAGGCGATGCGGCTCTTCCCGTCACCCGGATACGCCCCGGCCGGCCGCACCAGTGCCGGTGAGCAACTGCTGGCCAACCTCCACAGCGCCCTCGTCGAGGAGACCCTCCTGCTCGCCCTGCCCATGGCGGTGATGACACGGCTCCGCTGGTCGTGGTGGGCACAGCTCGCGGTACTGATCGCCCTGCGGGTCCCCTTCCACCTCTACTACGGGTACGGCGCGTTCGCCCTCTGCCTGATCTGGATGGGCGGATACGTCCTCGTCTACCGGCGGACCGGGATCGTATGGCCCTTCATGCTGGCCCACTTCGTCTACAACTCGGCCCACGCCGACTACCTGCCGACCGTACTGAGACCCCTGCTGGGGCTGGCCTTCTGGCTCCTCGGCGTCATCGCCCTCGTTCGCCTGGCCAGGGACGAGAAATGGCCATCCCGTCGCCCACACGGATGAATCCGTCAAAATCGCCATCTGATTGTCGGGCGATGCCGCTTCCATGGACCCGTCGTCGGGAAGTCGCGCGCGCATTCGGGAGGGCCGGTTGGACCGCCGCACGTTTCAGAGCCGACTTGTTTCGCTGGGGAGCCTGATGGTGGCCGGGGCGCTGCCGGGGACGTGGGGGAGCGCGGCCGCCGGGCCGGCGGGGAGTGAGGGGGTGTCGCCCCGGCGGTCGGTGGTCGAGTACGGGTTGCCACCCGCCGAGGAGACACACGAGATCGTCAAGGTGCCGGACAAGCCGATGGCACTGGTGTCGCAGATGTCCGACAGTCATCTGGTGAAGCTGGCCCTGGACCCGCGTACCGAGCGGGTGACCGGCGTCAAGGCGTTCGCGCTGGGGCCGAAGGACGCGATGCTGCACGGGCTGGCGGTGTCGGAGCGCCACCCCGGACGGATCTGGGCCACCCACGAGGGCGGGAACCGGCTGCTGCTGGTCGACCCGAGGGCGGACGGGCTCGATGCCGCGCCGCGCGTCGAGCGGGAGATCGGCATCCCCGGCGGTGGCCGGGGCCCGCACTACGTCAACGAGTACGGCGACACGCTGTGGGTGACGTTGAAGGGGAGCGACCAGGTCCTGGCCCTGGATCACACCCGCCCGGAACGGTTCCGGCTGTTCGAGGCGAAACCGCACCCCATCTTCGCCGCCCGGCACCCCGACAGCGGCGACTTCTACGTCAGCCAGGACAGCGCGAGCACGGTGCTGCGGATCGATCCGCGGAGCGGACGCACCTCACAGACGCCGATTCCCGCCGAACGGGGCAGCACCCCGGTCGGGCTGATCGGCGGAGCCGGCGGGGTCTGGGTGGTGCTGCTCGGCACGGACCAGGCCGGGACCGGCACGTTCGGCCGGATCGACGAGGACGGCCGGACAACCTGGCACCGGCTGCGCGCCCCGCAGGGCCGCTCGGCGTCGCTGCTGCACCTGGCCTTGGGGCGCGGACGAGAGCCCGTGTTGTGGCTGCTGGCGTCGTCGATCGTCTCCGACGACGCACGGGATCTCATCATCCGGGTGCGGTTCGACTCGTCGTGGACGCGGATCGTCGAGGAGGAGTACGTAGCGCTGCCGACGCAGATGTGCAAGGCGCATCGCCTGCTGCCGCTCGCGAACAGCGTGCTCGTCACCGAGCTGACGACCGCCACGGTGGCACAGCTGACCGCCGCCCGGCACATCCGTCCGGACGACGGCGTGTGAGCGCCGGCGCCGGGGACCGTACCGGCCCTAGCCGTGGCGGCTCTCCGGCGTTCGCGTCGCCTCCTGCTCGCCGGACCGCCTGCCCTCGGCCCATCCCGTGAGGAACGCCGAGATCAATTCGGCTCCGCGCGCGGCGAGATGACGCCGCCGCTCCCAGCGGGAGCGGGGCGGTACGCCGCCCCGGCCGCGCCCCGGATCGAGAGCGAGGGCGGTGAGGCGTCGGCCCGCCTGGGCCAGGTCGGCGAGGATCCGGTCCCGGCGCGGCCCGACGGGTGTGCTGTGGAGGGCGGTGTACAGACCCTCGATCTCGGACACGACCGCCCCGAGGCGTAAGTCGGTACCGCCTGTCGATGTCGTCCTGCCCTGCGCCAATTGCCGCCCCCTTCGTGCGTTCGCGTGCCCGGCGCACAACACTTGCCCGCTTGCGCAACTTCGCAATCCTGTCTGGGTGTTCGGCTCCGGCCGACCGGTCACCCGTAGGACAGGTTGGAGCACACGTCGTCGTCCGCCGACCGGGCGGTGCCGGCCACCTGGGTGGGCACGGCCGTGGGCGCCGGGGCCGGCGTCGTCGGCTCGGCCGGGGTCGGGGCGGCCGCGTACGCCTGGCCCAGGATAACGATGACGCCCGGTGTGCCGGAGGGGCGAAGTTCGGCTCCGGGGAACAGGCGGGCGACGGTCTGGGCGTGGCCGTGCTGCCCGGGTCCGTAGCTGATGACCGTGGCCGTCCCCTGGTGGGAGCGGCTGTTCGCGGTTCCGGTGACGGTGAACCCGCTGCCCTTCAGCGTCTCGGCGGCGCGGGCGGCCAGGCCCGGCGTCGTGGTGCCGTTGTGCACGGCCACGTCGATGCCCGAGCCGGACACGGGGGAGGGGGCGGTGGTGGCCGGCGCGGGCGGTTTGTCGTCCTGCTCGCCGCGCGCGTTCTGGCCGTCGATGGTGCGGTCGTTCCTGATCGCCTCCCAGAGGGCGTCCGCGTCGGGGTGGACGATCGCGACCCGGTTGCCCTGGTACTGCCAGGGGAGCGTGACGAACTTGGTGTTGTGGAGGTCGACGTCCTTCAACGACATCGCGAAGGAGAGCAGTTTGCGGGCCGAGTCGAGGCCGGGGTCGACCGTCATGGACTTGGTGGCCGCGTCCGCCAGCGGCAGCAGGGTGGTGGGGTTGAAACCCTGGCCCTTCACCTTCTTGATGAGGCTCGCGACGAACGCCTGCTGCCGCTTGATGCGGCCGATGTCGGAACCGTCCCCTATGCCGTGCCGCAGCCGCACATAGTCCAGCGCCTCCTGGCCGGAGACCGTCCGGGGGCCCTTGGGGAAGATCAGCCGGCCCTTCGAGCCGAGGTTGGGGTTGAGGTCGCCCTGGTAGACGTCGTTGGGCAGGCAGACGTTCACGCCGCCGACGGCGGACGTCATCTTCGAGAACCCCACGAAGTCCACGACGACCGCGTGGTCGACGCGAAGGCCGGTCAGCTTCTCCACCGTGTTCTGCGTACAGGCGGGGTTGCCCTTCGCGGTACGCCCGACCGAGAAGGCCGAGTTGAACATCGCATTGCTCTGGGGAGCCGTCCATGTGCCGTCGGGGTGCCGGCACGAGGGGATGTCGACCAGCGTGTCACGGGGGATGGAGACCGCGACGGCGTGCTTCTGGTCGCCGTAGACGTGCAGGAGGAAGGCGGTGTCCGAGCGGCCGAAGTCGTCGCCTCCGCCACCCATCCGCGCGTTGTCCCCGGAGCGTGAGTCCGACCCGATGACCAGGACGTTCTGGCCGCCGAACCCGGCGGCGGGCCGGTTCTTCGACAGGCCCTCCGCGCCGAAGCTGTCGATGTTGCCGTTGAACTCGTAGTAGAGCCAGCCCCCGGCGGCCACCATCAGCACGACCGTGGACGCCGATATGGCGGTGATGACCCGCACCCGGCCGCGACGGCGCTCCCGGATGCGGATGGCCTGCCGGCTCTGACGCCGAGGAGCCACCGATGTGCCTGTCATATGTGCGCTTTCGTCCGCGTGGCTACCGGGGAACGGCCGGCTCGCCCCACTCGTCAGTTGTACAGTTGCGCAATGTAGCAAGGGTTGGGGAGGTCGTGGCCTGCGGGTTCCAGGAATCCCGCCAAGGGAGGAAGGACGCTTGTGTCCACCGCTCCGGGGCGGGGCAGGGATCCCGACCGGATGAGGTGACCCGGCGGAAGGACGACGAGTGGCCACGGACCGGCACGCCCACACGATGACGCACACCGGCGCCGAAGCGGTGCGGTACTACGAGAAGGCGCTGGACAGCCTCCTCTTCTTCCGCGAGGAGACGGCCGCGGAGACCGGCGCGATGCTCGACGCCTCACCCCGTTCCGCCATGGGCAACGTCCTCCGGGCGTACCGGGGACTGCTGGGCACGGAGGAGAAGGACGCGGCCGAGGCGGCCACGGCGTTCGCCGCCTACCGGAAGGACGTACCGGTCGCCGAGCTGACACCGCGTGAACGCATGCACGTCGAGGCGGCCTCCTCCTGGCTGGGCGGCGACTTCCACGAGGCCGGCCGCCTCCTCGCCGAGCTCGTCGTGGCGTACCCGAAGGACGCCCTCGCCCTGGCCGTCGGACACCAGACCGACTTCTTCACCGGCAACGCCGCGCTGCTGCGCGACCGGATCGGCGGCGCGCTGTCCGCCTGGGACGAGCACGATCCCCACTACGGACTCCTCCAGGGCATGTACGCGTTCGGCCTGGAGGAGGCGGGCCACTACACCCGCGCCGAGCGCGTGGGCCTGGAAGCCGTCGAACGCAACCCGCGCGACGTGTGGGGCATCCACGCCGTGGTGCACTCCTACGAGATGCAGGGCCGGTACGAGGACGGCATCCGCTTCCTCGACACCCGTACGGGCGACTGGTCGACCGGCAACTACCTCACCGTGCACAACTGGTGGCACTACGCCCTCTACGTCCTCGAAACCGGCCGCACGGACGACGTCCTGGCCGTCCACGACGCCGCCCTCCGCCACGACGGCTCCGCCGGGGGCGCGATGGAACTCCTGGACGCCGCCGCGCTGCTCTGGCGGCTGTACCTGGCGGGCATCGACACGGGCGAACGCTGGCCCGCACTGGCCGACGCCTGGGCCGCACGGCACGACGGCCCGTACTACGCCTTCAACGACGTCCACGCCGTCATGGCCTACGTCGGCGCCGATCGCCTGTCCGACGCCGAACGCCTCATCCGCGACCGGCGGACCTGGCTGGAGGGGACCGGCACCGGGGCGGGCGTGTCCAACGTCGCGATGACCGCCGAGATCGGGCTCCCGGCCTGCCGCGCCCTCGTGGCGTACGGGCAACGACGCTACGCCGACGCCGTCGACGAGCTGCTTCCGCTGCGGCGCCGCTTCCATGACTTCGGCGGCAGCCACGCCCAGCGCGACGCCCTCCAGAAGACCCTGGTCGAAGCAGCCCTGCGGGCCGGACGCCACGACCTGGCCCGCACCCTGCTGAGCGAACGCGCCGGCCTCCGCCCCCAGTGCCCCTACGACCTCAAGGCCCGCGCCCGCCTCGCCCGGGCGACGGCGGCCGCCTCACGCACGGACCGATCCGGAAACCCTGCCGGCCACGGCTGACATCTGCGCCGATCCGGTGAACCCGGCACCCGTGTGTGCGCCCGGCCCTGTGTTCTCGTCCGCCCGCGCCGACAGTGTTCTCCATGGACGACCGGCCCACGGGATGGAGCACGCGGGTACCGCGTGAGCGCGCGCGGCCGCGATGGGTGCGGGAGTCGCCCGTCTCCTGGCAGTTGGCGGTGCTGACGGTCTGTTTCGGCGGCTTCATGAGCCAGCTGGACGCGAGCATCGTCACCCTCACCTACCCGAGCCTGGAGCGGGAGTTCGGCGAACGGCTGGCCGCCGTGCAGTGGGTGTCCCTGGTGTACATGCTGGTCACGGCGGCGGTGCTGGTCGCGGTCGGCCATGTGTCGGACGTGGTGGGCCGCAAACTGGTCTACCTCTACGGCTTCGGCCTGTTCGCGCTCTCCTCCGCCGCCTGCTCCCTGGCCCCGGACCTGACGGCGCTGGTGTGCTTCCGCGCCGTACAGGCGCTGGGGGCGGCGATGCTCGCGGGCAACAGCGTGGCCCTGGTCAGCCTGGTGGCCCCGCGCGAGAAGCTGCGCACCGCGCTGGGCATGCAGGCGGGAGGGCAGGCGCTGGGCCTGGCGGCCGGGCCGACGCTGGGCGGGGTGCTGGTGTCGGCGGTGGGCTGGCGCTGGGTGTTCTGGATCAACGTGCCGGTCGGCGTCCTGGCGACGCTGCTCGGCCGCTACCTGCTGCCCCGTACGGTCGAACGGGCCGGCGGCGCCCGTTTCGATCTGCGGGGGACGGCCTGGCTCGCGGTGGCGTCGGCCGCGTTGCTGGGCGGGGTCTCGGTGTTCTCCGGGACGCCGCTGCCGGGCTGGTCCGGCGTGGTGCTGCTCGCGGTGTCGGCGGCGGCGTCCTGGGGTTTCGCGCGGCGCGAGGCACACGCCCCCGAGCCCTTGGTGCCGCTGTCGCTGCTCCGGGACCGGCGGATCGGATGGGGGCTGGTGGGGGCCCTGGCCGGGTACCTCGTCCTGTTCGGACCGCTGGTGCTCGTCCCCCTGGTGCTGACGCGGCGCGGGGAGGGCGAGATGCGGGCCGGCCTGCTGCTCGGCGCCCTGCCCGCCGCGTTCGCGCTCGCCTCCAACCTTCAGGAACACCTGCTTCCCCGGCGGTGGAACGGCCGCCGCCGCGCCCTGGCCGGGGCCGCGCTGTCCATGGCGGGGCTGATGGGACTGGCGTTCGCCTGCCCGGCGGACCGGTGGCTGATCTGCTGGCTCGCCGTGCTGGGCCTGGGGCTCGGCCTGTTCACCCCGTCCAACAACGAAACCCTGATGCGGGCCGTGCCACGTCGGCTGTCCGGCACGGGCGGCGGCATGGTCAACACGGCCCGGGCCCTGGGCACCGCCCTCGGTATCGCCGTCGTCACCCTCACCCTCGAACTGGGCGACGGCCGCGGCGCGGGATCGGTCCTGCCCCCGCTCCCCGTTCTCACCCTCGCCGCGGCCGCTGCTCTGGCCGGGGCGTCAACGGTGCTGGTGGGGCAGTAGGGGTGGCCGGTTCCGTGTATGGACGACCGCTGTCGGCAGGGCTAGTCATGACCACGACATGAAGCGCGTTCATGGCGGAATCAGGAAGGGGATCGTCCATGTCACCTCGACGCGTCACGACCGGTCTTGCGCTGACGACGGCGCTGCTCACCGGCACGGGCCTGGCCACGGCCTCGGCCACCCCCCGTGAGACAAGACCGACGAACGCCGGCACCGCTGCCGCGACCTCGCTCCAGAGAGCCCACCAGGGCGCCCGTACCCTCGGGGAACGGGTCCAGGCGGGGGTCGTCAGGATCGCCAGCCTCTACGGGCGGACTCCCGGCCAGTGCCTGGACGCGGACGCCAACGCGGGCGGCAACGGCACCAAGGTGCAGGTCTGGGCATGCAACGGCAGTTCCCAGCAGGCGTGGATCTCCTGGGACGACGGGGCGATGGAGAGCGCCCGGTTCCGGGGCATGTGCCTCGACGCCGACACCAACGGCGGCGGCCGCAACGGCACCAAGGTGCAGCTGTGGCAGTGCAACGGAACGGCACAACAGCGGTGGTTCACGTTCCGGAACGACCTCGCGATCTACAACGACCTGTTCTACAACAACGGCAACACCGTCCTGGACCGGGACACCAACGTGCCCGGCAACGGTGCCCGTGCGCAGCTGTGGGCCAAGAACTTCCAGTCCCAGCAGTGGTGGCGTCCCGACCCCGCCTGATCACGAGGGCAGGGGTGTTCCGCCGTGTTCGTCACGGCGGAACACCCCCCGAGGGCTCGCTACCGGCCCGTCAGCTCGGCCGGCTGTGTCTCAGCGTCTCAGCGCGCTTCAGTGCTGCGGGTGCCGGCCGACACGGTCGTAGCGCTGGTTGTTCGTCCTGACGGACTTGTCGACCGACGTGCTGTTGTCGATCGTGGTGCTCTTGTCGACCGTGGTGCTGACCTGGGACTCCGAGATCTGCCCGCAACGGTTGTGGTTGGCCTGCTGCACGTTGGAGAGGTCCGCCGTGCCGCCCTTGCCGCCGTTGGCCGTCGCCCCCTGGTGCTGGGCGCCGTTGGTCGAGCCGGAGCCACCGCTGCCCGGGCCGCCGGTGCCGCGACCGCCCGTGCCGGGTCCGCCCGAGGCGGGGCCGCTGGTGCCGCTGCCGCCCGTGGCGTCCGGGCTGCCGCCGCCGAAGACGCTGCCGCCACCGCCGGCCCCGGCCGACCCGCCGCTGGCGTCACCGCTGGAGGCGTTGCCGCCCGAGCCGGTGCCACCGGCGCCGGAGCCGCCCGTCCCGTCACCGCCCACACCGACACCCAGGAGGTCCTGCGCCTGCCGCACCACCGCGGTTCCTCCGGAGGCGTCGACCAGGCTGGCGTTGTACGGGTTGTTGCAGTAGATGTTCGTGTAACCCTCGCCGTGCCCCGAATCCGCCGAAGCGGCCGAGGCGGTCCCGCAACCCACTCCGATGGCGGTGATGGCGAGCGTGGCGGCCGCGGCGACCCGCTGGATGATGCCCACAGGATTCCCCTCCAGTCGACGCCGGCGCACGTATGACCGGCGTACTTTCACTTCGAGTTAACTGCCGACCGGGGGAAGGGTGACGGGTTAAATGTGATGCGTCACCTTTACGGCATTCACCCACCCTTCTTGAGGGCTTCCATCGCCCCGGGTGACAAGGGAAAGTGACGGGCTGTCAATCACAGGGGGCGGCCATGTAGGCGCTCGGGCAAGGCCGTTCAGCTCAGGGGCGCCGTCGCGCGGCCCGCCGGGAGTTCACGCCCGTACGCGAGCAGCAGGAGCTCCTGGGCGGGTCCCGCCAGCGCCCTGCCCGAGCCGTACGACCACTCCAGATCGGTGGCGCGAAGCTCGACGCCTTCGAGCCTCGCCTTGAAGAACCGGAGCGTGCTCGGCTGAACGGTCCGGAACACGATCCGCAGGCGCTCCTCGGGGACCCGGCGTCCCAGGCCGAGGGGGACGGTGATGTCCAGGCCGTGGACCACGTCGTGCCCGAGCGCCGCCGGCAGCCCGCCCACCGGGGGCTTCCAGGGGTGGTGGGCGTTCTCCCGCAGCGCCTGGGCGATCTCGCGCCGGGACAGGGCCGCGGCGTCGCGGCGCGCGAGCCGGTCCGTCATCCTGTGGAGGTTGCCGCCCGCCCGGGCGAGTTCCAGCGCCGTCCTGCCGAACGAGTACCGGAACCCCTGGCTCATGTGGGCGGCGACCTCCCGTACCCGCCACCCCGCGCACAGGGACGGCGCGTCCCACTGGGCCTCGGTCAAGCTGTCGAGGACATCGGCGAGTTCACGCCGTTCCGACGCTATCGCCGCACGAACATCCACCGTCGCACTCTCCATGGCCACCAGCCTGATCGAACGCTTGCCAGAAGTCCAAGAGCCGGTATTTCTCGCTACTAGAATCCCTGCTTATGGAGCTCCGCCAGCTGAAGTACTTCCTCACCGTCGTCGAGGAGGCCAACTTCACCCGCGCCGCCGCCCGTCTCCACCTCGCCCAGCCGGGAGTGAGCGCTCAGATCCGGCAGCTGGAACGAGAGCTCGGGCAGGCCCTGCTGGACCGCTCCGGCGGCACCGTGACCACGACCGCCGTGGGTGAGGCGGTCCTTCCCTACGCCCGGGCGGCACTCGCGGCCGTCGAGGGGCTGCGGCAGACGGTGGACGAGTTCACCGGGCTCATACGGGGGCAGGTCACCATCGGGTTCGTGTCGGGCGCGGTCGCCGACGGTTTCGACGTGGCCACCGTGCTGGCCGACTTCCACGAGGACCACCCACGGGTCGAGATAGCGCTCACCGAGGACACCTCCGAGCGGATGCTCGCGGCCCTGCGCCTCGGCGAACTCGACCTCGCCGTCGTCGGCCTCGTCGGTGAGGACCACCTGCCGGGCATCGGTCTCCAGGTCGTCGTCGACACCCCGCTGGTCGCCGCCATGGCCCCGGACGATCCGCTGCTCTCACGGTTCGGCCGCGCCGCGCTCCCGCTGAGCGCGCTCGCCGGCCGTTCGCTGATCAGCCTGCCACGTGGCACAGGCCTGCGCGGAGTGCTCGAACACGCTTGTGAGCAGGCCGGGTTCAAGCCTCGCATAGCCTTCGAGGGTGCCGCGCCGAAGCTGCTGGCCCGGCTCGCCGCCGTTGGCCTCGGGGTGGCCATCCTCCCCGAGCTGCCGCCCGAGGGTGCCGCGGCGCTGGGCCTGCGCACCCTCCCCGTCACCGCCCCTCGCCTCCGTGGCCGGGTCGCCCTCGCCTGGCCGGCGGACGGCCCGGCCGCCCCGGCGGCCAAGGCCCTCCTCGCGCGCATGCGACAGGCCTTCCCACCGGCCCGGTCCGCACAGGACTGAAGGTCCGTGAGCCCGGCCGCGCCCGCTTGAGGAGTCCGTCGGGTGACCGTTGGACGGGCGGGGCGCGTGCCGTCCTCGGCCCGCTGCCAGCGGTCCGTCCCGCCTAGCGGTCCGTCCCGCGCGGGCGCAGTACGAGGGCCGCGAGCAGAGCGGTGAGGGCGAGCCCCGCGGCGGCGACCGCGGCCACGGCCGTGAACCCGTGGTCGTAGGCGTGCCGGGCGGCCGACATGACCTGCCGGGCGGCCGCCGTGCCGACACGGTCGGCGACGTCCTCGGCCCCGCCGAAGGACTGCTCGACGGTGGACCGGTCGTCCGGGCCCAGCGCGGGGAGGCCGGGGAGGCCCGTGCGGTAGGCGGCGGCGAGGACGGTGCCGAGTACGGCCACGCCCAGGCCGGCGCCGAGCTCGAAGGACGTCTCCTGGATCGCGGCGGCCTCACCCGACCGTTCGGGGGAGGCCGCCCCCATGATGGAGTCGGCGCCGAGCGTCATCACGACACCGGCCCCGTAGCCGGCGATGAGCATCGTGCCGACGAGGGTGGCGTAGTGGCCGGCGTCACCGATCAGGGCGAGCAGGGCGAAGGCGGCGGCGCAGGCGATGAGGGCGCCGGTGAGCGACCAGCGGTTGCCCCAGCGCGCCGAGAGCCAGGGCGCGGTCGCGGCTCCCACCGCGTTGGTGGCGGCCAGGGGCACGAGGGCGAGCCCGGCGCTCAGCGGTGAGTGGCCCCCGACCTGCTGGAGCCACTGGGTGAGGAAGAACAGCAGGGCGACGTAGGAGCCGAAGCAGCTGATCACGCAAACGGTCGAGGTGGAGAAGCGGCGGTCGTTGAACAGGGCGACGTCAAGGAGCGGTTCGGCCAGGCGCCGCTGACGCCGTACGAAGAGCACCAGCAGACCGGCGCCGACCGCGGCGGTGACGACGACGGAGGCGTCGACCGTCAGATGCTCGCCGGCGCGCTTGAGCGCGTACACGACCCCCGCAAGGCCCACGACCGACAGGGCCACGCTGGCCAGGTCCCAGCGGCGGGGCGCGGGATTCCTCGACTCGGGGACGACACGCGCGCCGATGACGAGGATGACCAGCACGATGGGGACGTTGACGAGGAAGACGGCTCCCCACCCCCACCGTTCGGTCACGAGCCCGCCCACCAGCGGCCCCACGGTCGCTCCCACGCTGTGCGCCGCGGTCCAGACGCCGATGGCGACGGCGCGCTCCCGGTCGTCGGTGAAGACGACGCGGATCACGGCGACGGTGGACGCCATGATCATCGCGGCGCCGGCCCCGAGCCCCACGCGCGCGGCGATGAGCTGGGGCGTGGTCGCGGAGAACGCGGCACAGGCGGACGCCAGTCCGAAGACCGCGAAACCGCTCAGCACCATGCGCTTGCGGCCGATGCGGTCGCCCAGCGTCCCGCACGTCACGAGCAGGGAGGCCAGCGTCAGGGAGTACACGTCGACGATCCACAGCAGTTCCACCGCGCTGGGATGCAGGTCCCTCGTCATGCTCGGCACGGACACATGGAGCACGGTCAGATCGATGCCGCAGAGCAGCAGGCTGGTGGAGAGCACGGCCAGGACCGCCCAGCGCCGTGCGGGCGGGAAGGGCTGATCCTTGGCCGTTGGGGGATTCGTACGTGTCGGCGTCTCGCTTCGGGGCATGACGGCACTATGGGCCGCTACTGACGCACAGGACAAGTACGGTCATGAATGTGCCATAGTGCCATTCTGTATACCGAGTTGGGGAGGTGGGCTCCGTGCGGGGCGACATCGAGGACACTCCGGAGTACTGCGACGTCGAGGCGGCGATGGAAGTGCTCGGCGGCCGCTGGAAACTGGCGATCCTCAAGAAACTGCTGGACGGCACCATGAGGTTCAGCGAGCTCAAGCGCGCGTTGCCGCGGATCACCCAGCGGATGCTCACACGTCAGTTGCGGGAGCTGGAGGCGGACGGGCTGGTCACGCGGACCGTCCACCGCGAGGTGCCGCCACGCGTGGACTACACGCTCACCGAGACGGGCCGGAGCCTGGACGCCATCGCGAACCAGCTCGACGTCTGGGGGCGCTGGTATCGCGCGACGCGCGGGGAGCAGGGCGGCGCGGAGCAGGCGGAGTCCGGCTCGCCTCACGCGGAACGCGGCCGGTAGGGGCCCAGCTCCCATGCCCACCGGTGCCGCAGCACCAGCGCCGCGACATCGAGCGGGGTGAAGGGGATGTCATGCCAGGTCAGCTCCCTCTCCGCCACGGCGGCCGGCAACCGCCGTTCCGGCTCGGGATCGACCGCGTGCCGCGCGAGGACGGCCCGGGTGCGTGAGCCGTCGGTGACCAGGAGACCCCGGCCGCGGCCCGCGCAGTGCCCGCTGTCGGCCCCGCCGCCGGCGAGCCGCTCGGCCGGCCGGGCGAGAGCCGTTTCCCCGTTCACCGCCTCCTCGGCCGGAACCGGCGACCGGGCGGCCCACCCGATGGAGCCACGCCCCGCTCATGCCGGGCGGCCGACTCCTCGGCGGTCAGCCCCTCGCCGATGCGGGCCACGAGCATTTCGTGCCGCCATGCTGTGAGTATGCCGGCCGGACGGTAAACCTCTTTCCCGGACGGCGAAGTGTTTGCGAGCATGAAATGGAACCACCGCCCCGCAACCCATGAGGACCCCCCTGCCATGCCTGTCGCCGCAGATCCGACCGTGCTCCATCCGATGCCTGGTCAGCCGCGGGTGGTGCTGCTCAAGCCGCTGGTGAAGTCCCCGCTGATCGAGGTGGGGGAGTACTCCTACTACGACGACCCGGACGACGCGACCGCGTTCGAGACGCGCAACGTGCTCTACCACTACGGTCCGGAGAAGCTGGTCATCGGTAAGTTCTGCGCGCTGGGCACGGGTGTGCGGTTCATCATGAACGGCGCCAACCACCGCATGGACGGCCCCTCCACCTTCCCCTTCCCGACCATGGGCGGCTCCTGGGCCGAGCACTTCGATCTGCTCACCGGGCTACCGGATCGAGGGGACACGGTCGTGGGCAACGACGTGTGGTTCGGTTACGGCGTGACGGTGATGCCCGGCGTACGGATCGGCCACGGCGCGATCATCGGATCCGGTGCCGTGGTCACCGCGGACGTACCCGACTACGGGATCGTCGGCGGCAACCCGGCCCGCCTCGTCCGCACCCGTTACGGCGCCGAGGACGTCGCCCGCCTGCTGGCGGTGGCCTGGTGGGACTGGCCCGCCGAGCACATCACCGAGCATGTGCGGACGATCATGTCGGGGAGCATCGACGACCTGGAGGCGGCCGTCCCGGACCTCAGCCCCATGTGACGCGGGCGCGGGACGCGGGGAACGCGGGGGCATCGCTTCCACCAGGAACCGATGCGCTCCTGCGGCACCCATACTTGCTATATTGCGCAACTATGCAATCCGGAATGCCCACGGCAGACCAACGGGCCACCCCATCGCGCGGCAGCGCGAGGCCCTCGCCCGACCCGGCCACGCCGCGCCCCCACGTCGAGGGGGCGCGGCGGGTGCCGGCCCCCCGGGGCCGGGCGGCGGCCGCGCACGGCAGGAGACGCGGCAGATCGCGGACGCGGCCCCGCGGGGCGGCCCTGATCGCTCTGGCCGCCCTGGTGCTGCCGGTGGCCGGGATCGCCGTGGACGGGCTGACCGGTTCCGCGCCCGGCCGGGCCTTCGTGGCCGCAGCGGTCGGCGCCGCGGTTCTGGCGGCCATGACCTGCTCACGGGCGGGCGCCTGGTGGGTGGCGTACGCCCCGCCGCTGGTGGTCGCGCCGATCACGGCGGTCGCCGAGGGGCTGGGCGGCGGCACGGCGGACGGTCACGGCAAGGGGATCGCGACCGCGGTGGTGCACTGCGCCGTCGACGCCTTCCCGGCGATGGCGGCGGCCGAGGCCGCCCTCCTCGTCGTGCTGGCCGCGCGGTGGATCCGGTCCCGGCGGAGCACGAGGAGGAACGGTGCGTGAGGAGCAGGACGCCGCCGCACGGCACGGCGTCGACAGGGCGGATGAGCTGTCCTCGGCCGGTGGCCCCGCCCGGGGCGGGGCGCCGCGGCATCGGGTTGGCAGGCGCACTCCCCGCACGGTCGTCACCGCGCGGGTCGTCGTGGGCCTCGCCTCCGCCGCCGTCCTGGCGACCAGCGGGGTCTCCTGGGCCGCGTACCGCTGGATCACCAACGGCCTGAACACCTCCGACGCCCTCGACAGGGTCGGGCGGAACGCGCCGAGACACCTCGACAACTCGGTCAACCTGCTGCTGATAGGCCTCGACTCCCGCAAGGACATGAACGGCAACGACCTGCCGAAGGAGTTCGTCCAGGACCAGTTGCACGCGGGGTCGAGCGACATCGGTTACTACAACACCAACACCCTGATCCTGATGCACATCCCCGCCGACGGCGGAAAGGTCCAGGCGTTCTCCATCCCCCGCGACGACTACGTCCAGACCTTCAACGGCGACGGTTCCTCCCAGGGACACTTCAAGATCAAGGAGGCGTACTCCAACGCCTACACCGGCGCCCGGGAGCGGCTCTACCGCGACGGCGTACGCGGCGGCGATCTGGAGGCGGGGAGCCGGGAGGCCGGCCGGGAGGCGACCCTGGCCACCGTGCAGAACTTCCTCGGAGTGCCGATCGACCACTTCGCCGAGGTCAACCTGCTGGGCTTCTACGACATCGCCAAGGTGCTCCAGCCGATCCAGGTCTGCCTGAAACACCCGGTGCGCGACCGCTACTCCGGCGCCGACTTCCCCGCCGGCCTCCAGGAGCTGAACCCCAAACAGGCGCTGGCCTTCGTCCGCCAGCGGCACGGGCTGGACGGCGGCGATCTGGACCGGACCCACCGGCAGCAGGCGTTCCTCTCCTCCGTCACCCACAAGCTCAAGACCCAGGGCGTCTTCGACGACCTGGGCAAGCTGCGGGGCCTGTTCGGGGTGGTGAAGAAGGACCTGGTCGTCGACAGCAAACTCGACGTGATCGACTTCGCCCGGCAGGCCGGCAACCTCACCGGCGGCAACGTCGAGTTCAACACCCTGCCGACCGAGGGATCCGCGACGCGCAACCGCGAGGAGGTGGAGCTCGTCGACCGGGACAAGATCCGGGCGCTCGTACAGGCGAAGATCGGCCGGCCTGCCCCGTCCTCGTCGCCGTCGTCTTCCTTGCCCTCCTCCCCGCCGCCGTCGCCGTCGCGGGGTGGGAGCGGCGGAGGACCGTCCTCTCCGGGACCGGAGTCGTCGGCGTCGGCCGGCGGCTTCGCGGGTGAGTCGGTGAAGGAGGGCGGTATCCCCTGCGTGAACTGACGTGCCGTGAGGACGGTCGGGGTCCCCTGAGAGGACGTCAGGGTCGGGCCCCGGCCCCGGGTCAGGGGCGCGTCAGGGGTGGATAGGGGGCGTTACCGGATGCCGGGTCCGGTCGGGTGCCGGAATCATGATCGTCATGACTTCGACCTTCCTCTCCCGCCGGGCCCTCGTGGGCACCACCCAGGCCCTCGTGGGCGCCGCGCTGACCGCAGCTCTCCTCGCCGGTGCCACCGCTCCCGCGGCGTTCGCGGCCACGCAGCCGTCCAAGACCTCCTCGGCGGCCAGGCCGGCGACGCCCGCCGTGCCGCCGCTCGACACGGCGGCCCTGCGCGCGGCCATCTCCGACCTGGCCCACCCCCAGGCGACGGCCGCGCAGCTGAGAGTCAGCGGCACGGCCGGCCAGTGGTACGGCACGGCGGGCGTGGCGGACATCAGGACGGGCGCGCCGGTCCGGGCGGACGACACCTTCCGGGCGGGCAGCATCACGAAGGTCTTCGTCGCCACGGCGGTGCTCCAGCTGTCGGCGGAGGGCCGGGTGGACCTGGACAAGCCGGTCCAGGACTACCTGCCCGGCCTGCTCCCCAAGAGCTACGCGCCCATCAAGGTCTCGCAGCTTCTCAACCACACCAGCGGCCTGCCGAACGAGAGCGACGCCGGTATTCCGCAGCGGGACACCCCGGAGCAGATCCTCGAGCACCGCTACGACCGGTGGACGCCCAAGAAGATCGTGGCCACCCTGCCCGACGGCCCGGTGAAGTTCACGCCGGGCACGAAGCAGGAGTACCGGGGCATGAACTACGTCCTGGCGGCCATGCTGATCGAAAAGGTGACGGGCAAGCCGTACGCGAAGGCGATCGGTGAGCGCGTCCTGCGCCCGCTGGGCCTCCGTCACACCTCCTTCCCGGGCAACGACCCGAAGATCCACGGCCCGCACGTCCACGGATACCTGGCGATGGCGGACGGCACGCTGAAGGACGCGACGGACTTCGACCAGTCCGAGGCCTGGGGCGAGGGCGAACTGATCTCCACGACGGGTGACCTGGACCGCTTCGTCACGGCCCTGTTCACCCCCGGCAGGCTGCTGCCCAAGGCGACGCTGGACAAGATGTTCACGCTGCCGGGCGCCGACGTGCGGATGGTGGACGGTTCCCCGGCCTCCTACAGCATGGGTCTCCAGTCGGTGACGGTGAACGGCGTGACGCTGTGGGGCAAGACGGGGGAGCGGTACGGCTACAACTCGGCGGTGGTCGCGACGCGGGACCTCCAGCGCAAGGTGGTGTACTCCTGGAACCCCACGCACCGGGACAAGTCCCAGATGGGAATGGTGCTGCGTATAGCGAGCGCGGTCACCAAGCCTGCGTCGCCTTCGCCTTCGCCTTCGGCTGGTCAGGCGGTCAACGCGGGGTAGCGGTGTATCCGGTGGCCCCTCCCACGTACATCGTGTACTTCTCGCGCACCGGGTTGAGGGGCGCTCCGGTGCGCAGGCGGGCGACGAGGTCGGGGTTGGCGATGAAACCGCGGCCCAGCGAGATCAGGTCGGCTCCCGCGGCCAGCAGGCGTTCTCCGGCGGCCTGTCCGCCGTCGGCGGGGAGGGGGCTCGGCCATCCCAGGTCGGGGTTGGCCATGAGAGTGCCGGGCCACGCGTCGCGGAGAGTCGCGAACAGGGCGTCGGCGGGGTCGGCGAACTCGATGTGGAGATAGGCCAGACCGGCGTCCGACAGGGCGTCGATGAGCGTGGGGTAGAGCCGCTCGGTGTCGCCTTCCTCGATGCCGTTGACGGTGTTGGCCGGAGAGATGCGCAGGCCCACCCTGTCGGGGCCTATCGCGTCGGCCACGGCGCGGGTCACCTCCACCGCGAAGCGGACGCGGTTCGCCGCCGGGCCGCCGTAGGCGTCCGTGCGGTGGTTGGTGTTGCGCGCCATGAACTGGTGGAGGAGCTGACCGTTGGCCGCGTGCACTTCCACGCCGGCGAAACCCGCCGCCACGGCGTTGCGGGCGGCCTGGGCGAAGTCGGCCACCGTGGACCGGATGTCCTGAACGGTCATCTCACGCGGCACGACGGAGGGCCGGCGACCGTCGGGGGTGTGGATCGTCTCGGGCAGCGGGACGGGGGAGGGGGCGAGCGGCATCAGCCCGCTGTTGAGCGGGTGGCCGACCCGGCCTCCGTGCTGGAGCTGGAGGAACATCCTTCCGCCGGCCGAGTGCACGGCATCGGTCACACGTCGCCACCCGGCCACGTGGGCCTCGCTGTGGATCGCGGGAATGTTGGGGTATGTCCGGCCCACGGCGTTCGGAGTGGTGCCCTCGGCGATGATCAGGCCTGCCGAGGCCCGCTGGGCGTAGTAGGTGGCCATCAGTGCCCCGGGGACGCCGTCGGCTCCGGCCCGGTTCCTGGTGAGGGGGGCCATGACCAGGCGGTTGGGCAACTGGAGGGGGCCGAGACGGGTGGCTTGGAAGAGGGCGGGGCGTACGGTCGTCTGCGTCATGCCCGTACGGTAGGAACTGACATCGGTGTCAGGTTCAAGTCCGGGCGGGTGCGCGCCCGGACGCCATGGGGCGGGGGGAACGATGCGGATAGGGGAGCTGGCCGAGCGTACGGGGGTGAGTGAACGCTCGTTGCGCTATTACGAGAAGCAAGGTCTGCTCACTGCCGAGCGCACGCCCGGCGGCCATCGCGAGTTCGGCGAGTGGGCCGTCGATCGGGTCATCCGCGTTCAGGCCCTCTTCGCCGCGGGCCTGAACAGCGCGAAGATCGCCGAATTGCTCCCCTGTATGCGTGACGTGGACGGCGGCCCGTCCGCGCGGGCGACCGAACGGCTTGTCGCCGAACTCGCCAAGGAGCGCGAGCGGACAGACCGACTGATCATGGATTTGATCCGCGCCCGTGACGTCCTGGACGAGGCGATCGGCCTGGCCTCCCCGCCTCACAGGCCATCGCAGGAGTCCGTCGCGCCGTGATCGCCCGGCGGCCGCCGGGTGCCCGGGGCCTCTGCCGCCGGGTGCCCGGGGCCTCTGCCGCCTCTGCCACCCCCGGCCCGGGGCTCGGGTCGCTCCCTCGCTGCCCGGTGGGGGCGTGAGCCGTGTCTCACCGTGCTCGGGTCACTTGCCTATGAAACGAGTTGCATAGAGGATCCGGCGTATGGCGCTCGAGCACGCGATCCTCGTCTCTTTGCTGGAGAAGCCGGGCTCCGGCTATGAGCTCGCCCGGCGATTCGACCGGTCCATCGGCTACTTCTGGACCGCCACCCACCAACAGATCTACCGCGTCCTGAAGCGGATGGAGAGCGACGGCTGGGTCGACGTTCACGAGGTGCCACAGCAGGGCAAGCCGGACAAGAAGCATTATTCGGTCGCCCCTGCCGGGCGGGCCGCCCTCTCCGACTGGCTCCACGAGCCCATCGAACCCGAGAGCGTCCGGCACGACCTCGCCGTGAAGATCCGGGGTGCCGCTTTCGACGACCCGACCGCCCTGATCCGCCAGGTCGAGCGGTACCACCGGGCGCACTCCGAACGGCTGACGCACTACCTCGCGGGCGAGCTGCGCGATTTCACCGGGCCCGACGCGCCCACCGAATCCGGACCGGACGCGATGCGGGAGCTCCAGCACGTCGTACTGCGCGGCGGCATCGAGTACGAGCGGATGACCCTCGCCTGGCTCGACGACGTCCTCGCCACCCTCCACCGCATCCAGGTGGCCCACGCCAGCGGAACGTGGACCGGCGAACGCCCCGGCGCCTGACTCCCCGGCCCCGACCCGGCCCCTGACCCCCGTGTCCGGGTCCCGGCCTCCCGGGGCACCCCACCGACAGCGACACCGAACCGTTCACCCCCCGACTCGCGCCGGAAAGGCGGACACAACCATGGCCGACCCGCTTCTCTTCAACCCGCGCACCTACGACCCCGCGCACTTCGACCCCGAGACCCGCAGACTGCTGCGCGCCACCGTCGACTGGTTCGAGACCCGAGGCAAGCGCAGGCTCATCGAGGACTACCGCTCCCGCGCCTGGCTGGCCGACTTCCTCGAATTCTCCACCAAGGAGGGCCTGTTCGCGACCTTCCTCACCCCCGCCGCAGCCGCCGCCGACCAGCCGGACAAGCGCTGGGACACCGCCCGCATCGCCGCCCTCAACGAGATATTCGGCTTCTACGGGCTCGACTACTGGTACGCCTGGCAGGTCACCATCCTCGGCCTCGGCCCCGTCTGGCAGAGCGACAACACCGCCGCCCGCACCCGCGCCGCCGAGCTGCTCGACCAGGGCGAGGTGTTCGCCTTCGGCCTGTCGGAGAAGACCCACGGCGCCGACATCTACTCGACCGACATGCTCCTGGAGCCCGACGGCGAGGGCGGCTTCCGGGCCACCGGGTCCAAGTACTACATCGGCAACGGCAACGCCGCGGGCCTCGTCTCCGTCTTCGGCCGCCGCACCGACGTCGAGGGCCCCGACGGCTACGTCTTCTTCGCCGCCGACAGCCGCCACGAGGCGTACCACCTCGTCAAGAACGTGGTCGACTCCTCGAAGTACGTCAGCGAGTTCCGCCTCGAGAACTACCCCGTCGCCGCCGACGACGTCCTGCACACCGGACAGGCCGCCTTCGACGCCGCGCTGAACACCGTCAACGTCGGCAAGTTCAACCTGTGCACCGCCTCCATCGGCATCTGCGAGCACGCGATGTACGAGGCCGTCACCCACGCGCACAACCGCATCCTCTACGGCCGCCCCGTCACCGCCTTCCCGCACGTGCGCCGCGAGCTGACCGACGCCTACGTCCGCCTCGTCGGCATGAAGCTCTTCAGTGCCCGCGCCGTCGACTACTTCCGCTCCGCCGGTCCCGACGACCGCCGCTACCTCCTCTTCAACCCCATGACGAAGATGAAGGTGACGACCGAGGGCGAGAAGGTCATCGACCTCATGTGGGACGTCATCGCCGCCAAGGGCTTCGAGAAGGACACCTACTTCGCCCAGGCCGCCAGCGAGATCCGCGGCCTGCCGAAGCTGGAGGGCACGGTCCACGTCAACCTCGCGCTGATCCTCAAGTTCATGCGCAACCACCTGCTGGACCCGGCCGACTACCCGGCCGTCCCGACCCGCCTCGACGCGGCCGACGACGCGTTCCTCTTCCGGCAGGGCCCGGCCCGCGGCCTCGGCTCCATCCGCTTCCACGACTGGCGCGCCGCCTTCGACGCCTACGCCCACCTGCCGAACGTGGCCCGCTTCCGCGAGCAGGCCGACGCCCTGTGCGCGTTCGTCACCACCGCCGCCCCCGACAAGGAGCAGAGCCGCGACCTCGACCTGCTCCTGGCCGTCGGCCAGCTCTTCGCCCTGGTCGTCCACGGCCAGCTGATCCTTGAGCAGGCCGCTCTCACCGGGACCGAGGAGGACGTCCTGGACGAGCTGTTCGCCGTCCTCGTCCGCGACTACTCCGCCCACGCCGTAGAGCTGCACGGCAAGGACTCCGCCACCGAGGAGCAGCAGAACTGGGCCCTCGGCGCGGTCCGCCGCCCGGTCGTCGACGCGGCTCGCTCGGCGCGCGTCTGGGAGCGCGTCGAAGCGCTGTCGGGCGCGTACGAGATGGCCCCGTAAACCCTGACGGGAGCCGGGGGAAGCGACACGGCTCCCCCCGGCCGGCAAGCCACTGCCCCGCCCGACCGGGTACCGCCGCCCGCTGTCAGACGCCCAGCGTCGCGCGCAGCAGCGCCTTGTCGGGCTTGCCCGAAGACGTGAGCGGGATGTCGGGCAGCAGGTGGAGGGCCTCGGGCGCGTACATGGCGCCCTTGCGGCCGGTCACGAAGGCGCGGATCTCGTCCAGACCGGGGGAGTGCCCGGCCGCGGGGACGACGGCGGCGTGGACGTGCTCGGTTGCGTCGGCGTCCCGGGTGCCGAAGACCGCGCAGCGGGCGACGGCGGGGTGGGACAGGAGCAGCTCCTCCAGCTCGGTGGGGTAGACGTGGCCGCCGACCACGATGATCAGGTCCTTGAGGCGGTCGACGACGAACAGATAGCCGTCCTCGTCGAGATAGCCGACGTCCCCGGTGCGCAGCCAGCCGCCCCGCAGGACCTCGGCGGTGAGCTCGGGCTGCTTCCAGTAGCCGGGCATGACCCCAGGGGACCGCACCTGCACCTCGCCCTCCTCGCCCGCCGGGAGGGTCCGGCCGTCGCCGTCGCGGATGGCCACCTCGACCCAGGGCAGTGGCCGGCCGGTGGTGATCCGGCCGCCGCGCCCGGTCACCGCGTGGTCCTGCGGGCGTGCCTCGGCGATGGCGGGGACCTCCGTCTGGCCGTACCAGCCGTACAGGATCGGCCCGAAGACTTCGATGGCCCGGCGCAGCCGGACGGCCGAGGCGGGCGAGCCGCCGTATGTGATCCGGGTGAGACTCGACAGATCGGTTCCTGCCAGGGCGGGGTCGTCGAGCAGCCGATGCAGCAGGGGTGGCAGCAGCCACATGTGGGTGACCCGCTCGCGTTCGATCGTCGCGAGGACATCACCGGGGTCGAAGACACGCCGCAGGACGACGGCCCCGCCGTGGACCAGGGCGCTGTCGCTGAGCGGACCGGAGAGCCGGGCCAGCGGGGTGGCGGCGAGATAGCGGGGCGGGTCGCCGGCGTCCGGAACCGGGTGCTCCTGCCCCAGACGGTAGGGGCCGTGTGTGGAGCGGATGCCCTTGGGGATACCGGTGGTGCCGCCGGTGAACGTGATGGACATGTCGTCCTCGGGGACGACCCCGGACGGGAAGGGCGTCGGCGCGTGCCGGGATGCGGCAGCCAGGACGTCCTCGCCGAAGGGGCCGGCGCCCAGGCCGAGCACGCTGGGGATCCCGTCCGGCCCGGCGAGGGACAGCAGCTCCTTCGCCGCCGTGTGCCGGGTGGCGTCGACGAGCAGCAGAGTGGTATCGACGGTGCTCGCGATACGGGCGAGCACCGTGGGGGCCATGCCCTCATAGAGGTGGACCACCCGGGCGCCGGCCAGATGCGCGGCGTAGCGCGCGACGAGGGCTTCCGGAGTGTTGCCGGTGAGCAGGGCCACGGTCGCGCCACGACCGACGCCCCGCCCGGCCAGCTCCCGCGCCAGCCGGTACGTGCCGTCGCGCAGCGCCCCGGCGCTGACGCGCCCCCCGTCGGCCGCCACCAGGGCGGTCCGGTCCGGGGCGCGTGACAGCACGTCGAGGATCGCCGTGGGATAGCAGACGAACGGTGCGGCACGGCCTTCGCTCATATACGGCTCCCCTCGGAGGAGTTACCGGTCCGGGGCCCCGGACCGGGGGATGCCGCCGCGGGTGGCCTTGCCGCGGCGGCATCCCGCCCTCCCGCCCAGTCTGCACGCGGGCCGACGGGCCCGGCAGGGTGCCCGCGCCACTCCGTACCCCCTGATCGTGTGACGGGTCGAACCGGAGGCGCATGGGCCCGTCACGTTTTCAGGGAGTTCGCTCAACTCAGGCGGGAGGCGTGGACCTCGATGGCGCCGCGCTGGTACGCGGCCAGGCCCGGCGCGATCGCCTCGTACGCCGCGTGCCACTGCTCGTTGTCCACACAGGCGCGCCCGATCGCGCGGTACTCCTCGACGGAGACGGCGTGCAGCGCGGTCAGCTCCCGGTACTGGGCTTCGACGTGCTCCTGCACCCGGTCGGCGTCCGCGGGCAGGCCCGCGACCATCAGCTCGGCCAGCCGGATCATCTTCGCCGTGCGGTCGCGGTGCGCGGCCTCGAGCTCGGCCTCGCTCATCACGGCGGTGCGGCGCCCGATGGTTCCGGCGAGCGCGGGGAACTCCCGCAAGGTCTGCCGGTGCTGGGGCGGCCGGATGCCTTCGAACAGGTTTTCCGGCCGGTTGATGGTGGTCATGGCGCTACCGTCCTTCCTGGACTGTTCCAGTTCGGTGATCGTGCGGGAGACGGTGCGGGCGAGGGCGTCGAGCCGGTCGCGCTCGTGGAGCAGCCGGCGCTGGTGGCCGCGCAGGGCCTCCAGCTCGTCGACCTGCTCGGCCAGGATGCGGCCGATCTCGGGCAGCCCCACACCCAGTTCACGCAGCACGAGGATCTGCTGGAGCCGCAGCAGCTGACGTTCCTCGTAGTAGCGGCGGCCGTTGGCCCCGGTCCGGGCGGGCCGCAGCAGGCCGATCTCGTCGTAGTGCCGCAGAGTCCGGGCCGTCAGCCCCGACATCCGGGCGATCTCCGCAATCGGCCAGTCCATCCCGTCGCTCCCCCCACGAACGTGTCCCGTTAACCGTCAACCGTGAACCGGAGTTGTTCTCCGGCCCTGACGAGAACGGTAGAAGCTGCCGTTGCGGCAGCTTCAAGCCCTGTGTCCCCACAGGCGACGATGTGTGCCCGTGTCGCGGCACTCTTGCGCCGGGATCTCCGCATGTAGTCGGCTACCGCACATGACGAAAAGGAGCACCACCGCTCTGGTCGCCGCGCTGGTCGCGGGATTCCTCCTGACGGGCGTGCCGGATCCGCGTGCGGACGCCGCTGAACCCGGCGGGGGCAGCGCGTCCCCGCCGGGCTTACCGGGGCTACCGGGGGTCGACCTCGACACGGTGACCATCCCGGAGCTTCAGGCCCGCATGGCGGACGGCTCGCTGACCTCGTCCGCGCTGACCGCCGCCTACCTCCGGCGCATCGAAGCCATCAACCCCGTGATCAACGCGGTTCTACGCACCGACCCGGAGGCCCTCCGGCAGGCGGCCGCCAGCGACGCCAGACACCGGCGGGGTGACACCCGAGGCCCGCTCGACGGCATCCCCGTCCTTCTCAAGGACAACGTGAACACCCGCGACACGCCGACCACGGCCGGCTCCCTGGCGCTGGCCGGACGACCGCCGCGCACCGACGCCGCCATGGTGACCCGGCTGCGGGACGCGGGGGCGGTGATCCTCGGCAAGACCAACCTGTCCGAGTGGGCGAACTTCCGTGCGACGAAACCGACATCAGGATGGTCGGCGGTGGGCGGACAGACCCACAACCCCTATGTCCTGGACCGCAACCCGTGCGGATCGTCCTCCGGCTCGGCCGCCGCGCTCGCCGCCTCGTTGGCGCAGGTGGCCATCGGCACCGAGACCGACGGTTCCATCGTCTGCCCCGCCGGGATGAACGGAGTGGTGGGCCACAAGCCCACCCTCGGACTGGTCAGCCAGGCGGGCGTGGTGCCGATCTCGGCCGAGCAGGACACCGCGGGGCCCATGGCCCGCAACGTGACGGACGCGGCGCTGACCCTCGCCGTCCTCAGCGGCGACGACGCCACCCTTCTCGGCCTCCCGGACGAGGCGGCGCGTGCCGGCGGACTGCGCGGCAAACGCATCGGCCTGTGGCGACTGCCCTCGCTCGGACCGGAGGTGGACGCCGTGATGGCCCGTACGGCGGAAAGGCTCCGCGACGCGGGAGCCGAGGTCGTCGAGGTGACGCCGCCGTACCAGCAGCGGCTCGCCGAGCTCGAATTCCCGGCACTGCTCAGCGAGTTCCGCCGGGACGTCAATGCCTACCTCGCCACGCGCGACGGTCCGCAGGACCTCGCCGCACTGATCGAGTTCAACCGGACCCACCCGGCGGAGCGCACCTGCTTCGCCGGCCAGGAACTCTTCGAGCAGGCCCTCACCGCGCCCGCCACCACCGACCCGGCGTACCGGGCCGTGCGTGCCGAGCTGAAGAACCTGTCCCGGCGCTCCGTGGACGAGACCATGGCCGCCCACCGGCTGGACGCCATCGCCGCCCCGGCGAACCCGCCCGCCTGGACCACCGACTGCGCGCGGGGCGACAACGACGTCATCCCGTCCTCCACCCCCGCGGCCGTGGCCGGCTACCCCTCGCTGTCGGTGCCCGCCGGATTCGTGAACAAGCTGCCCGTAGGACTGCTGCTGACGGCCGGCGACCGCCAGGACGCCGAGCTGCTGGCGCTGGGGGCCGCGGTGGAGCACCGGCTGAAGGCCTGGCGGGCACCGCGCTACCTGCCGTCGGTGGGTCCCGGGGCTCCGTGACCGAGAACTCCGCGCAGGGACGCTCCCCGTCCCGATGTGGCCCGGAGCATTCCATCCAGGCGTTCCGGGCGGCTTACGTCTCCCCTGGTCAAGGCCCACTTTCGCGTTCCCGCGTCCCGGAGCGCCCGGCAGCCGTGGCGGCCGGAACGCCCTGACCCACAAGCTCAGGTGGTCCAAGCGTTCAGGACACCGACATGAAGGAGTGCCTTTCTTGACCACTCGTCTACGACACCGCGGACACCGCGCCGGCCCGCGGATGGTGCTGGCGCTGATGGCGGCACTGTGCGGGATCATCGGCGCCACCGCGCTCAGCACCACCCCGGCGGCAGCGGCCGATCAGCGTCAAGCGATCTACGCCATCGCGCACCGGGTCGACACCCTGGACGGCGTGGACGCCGCGCTCAGCCATGGCGCCAACGCCATCGAGATCGACGTCTGCGCCTGGTGGAATCCGAACGAATGGCGCGCGTACCACGACTGTTCCTCGGCCGGTGAGAACCGGCGGGGCCCCAGCTTCGACAGCATGATCGACCGCATCGTCTCCCACGCCAATGCGGGGCGCCGACTGGCGCTGGTCTGGCTGGACATCAAGGACCCGAACTACTGCGGAGAAGCACCGAACCGTACGTGCAGCGTCGCCGGACTGCGAGACAAGGCGCAGCGGCTGACGGCTGCCGGGATCCAGGTGCTCTACGGTTTCTACGAGTACCACGGCGGCAACACCCCGGACGTCGGCGGCAGGGGCTGGAAGAGCCTGGAAGGCAAGCTCGGCAAGCTGGAGGGCATCACGACCACCGGCACCCGCGACCAGGTGGTGGGCGCCTTCAACCGGTCCGGTTCCGGGTTCCCGGCCGGTCGCCGGGTGATGGACTACGGCGACTCCGATATCACCAGGGGATTCGGCAACTGCACGGAGGCCGGCCGCAACACGTGCGCGGAACTGAAGAAGGGCGCCGGGGACCGCGCCGCCGGCCGGCTGGCGGCGACGCTGTCCTGGACGACCACCTACAACGACCCGTGGTACGTCGACAAACTGCTGGGCGACGCCCGCGTGGACGGCATCATCGCGGGCTACGGCGCCTTCACCGGAGTGCGCGAGTACGACAACAGCTGGCAGTGCGCCAACGCCATCAAGCTCGTCCGCGACTGGGTGAACCGCCACGGCACCACCCACCGCATGGCCACCAGCGCAGACCGCCTGTTCAAGTAGCGGACAGCCCTGGGGCAGGTTCGTAACGCCCTGTTCCCAAGGGCCCCTTCGAAGCCGTCGGCCGGGAACCCGGCCGACGGCTTTTCCTCATGGAGCCGCGGCCAGGCAGTACCGGCCGGCCGACGACGCGGGCCGGCGCCGGTACCGGACGCAGTACTGCCGCGTGCCCGACGGGGCGCCCATCTGCTACGGGGCCCCGGACCCGAACCACATGCTGTTGGGACGGTAGCTTCCCCAGGTGATTCCCGTGCGCTTCGGTACGACTTCCTTGGCTCCGGTGCAGCGGGCGGACTGGCCCTTGCCGGTGTACAGCGTGACTTGCGTGTCCGTCTGGTTGTCCACGCCGACCGCTGTTTTGGCGAGGTCGATGCACACGCCGTCCGGCGGGTTGGCGATCACGTTGTGGGTGCCGTCCGTGGCGTCGTAGTCAAACCTGCCGCTGGCGGCTCGGGTATCGGCGGGCGCGGCGGCTGCCAGCGCGAACGCGGCGCAGACGGTCAGGAGGAACCGGGGCGTCTTCCTGCGTGACTTCATGAGATGAGCATCCGTCCCTCTGGAGATCCATGGGAGAACGGCGCTCGCAAACCCCTCGATCCGGTACATGCCGGCGTCTTGGCGGCATGTACCAGCGGGCTGGAGGAGGGGGCCGGTAGTCCCTGGCTCGTGACCCCGGCGAGCGGCTTTCGCGTTTTCTCCATAGAACTGCCTTTA
This sequence comes from Streptomyces sp. NPDC037389, assembly GCF_040636475.1. Taxonomy (NCBI): domain Bacteria; kingdom Bacillati; phylum Actinomycetota; class Actinomycetes; order Kitasatosporales; family Streptomycetaceae; genus Streptomyces; species Streptomyces sp. NPDC037389. Next base: position 83,313 of record NZ_JBEZUS010000013.1, read on the forward strand.
CAGGCCTGGGAAAAGGCCCGTGACTTCACTCCGACCGAGCCGCTTAAACATCCAGCGGCCGAGTCGGCGCACGACGGAGGGGGAACCGTGTCCGACGTCATCTTGATGTGTGACCCGCGAGTCGCGGCGAGACCGGTCCGCGAGTGCGGCGATCGGCTCGTTGATGTGCGTTACAGCGGGCAGGACCCGGAGGGAGCCTTCGCGCGCGTGAGGGGAAGGGGCCTCGAACGGCTCCATCGGGCGCAAGCCGCACTTCCTGACGGAGTGCGGCTGCTGCTCGTCGAGGGCTACCGCCCGCCAGCCCTCCAGGACCCGAAGGAGCCATCATGAACGATCACACCTGGGACTTAATCCACCGCCTCGCGGACCGTCTGGACGATCACAGCACGCTCCCTCCTGAGCAGCGGCGCATTCTCCAGATCCTCAAGATCAGCGAGGAGGCCGGTGAAGCCGCCGAGGCGGTGATCGGCGCGTTGGGCCAGAACCCGCGCAAGGGCTTCTCCCACACCTGGGACGACGTCCAGGCCGAGGTGTGCGACGTGATCACGACCGGCATGATCGCGCTCCGTCGGCTCACTCCCGACCCTGCCGAGGTGGGGTTTTCGCCCAGGTCGACATGGTCGAGCCCGACGCCGGCATGGTCGCCGAGGCCAAAAGGCTCCTGCCCTACTTGGAAGGACCAGGGCAGACCGCTCGCCTGCACCACATGAAGGCGGAGGACTTCACCCCGCCGTCCAAGACCTGGCGCGCCGATCTGGTGACGATCTGCCGGGCCTTCCACCGGATCGACCAGGACACGCTTCTCCGGCAACTGGAGAAGTGGGCAGCTCCTCAGGCCGCGGTCGCGGTCATGGGCGACAGAAGCCTGTGGACCCTCGACAACGACTGGACCAAGGCCCTACGGCCGCTGATCCGATCGTTCCTCGGAGACGACCGGCGCGCCGTCCTCAGCGACATCTTCAACCCGCACGATCGCCCTTACGTGGAAGTCCTTGCCGGATCGGCCTTCAGCGACGTACAGGAGTACCGGTTCGAGGAAGAGCGAGAGTGGACCCCCTACCAGGTCATCGGCTATCTCTCCTCGACCTCGTTCGCGTCCCGAGCCGTTTTCGGAGACAAGTGGCACGCCTTCGAACGGCAGGCTCTGCGGCTGCTGACAGAGCACTGCGACGAAGGGACCGGGCTGCTGACGGAGGACAACGCCTTCACCGTCCTCCTCGCCTTCCGCCCATGAGCCGGTGGCCTGAGCCTGACAGCCGGAGGGGCACCGGAGACGGGTTTTCAGGCGTCGGTTAACCCGGTCTCCGGTCGTCCGGGCGTGGGGCGCGGGTGGCCGAGCGCTGCGAGTTCGGCGACCCGAGCACGTTCGTCGAGACCATCCATTGAGGGCCTGGGACGGCCGAGACGGGGCCGCGAGGGAATGACCCCTTCACGGCCTCCCTTTCCCACAGCCGGCCCGGGTAAATGAGTGGTCAATCAACGACCGGTATGCAGCCAAGGCTGCATATGGATTGCATATACAGCCGTCCACTTGTGACGAATTGGGCGGCTGCGGTGCCGCGACCACTGTCTACGGTGAACCGCGATCCGGTCAGCCGAGTACGGGAGGGGCACGCGGGGAGACCACCCCGAGAACGAGAACGCAATGAGGCACACGGCCAGAATGAATGCATCACCCGCCAAGGTGCGCTTCGGCGGCGTGGTCGCGCTGCTGATCGCCTGCCTCATCGGTGGCTTCAGCGCGTGCGGCCTCCCGTTTGCGGCCGGCATCGCGGGCACCCGCGGCACGCTCACGGTGGAGACGCACGAATACACGACCAGCAGCCGCGGCGGGGTCAATGTGACGTCCCAGGGAACTTTCCGTTCGTCGGACGGCCGAGTCGTGGATCACCACGCAAGGGTCGAGCCGGACTACGCGATGGGGCGCAGGGTCGAGGTGGCCAAGGCCTCATGGTCCTACTACGTGGTCCACCCCGCGTATGCGTTCGACTGGCTCGCGGGAACGTGTCTCGGGCTGACCTTTCTGTGCGTGGGCGTCCCGGCATTGATCTACGGCGGCCCGATGAACGCGCGACGCGTCCGTGTCCAGGGACGGCTCGTCAAGGGCGGCTTCTGGTGCGCGCTCGGCAGCGGGCTGCTGGGGGCGATTCTCGACATCGCGATGTGAGAGCCGTGTCGGTGCGGCGGAGACGGCCTGCTGGAACCGGGCGCGACCAAGCCGCCACCACGCGGGCTGGTCCGGCGGGTAGGCGCAAGCCCGAGGGCGTAGAATTCGGCAGGCTTGTGGTGGTCATGTCGTGCGACGCCGCATCCGTCCAGTCCCTCGAAGAGCGACTGCGGTCATTCCTGGAAGAGACACCCTTGTCGTAGGAGTCGGCTTCCCCCCTGCGCACCAGAGAAAGATGCCGAGGCGTTAAGTCTGGCCAGGCAGATGCCGTGGTCTTCCCGCCCTGGGAGCGTGGACGGCATGGTCAGCGGCCACTGCTCGCCTCGGCAATCTGATTACGGCTGGTGGTTGTAAGGGAGTTCTGGGTGAATACGGCGGACGAGTCGTTCCTGATGTGCGTCGAGGATGTCTTCTCCCGGAACCAGGGCAGGGTGGTCATGCTGGCGGGCCGGATCGAGCGAGGGCGGGTTCGTAAGGGTGACGGGGTGGAGATCGTCGGCTTCGGTGGCGGCGCGATTGTTCCTGTCGAAGGCATAGAGGCGGTTCGCGGCCGACTTGTCGGCGAGGCGAGTGCGGGGATGAACGTGGGTCTGTTGCTACCGGGCGTGGCGGCCGGCACGGCTGAGCGGGGGCAGGTCCTCGCGGCGCCCGGCTCGGTCACCGCACATGCGGGTTTCGAGGCGGACGTTGCACTGCTGTCCGAGGAAGACGGCTCTGCCGAGGTGCGCACGGGCGAGCGTCTTCAGTTCCACGTCCGTGCCGCTGTGGTGCCGGGCGTTGTGGCGCTGAGCCGGGAAATGGACGCGTTGCAGCCGCTTCACGGGGGCGCGGTGACGGTCACACTCGACCGGCCCGTCGCAGTGGAGGAAGGCCAGTCCTTCGCTTTCCGGCACCACGGTCGCGCTGCTGGCTCGGGGACCGTGACCCGACTCCCGCACTGAACGGATGAGCCCACTGTCTCCGCCCGGGATCAGACAGCCGTCGTTGCGGCCTTCCGCACCCTCGTGCCCGAACTGCCCGGCCTCAGCAAGGCTGAGGCCGCGCTTCTCGACGAGTGGCTGCGACGCTGATCCAGCACCGCGCTACGGGCCCTGGCCATGACGGCAAGGTTTCGACCGCCACTTCCGGGAACCGGACCCGGCGAACCTTGCCGGTCACAGCACCAGCCGACCCGAGACCGCTACTGGCCTCGCCAGATGTTGTCGAAGGCGGCCTGCTCAATGGCTCGCCGCTGTTTGACGGACTCCAGCTCGATCAACGCGTCATTGACCGCGGCGAGTACGGTCTCCGCTGCCTCGTCGGGGGCGTCCGGGGAGTCCGGGGCGCTTTCGGCCTCCTGGTCGCGGATCCCGACGGCAGTCGCGAGGGCGACGAGGACCGGCTCGTTCGACTCCCAGCGGTCCTTCGCCAGGCGGCGGCCGGGTGAATCGGCCAGAACCCTCCGGCCGCCCTGAAAGGGTTTCCAGTGGCTTCGCTGCCGCGTGAGCACTCCGTCCGCCTCCAGCGCGGCCAGATAGGCCGGGGCCAGCTCGCGGCCCCGGCGCCACAGCCAGTCGCTCACCACCTCGTATGGCGCCTCGCGAACGAGCGACGCCACGGCCTGGTCCAGAAGACGATCAGCCACGACCACCCCGTCACCGGGGACGATCCGGTCGTCGTCCAGGGTGATGACCCCGACGGCCAGAAAGTCGATCAACTCGGCTCCCGCCAGCGCGAGCGACATCTCGCCCCGCTCCACGGGGCGGCCGGGCGCCACCTCCATGGCTGTGATCAACAAGTCCCGGGGGGTGGTCATGAAAGGCTCCCACGTCAGAGGCATCGGCGAGCGACGGAGGCGCCGGTCGGGCGGCATCGTGCGCCGGGTGGGACCGGGCTGCCGACGAGTGCTCCCGTATACGAGCGTAAGGAGCGAGGGGGAGGGGCTCAAGTCTTCAGGGCGTCCCGCCCTCGCGGGCAGTCCATGCCGCGCCGCTCCGCCTGCCGGCAGTACCGCCGTGAGCCCGAAGGAGGTCACCGCCGCTCCGGCGACGAGACCATCCAGGGGAATACCGGCCCATGCCGGCGCGTCGCCCAGTGCGGCGACTCGGCCCGGCAGCGGACGCGGAACTCGCTCGAAGGCGGCCCGGCGGCGGGTCCGGCCGCGGCGGTCACGCCGGCCGGCGCCGATGTGGCGACCATGGCGAAGGTGAGCGTTCCTCTGGTCCAACGGCCCGGCGACCTCAAGCGACTTGACGGTCTCATGGCTGCCCTTCGTGCGCACCGAAGGTCGCGGCCCAGCCCGGTTGGTGACGTGGTTGGTGGCCGTTCCTGAGTTCCTGGTTCCTGAGTTCCGACGAGAGGGAACCCAGCGCCGCCGGTAGTGGCGGGCCACGACGGAATCAGCCATGGTCTGGGCCAATCGTCTGCCTGTTCCGTCGGGCCCCTCGGGCTCGGTGCGGCATCTTCCGTCGCGCCGGTCGCGCCACGAACAGGGGCTACGAACCGCCCGCGTCCAACGCCGGAGCGATCACGGCGAAGGCCTCGTCGATCAGTCCTGCCGGGTCCTCGGCCCCATCGCTGTCGCTCCACCGGTGCAGCACGGCGTCGAAGGCGGTGAGCGCCATTCCGGCGGCCATGAGCGGGTAGAGGCCGGTCGCGGGGGAGAGCCGCCGGCGGTGCGCCAGTTCCGTGGCGAGGTCGGTGCGCCACTGGGCCTGGCGTTCCAGGAAGCGTGCGTACAGGGCGGGGGTGCGCAGGATCAGCTGGACCACGCGCAGCGCTCTGCCGGAGTGGTCGGCGTCGTCGGCGCAGGCCGCCATGGCGACCCAGACGGCGTGCCGCAGGGCCACGGACGGGGGCTCCTCGGCGTGGCGGTCCGTGAGCTCCGTGCGCATGTCCGTGCCCATGCCGGCGAGGAACTGGACGACGACGTCTTCCTTGGAGGCGAAGTACCGGAAGAAGGTCCGCTTGGAGACCCCGGCCGCCGCCGCGATCTCGTCGATGGTGACGGTGTCGAAGCCCTTGAGGGCGAGCAGCTGGAGCGCCGCTTCGGTCAGTTCGTCGGCGACGAGCTGGCGTTTGCGCTGGGCCATGGTGACTTCGGGGCGGGAGCTCACGGATTCATCGTAGCGCGATGCCATGAGTGGCACTAGGGACCTTGCTTAACACTCGGTGACACGAAGGGCAGTGTGTGCCGTATGACAGGGTTACAGCACTGGACCACCGAACAGACCCCGGACCGTCCTCAGCGGGTGTTCGTCGTCACCGGGGCCAACAGCGGCCTCGGCCTGGCCACCACCCGGGCGCTCGCCCGCCAGGGCGCGCATGTCGTCCTCGCCGTCCGGGACGAGGTCAAGGGCCGCCGCGCGGCCGAGGACATCGTGGCCGGGCAGCCGGACGCCAGCCTGGAAGTACGACACCTCGATCTGGCCGACCTCGACTCCGTCCGGGCCTTCGCCGACCGGATGCACGCCGACCACTCGAAACTCGACGTCCTCATCAACAACGCCGGTGTGATGGCACCGCCCCGGACGCTGAGCGCGCAGGGGCACGAGCTCCAGTTCGCCTGCAACCATCTCGGCCACTTCGCCCTCACCGGCCTGCTCCTCGATCTGCTGACCGCCGGGGACGCCCCCCGCGTGGTCACGGTCAGCTCGGTGAACCACCGCAAGGGCCGCATGTACTTCGACGACCTCACCGGCGAGCGCCGCTACTCGCCCATGGGCTTCTACAACCAGTTCAAGCGTCGAGGTCCTGAGCGGCTTTGACCTGCTGTTTCCACCACTCTTCAAGATCGAATGGGAGAGCAGTGGGAGATGGCACCTTCCAGTGCTCTCCCTCGCTGGCCACGAAGCGCAGCCACCTGGTTTGCAGCGAATCGGCGATCTCCTGCTCCATGGTCAGGGTAACGTGCGAGTAGAGACCTTCCACGCCGGCAACCTCGTGACCCATGCGGGTCTCCACGGCGATGCGACTGTGCCGATCTTCGTCCAGCCACTCCTTGCCGCCGTGACGAAGCAGGTATAGCCGCTTCCCGGCGTACGTGGTCGCAGGGATCTCCGGAAGGGGACGGCGGGAGGTGACCAGCTGGGGTTGGTTCAGGCGAACCCTCGCGAACTCCTCGGAGGCTGGTCGACCGCGCGAGACCGGCTGCCAGTAGGAGTAGGTGAAGTTTGCTTGGGCCAGCAGCCCACCTTCAATGGCTGGGAACAGGTACTCGTGATCATGGGTGGCGAGGAGCGCCGTGTGCAGCTCCGCGAGGAATCCGGGAAGGGAGAGATTTCGATGGGATTCGTACTTTGGTGGGAAGAGCTTCACCGGCCCCTTGCCGAACTCGCGTTGGAACTGCCACTGGACGCGTAGTGCGGGCAGCGCGGTTGGCCCGTAGCGCTCCAGGGCTTCCTTCCGCCGTTCAAGGTCGGGGTCTGAGGTCGGCCAGTTCGGGTGGCAGAACTCGCGGCGCAGAGCGTAGAGCTCGCCAGGCCGCATGGTCGTGAACGGCATCGTCAGGAAGAAGACGTAACCGGCGAAGCCCCAGAAGGTAAGTGCATTGAGGGCAAGTTGGTGTACCTCCTTTATCTGCATATCCTGCTTCTTCTCCCGCGGCTTCTTCGTGTACTTGCCGCGTCGGGACTTCTTCTTCACCGGTGATTCGGTTCGGAGGCTGTCATCGACTGCATCGTCCATGAGCATGCTGAACACGAGCTGGATCTCTTTGGCGTACGCGTGACCGACACCGGGCTGGGCGTCTAGGTGGAGACTCCACGCGCGGTAGTCGGAGGCCTTGATGTCACCCACGGAGGTCTTGCCCCAGTAGGGCACGATGTGGTTGCGCAGGATGCCGTCGATCGCTCGCCATCGCAGGTGCCCGACGTCCTGCGTCTTGAGCCACTCAGGACAGTAGTTGGACATGAGGATGCTTCCGTCGCGGCGGCTTATGTAGCGCGCGTTCCGAACGTCGGATTCCCGGTCAAGCCCGTACTCGTAGGCGACATCCTCGTCGGTGAAGCCACCCTTGCTGTCGTACTCGGGCTTTCCGTTCGGCTTGGTGCGGCCGGTCTTCCAACGGACGCGGCAGAAGTTGCCGCGCCACTCGATGTAGGGCATCAGGTGTCTCTCTCTGGGCGGTAGGGGTAGAGCTCGGGCAGTTGAATGAGGCAGATGTGTCGCGGGGCGTGGGACTGCGGGGATCAGGCCTGTACCCCTTGGACGCGGCCCGGAGCCTGGCGTGGAACGGCCGGGATACCCCCCCATGACTCGGACCGTCTGCAACGGACACACCATCACTTGGTGAGTCACGGAAGCCGCGTTGGGGTGACGTGCAGGTTGCCGGGCATGGGAGAACCCGCCCTCGTCCGGGAGTTTTCTCACGTCAGGGCGGGTCCGGCGGAGCGAGCCGACCTATGCGCTCCTTCGTCTGGGAGAAGCGAGTCGGGGTGAGGCTGCCGGTCGCGGCATACCCTTAGGGATCACCTCACGCGGCGGGCTTGAACCGGACGGTGGCCGACGTAGCCGGGCCGCTGCCAGTGGGCTTACGTGGAGTGGCCTTGCGGCGGCGGGCCTTGGCCAGTGCCGACGGCCGACCCTTTTCGGCGTTCATCTCCCGGATTTCGCGGCAGTCCTGGAGGCTGAACCGCAGAAATTTGCCGAAGCGGTGGTGAGGGAAGCCGTGCTGGTTGGCCCCATCCCGTAGCCACCTCTCGCCGCAGCCGATGACGCGGGCCGCTTCCCCCGGGTCGAGCGTCACCTCGCCCTGCGCAAGGGCCCGTACGGCCGCATCGATCATGGCCTCGCGTTCGGCACCGGTGCGCTTCGTTTCGGGGCTAGTCATGGCACCTCTTCCTTCTGGGGCTGTTGGGGTGCTGCGTCAGCTGGGAGGCACCCGGGCATGAAGCGAGTGCAGGAACTTGTACGAACTCGTAGACGGCTGGTCCTTGTGTGTCAGCGCGGAGTGCACCTTGAAGCTGCGGCACTGCCGACGCTGTGCTGCAGCGATGATGTCGAGTCGGTTCCTGGTGTGTGTCAAGTCCTCATGGGTGACGCCCCGTTTCGCCTATCAAAGCTCACTCTGAAAGCCTAACGACTGACGTCTCAACTCGTCAATCAGGATCTTCCGTTCTTTGGGGTGAGTCGCTAATCACGCGCCCAGTCGATCGCTATCGACGTCTTGTCGAGTCCTTTAGCTCTTGAATGTCTGTAGCTCGCCATGCATGTCAGCCTCGGTCGCATGCTGGTGGGCACGGCGCGCCGTGGAATAGACCTTTGGGCCCTATGTGATCGCATCCTGTGCGCGCGTTGGTCGGGAACTGGGGCCGACTGGCGGCCCCAGGCCCAAGTCATCGGGGCCGGGACGGTCGAGGCTCTGACCAAGAAGCAGGTCACTCGATTCTGGCGTCGCGGATCCAGACCCCATCACGTCGGCGCGGCGCCGCCCCCTCACCAGCGGCCTCCGCATCGTCGAAGGCGACCGGGCCCGACTGCCGCCCGCTCAGAGCGGTTCCCAGTACGCGGCGGTCGAGGTCGTCGTCATGAGGCTCCTTCACGGGCGGACGGCACGGAGGTGCGCGGGCGGGACGGGCATGTCCCGCAAGGCGCGGACAGGGGAGACGAGCAGAAGGAGGCGGCGAAGGCGGGCGGCGTGGTCCCGGATCAGCTGCTGCTCGTCCTGGTTGAGCCGGTCCCCGGCGCGAGCCAGGTACTTCTCTGCTCCGTCAGCGGCGGCGGACAGGGAGGCTTCGGCCTCCACCCGGTCGCCGTGGTCGAGTGGCCCGGCGTCGTGGAGCCGGGCGCAGAGCGCCCCGGCCTGTTGGTGAACGGTCCGCCACTGGGCGGCGTCCAAGCCGAGTTCCTTCGCCGGGGCGCCGGAGACCGCGGTGAGCAGCAGGGCCAGGTCCTGGGCGCGGCTGTCGATGAGGCGGGGCGCCCGGGTGTGTCCGAGTGCGGGCACGATGTGGCGGTAGGACCGGCCCTCCCGGGTGAAGAATTTCACCGAGGGCGAGACCTTCAGGTAGTGGTGCGCGCCGCGTTCGCCCTCCAGGTCCCACACCCGGGAGCGGTCCCAGCCGTGCGAGGCGTCGCGGACGGACACGACGGGGCCGATCCGTTGTTCCGCCCAGCACTTCAGTGCCGCGGGCAGCGGCATCGTCCCGCTCATCCGGCCGACCTCGCGCCCGGGCGCGGAATGGCGGAGCGGACGGGCACACCGCCATGAACTCCTTGAGCCCGGCGCAGAACTCGCCGACGCTGTCCGCCAGCACCTCGCCGGCCAGGCCGGCTCCGAACGGAAGCCGCTCCCTCGTGAGCAGCCTCAGCTCTCCGCTCTGGAAGTGGTAGACGCTGACGCGTTCCGCGCCGAAATGGACCAAGACCCTGCCTTCTGTCACCACTGTGCTGTTCTCCTTCTTCTCGATCCGGCGCGTTGGGAGCCCTCGGCCTTCGGGAAGTCAGCTGAGGAATGTGCTGCGGAGGGTGCGGCGGCTAATCGCCTTCTCGGCGCAGAGCGCTGAGGTACTTTTCGGCGAATTCTTCCCTTCTCCCGCTGTTGTATTGCGTGATGAAGCGCGGGTGCTCCAAGGGCAGAATCTTTTTGAAGAAGCGCTGACCCTCGTTCACCTTCGTGAGAAATTTGAAGTTCTCGCCGCTGCCGATGCAGTAGCATACCGAGGCGTCAATTCCGAATGCCAGCTGGCACTCCAGGGTGTCCACGAGGAAGGAGTTCAGGAGCTCCAGCAGCTTCTTATTCTCATAGAAGTTGCAGTTGACCTCTCTTCCCTGGGTATTCGTTCTCACCAGACCGAGAGGGCACACAAAACTCATGACGAAGTCGGCGTAGAACCTTGTTCGGCCCCCATAGCGCGCAATGACGTCGTGCAGGAACCCGGCGGAGGGCCTGCTCACCGCATAGCCGTCGGCGACGTCGACTCCCGTGTCGCTTTCGAGGAGCTTGGCGTCTTCGAACGGGACCCCGGTCACGGCTGTGCCCCGCCGGGCAGGCGAGCTCCCCAGTACCAGACGGCGGGGTCTGTCGTCGTCGTAGTACTTGTGGTAGAACGCGGCCGTCACCTCGCGGACGCGCTCCTGCTGGGGGCCGCTGAACGGGTTGACGACCCTGAAGCCGGGAGGCAGTTCAAGCGTCGTCTCCGCGAGTTCCTCGTTGAACTGCAGGATCCGATCGGCAACAGTCGTTCGCCCGTTCATTGCAGAAGTCCTTCCTTCGCGCTGGTCCCTCTGAACCGTCCGGTCGCCCCTGTCCGTCTCCGATTCAGCCTTCCCGGAGAGCTGATGGGACGTCGCGAACGTGGCCGGCTGGAGGGGCGGTGGAAGCGTTAGGCGGTGACGGCCGACAGGTAGATCTCGGTACTTGAACGGCACCTGGTCGTCGTTCGTCGGCAGCAGCCTGGCCCGCACTTTCCCCAGCTAGCACTATCACGCACGAACGCGGATCGCCCCATGGACGGTGGGGCGATCCGCGTCCTTGTGCCCAGGCTCGGGCAGTCTAGGCATTCGTCCCTCTGCGGCGGCAGTACGCCGATACGATTCCGCGCATGCCGATCGTCCGCCGTGCGATACCTGACGACGCCCCTGAACTCGTCCGCCTTCGCCGCATCATGCTGGACGCCACCTCGGACCAACCCACCCCGGACGGCCCATGGACAGCCGAGTGCGAAAAGACCGTCGCCACGATGCTGTCGACCGACACGCGGTTCGCCATGTTCGTCATCGACGCCGCCGGCGACCGTCTAGCCGCCTGCTCCGCCGCCTCATACACCCCACGATTGCCCACGCACTACTCGAACGCCCCGCCACCCGCCCGTGGCCGGGGACGGGACGGTCGTCACCCGTCCCCCTCTCCCGGTGCGGCCGCTGCCTGGTAGGCGGAGGCCTGGAGGGTGAACATCTCGTGATATTCCCCGGGTTGGCCGTCGACGGTGTGGATCATCAAGTCCTGGTGGGTGCCGGATTCGATGATGCGCCCGTCGCGGAACACGTAGATCATGTCGCAGCTGGTGACGCTGCTGAGGCGGTGGGAGATCAGGATGGTGATGCGGTCGCGGCGGCGCTCGCCACGTTCGCCGTGCAGGACGGCCTCGTAGACAGCGTGCTCGGCACGGGCGTCCATGCTGGCCGTCGGCTCGTCCAGGAGCAGCACGGCGGCGTCCTGATACAAGCCCCGGGCCACGGCGACCTTGGCCCAGTTCCCGCCGGACAGCTCCTGGCCGTGCTTGAAGCGCTTGGACAGCGGGGTGGCCCACTGCCGGGGCAGGCCGGCGATGACACGATCCGCGCCGGACTCTGTCACGGCGGCGAGGGCCCGCTGCGGGTCGGCCTCGGTGATGCTCCCCGCGCCGATCGTCACGTTGGCCAGTGCCGACAGCGGCCACGCGACCGGGTCCTGGAGGACCATGGCGACCTGGGCCTGGATGCTCTCGGCGTCGACCTCCCGCACCTCCACCCCGTCCCAGCGGATACTGCCCTCGCTCGGTACGTACAGCCCGGCCAGGAGCTTGGCCATGGTCGTCTTGCCCGAGCCGTTCGTTCCGACGAACGCCACTGTGGAACCGGCCGCCAGCGTCATCGACACCCCGCGCAGCGCGGCCCGGCCGGCCTCGGGGTAGGTGTAGTGGACGTCGGTGACGGTGATGGTCTTCACCCCGTCCGCGAGGCGCCGGCCCGTACGGTGCGGCTGCAGGGCGCGGCAGCGCTCCAGATGCCGCTCGAGGTCGTCGATCCATAGGGCGTGCTCGTAGACCTGGTGCATGGCCAGCACCACGCTCACCAGCGTGCCCCGGCTGGAGCGGATGGCCAGGAACGCGCCGCCGCCCGCCGCCAGCGGCAGCCACCCCGACGCCGTCATCCACCCCAGCACCGCATAAGTGGCACCCACCGCCAAACCGCCCACCGCCCGGCCCCACAGCGCGACATTCGCCTCCTGCCGCCCCAGCCGCGCATCCTCCGCCTCGATCCGCCGTGCGAAACGCTCATGCTCCTCCAGCAGCGCCCGCTGCGCTGTCGAGGAGCGAACCTCCGCTGCGGAGTTCCGGTCGAGAAGGAGCCAGGTCAGCAGGCGGATGCGGCGTTGGAGGGTGCTGTAGCGGCTGTGGGAGAGGAACTGCGCCCGTGCCGAGCGCACCGCCGCGTACCCCTGCGGAATCACCGAGAGGACCAGCAGGGGCAGGAGCAGGGGGTGCAGGACGGCCAGGACGCCGGCGGCCCCGATCAGGCCGAGGACAGCGTGCGCGAGCTGGATCATCTGGGGCACGGACTGGCGCATGTAGTACAGGCCGCGGTCGTTGGCCTTGTTCGCCTCGTCGGCGAAGGCCGCGTCGTCCACCGCCTCCAGCCGCACATGGCAGTTCAGCCGCAAGAACTCCTGCTCCACCGCCCGCCGCACTTTCGGCGTGAGCGCCGCCTGCCCGCGGGCGACACCGAAGTCGAGCACACCCTGCGCCGCCATCAGCCCGGCGACCAGCGCGAGGGAGGGAAGAGCGTGGTGGATGCGCTCGGAGGTCGCGCCCTGGGTGAACAGGGCCGAGAGTACGCGCACCGAGGCCAGCAGCCCGAGCGCGCTCATCAGCGACGAGGCGATCTGGCACACGACGACCGTGACCGCGGCCCGGGCATCGGCCCGGTAGGCCAGGCCGAGCACCCTGCGGCTGATCCCCGGCAGCCGGCCGAGGATCCGCCACACGTTCGTGCGAGCGGCTTCGCCGTCCCATTGCATCCAGTACGCGTCTTTCAGCTCGTCGCCGACCTCTTCGCTCTCCGGCGCAGCCGCAGCCTTCTCCGGAGGCGGCAACAGCACGCCCTGGCGGGGGCCGGGGACCGCCCCACCCTCGCTCTGCGCCCCATGGGCACCAGGCGTGCTCATGCGCGCCTCCCCTCGAGGTCGGACTGCGGCCACCCCATGTCGGTAAAGGGCCAACCGGACGCGATCGCCTCCAGCGCCACCCGCGCGTAGCCGACCATCGGGTCCGGCAGGGCCAGGCGCGGCCACCACTTCCACGCACTGCACCGGTCCGGTTCCCTCAGCCGAGGCTCGCCCGACCACAGGCCGACCCGGAAGAACATCTGCATCCGCGGTACGCGGTCCCCAGGAGAATCAAGGAGGTGAACGACATGGACGAGCTGCAGGTCCTCTTCACGGACGGCGATGCCGAGCTCTTCCTCGCTCTCGCGCGCCGCGCAGCGGCGGGCACTCTCTCCCCCCTCGACGTGTCCAGCGGGAAGATGCCACGTATCAGGCGCGAACGCGGACCTGGGGGATCTCCGTCCCAGCAGGACGCGGTCGTCACGTTCGAATAGAAGATGGGCTCCGATGACAGTTAAAGCCGGGCTCAACAGTCCTCCCTGATTGACGGCACTTCGGACAGACGATCGGAGAACGAGCCCCGGCACTGCTCCGTCACGGGGCATTCTTCGCACTCACGTGCGCCCAGACGGTGTGGGGAGGGTGACGGCCCTGGGAGCACAAGAGAAGGGGGGCGCCGGGACTCGTTCGATCTCACCCGCACGGTGTCGGCAACCCGTCCGGGGGATTGCTCTCCACGGCGGCCGACAGAGCAGAGCGCCTACCGCCCGGAAACCCGGGAGTCCGCCGGCTCGGACCCGCAGAGTGCTGCGCGCACGGTCATGGCGGCGTGGTCGCTTAGGCCCTCTTGGCGGGGGTCGTGAAGGTAGGAGCAAGCGGTCAGGAGATGTCGGTGGCGGCTGGTGATGAAGGTGTGGTCGAAGCGGTAGCCGTTGCCTGTCCGGCCGAACCAGCTGTGCTCGACGACGTCGGGGTTCAGGTGACGGTAGGCGTCAGTGAAGCCTGCGGCGGCGAACGCGCGGTAGAAGTCGTACTCCCACGCACCGAAGACCGCGTGATGGGGCCGGTGGCCGGGCTCGACCACGTTGAGGTCTCCCGCAACGAAGACGAGGTGCCGCCCCGTCTCCTCGGCAAGCTGCCGCAGGGTGGCGGCGACAGATGCCTGGAAGGCGCGCTTGTCTTCGTTGCGGCGCTCTCGCGGTCCCCGGGAGGGAACGTACAGACCCACGAGGGTGACGGTGTGCGCGCCGATCGTCAGCCGGGCGGCGGGGGCGCGGTGTGGAAGGAAGACGACGGGGGAGGGGAGGCTGGTGAGGTGGGGCAGTCGGGTGGCGAGAACGGTGCGGTAGTCGCCGCGCGAGGCGGGGGAAATCAGCCCCCGGTATCCGGCCCCGGAGAGAGCCTGCACAAGGGCGGTTCCGCCAGGGCCGGCGCCGACTTCGGTCAGCACCACGGTGTCGGCGTGTTCCTGCGATGCGAGCCAGGCGACCTGGGCGCGGGAGCGGACTGGCGAAGCGCTCTGGACGTTCCAGGTGAGGATCCGCAGAGACCCGGCCGCGGTGCCGGGGCGGTCTCCTTTCAAGTTCTGAGAATGGTGGGCGGCCGCGATCACCTCATCACTCTCCTCCGCCTGGGCTGCTGCGAGTCCCGGCCCGCCGCTTTTCATTCCTCGGAGGTAGGGGCGGCAGCCGGTGAAGGCGACTGGACAGCGTTCCGGGGCTGGGGCTATCGCCTCGGGTGCTGCCAGTCGCCGTCAGCCAGCCGAGGGCCAGGGCAGTTTCGTCACCAGGGGCCACATTTCGCAGTAGCGGGCGGTCTTGGTCTCGTAGATCTCGCGGGGTGCGATGCTGGTCGGGCTGGGCCGCAGGGTGAGGGCGAAGAGGTCGTCGAACCCGTGGGTCGCGTGCACCGTCAGCCGGCCGGAGTCGTCGAGCCGCATGGCGACCGAGCAGCATGTCGCCGCGAAGCTGGAAACGGCGTGCTCGAGGTCGCGGTAGGCGGGGATGGGCTTGCCGAACTTGGCCTCGTACCAGAGGTGGACACGGGCCTGATTGCGGGGTTCGAGGTCGACGCCGAGGCCGTGGCAGGCCTCCAGGCAGCGCTTGATGACCACGTCCTCGGCCTCGTAGGACAGGTCTTGGTCGTCGAAGAAGAACAGGTCGAGGTCGCGGATACCGTAGTGGAGGTCGGAGTGCCCGGAAGCGGTGTTCCACACGGTCTGGAACAGCGCCCCGGCGGTGAGGTACCAGGGCGGGAGGTCCAGGTCGGCCAGGCGCTCCAGAGTCGCTCGGATCCGCGGATTGCGCAGCACGGTCGCGGCGAAGGCCTGTGCCTGGCGGTCGGGGCTGGCGGTGCTCAGTGCCGGGAAGTCCGCGCCGGTTGGCGGCCGGTACTGGAGTGCGGCCGCGTAGTCGAGGAGATGCACCCGTCTGACCCTGCCACATCAGGGGGTGCCCCAGGCTCTGGTTGAGCAGATTTCACTCGTCGGCACAGGGGTCCCCTCTCTGTCGTGCGGGGTCTGGTCAGGGCGCTATTGCAGGACAGTCGTGATGGCGGAGTGGTCACTGATCTTCTGGCTGCGGATGGTGTGTTCGAGGCGGCAGGCGCGCACGGACGGGGCGAGGTTGGTGCTGAGCAGGGTGTGGTCCAGACGCTGGCCGCCCTGGGGCCCATGCCAGGTCGCCTCTGCCCCGTCGGGGTTGAGGTGCCGGTAGGCGTCGGTCAGGCCCAGGGCGAGGAGCTCGCTGTAGAAGGTGTAGTCGTGCTGCGCGAACAGGTCGCAGGGTGGCTGGTGGCCGGGTTCGAGGACGTTGAAGTCGCCTGCGATGGCGATCGGCACGTCGGGGTTGGCCTTGAGATGGTCGTGCAGGGCGGTCAGGACCTGTTCCTGGAAGGCGCGGCGGCGCTGGCTGCTCTCGGCGGTCATGCCGTTGGTGAGGGAGTACAGGCCGATGAGGTCGATCGGCCCCAGGTGGGTCTCCAGGCGCACGGCGGTCATGCGGGGCGTGGAGAACGACAGCGCCACAGGAGCGTTGGTGTAGCCCTTGGTGGCGACCACCACGGCGTAGGCGTAGGCGTCGTCGGGGTCACGGTCGCGGAGGCGGACGGTGTAACCGCTGGCCTCCAGATCGCTTACGAGCCGGTGGGCGCCGGGGCCGAAACGGACTTCGCTCAGGACCAGGACGTTGGCACCACTCTCGTACAGCCAGGACAGCAGCCGCTGGGTGCGGGCGGTGGGGGCGCCTTCGACGTTGGCCGCGATCAGCCGTAGTTCGCGGTGAGCGAGGTCGTCCGTGACAGCGCCGGGTCCGCTGCCGAACAGCAGGCCTTGCGCGGGATCGAGGTGGTTCACGGCGTGGCCTTTTTCGGACGGTCAGCAGGGCCGCAAGGCATGGAGTTGTTGCAAGGTCGCGGCGAGCTGATCGGGGCGCATCCGCTTGGCGGCCCGTTCCTGTGGCGCTTCGTTGGCCGAGCCTCGGACGGTGAAGGAGGAGGTGCGGTCGGTGTCGATGATGCAGAAGCTGTCGGCCGTCGCTGGCCCGCGCAGCACGAGGGAGACGGTGCCGGTGGTGGAGAAACCCGCGTATCTACGCGGGACCGGACGACCCGGCCACCAACTAGATCACCGGCGGCGTACCGAGTTCCAGCCTGTCCTGCGCGTTCCGCTGTGTGCCCCCGAGTTCCCGGCCGCGCCGCGTTGAACGCTCAATTGGCGTGAGCGGACCATCCGTACGCCACTTCCGCGTGAGTTGGCGGTATCCACCAGGCTGCCGAGTTCGGCGGTGTCGGCCCTGCTGCCGGTTGGCTAGAAGAGGTGGGTGTGCATGTGTTGCGTGAGGTTCTCGAGGATTTCGCGCAGCCATGGGCTGCGAGCTGCTGATAGCCGGACCAGGGTGTGCTGGAATGCTCCGCGGTCGGCCCGGAAGAGGTGATCGGGTCGTGGTGCGGGCGGGTCGTCGCGCAGGACTCCGTCGGGCATGCGGCCTGATGCGGGGACGGGTAGGTGCGGTTCGGGGAAGGTCAGCCATAGCCATATCCCGAATGGCAGTGGCACCCGGTACGCCCGGTCGGCCCGGTCCGCCGCATCAGCCGGGGCCCAGACTTCCCCGGTCTGGGGGTGGGCCGGTACGAGGAGGATGTCGGCGTCCGTTTCGGGGGCGGGCTGTGCCGGTCCGGCCAGGACGGCGCGCCGCGTCGGCGGGCCCGCGGGTATCAGGGCGTCGAGGGCGCGTTGGAACACGTCGCTGGTCAGGCCGTCCGGGACGCTCACTGGCCGGCCTTCCGAGGCCGCCAGCAGGTGGGCGAGCGCCCGTCCGGCTGCGGCCTCCCACTGCGGGCTCCACGACCACCAGTGGTTCGACCAGTGGCCCGCCCCCATCCGCGATCCCCATGTGGCGATCGGCTCGAACGGGGGCGTGCCCTTCCCCTGCGCCATCAGCTCCGCCCAGGACAGCGGTGCGGCGTCGGTGTCGCCAGCGGGGAGGCAGCGGACGGCGTTTGGGGCGAGCCACACCGCCTGCCAGAGCGAGCAGTCGTCGATCCTGCTCGCCACGGGCAGGCCACACGCCGCGCAGGCCATGTTGGGGCCGTCCGCCCCGTCGAGGCCGCAGCAGTAGCCGCCGCCTTTCTCCGGGATCAGCCGGGTGTTGCGGGTTTCACCGGGTGCGATGACGACCGCACCGGGCGCGCCGTCGGACAGGCCGGGGACCGGCGCGTAGATACCGCGGGCCGCTGCCTCGTCCGGATCGATCTCCTCCCACCTCCGCCACGGCGGCCCCCAGGGCTCCGGGTCCACGGCGAACGTGCCCGGCTCCATCAGCACCGGGAGCTGAAGCCCGTTCCCGTACGTCTGATGGGCGTGGGCCGGCAGGGCGACCGGGGACAACGGGGTGGTCAGCTCGGCGCCGCACCCCGCACACACGAAAACGAACAACCGTCCTCCGCTTGAGAAACAAAGGCCATCGTGCCAGGTCAGCGGCGGCACGCCAACATGTTTTCGTCCCAGAGGCCCGGAGCGCCGTGACGGTATGGGCATCAGTTCCAGCGCGAACTGGTGCCGGCTGATGGCTGGGTATCACGGCGACATTGTGTGCTCCGGTACTTCCCGAACGATCAGGTTCGGCTCCGGCAACCGCACGCTTTCCCAGCCTCCCCAGTGGTCAGTCGGCTGCGGGGCTGGAAGCGGTTTGGTCCGGCGCGCCGGAGGGGGCGGCCAGGATTTCCCGTAGAGGTTCGAGGTCGTCGGCGAGCTGACGGAGCGCGCCTTGCCATACGCGCACTTCTTCCGCTGCGGTCAGCTCGAATGCCACGTGCCCTGCTGTGGCGTCGATACGGCAAGGGCCGGGCGTGCCATTGGCTGCGGAGTAGGAGACGGGTGTGAAGCTCAACTCAGGTGCGGGGAAGCGGAGGGGAACTTCCAGGTAGGCGCCGTCGCCCATGTGGAAGACGTCTTCTGTGCTTTGGATGCTTGTGTCCGAGTGATCGCCATTGCACCACTCGGGGTGTGTGATCGCGGCCATGATCTTCTCGGTGAGGAGGGTGCTCATGATCCCAGGATGTCGGTCGGCCCGCCGCTGCGAGTGGAAGCGACAGGCAGGCGTCAACCGAACAGAGGAACAATCCTCTAGAGGTGGTGGCGTGCTGTGGCCGAGGTTGCGCTGCCGTCGGCACGCCCAGGTGTCGATGCGGTTCGGGCGCTCATGCCGAGTCCTCGTTCTGCGCGCCGTACGGGCGACTTCCGTCTCCTGTCAGTCCCGGACGAGTACGAGAATGGCTGTCGGTGTCACAAGCCGTATGAGGCGGCTGCAGGAGCCAGACGGCGCTTGAGGGGGGCCGGAGCGGGACCGTCAGAGCCCGCGCCGCCCACTTGTGCTTCGAACTCGATTGGTCTGGTTGCGTGAGGGTGATTATCGGCCCGATTCGGGAGGAACCCTTGGTGCTCTTGAGCATCGTCGCCCTCCACCTGGCGGGCATCGACGCTCGCCCGGTGGAGGGCCACGGCGTCCGGGGTGCGGTATGGCCGTGCCGGGTGCTGAGTCGGGCCGGCGACCTGGAGGGTGAACATCTGCCGGTACTCGCACACTGGCTCAGGCCCACTTGTAGAGTGCGAGTCTCCTCGTACGCCACACGCCTTTCATGGAGTTGCCGGTGTTAGCACTCGTTGCTCGCATCCCAGCAGTCGGTCACGGAGAACATTGCTTTCGGACTGGTGCGGAGGCGACCTGTGGCGATCAGTGATTCGGATATCTCGGACGTGCTTGCCGCCTACCTTGAGCGATACCCCGAAGAGTCCGAGCAGCTTTCCGAGCCACTGCGGATCCTGGACCAGGGCCGAGACTTTGCCTCCCGGCGGAGCTTCCCCATGCACGTGACCGTTGGCGCTCTCCTTGTCCGCGATGGCACCGAGATCCTGCTCATCGAACACCTCGCGTACGCGATCACTTTGCAGCCTGGCGGCCACCTCGAGCCGACCGACGCCACACTGATCGACGCGGCAGTACGTGAGCTGACAGAGGAGACCGGCATCGACCCTAGCCAGGTCTTCCCCGTCTCACAGGCTCCCGCCTATGTCGAATACGGTGGAGTGCCGGCCCGACCGGCGAAGGACGAGCCAGCGCACTACCACCTCGACATCGGGTTTGCCTTCAAGACTGCCGATGCCGAGGTCGGACGCATTCAGGAGTCCGAGGTGACCGGTGCCAGCTGGTACCCGTTGGCCCTGGCTGAGCGCCTTGTCGGACACCGCATCGCGCGAGCGATCACTGCGCCGGTCCAGACCGGCTGACCCCCCCGCCGAAGCAGCCCGCAGGTACAGCGCGCGCCGGTCGGGACTCCCGCCTCGTTATTCGCCTTCCTGCAGAACCGATCACGGGAATCTCGACGGTCGTCCTCTCGGCCGAAGTCCAGCCGCGCTGTGGGTTCGCTCATTCGAAGGACGGTTTGCTGTCCCGGCTTCGCTTGAGCTCGAAGAACCCATCCGTCCCGGCGACTATGACCAGGCCGTCCCAGAGCTGTCCGGCGGCCTCACCACGCGGGGCTTGCCTGAGCACGGGGCCAAACAGAGCCGTTCCGCCAACGCGGAGGACGGGCGTCCCGACGTCCAAGCCAACCTCGGTGAACGCCTCGTCGTGAGAGTCCTTGATCAGCTGATCGAATTCCGTGCTCTCGGCGGCCGACGCCAACGAGTCGGGAAGACCCGTATCGGTGAGGGCCTCGGTGATCACGGTGGGGTCGTCGCGTCGCCGTTGGTTGTGAAGCCGGGTGCCGATGGCGGTGTACAGAGGGCCGAGGATATCGTGGCCAGCGTGTTCGGCAGCGGCCGCGCAGACCCGCACTGAACCCCATGCTCTTTCCATCAGCGCGCGGTAGTCGTCGCTGAGTCCCTTGCCCTTGCGCTGTTCGAGATTGAGGTAGGCCAGCGACATGATCCGCCAGTCCGCGCGGACCGGCCGGACCTTCTCGACTTCCAGGAGCCAGCGCGAGGTGATCCATGCCCAGGGGCACAGCGGGTCGAACCAGAAGGGGGCCTCGGTGAGCTTCTGCTCTTCTTCTTTCATCGAAAACCGTCCTCTCTCGGAGCGGTTGTACGAATTCCTCTTGGGCCAGCCCGTCAGACGTCAAACAGCTCTGTTTGGACGGGCCGGTTGGCCTTGGCGGTGCGCCCTGCGGTCTTCACCAGGGCTGCGAAGTCGACGAGCTGAGGGTCCAGGTCAGCGGCGCGGACGAGGCGGAGGAAAGCCTGCGCGGTGACGTCGACGTCGGCGTAGGCACGGTGCCGGTCCGGCGGCTGCTGGATTCCGAAGTGGGCCAGCAGGGTGTCGAGCTTGTAGTTCGGCAGGTTCGGGATGAGGTGCTTGGCCAGCGGGATCGTGTCGAGGAAGTCGGTGCGGGCCAGTCTCGGGCAGTGCTCCGCCTGGTGGTGGATGACGCCCGCCTCGGTGGCCGCGTGCTGGGCCACCAGCAGGTACGGGGTGCCGGCCGTGAGCCGCCGGTCCAGTGCCCCCAGCACCTCGGCCGGGGTGGGGGCCTGATGAAGCTGCTCGGCAGTCAGGCCGGTCTGGGCGGTGTCCGCCGGCGTCACCGGGGCGTAGGCGGGTGGCCGGATGAGGGATGTGCTGCGGCCGGTCTCCTTCCATACGCCGTCCTCGCAGCGCAGGGCGAGCGCGGCGACCTCAATGGGCTGGGCCGGGTAGCCGGTGGGGGTCGTCGTCTCGAAGTCGATGACCACGTACGTCGTCGCCCGGAAAGCCGGGTCCTCGGTCAGGCCCATGCGCTCACCGCTTCCCGTAGGTTCCCTAGCGCAGCCCGCCCCGGGGCCTGCCTTCGCGCCGAGGCGAGTATGCCCGAGCCCCACCCGCCGTGGTGCGCCGTCACCGGTTGATGAGGCCGGTGACGGCCCGGGTCGCGGTCGGCAGGTCCGGCGCGTTCCAGCGCCGCTCGCCCGTCCAGGTCTCGCTGAGGGACTGGTACAGGTCCGTCATCACCGGCAGGTAGGCGGGTGGGAGCGCGGCGGGTCGCGGCCACTGGTTCCGGGGCACGCCGTCGGCGATAAGCCTGTTGACCGGGATCTCGTGTCCGGAGCTGACGTACCAGTCCCGCAGGATCTGTTTGCCGCAGTGCACGCCGTTGAACATCAGGCGGCTCTCGTCCGGCGTGCCGGGGCTGTCGGCGAGCATGAGTTCCTGGTCGCTCGTCATCAGGTACTCGACCTTGCCGTCGCAGTGGTTCAGCCCCACCTTGGCCGCGTGGCCGGTCAGCACCTCGTTGACTTTGAGGGTGATCTCGCGCAGGGCCCGGAAGTGTTCGCCGTCCAGGCCGGCGAGGCGCTGGGCCTGGCCGGGGGTGATGAACCGGTTGATGTCGTCCCGTGTCGTCGCGTACTCGATGAGCGGCTGCTCCAGCCTCTGGCCGACCGCGGGGACCTTGTCGAGTCCGACGTCGGCCGGGGTCAGTTCACCGGCGGCCAGCCGCCGGTGAACTGAGCTGCCTGGCGGGAGCTCGTTGCGGAAGAGGACCTGCAGGGGGAGGAGGTAGTTGCCGCAGTCCCGGGTCAGGGAGCGGGCGGCCGGGTCCGGGCGGCGCGCGAGGGTGACCTCGATCCGGTTCGGAGCGATGACCCGGCGGAAGTGGGTCCGTATGCCGGCCTCCTCCAGCATCGTGAAGTTGAAGACGGCCATGCGGCATGTCGCCTCGCCCTTGCCCGGGATCGAGTCCGGCATCCGGCCGTAGTGGAAGACGGAGTAGTGGTCCGTGTACGCGAAGACGCCGACGCCTTCCCTCGTCGCGGTGGGCGGTTCGACAATATGCAGGTCCTTGGTCGAGTTCAGGATGGGCATCATGCTCCTCAGCTCCGACAGCGACGCGCCGTCATCGGATGGGATCTGTGGATCGGGACGAGACGGTGACGCCGACGGGCGCCGCCCGCGTCCGCCGGGCCGCACCATGCCGCGCGGCATGGTGCGGTGTCCCGTGTTGACCGTCACCGGTATGTCGATGTCCTACCGCAAAACCACCACTCCGGTGTTCAGCGAGGTGGACTTCACCGTTCC
>NZ_JBEZUS010000013.1:105823-131495 GCF_040636475.1 Streptomyces sp. NPDC037389
GCACCATGCCGCGCGGCATGGTGCGGCCCGGCGGGAGAGGCGACGGGTTCCACGATGCCGTCGACAGGGACCAGGTGAGCGTCGATCACCGTGATCACCTGCATGCCCGCCGTGCGGGCGGAGGCGATGCCGTCGGGAGCGTCGTCGATCGCGAGGCAGCGCCCCGGCGCGACGCCCAGGCGACGGGCGGCCGTGAGGAACAGCTCCGGGGCCGGCTTGCCGTGCGTGACGTCCTCGCGCGCGACGACAGTCGCGAACGCGTCCTCCAGGCCCAGGGCGTCGAGTCCCGGGCCGACGAGCAGCCGACTGGCGCCCGACGCCACGGCGCAGGGCAGCCCGGTACGGCGCGCCCGCCGCAGGAGCTTCACCCCGCACGCGATAGGGGCGATCGTATGCACCGTGGCCAGCAGATGGGCGCGGCTGCGCTGGATGATCTCCTCCTGGGGCAGTGAGCGGCCGCCGGGCAGCTCCGCCAGGAGGTCGTGGATGGACAGGCCGACGTGCCGCCTATACCAGTCGGGGTCCAGGGCGATCTTGTGCGGCTGCAGGGCCGCGCGTAGCGCGTCCTCGTGCCCGCGGGTCGTGTCGGCGAGGGTTCCGTCGAAGTCGAAGACCAAGGCCTCGACCCCTGCGGGCATAGCTGGCCCACGGCTTCCTGCAGGGCGCCCGCACGAGCAGAGCGGGAGCCGGGCCACCGTGCTCACGCTGTCTCCCCAGTGGCGCGGCGGCCGCAGCACAGGCACGCCGCGCCCGGGCCCTGCCACGGCTCCACCAGGCAGCCCAGGCTGGCGTCGGCGCCCTGGATCCACGAACGGATCTGCTCGGCGGCCTCGTACTCGTCGACGTGGCGCCGGTCCACGACCCGGTAGCGGACCGGATCGGTGGCGGCGAGGCGTTCGAAGAGCGTGCCCGCCTCACGCATGAAGTCGGCCTGCTCGCCGGAGAAGACGCACCGGTCACGCCGCTGCGCGCGCTCAAGGGCCTTCGAGGCGTCGTCGGTGACGAGGATCGTGAGGTCCGGCAACGGCCGGTAGGAGGCAGCGAGATCCAGCAGGCCGATCGCCGCCTGGAGGGCGGCATCCGGGTTGCCAGGGTGCAGCAGCAGCGCCTGGCACACCGCGGTGGTGTCCACGCTGCGCCCCTCGACGACGGCGCGCCCGCCGGACAGCGCGGGGATCACGGTGTCCAGGTCGTGCCGCTTGATGGCCAGCAGGAGCAGGGCCTCGGCCATGGGGGTGCCCCCGCGCAGGAACGGGTCCCCCGCACTGGCCTCGTACAGCGCGCGGAGCAGGGCTCCGCCCAGGCCGGGGCGTCCGTTAACCCACTCGGAGAACTCATCGAGCATGAGCGGGGGGTCGGCGACGGCTTCGACCGCGCGGTTGGTGAGGTACGTCTTGCCGACTCCGTTGAGGCCGTCGGCGGAGATCAGCGGGCCTCGGGTGCAGGGAGGGCGCACCAGTGTGATCGTCATGGGCGGCATCCGTTCGGGGACGAGGACGTGGGGAGGCCGGAGATGGCGGGCGGTGAGGGTGTTGGGGTGTCGGTCACGTGCGCCATGCGGCGGCCTCCCGGGTGATGACGCAGGCGTAGTGGTCGAGCACCTTTTCGTCGTCGTGCTCGGTGAGGACGAGAGCGAGGGTGTGGTCCAGGATCTGGGCGGCCCCGCGGCACACTGCCCGGCCGCCGCTGGCGAACATGGGCCGGGCATCGCACGGCACCAGATGGAAGCTGCCGGTAGAACTCGGCACCTCCCGCTGGGCGAGGTGCTCGGCGAACGCCCGGGGATTCGGCAGACCGATGTCCAGGAGCGGGGCGTAGTGGTTCCACGTCTCGTCCGGGGCCGGCTGGAGAGGCGTGAGGCCGCAGGCGCCGGCCAGAGCGCGGAGCACGTGCGCGGTCTGGGCGCGGCGGCGCTCCAGCAGGGCCGGGAACCTGCGCAGGTTGGCCTGGGCGAGCGCCGCGAGCGGTTCGGCCAGGCGCCCGTTGAGGGCGACCTGTTCCTGGGGGCGGCTGCCGGGCGGGGGCTGCAGCCAGTGGCTGCGGAAGGCCCGGGCGTGGGCGGCGAGGTTGCTGTCCCCGGTCAGGACGAAGCCGCCCTCGCCGCTCCAGAGGATCTTGCCGTCCTTCATGCTGAAGCACCCGGCCGCGCCGACCGTACCGGCCGTGACGCCGGCGCGCGACGTTCCAGCGGCCTGGGCGGCGTCCTCGACGATGGTGAGCCCCAGCTCCGTGGCGAACACGCGCAGGGCGGCTGGGTCGCCCATCCGGCCCCACAGGTGCACCGGGACGATCGCCTTGGTCCGGGGCGTGACCTTGGCGGCGGCGTCGGCGTAGTCCAGGTCGAGGGTGCCGGGGTCGCTGTCGACGAACACCGGGGTGGCACCGAGCAGGACGACCGGTGCGGCGGTCATGACGACGGTGAGGGCCGGTACTAGGACCTCGTCGCCCGGCCCGACACCGGCCGCGGCCAGTGCGGCGTGCAGGGCCGTCGTTCCGGAGGACACCGCGACCGCATGCCTACTGGCGAACACCGTGGTGAGGTCGTGCTCGAACCGGCTGGTGAACACGACGCCCGCAGGGGAGGGCATGCCGGCCAGCGCGGCCAGCATGCCCTCCCCGAGGCCCTCCGTCACGGGGAGCGGTGGCAGGCCGGTCACGGCGCCTCCCGGGCGAGGAGGCGGGGCATGCCGAGCACGAGCGGGCCCATGTTCACGCAGTCCCGGGAGAAATGGGAGCAGTCCGTGCACGCCGGGCGGCCGGCGAACACCACCCGCGCGTCGGCGCCGACGATGGTGCGCTGCTCGGCAGGGGCAGTGGCGGCGATCCGCCGGTCGGAAGGACAGTCCCACAGCGAGCCGTCGGGTTGGATGAAGAACAGCTGCGCCCCGCCGAAGCAGTCCGCGACCCGGCCGCTGTCCTGCGTGGCGATCGAGGCGAGGAACTGCCGCATGTAGGCGGGGCCGGGGAGGGCGAGCCCGCGAGGATCCTCCTGGAGGCGGCGCAACTGGTCTGCGACAGCGGGGACGTCCTCGGCGGTATGGCACCGCTCGGCGAAGAGCTTGTGCTCGGGGGGCAGGGAGATGGGCTGCGGGACGTAGTATTCGACGCCCACGTCGGCGGCGAGCCGGGCGGCGTCGGTGATCTCCTGGGGGCGGTCGCGCATGACCACGGTGTAGATGCCGACCCGGGGGCCGGGCTCGGAGCCGCGCTCGCTCAGCAAGGTGCGGATACCGGTCAGGACCTCGCGGTGGCCGACCCGGCCGGACCGGGAGGGCCGCAGCCGGTCGTTGACGGCCGCGTCCGCGCTGTCGAGGGACACCGAGACCCCGTCGACGCCGAGCTCGACGAGCCGCCGGGCGATGCCAGGACGGGCGAGCGGCACGCCGTTGGTCGCGACGACGACCTGGCACCCGGCTTCCTTGATCGTCTTGATGAGGCTGAGGGTGGGCAGCCAGTCCAGCGGCTCACCGCCGGCCAGGATGACCCGTTCGACCGGCGAGCCGGCCAGGGTCTGCGCGAACGCCTCCATGACGGTGCGGTCGAGGTCACGGACAGGGACGTGGGACAGCACGCCCAGGCCCTCGGGGAGGGCCTTCTTGTGCTCGTCCAGTTCCCCGAAATAGCAGTGCGGGCAGCGGAACGAGCAGGGGGAGCGCAGGGCCCACAGAAGAGTGATGTCACGAGGCACGGTCCACCTCCCGCTGCTTCCGCTGCGCCATGAGGGCGCGGACGCCGGCCTCGACGGCCTTGCCGGTCTCCTCCGGGCCGTGGCCGGTCACATCGATCACGGTGAACCGGTCCGGCTCGGCGGCGGCCAGCTCCCGGTACAACTGGTCGGTCTGCTCGATCACCTCCAGGGCGCTCGCCGGGAGGGCGCGGCCGATCCGGGCGGCGAACCGGGCCGTGCACACAGCGAGGTCGCCGGTCAGCAAAAGAGTGGCGTCCGGCATGGACCGCCACCGGCGGGCGGTGGCCAGGATCTGTTCGGCCACGGCCCGGGCGGGCGTTGCCCGGTGCTCGGCGTGCAGGATCGCCCCCTGGCACACGGCCACGCTGTCCACGCCGCGGTCCTCGACGATCACGTCGACGCCGTCCAGCCGCTCGGGGGTGAGGCGCTCGACCTCGCGGAACTTCAGCGCCAGCAGCGCCAGCGTCTCCGCGACCGGGTGCCCGGTCCGCAGACAGACATCCCCGTCCGAGGCGAGGGCGGCGATCACCCGGCCGGGCAGGGTGTCGGCGGCCTGGTCGGTCAGCTCGTCCAACCGCAGACACCGCGAGCCGAGCGAGGCGGCCGTCGCGCGGACGGCGGTGGTCTTCCCGACCCCGTTGATGCCCTCCACGCTCACCCACAGCGGCCTGCGGCGCTCCCCAGCGCGGCGGGGTCGGGGAACTGTGATGGTCATGCCGGCCTCCGGCACACGAACAGCAGCTCGGTCGCCCGGTCGGGCACGGCGACGGACGACACCGTGTCCAGCAGCGCCTTCGGCACCCGGGCGGCCAGGTCGCGGTACCAGGCGACCGCGCCGGTCCCGTACCGCTCGGCGAGCTCGGCGGCCACCTCCTCCGGCTCGGGCGGCAGCAGCCCCATCACGTCATCCACGACCAGGCCGGCGTCCTCGACCGCGCCGGTGACCTCCTCGCGCGACCACTCGTACACGTGGACCCGGTACTGCAGCGGGCGCGGCGGCGGCCCGAACGCCTGCGGCGTGGACAGGAATAGCCGCCCCCCAGGGGCCAGCGCGGCCGCTGCAGCGCGCAGGCTCATCACGCCGAGCTCGTACGGCAGGTGTTCCAGCGCCGAGGTGTACAAGGCGACGTCGAACGGCGGCAGCTGCGGCCACGGGCCGGACACGTCGCACTCAACGAACTCGACGGGGAACAGGGATCCGTACTCCTTGCGCAGGCCGGCGAGCCTCGTGCGGGCTTCGGAGAGGTTGTCCGGGCTGATGTCGAGGCCGACGTAGCGGCCGATCTTCGGCGCGTACCGGTGCAGCAGCGGCAGGGCCAGCCCGCGCCCGCAGCACACATCGAGCACGCTGGCGCCGTCCGTGCACCGCTCGGCGGCGATGAGGTGCTGCATCAGGTTCATCAGGCCCGACGGCTTCGCCTCGCCGCGGGCTAAGGCGGCGAAGAAGTCGTCCATCTGGTTGGTGCTGTACGGGCCGATCATCGGTGTGCCCGGCCGGGTACGGTACTGCTCGTCCCGTTCAGCGCTCATGCTGTACCTCCCAAGGGAAAACGACCCAGGTGTCCGTCAGCGAGGCGATGTAGTCGATGACGCGGTGGGGCTCGCCCTCCTGCGCCCAGTTGGCCCGGTTCACGGTGAGGACCGCGGTGCGTACCCGGGCAGTGCCGAGGCCGCGGAGCATGCCCACCGTGTGGGCGAGGGTTGCGCCGCTGCCGGCGATGTCGTCGACGACCAGCACGTCCAGGCCCGCCAGGTCGCCGAGTGAGGCGGGGTTGCGGGCGGTGGGCAGCGTGGTCTTGGCGGCGTTGATGCTGTCGTTGGTGGTGTGGGTGACCTCGACGGTCCGCACGTCGCGGACACCAAGCCGATGAGCGATCCACACGGCCGGGATCAGGCCGCCGCGCACGATGCCCACCACGGCCTGCGGCGCCCCCGCGGCCGCCACCTGTCCGGCGAGGGCCTGTGTTGAGGCGCTGATGTCGTCCCACGTCAGGTGCAGGGGGCCGGTCCGGTCTTTGCCCGGGGGCGTCGATGACGCCGACGGCGTGACCATCTTCCCCACCTCCTCCTTGGGTTCTGTCACCGATCCGGCTTCAGGCCACCGCGTTCCACTGATCGGTGGCGAGGGCGAGGAACTGCTGGGAGAGCACCGAGTCGCTGGCGAACCGGCCGCCAGCTTGTAGCGAGCTGGTGCGGGCAGCCTCCATCCGCACACCGCGCATGCTCATGCACAGGTGCGTGCCGCGGACGGCTACGGCCACGTTGTCGCTGCCGATCACGCCGGCGATCTCTTCGGCGACCTGCCGGGTGAACCGCTCCTGGACCTGAAGGCGGCCGGCGTGCCGCTGTGCGATACGGCCGAACTTCGACAAGCCCACGACCTCGCCCACAGGCACGTATCCGGCGGAGACCTGGAGGTTCATGGGCAGCAGATGGTGCTCGCACAGCGACCACACGCTCATGCCGCCCACCACGACCAACTGGCCGCTTAGATGCGACTCGGTGAAGCACGTCGCGGTCGCGGCGCCATCGGGGGACAAGAAAGCGTCCCACCAGCCGGCGACCCGCTGAGGAGTGCCAGCCAGGCCCTCGCGATCGGGGTCCTCGCCCAGCTCGACCAGGAGCTGGGCGATCAGGCCGGCGACCCTACCGGTGTCAATGCGCGCAGCGGGCGGATCGGGCTCGGGTACCGCGCTCCTCTCGGCGGCCTTGGGGCTGGCGGTGACGGTACTCGTCATGAGTTTCTCCTCGCTTCCGAGGAAAGGAGAGAAGGAAAGGGAGAGAGCCAGCGGTGGATGCGGTCAGCGGCCGCGCTCGTCCCCCCAGAGCAGCACGTGCAACCGGGGACTGACGTTCCAGCCTCGCTCGATCGCGGCGTCGGCAAGCGCGCGCATCCCGCTCGTGACAGCCGCCGCAGTGGTGGCCTGCGGCATGACCCACACCGGATCCAGGCCATACCGCTCCTGCAAGGCGGCGAGTTCGTCTACGTCCTGCGGACCATCGAGGACGAACTTGAACACCGCCCGGCCGGTGGCCTGGAACGCGGCGAGGACCTCAGGCCGTATCCGGCGCCGCTCCGGCATACCCATGTGAGCCAGCTTCGGTGAGACGACGTAGAGCGCGACGTGCTCGTCGAAGGCATCGACGGGCGTGATGGTGCCGTTGGTCTCGACCTCGATACGCCGCCCCGCCGCAGTCAGAAGGGCAGCCGCCGGTGCGAGCCGGGCCTGTTGCATCATCGGCTCGCCACCAGTGATGATCACCAGCTTCCCGTCATGCCGGAGGATCTCGGCGGCGACGTCCAGGGCGGGCGCGCGGCGCGTCTGCTCGGACCGGGAGAAACGGGACCAGTCCCACGAGTACGGCGTGTCGCAAGAGTTGCAGGCGAGATTGCAGCCACCCGTGCGCAGGAACGACGCGACCTGCCCGGCCGAAGGACCCTCGCCCTGAATGGTGGGGCCGAACACTTCGCAAAGCAGCACACCGCGCCCCGACGCGCCAGCTGGTGGCCGTGACGTGGCCGTCATACCGGCGCTCCCGGCTCGAATTCGGCCCAGGTGCTCTCCGTCTCCGACACCCGGATGGCGAGGGGCCGCCCTGACAGGTCCCGCACTCCGTGCTCGGCCAGCCACCCGGTCAGGTGCGCGGCGAGAAGCTCGGAGGTCGGGTTCACACCGACCACGTCATTGAGCGCTTTCTGGTGGAAGGCGGACATCACATAGGCCCGCAGATCGCCGGGAACCGGCAGCAGCGTGCCGGACCGGTCCGGCACGGTGACGAGGTAGGCGTGCCCGTGCTGACGTGCGCACTTGTGTCCGGCCGGCAGACCGCGTAGCCAGTGCCGGGCCCGAAAGCCCACGGCCCGCGGCGCGAGCGGCGTGGCGCAGCGGCCGGTGAGAATCCGCACGCCACTGAGGCGCGCGCGGGCTGAGCTGGGCAGGTTGCCCGATGCCCAGTGATGGAGGTAGTCCGCGATTGCGTCGTCGCTTGCGTCGGGCAGGACAGTATCGAGGTCGCGGTGGTCGAGGACCGCGTCGATGTGCTCCTGAAGCCCGGCGAGCTCACCGAAGTCACAGACGAAGCCCGTCTCGGTCAGCTCGCGCGCCGTCAGGACGATTTCCGCGGTGAGAGAGTCGCTGGAGTCCACGCCGGCGACCGTCCGGGCAGCATCGAATCGGACCCGCTTGCCGATGGTGTACGTACCGCTCATCGGTCCCCCTCGGGCACGGCGGCACCGACCGGCTGGATGACCGGGCAAGCAGAGGCAACCTGCCAGCACGGCACACGGTGCCGCCTCACCCCGGCGCCCGGTACATCCAAGGGAACCGGGCGTCGAGGCGGAGCTGCTGGACGGTAGAGGGGCTGTCGAACCATCGTGCACCTCTCTGGATATCGGAAGCCGAATGGGTGCAGACCGTGCAGGGCCCGGCGCCGAGCTCCCGGCAGACCGCCGACAGCGCACGACGTCGCTGGAACGATCGAGTATCGCGCAACTGTCAGTGCCCCGACAGGAGTTGGTGGTAGTCCCGGCGGTGGTCCCGGCTGGATCACGGCTACGCTCAGCACACGCACTGCTGATTGGATGGCGGAGTGGCTGAGAACACCCACCCCCTGGCACTGGCACGGGCGGCCCGCGGGATGACCGGCGTCGGCCTCGCCCGCGAGATCCGTGCCGCAGCCGAACGCCACGGCGTGCGGTCGGGCGTGGACAAGCAACGCGTCCGCAAATGGGAAGTCGGCGGCGTCACCCCCGACGAAGACTCCCAGCTCTACATCGCCGAGGCCCTCGGCATCCCGGCCCGGGACGTCGCTCCGAACACCTGGCCCAGCTGGCTGCCCGACGTCGGCGTGATTCCGCTCGGCCCCCACAGCACTGTGCCAGCACTGCGAGAGGCGCTGAGAGCAACCATGGACCAATCCCGCCGCACCATTGTGACCGCCATCTCCGGAACCGCCCTGATGACCCTGGCCAGTTCCTGGGCGACCACCGACACCTGGGCACAAGCCACCGAGCATGCCCACGGCAAAATAATCGGGCAGGAGCTCCTCGTGCTGCTCGAGGAGACCAGCGCACAGCTGACCACACTCGCCACAAGGGACCGCCAGCACACCGCGCCCTTGCTGGACGCCCTCCTGACGACCGTGACGGACCTCATCGCCGACGGGCGCTACTCGCGGCCGCTCGGCCTTCGCCTGCACGCCTTGGCCGCCAGCCTGTCCCAGACCATCGCATGGCACCGCTTCGACCACGGCCTGCACAGCAAAGCCAGCCAGTTCTGGATCGCCGGACTCCACAGCGCCCACGCCAGCGGAGACCGCGACATGGGAGCCAACCTCCTCGGCGACCTCGCCTACCAGGCATCCTGGCGCAACGATCCACGGACAGCCGCCCACATCCTGGAACGCGCTCTCACCCGCGCCCACCACCCGGCAGCCCAGTCGCTGCTCCAGCTGCGCCTGGCTCGCGCCCTGGCCGCGCAAGGCGAGCGGCGGGCGACCCTGCGAGCCCTGGGGGCAGCCGAACACCTTCTCGGCCGAGCCTCGGGCGAGCCCATGCCGGCCTGGTGCTCCTGGATGTCGGAGGCCGACCTCGCCGTCGACTCCGGGCAGAGCCTCCTCGACCTGGGCGAGCACCGCCGTGCACACCAGCTCATCCGGGAAGGCCAGGCCCTCCTGCCGCCAAGTCGCGACAAAACCCGCGGGGTCTTCCTCGCCTACCAAGCCCAAAGTCACCTTGACCTCGGCGAGCCCGACCTCGCCGCCGCCGCGGCGATCAAATCCCTGGACCTGGCACAACGCATCGGTGCCCCCAGATGCGTGGAACTCGTGCGGGGTCTCCTGCCGCGCTTCGAGGCCCATGCGCAGGTGCAAGGCGTTCCTCAACTGCTGGCCAAGGCCGCGGTCTGACCAGCCCAGCACCTCGCGCCCGAGACAGGAGCCTTCCTGGAAGCACCAGCCAGTGCCAGCGCCTGCCGAACGCACAGGACACCCAGCCGTTCCCGCCGAGTCGCTGCCGCGCGGCGTCAAATCACCGAGACCTGGCCGACCGTGAACGGCCCCCTTCAACCGCCCGGCCTCGGCGCGCCGTACCCGCAGGGCCGCGAGAGACTCCTGGGAAGTGGAGCAGGCGCGAGATGCCTGCTGAGAGCCGGGGAACCAGATGGCCGGGGTCGCGCGCCACGGCCGCTTCCTGCCCCTGACGACCGCATCGTCGTCGAAGAGCCCGGGGAAACCTTCGGGCTGCCGGTCTGGCCGCACGGACCTGCGTCGAACGGTCCCTCGACCCGCGCGGCGGTCGGGGGAATGAGGGCGGGCTCGCCAGTAGCCGACAAGTGCGATGCAGCCCCCGCATCCTGCGGGGCTACTGGCCGCCAGCGCGGTGGGCGACGCCGAGCTCATGGCCGGCCGAGATCCACAGGCACGACTGCCGGGGCGGCCGGGCAGTTGTGGCGCGTGTAGATCGCGAGCTCCCAGGCGCGCCGGACACAGTGGGCCGCATTACGTGCTGCGAGCTTGTCGAGCAGCCGTTTATTGACGGCTGTCAGGTGGCGGGCGGGGCAGCGGAGAGTCTCGGCCAGCTCGAGCAGCGTGCCGCCGGTGGCGTGGGCGGCGAGGACCGCGCGCTCCTCCTCGTCGAGGACCGGGGGCTGTTCGGCCTTCGTGCCTCGTGGCAGGGGCAGCGGGTAGTCGGGATACCGGTAGACGGCGTGCAGCAGCGCGGGCGTACGCCCTCCCGACTCCATGATCTTGTCAGCTCCGTCCAGGACGTTTTGCACCGCGTGCCGCCTTCCGCCCAAGAGCGTCGAGGCCCCGCGGTGCGTGTGCCCGAGAGAGATCAGTGTGAGCGCGGCGCGCTGAATGGGCTTGAGCACCGTGGCGGTACGCAACTCCTCCAGCTCAACGTTGGACACCTGGCCGTACAGGGACGCGAAGACGTCACCGACGCCGGTGCCGTTGGTGCGAAGTGGAGCGGATTGAGTGGGCACGTGGGACCTCTTTCGTTCGGTGGAGCCATGGGCCGGAGAGAGGCGGGTGGGGCAGTGGCCGGCTACTGGTGGTGGGCTTCGCGGTCGGCGATCAGGTGGTGGACTGGGCTGGAGAGCAGGGTGAGGCCGACGGCGGTGCCGACTCCCAGCGGGTTCTTCCCGTGCTGGTGAGAGGTGGCGAATCGGCTGCCGTCCGGTTGGAAGATGACGCCGCGCAGGGACAGCTGCCCGTCGGTCCGGGTGGTGCAGTATCCGGCTGCCGGCGCGTGCCCTGCTGCCAGCAGGACGCACCGCAGCACTCGTTCGGCTTCGATCTCCAGGCGGGTGCGGGTGTCATCGAGTCGCCCGACGATCTCGATCGTGGTTTCGTCGTCGTTGCGGCACTGCAGTGCGGTCGCGGCGGCTCCCAGAGGAGGACACAGGCGCTCCACGGGCAGCACCTCGCTGATCCGGTGCTCCTGGCCGAGCAGGTCCAGGGCGTGGGAGGAGAGGACCAGGGCGTCGACCTCGCCGGCCTCCAGTGCTTGAAGGCGCTGCTCGACGGTCCCCAGGAGGGGCATCACTTTCAGGTGCGGGTGGCTGCCGGCCAGGTACGCGGCGCGCCGTACCGAACTCGTACCGATGACGGTGCTGCGGGCGAGGTCGTCGAGAGGCAGACCACCGGGGTGCACGAGCGCGTCACGGATGTCCCCGCGGCGCGGATAGGCGCCGACCACCGTTCCCCTACGGATCAGGGGAGTGGCGGGTATGTCCTTGGCGTGCCGCACGGCCACGTCGCAGCGCCCCTCCAGGAGGGCCTGTTCGACAGCGGACGTCCCCCTCCGGCGCGCGCGGGCCATGACGGGGACGGGGATGACTGTGGCGGTCACCGGCGGGCGCAGTCTTTCCAGGGCGGCCCGGACGCGCTCGGCCTTGGCCAGGGCCAGCGGCTTATCATGCGCGCCGATACGAATGCGTGTAGGCACGTGGCTCTCCCGGGGGTTCATGGGCGGGGCACGGAGGGCCAGGGCTGAGCGCCGGGGCGCGGTCGTCGGGTGAAAGAGAGCAGCCGTATATCGCTCTCCGCGCCGGGGCCGGGAAGGCCGACGGCGCGCCGTCGCTCGGACAGCCCGGACGGGTCGGTGACGGGGTAGAGGCTGACCTGGCCGTCGTCGTGCAGCACCCACTGGGTGCCGTAGATCTGTGGCTCGCGTCCTTCGTGCATCAGCAGCCGGTCACGCAGGTAGGCCGTGTGCCGGGCCGGGGCGTCGCCGGCCTGGACGGCGTCCGTCAGCAGGGCCTGCGCGTCACGCTGGAGGACGATGTGCCGGTCGCACATCATCACGATCCACCACGCCGCCTCGGTACCGACCTCGCCCACCAGGCGCAGCCCGGGCCAGCCGTGGGCGGCGAAGACCTGCTGAAGCTCGCGGGCGCTGCGCTGCTCGAAGCGCAGGAGTTCGCGGATTTCGTGCTCGGTGGGGACAGTGCCGGTCAGGGTGCGGGCGGCGAGCCCTTCGCTGTGCAGACGACAGAGCGTGGACAGAATGTCCAGGCGCGGGCAGGGCCAGGAGCGGAAACGGGACGGCACAAGAGCGGCTTCTTCCTATCAGGACCTTGTCACGGAACGGGACATGGCGGGGTGGACAGGGCACCGGGTCAGCGATGAGCGGCCACCGCCGTCTGGCGTGGTCGGCAGGGAGCGGCGGTCAGGCGTAGGCGCTCGAACTGGCGGCCCGCGCTGCCGGCCAGGCAGGCCGTCCCCGCCAGACGCCCGGCGCGGGTGAAGAGCCACCGCACCGGGTCGCCGTCCGGCAGCCGGTACAGGCGGCCGGGTAGGCGGGCCTGGGGGTAGTGGTGGGCGAGCCGGGCGAGCAGTCGCCCGCGCCACCAGGCCCGCGCCAGCACGGTCCGCAGGGTGAGGCCGGTGGGCTTGGCGTCCCGGTGGACGACCGCGTCGGGCACCGCTTGCACGAAGCCGTTCTTCGCCCATAGGCGGGTGGCGAGTTCGGGTGCCCCGCACCGATGGTGGCGCCGGTCGGCGCCGGCGTGGGCCTCGTCGAACTGCAAGGGAGTGATGCTCTTGCGGAATCCGAGGTTGCAGCCCGCGGCCTCCCACGGCCGTTCCACCTCCTCGGGCACCGACGGCCAGCGCGTGGAGCCGGCCAGATCGAGCAGCGCCTTGGGCAGCCGGGTCCCCGGCAGCTCGGCGTCGGTGACCGTCACCTGGCCGCAGACCAGGTCCGCGCCCCCGTGCGTCAGCGCGGTCACCATCGCGCGGACCCAGCCCGCGGACGGCCGGGCGTCCGGGTCGGTGATCAGAACGACTTCCCCGGTGGCCACGCCGATTCCGACGTTGCGGGCCCGCGACAGCCCCGCGTCCGGCTCGTGCACCACACGAACCGCAAGCCGCGACCCGGCCAGGCCGAGCTGCTCGAGCGCCGGCTTGCCGTGGGTGTCCACCGCGACGAGCTCGATCAGCCCCCGGTAATCCTGGGCCATCAGCGCCTTGAGCAGACGGAGCAGATGGGAGGCGTCCTCCCGCACGGCGACCACGACGCTGACCAGCGGCGGCACCGCCGTCTCCCCGTTCATGGCTTGAAGGCGATGACGGCGTAGGCGGCGGAGGACACACCGCTGCCCGGGGCGCTCCTGCGGCCGTGGCCCCAGCTCGCGGTCGGCATCACCCCGCCCTTGCTCAAGTGCCATCCCTCGCAGAACGCCTCCACCTCCTGCCGGGTGCGCAGCCGCACGGGCATCCCGGCAGCGGTGGCGGCCGCCGCGGCCGTCACGTGCCGGGGGTGGAGGTCGCCGGTGGGGTGCGTGATCGACAGCGCGCTCCCGCCGGCCAGCATGGCCTTGAGTGCGGTGAGAGGGGTGGTGGGGTCCGGTGTCAGGTGCAGGGTGTGGTGCAGCAGGACCGCGACTGGCCTGGTGAAGTCCAGCACCTCACGGGCCTGGACCCCGGCCAGAGCGGCAGGCTCGGCCACGCCCGCGCGAACAAACCCGACCCGGCCGGGCGCGGGAACACGCCCGGCCGCGCGGGCGTGCTCGAGCGCGACGAGGTCGGTGTCCGCGTACACGACGCGGGGCGGCCCGTAGCGGCCGACGACCTGGTGAACATACGGTCGTCGCGGGTAGCCGCAGCCGATGACGAGGACCTGGCGGATCCCGTGCTGGGCAGCCAGATAGGTCAGGGCCAGCTCGCGGTGCCGGTGATCGATCTGCGCCGCCGTGCGAGCCCGTGGGTCCGCCAACAGCAGGAGATCGGCCATTTCCCGGTCGGCGGACAGGTGGTGATGGCCGCCCAGCAGGAAGTCGTGGACGCGAGCCGGGCTCGCCGCACCGTCGGCCTCGAGAAGCGGGCTCAGAACGGATCGCACGACGGAGGCGTTCTCGGGCCCGGGCGCAGAGGGGGGTGGGGTGGTCAGGGGGTCGGTCACGGTGGCGTCTCCGGATCGGGCCGGGGGGGAAGGGGGCTGCGCCGGTGGTTCGGGCCCCGCTCCCCGGACGGGCGGGACTTGGGTCTTCCAGGCAGCGAGGCGTGCGCGCTCGTCGGGAGCGCGGGCACGGCGGAGGCAGCGCGTGGACGGCGGGGGCAGGAGGCCCGCGCACGGGCCGGAGGCCGTAGCCCGGCGATACGTTTTCGCACAGCCCGTGTCCGTACGGCTCAGGCCTGTCGTGGTCGTGGCTGGTCGCGGTCATGTCGGCACCGCCTCGGAGAAGAAACCCCGGGGCAGACGGAAGCGGGCTGCGCCCTCGGCCCGCAGGAACAGCCGCGGCCCGGTGAACGCACACCGCCCGGTCGCCCACCGGGCGTTGTCGACCAGGACACCCTGGCCGTGCCGGAGCGCGAGAATCTGCTGGTGCCGACGCAGGGCGCCGCGCAGCACCGGCAGGTACGGCTGGGCGGGGGCATTCCAGCGCACCGTCCCGTCCTGGCACAGCCGTAACGCGTAGTGGCGATATCCGGCCTGGGCGAAGAGGGCAGCTTCGTGACGGCCGAAGAGGGCCGCCTGCTGATCCAGAAATGCGCGGGCGGTATCGGGCCGGTGTCGGCACAGGTCGGCGAAGAGGGCTTTGCCATCGACCAGCACGGTCTCCCCGCCCGCGTGCCCCGGATCGATACAGACCATAAGGACCAGCCGGGGCGGTGCGACGTGATCGGCACGACGGGTGTGGACATCGACGGCCGCGCGGGTCAGCTCGGCCTGGCCGGCCAGGTGCGCGTGCTCACCGGTATCCCGCACCTCGTGCAAACCCGACGGTCCCGCGCCTTCGTAGGCGGCCCAGTGCATCACCCGGTCCGCTAATGAGGTGATGCCCTGCGGGGACGTGAGCCCGCTCAGGGTCACCAGCCCCGACTTCCGCAACTGGTCGGTGATGAGCCCGGTGGCCCGCGACTGCTGAAGGTCGGCTTCGTACTGGGCGAACAGGTCGCCGGGGGAGAGGGGTTCCGAGGGGGCGTTCACTGGGCTGCCTCGCCGGGCCAGGACAGCAGGGCCCACGTGCCCCTGCCCCCGTGGGGTAATTCGCGCCAGGACCACATGTCGGCCACCGCGTTGACGATGAACAGGCCCCGGCCGCAGACGGCGTCGTCCGCCACGACCCGCCGCACGGCGGGCGCGGAGACCGGGCTCCCTCCGTCCTCGACCTCGATGAGGAGGGCGCCGGCAGCCTCCGAAGCGGTCAGCGCGATGTCATGCCGGGATGCGTGGCGCAGCGCGTTGGTCAGCAGCTCACTGGCGACCAGCTCCGCTGACCCGATGTCGTCTTCACTGCCGTTGCCCCAGCTGGCCAGGGTCTCTCTCAGCGTGTGCCGGGCGCCGGCGACGGCTCGCTCGTGCGGTGCCACCCCAATGGCCACTCGGTGACGGACAGCGAGCCGCGGCCGCTCCACGGGGGAGACAGTCTTCGGAGCGGTCTGTCTGACTGCGATTCCCATGATCATCTCGCTCTGTCGGTCCGATGCTGTCAAGGGTTTGAGACAGGGGGATCAGCTGCGTGAAAGGCCACTAGGCGAGGGCCTGCGCCGCCGTGGCCAGCAGGTTCCGGGCGGCCGTCGTGCGCAGCCACTCGATCGCGTCCACGACGCCTTCCGCGACGTGGGCCGGCTGGGGATCCTCGGGGCCGAGCCGGCGGCCGTGGGAGACCCACACCGGGATGAGCCGGGCCGCGAGCGCACCATGAACGTCAGCGTGGAGGTCATCCCCGACGACGTAGGCCGTGACGTCCCGGGCACCGAGGTCGTCGAGCGCGAGACGGAAGAGAGCGGGATCCGGCTTGCGAAGCCCGATCTCGGAGGAAATCACCACCCCTCTGGGGAAGAACCGGGTCAGCCGGGCCTGGTGCAGCTTGGTCCGCTGGGCGACGGCCTCCCCGTTGGTCACCAGCCCCATGAGCCAGCCCTCCCCGACGAGCCGGTCCAGGGCATCGCACACCTCGGGCCGGAACGGGACAAGCTCGGCGGTGCGGCGACGGTAGGCCGCTTGCATGCTGAGCACGGACCGGTCGATGCCGAAGGTGCGCTGCACCTCGTCGAAGAAGGCGGCCCGCCGCCCCGCCCACCGCTCCTCGGCCTCCACAAGCCAGCGCACAGGCACGCCCGACTCCTGGGCGAAGCCCTGCGCCCACTGGGCGAAGGCAGCGCGGTGACAGGTCAACGTGTCGTCGAGATCGAACAAGACGATCTTGCTGAGAGCGGGCATGCGGCGGCTCCAGGGCGCGGGTGGGAGTGTCTGGGGGAGCGGCGGGGGCGGCCCGCCGCATGGGCAGGACCCTCGCTGCTCAGCCGGAAGCGCGCTGGCGCGGCGAGCCGCTGCCCTTCGCCTCGGGTACGGCTCCCGGGTGCTCACTCGCCAGGGCCTCCCTGACCTGCCCCGCCAGGGAGGTCAACGTGAACCCGAGGTCTTCGAGATAGGCCTTGCGGCTGGCATACAGCTCGACCACGTGCTGCTCGTCGGCCTTGCAGACCAGGACGTACCCGCGCTCGGTCTCGATACAGATGCGGCCGGCTTCAGCAGCACCGTGGCGCTGGGCCACCTGCGACGCCGCAGCGGCCAGAACACTCACCGCGGCCGCCCGATGGTCCGCAGCCGCGGACCGCGCCTTGTGATCGTGTGCGTCGAGGTCGGCGGACGGCGACGCGAAGCCGCTCTCACAACACAGGAAACCGTCCAGGGTCGCCACGAGCACACCCTGGAGACCGGCCACGGACTGCATGCAGAGGTCCAGACGATCCTGAACCATGGCGAAGCTGTTCATAACGGAACCTCGTCCTTGCGACTGGGCGGCGGGGAGGGCGCCAATCCCCGCGAAGAAGGCGCTGGTCGTGCGCTGCGCGCGGCGGCGAACCGAGGCACCCGATGCGGCATCCCGCGGATGGGGCAAGAGTCTGGAGGCCGCGTTGGTCTCGATGGATCGCTGCGGCGATATCGCTACAGCGATATGGGATTGCGAATAGGCTCTGGGTATCAGACAGTTGGGGTCCACAGCCGTAGGGGCGGGTGCTGCCATGAAATCGTCGGGTCGCACATGTGGTCAGTGCGGGAACGCGCTGAGCCAGTACAACCCCGACTCCTTGTGCGCCTCCTGCTTCCGCACGCCTGCCACGCCCGGTATCCCGGACAGGGCCTGGCGCGACGACCAGGTCCTCCGGGCCCTGGCAGCCTGGGATTTCGGTGAGCTCCTACGGCTCGTGCGCCTCCGGTCGGGTGTCTCGCAGATGACCGTGCGCTCCCTGACGGGCCTGACCCAGTCGTTCATCTCCGACCTGGAGAACGGCCGGAAGAACCTCGGAGGCCGCGATGCCATCGTCGATCTCCTCAACGGGCTCGGCCTGCCGGCGGACCTTCGCCCCGTGCTCCTCACCCCCTTCACCGGACCGGAATTGGCGCCGCCGTCGGGCGCCCTTGACCCCGTGCTGCCGTGGACACCGGACCGTATGGTGACGTCACTGGAACTGGCTGTCGGAGGTGCCATGAAACGCCGCAGTGTGCTGGCCGCTCTGGGC
This sequence comes from Streptomyces sp. NPDC037389, assembly GCF_040636475.1. Lineage (NCBI taxonomy): Bacteria > Bacillati > Actinomycetota > Actinomycetes > Kitasatosporales > Streptomycetaceae > Streptomyces > Streptomyces sp. NPDC037389. The sequence goes on from NZ_JBEZUS010000013.1 coordinate 123,489, forward strand.
GGGGCCGCACTCACCCAATACGTCCTGCAATCGGCCATTGCCCCCGCTGAGGCCATCGCCTCGGCCCCCGCCGACGGAACACCGGTGACCACCCCGCTCCTGGACTCCCTCCAGGCCACGACCAACGCCCTCCGGCAGACGGACGCCAGCAGCGGAAGCGGAACCCTCGCCGGCACCGCCATGAGGCACCTGAAGGTCCTGCTCGGACTGATGAAACGCGGCACCTACGACGACGCGACAGGCCGCCGACTCGCAGCGGTCACCGCGGACACAGCCGCCCAGACCGGCTGGTACACCTTCGACAGCGGAGCACACGCGGCAGCCCAGCGCCTCTTCCTGGGAGCCCTGCGAGCGGCCCACGCCTCAGGCGACCCCCGCCTCACCGCCGCCGCCCTGTCCTTCCTGGCCATCCACAGCTACTCCACCGGAAACCCCCGCGACGCGATCACCGCCGCCCGAACCGCACGCACCAACATCAGCGGCCAGGACTCCCCCACACTGCACGCCATGCTCCTGACACGCCAAGCCCGGGGATACGCCCGCCTGCGCGACGAACGCAACGCCCTCGCCGCCCTCGACCAAGCGGAGACGCTACGCACCCAGGGCCCCGGCGAACACGACCCGCACTGGCTCTACTGGATCAACGAAGGCGAGATCCTCGGACAGACCGGCAGCTGCTACCTGGAGCTCGGCCGCCCCGTCGAAGCGGCCGAAGCCTTCGGCGCCGCCCGCGGAACCCTCAACCGGGACGACATCCGAACCCGCGCCCAGTTCCTCTCCCGCGCGGCAATGGCACACATGCACGCCGGCGACGCCGACACCGGATGCGCCACCGGACACGAAGTCCTCACTCTGGTGAGCGGGATCCGATCCGCCCGCCTGGACGAACACCTGCACTCCATGCTCCACGAAGCCCAACGCTTCGCATCAACGCCCCCGGCCCGCGCCCTCCTGGAACGCGGCCGGACCGTCATGACGGAACGCGCAACCTCATGATCCTGGTGCTCTGGGACATCGACCGAACCCTCCTCTACGTCGGCGACACCGACCGGCTCGTCTACCGCGAGGTCTTCGAGGAAATCATCGGCTGGCCGCCGCAGGCACTGCCGCAAAGGGGCACCGGAGTCACGATGCCGCTCGCCGTCCGCGAACTCCTCTCCGCCAACGGCATACCCGCCGATGAACGAGACCGCCTCGTCGCGCGATTCCTCGAGAAAATGCCCATGAAGCTCAACCACTACCGGGAGAAACTACGCACAGACGGACGCCTGATGCCCGGCGCGGCGGCCGCGCTCCAAGCAGTCCGCAACGCCCCCCATCTCATTCCGACGGTGGTCACCGGCAACCTCCGGGACAGCGCACGCATCAAACTGGAGGCACTCGGCCTCGCACGCCACATCGACCTGACGGTCGGAGGATACGGCTCCGACGATCCGCACCGGCCGGCACTGGTGCCCCTCGCACAACACCGCGCTGCAGCGGCATACGCAAACATGTTCACGCGCCAGAACACCGTCATCATCGGGGACTCCCTCCAAGACGTCCGCACAGGGATCGAGGGAGGCGCCAGAGTCATCGGCGTCGCATCCGGGACGACCTCCGCCGAACACCTGGAACGCGAGGGAGCCGATCACGTCATTCCCGACCTGACCGATGTAGGCCAGCTCCTCCGGCTGATCGAATGCGGGGGGCCTTGAACGCCCCACAACCTGTCGGTTGGCGGGCGAGGAAGGAGCTCGGGCGGGGCATGGCTGCCGCGGCGGCCGGCCCCCGGCGAGTCGGTACACCCACCGGCGGCGCCAAGGGCGGGACACCAAGCCAGGCTGATCCCGAGCTCGCCACACTGATGGCTGCCGTCCACGCAGAGGCTGGCAGGGCCCGCCGAGACCTCGAAGAGGCAAAAGCGCAGATCAGACTCCTGGAGTGGCAACTCCTCCGTCTGCAGCGCACACGTGCGGCTCTGATCTCCCGCGTCGGGCTGGCCCGGTATGAGGTCGGCTGAACGGCGGCGATGTCGCCGAGCCGGCCGACGTCGTCTGCGACATCCCGGCCACGCACGCCGAGCAGGTGCCCGGCGAGTCCTACGCGGGGGTGCCGATCCACAGGCACCCCGCCGTGATCTTCCGGGCCCGGACCGGCCGCAAAGCCCCCGCACCGCCGTCGGCCCAGCCAATAGGGCGGCAGTGCGAACGAGGTCTGAGGCACACTCGTCAGGTGATCGTTTTGCAACCTGTTCTGGAGATCTGCACCCCCGACGGCTTCGCCCTCTGGCCGGTCGCCGAGTTCGAGCCGTACGGCTTCCTGCCACTCAGCGGTGCGCTCCACTCGGCTGAAGTCGGCACGGCGGTCATGCGCATCGCCGACTGCAACAACACCGATGCCGAGGACGACGACCGCCCGCCGCGGCCCGCCGACCCGCTCGGATCCTTCCTGCACGGACTGCTCACCATGGACGACCTCTTCGCGGCCGGCGGCCTGCGGGTCACCGACACCGCCACCGGTACCACCCTCCTGCCCGGCTGCTGCAACGGACTGGAAGAGTGGCGCGACTGGCTTGAGGTCCTTGACGGCGACGGCTGGGCCTCCTTCGGGCACGACCCCTCTCCGCTCGCCGAACGCCTCGGCGACACAGCCCGACTGACCGTCGACGCCGAACAGGACAACAGCCCGGTGATCACACTCCCCCTCCCCGAGTTGCGCCGTCTGCTCGGCGCGGTGGAGCGCGACCTGGCCGACTTCCTCCATCTGGCTACCGGCTGGGCAGCACAGCACCTCCCTGACCACGCCACCTTGGTCATCACAGCCCTTGCACGCGCTTTGGACCTGCCCGCACCAGCTGTACCGCCGAAGCGGTAGTCCGAGGGCCCTGATCAAATACCCGGCTGGCAGGCGGGTTGCATGGTCCACAGTCGCAACGGAACGCCGGATGGGCCACGCGACCGGCACCGTGAACGCGACGGCGGCCGCGCACTTCCTTCACACGGTCAACCTCTGACAGGCGACGGCTGCCCTGCCATCCCATCAAGGCATGGACATACTTGAGTAGACCATCATGATTGAACCCACATCAGCACTCATCGCAGACGCCGGTGCATCCAGCCGGCGCCCGGCGCGGAGCCGCGTGCGCCACGGCAGTCCTTCCTGCGCTGACTACGGATGCCGGCGTGCCGAGTGTCTGCGCGCCGCCCGCAGAGCCCGCTCCCGCCGTGAGGGCGAACGGGCTGCAGGCCGACCGTCCCACGTCGGCTCCGCGCCGGCGGCTGCTCACGTGACCCTGCTGCGCGAGGCCGGTATGTCCGCCGGCGACATCGCGGCATGCTCCGGCGTCGCCGACACACTCGTCCGCAGGCTCCTGCGGCCGGAGGAGGAACGACGGCCGCGCAGGATTCTCCGTCCCACGGAAGAGGCGCTGCTCGGCATAGCCGTTCCCAGTGCGCGGACAGGCCCTCGCGTGCCCGGCCGGACGCCGGCTGCCGACGCGGCAGTGCGTATCCAGCAGCTTGCGCAACGCGGCTGGCCCGCCACCTACCTGGCCCGGCAGCTCGGCACAAGCGTCCACACGCTCTCGGATATCCGCAACCAGCGCCGCCGCCACATCAACCTGCGTCTGGAGCAGATGATCCGCCTGCTGCACCGCGACCTCATGAAAACGACCCCGGCCAACCGTGAAATCCCCACCAGCCACGTTCATCGGGCCCGGGCAGCCGCGTCCCGTACCGCGAGCCGTGTGACCGTCTTCAACGCCCTCGACGAGAACGGGCTGACCTTCGCCCTGCCGACGAGCGGTCCTACGCGCTCTACTGACGTAGTCGCAATTCAGGCGCCGCCACCACAGCAACCGCGGCGGCCTGCCTTGCTCACCACTGTCCAGATCGGTAATCAGCTGGTCAACCCTGCAGGACTTTCTTACGGTGGGGCCATGACCCGACTGCCCCTCCCGGTCTCCGGTGTGTGCGTCCGAGTGAAAATGAATGTGGGTGCCTGCGGGCCCTACGCGCATATCGTCGCGGACTTCGAACCGCCCGGTGCCGGTGTCAAAGAGCTGGAGCTTCTCAACACCCTGGCTTCGAGCAAGCTGCCCTCTGAGTACCTGCCCGCTCTTCGCGAGGGCCTGCTGGAAGGTCTGGACGGAATCGTTGCCAGCGTTCTGATCACGGACGGCACCTTTCACGAAGTGGACTCCTCGGAACTCGGATACCGCATCGCCGGTGCACAAGCAGGCAGAGCCGCGCTCATCGCCGCCGGCCTACTGCCGAAAGAAGCCGCCGCCGGCCTACGATGGGCAACCTGGCCCGACAAACCACGACCTGAGCACCGGACAGGGGAGCGCCCGCGAACGTAGCGGCGACGCCAGTAGTGGCGGGAAGCCCAGCCGGAATACGCATGGCGTGAGTCGTGGGGGAGCGGCAGCCGGTCGGCTGGCCACCTCGCCCCAGTCATCCGAGCAGGGCACCTCGTGGAAACATGGGCCCGGCGCCCAGGCGGGTCGTGATGCACATGATCGCCCGAGCGTTGACACCGTGTGCCTGCCGGTCGGCTTCAGCCGACCACGGTGCTTCACTGCGACCCCCGGCAGTCTCCGCCGGGGGTCGCTACGGACCGGTCGACGAGACCGGAACCGCGCCCCGGACCGACTTCACCCACCACGTCGATGGCATCATGCTCGAGCTGATCGCCGCCGGCACCTGGCTGACCGTCTTTGGTTTCCCCTCGTACACGCCCGGCCTCAATCCCGCCGAAGGCGTGTGGGCGCGCCTGAAGCACAGCCTGGGCAACCTCGTCCCGTGCACGCTCGACGAACTCGCCGCACTGGCCCGCGCCCGCCTGAAACGGATGCAATACCAGCCCGCCTGTTCGACGGATTCATTGTCCAGAGCGGACTGATTCCCGCAACCGCCAGCGCTGAAAGGACTTCCGTGGCATCTGCCGCACCGTGTCTGCGGGGACACGGTTGCCCGGCCGAAGTGGTTCACATGTAGTCGAAGTAGCGGTGCCACCACATGGTCTGCCAGTCCTCCAGGTTCCCCCCGTCGTACCGCTCTCTCAGCACGTGCCCGGGGACGTAGATGCAGCCGAGTTCGGCCGAGACGGCTGCGATCTGGTCCCGATCCTCCTCATGCAGCCGTTCGACGGCCTGGGCGCCATCCCGTGCGAGGCCGCCGGCGCCCGCCGTGATCAAGGAGCCGAAGTTGCTGAGGCGGACGATCACCTGTTCCCCGCTCCGCGTAGCCGCGGAGGGCAGCACGACAGCGCCGTGGAAGGAGGCATCCTGCACTCCACGATCGACTTCGCAGAAGCACTGGAACCGCTCTTCGAGCAGCCGGACGAGCCCCTCGAACAGGCAGGAAGCCGCCTGTCTCGCGTCGCCGCCCGGGGAATCGATGGCCTGCGGGTCGTCCAGCTCTCGCAGAATGCCCCGCAGGCGGTCGTCGTCGTAGATCACGGACTAATTCTCACGCACCCACCGCAAGCACCGTCATCACCCCGAGCCGAAAACCTTAGTAGCACCGGGTGCGCGGCCGCACAGGCTCCGTTCTCCCCAGAGGCCGGCCAGGGCATGCTGTGCTGAGCTGCGGGGTTGCCATGTCGAGTGAGAACGCTCGGCGTGGGAATCTCAGTGCACCTGGCTTCTGCGGAATTCGGGGGTGGGCTGCGAGCCGAGTCGTCGCAGGACCTTCAGGAGGAACCTGGCCCGCTGGGCGTCTGGAACGCGCGAGCTGTGCAGACGTTCTGGTGGAGCGGGTCCTGCCGGGCCGAGGCTGGTGCGGATCCGCGCGAACCGTCACCTGAGCTCGGCGGTCGTTGCCATCTTGACACCTGACGCCGATGTACGGGTGCCCGTTCTCCCTGTCGCCGGCTGTTCGCTGAAGCGCCGGGTGGCCAGAGTCCCGGGCGACCGTCACCGCGCGCACAGCCGGTCCAGGGATGCGAGGCTCTCCTGGTCCGCGGCGCGGTAGACCAGCAGCCGCAGCTCCGGGTCCTCCAGCGGGAGCAGGACCTCGAAATCGACGGCGATCGCCCCGACAGCCGGGTGCCGCAGCAGCTTGCGGCCGCGGCCGTTCACGCGGACCTCCCGCTCGGCCCACAGGCGCGCGAAATCCTCGTCCTGTGCGATGAATTCGGCGACCAGGCCGGCCAGTGCCCGGTCCTGCGGGTGGGCGGCCCAGGCCGCGCGCAGATGGGCGACACCGTCGCGCAGCACGGACTCTCGGTCGGCGTAGAAGCCGCGCATCGGCGGGTGCAGCAGGCAGAGCCACATGGCATTGCGCCGCTCCGGCGGCACGGCGTCGAAGTCCGGTAGCAGCCGGGCCATTTCGGGGTTCCATGCCAGCAGGTCGTAGCGGTGGTCCATCAGTACGGCGGGCAGCGGGGAGAGGTCGTCGACCAGGCGGGCCAGCGACGGCGCCGGGCCGGCGGCTGCCCCGCCGCCGGTGCTGCCGGGGCGGCGGCGTCCGGCCAGGTCGAAGAGGTAGTCGCGTTCGCCGGGCGCCAGCCGCAGAGCCAGGGCCAGCGCCGCCAGCACCTCCGCGGAGGGCCGCAGCCCCCGGCCCTGCTCCAGCCGGACCACGTAGTCGGTGCTGACCCCGGCCAGCTCCGCGACCTCCTCGCGGCGCAGTCCGGGCGTCCGCCGGGCCCGCCGGTGCGCGGGCAGGCCCAGCCGCTCCGGGTCCAACCGTTCGCGCCTGCTGCGCAGGAAGGCGGCCAGTTCCTCGGTGGTGTCCACGGTTCGTGTCGTCATGACCGGTCCAACCGCCAGGGTAGGACCGGCCTTCCCAGGAAGTTCCCTCCCTTATCCGGGGACGGCCACCGCCGCAGACTCGGTCCCGGCAACGGAACGCGAGCACACGCGAGCACAGGAGGACCTGATGGCACTGGCATTGGACGACTACCGGCTGCTGGGCCGCTCGGGACTGCGGGTTTCACCGCTGGCCCTGGGCACCGCGACCTTCGGCACCGAATGGGGCTGGGGCGCCGAACGGGCCGAGGCCCGCAAGCTGTTCGACCGCTACGTCGGGCTCGGCGGCAACCTCCTCGACACCGCCGACACCTACACCGACGGCAGCTCCGAGCGCCTGCTCGGCGAGTTCGCCCGTGAGAAGCGCGAACGCCTTGTGCTGGCGACCAAGTACTCGACGCTGCGCCGCCCCGGCGACCCGAACTCCGGGGGCGGGCACCGCAAGGCGCTGTTCGGCTCGGTGGAGGGCAGCCTGCGGCGGCTGGCCACCGACTACCTCGACCTGCTGTACCTGCACGTCTGGGACTTCCGGACGCCGGTCGAGGAGGTGCTGCGCGGCCTGGACGACCTGGTCCGGCAGGGCAAGGTGCTGTACGTGGCGATCTCCAACACCCCGGCCTGGCAGGTGTCCCGGATGCAGGCGATCGCCGACCTGCGCGGCTGGTCGCCGCTGGTCGCGCTGCAGCTCGAGTACAGCCTGATCGAACGCACCGCGGAGCGCGACCTGATCCCGATGGCCCGGGAACTGGGCCTGGGCGTGGTCCCGTACTCGCCGCTCGGCGGCGGGGTGCTCAGCGGCAAGTACGGTCGGCAGGACGTGGGCGCGACGGGCGCCGGCCCCGACGGGAGCACCCGTCGGAGCCACAACCTCGCCCTGGGCACCCTCACCGAACGAAGCCTCGGCGTGGCCGGAGTGGTCCGGGAGTTGGCCGGGGAGCTGGGGCACACCCCGGCCCAGGTGGCGCTGGCCTGGACGCTACGGAAGCCGGGCGTGACGAGCACGCTGCTCGGCGCCCGCACCCCCGCCCAGTTGGAGGACAACCTGGGCGCTCTGACGGTCGAGCTGACGGGCACCCAGCTGGCCCGGCTCGACGCGGCGGGCGCGATCGACCTCGGCCAGCCGCACGAGCTGCTGGCGAGCGAGCCCATCCGCCGGGTGACCACCGGCGACCTACGGATCGAGACCCGCCCCGGACGCCCCGCCCGCTGCCGCGGGGGCCGCCGTCGGGGTACGCGACGGGGGCGCCCCCGCCGGGGGGCGAACGCCGACG
>NZ_JBEZUS010000013.1:131505-179166 GCF_040636475.1 Streptomyces sp. NPDC037389
CCGCGCTGCTGGGGCGGCCGCCCATCCGCCGGGTGACCACGGCCGACCTAGGGAACTCGCCCCCCCGCGGCCGGCCGGCCGTCAGCGGCGGGAGCCGCGGTCGGTTCATCGTCCGGGCGAGCCACGTCCGGTTCGCTACCGCCGTCGGACTCCGTCGAACATGTCCATCGGCCCCTCCGGCCCTCGCGTACCTGCTGCAAATGACCGTGACAGGAACGATGAGAACGCAGCCTACGGCGTGAGACCGAACCACCCGAACGAGGCAAAGACCATGCCCGGCACGCGAGGCACTGCGAATCCGACAACACGGATGAGTCCGCGTGAGAATCCGCCATCTGCCGTGCGTGCGACAGGACAGGCACCACCCTCCAGGCCGCTGCCACCCTGTCGCGCCAGGTGACAGACAGCTCGACCAGGTGACAGCTATCTCGACCAATCACAGTTGGCCGTCGATCGCGCATCAAGATCCGCCACCTATCGCGCTCCTTCGCCATCCATGGATCTCGGTCGCAGTCGGCACATCAACCTGCGCCTGGACCAGATGATCCGCCTGCTGCACCGCGACCTCATGAATACGACCCCGGCCAACCGTGAAATCCCCTTCAGCCACATTCATCGGGCCCAGGCATCCGCGTCCCGTACCGCTGCAAGAGCCTTGCTCCCGATCCCGTAGTCGCCAGGCCGCCACCGAACCAGTCCTCGGCGGACAGGCCGTATGCCTCCGGCCCCGTTGTCATGGTGTTCCCGCAGGCCGTACCTGTCCCGTCGCGGCGTCCAACATGTCGGGCGTGGGTGCGTAGGCTGCGGGCGGTGACCTACGACATCCAGTTCCTGAGGGTTCTTCCGGGCCGTACCTTCGATGAGACCCTGGAGGAGATCAACTCTGCCTATGACCTGGATGCCGACCCCAAGCCCATGAGCGTGACCGGTGACCAGCGTGCCGTTTGGGACAGGCTCGTACGGCGGATATCGCGGGAGATCGGCGAGGTCACCACCGAGGAGTACCCCTACAGTCTGACCTTGTGGCGGGACGGGCCTGCCGGTCATCTGCAGTTGGACTACGCGGGGGACTCGGCCGGTATCGAGATCCCTTACCGATACCCGGGGCGAGAAGCGCTGCCGATCATGACGGAGGCGTACCGGATCGCCCGGATGCTCGTGGAGGAGAGCGGCCTCGAAGGCTACGACTTCGAGGCCGGTCAGTGCGTCCGGACCGGCGACATCGACGTGGCGGCGGCCAGGCTCGGCGGCATGGCCCGCTGGGTGCGGGAGAACCTCAGCTGACCAGCGCGGCCCACTCCCATGACGTCGGACGCCAGATCTGTCTTAAGGAAGACCACCTGGCGAGGGTGGCCCGCTCCCGGCCTGGTAGGGCCGTTGTCACAGGCGGCGGGTACGTTGCAGCTCGGCACATACGTGAGCGGGAACGGGGAGCGGCGATGGTGGTCGAGCTGGGGTACGCGCAGGCGTGGGACCTGGAGGCCCGCGTGCCCTGGCGGCCGATATCCGTGGGGGAGGCCCGTGAGCGGGATGCCGCCGGGCTTCCGTACGTGGTGGTGTACCAGGTCGAGGGCCGGGAGGCTCCGCTGGAGGTCCGGCTCGTCTCCTGGCAGGACCACTACGTCGGGGTGCGGGCCTACGACGCCCAGGGCCGCCGCACCTTCGAGCTGGACATGCGGCTGCTGGACGACCCGAAGCGGCTCCTGCGCCGGTACACCGCGGTCTGGAACTACACCAGTCCGGAGATGGCGGAATTCGACGAGGCATGCCCGCGCATCACCATGGAACTCCTTCCGGACGGGAGAGGTCGGCGGACAGAGGAGCCCGACGGCAAGAACGGGCGCTTGCACGGCACCATGCCCTCCGTGCGTGATGACGAGCGCTGGATGGACCGGCCGGTCTTCGGGGAGTGGCCGCTGCTCTCGGCCCAGCTCCACGGGCTCACGGAGCGGCCTGCCTTCGAGATCACCGAGGCGGCCGCGGCGGCCGACGACGGCAGCAAGCTCGCGCCCGCCACCTGCTGGTGCCCGCCCCGCCCCGCACGGCCCGGCCCGATCAGTGAGCTGTTCCGGCCCGGGGTGCGCGTGACCGACGGGTATCACCCCGAGATGACGGTTGTGGAACCGCGCCGGATCGGAGCCCTGCGCGTGCCCAGCGGGCTGCTGGCCGTCTCCGGCCCGGACTGGGACGACGGCGACGGGCCGCACATCATGGTTCCCGTTCCGCCGGGGGAGTACGTGCTGCAGGAGGCTCAAGCCCGCCACACGTACCACTGCGAGTGGGAGGGGAGCGAGGTCACACGTACGGACACCACGGCCGTCCGCGTACTCGTCAGCGACAGCCCCGCCGCGACCTGGGAAATGGCCCGACGGCCCGACGACGACCCCCGCCTGCTCCTGGAGAACGGCATCTTCGGCTTCCACACCGAGGGCGCCACAGGCTGCTTCGCCGACGCCGGAGCCTGGAAACCGCTCCTCAGCCTCTTCGAAAAAGGCCTGATCCAGCAAGACCCGGACCTGGACCCCAACACGTACGAGGACATCAGCGACTCCATATACCTGCTGCGGACCCGGGACCAGGCCACTGGCGGCGAGCTGGCGGCCTTCGCGACGACGGGGGACGGCACCTATCCCGTCTGGGTCGGCCGTTCCGAGGTCGGCGAAGTGGTCGGGGTCGTCGTACTGGTGGACGGGATGCTCGAACTGCTCCCGGAGAGCGGAACCACCGCCAGTGTCTGACGTGACCTCCGCGGAGTCCCGGGACCCTGCGTCCCGTACCGCCGCGCGGGGAGCTGCCCCCGACGAGGCGCGGGCGCGGGAGACAACCGGTCTGTGCCTGTTCGAGGGTGGAGAGCCGGGTGTACTGCGAAGCCGTCGAGGCCGCCCGCAGCAGGCCCTCGACAGCTCCATGACAGGCAGCGATCAATGACCCCACAGATCGTCAGGGTTCTTCGGGGAGACCGCCGACGGTAACCTCTGCTGCCGTGTCCTGGCGATAGGCGTCCAGGAGCCGGAAGAACTCCTGGACAGGGGTGGAGCCCTCAGGGGTGTTGCGCTCGATGTCGGAGGCCCAGCCAAGCGGACTGGTGCCGTCGAAGTGGTTCCCGAGCCACTGGCTGAAGCCTCCGCCATGCCAGAAGTCGCAGGGGTCATCGACGGAGTGCACGGTGGCGGCGACCTGGTAGCCGATGAGGATGGCCTGCAAGTGGTGAAGCGATCCGCCGTGCAGCCACATGCCGGGCCGCAGGCGGACCTGCTCAAGGAAGTCGTACACGTCCGTGCAGTCTCGCCAGTGCTTGACAGCCAGTGCTGTGTCCTCGGCCAGCATGCACACGAGCCTAACCGCGACTGCCTTTGACCCGTGCTCTGGCCGAGGCCCTGGCCGATACCCACACGCATGCTCGCGTCGCCCCTTTGGGCGGGCCCGAGGCAAGATACTCAGGCCGGCTTGAGTACAACCGCCGATCCGCCGCACCGGGGAGACAGCGTTCGATGGTGTCCATGAGCCGAACCGACATGTCCGTGGACGAGAGCATCCTCCAGGACCGCAAGCGGCAGCAGAGCGCGAGCTTCGCCCTGATCCTGCTGCTCCCGACCATGCTCGTCAGCGGGCTCCTCTACCTGGCCTCGGATCACGGCGGCCGCTGCATCACCAACGGCGAGAGCTGCTCAACGGTGCCGGACGAGTGGACGTACGCGGCGTTCCTCGTGTCCGCTGTGTGCGGGGCCCTGGCGGCCGGCGGGTCGGGGCAATGGCGGTGGATGCGAGCAGCACGGGGCGGGCTCCTGGTCGTGCAGCTCCTCGCCCACGTTGCCGTCGCGGCCCTGATCGTCAGCTGAACGCGATCGGGCCACCCGTCCCGGCACGATCCCAGGCGGGTGGGCACAGGCCGGGAATCTCAGGCATCGGCCCTATGTGTTGTATGCCTTCAGCTTGACCCGGGCTGAGTCCTGGCCCTCGTAGCGAACGTCCAGTTCCAAGACCGATGCCTGGCCGGTGCGCCGCCTTTCCTCCTCGTAGCGCACCAGGCAGATGGGCCCGCAGTCGCCCTGACCGGCTCCGGGGAAAGCCTCCTCGAGCCTGGCGACCACGTTCTCGCGTGGCATCGTGAACTCGGCCGAGTACGTACGGCCCAGCCACGCGCCCTCGTTGACGCACTTCTTGTCGGTGGCCTGTTGGGGCATGTGGCCGCCGGCGAATTTCATGACCTCGGAGCACGGTGCCGCGTGAGGTATGAACATGGAGAACACGAAGAGACAGAACATGCCCCCACCAATGGCTAGGCCTCCCAGCGTGGCCACGAGCGGGACCAGCCACCGCGAGCGCCTCTGGGGCTGCGGGGGAGGCCAGCGGGGCCATTGCGGGCGAGTAGGCCGACGGGCAGGGGTGTGGTCCTGTGACGTCACAAGATTCCGATCTTGAGCTGATTGATCCAATTCGTCCGGACGCGCCGCCTGCCGACGACGGTTCCGGTACGTGATCAGCACGACACAGACGAGGCACCGGGCTCTGGCGAAGCCGCGCACACCCCGGCCTCTGTTCTCCCAGCTCAACAACTTGCCCGCAGAAGATCCGGAGGCGGAACCCAGCGGTCTGGACGACCATGGGGTGAGTACCCTCGGCTCGTGATCGACTACGGCATTGCCCTGCCTTACTACCGTCTCCACGTCGTACCCGCGGTCGTGGCGCTGGCCAGCCCGACCTGGCAACGAGAGGTGTGGCTCGACCCGGATCAGTCCGAGAACCTCGACCACGTGGTGCACGTGCTCTTCGACGACTTCTGCGAGGCGGACAATCCCTCGCGCTGGCTCGGGCAAAGCCTTCGCACTGAGGAAGAAGCCGAGCTGATGGCGAGTCTGGGCGCCGCCTACGGCGCAGTACAGGACTCTGCCGGTGCTGACGCCGAGGACGAGGTCTATCTGGACTCGCCGGGCTGGCCTGCCGTCATATCCGCGGCAGCCCGGCTGGCACAGGTACTGGTGGCCAACGACCACACGGCACTGAGCAAACTGCACGATGCCGGCTACCGCTGACCGCTCGGAACCGAGCAGAAGGCACCCAGGGCTGAGACCCACCAGCAGGAACGGCCCTAGCCGATCCCGCCCGGCACCAGTTACATCACCCCGTACATCCGCCTCCTGCCTTCGAAGAATCCACACCCAAATCCACTTGAACGGACATCGGGTGGGCGTGGCAGGCTGATGCAATGATCGTTGAGTTCGCTCCTTACTCCCTGAGCTGGGGCGAGGTGGACCCTGCCCGTCATCCGTTCGACAGCGCGTCGGCAGCGCAGGTGGTGCACTCGCTCGGCCCGGCCCGGCATGTTCCGAACCGCCCCGACATCTCCGTCACCGACCCGGCGATGAGTGCCTGGAGCCATGGCCAGGGCGCGCTCTGGGCCGACGCCATGTCGCACGCGCTGACCGAGCACTACGGCCGTTGGGCCGTGGGCTGGCGCTGGGCGCACGACGAAGGTGACTTCGACGGGGGCCCGGTCGGGACCTGGTGCTGCCCCCGGGACTCGATCACCACCCGGGAGGAGACCCTCGACCGTGTCGTCGCGGCGCTGCGCGAGTGGCGCGAGTGGCTGGAGAACCTTGCCGGGTGGTTCGAGGCGTACCTGCTGGAGCCCGCCGACATCGAGGGCCAGCGGATCCTGTGGGAGCGCGCCGCACGGAACCTGATCCTGCAGGTCGTCGACCGCACCGGCTGCGGCAGCGGCTGGCACGGCCACTGCCACCAGGTGCTCACCTGGTTCCTCGACCACTGGGGAGTCGCACCGGATGCCGCAGAGAGTCTCGTGGATGAGGCGATCGGCGGACGATTCCACAGCTGGACCAGCCCCGACACAGTACTGGTCGACGACATCGCCGAACGGCTCGCGCTGTCGCTGCGACCCCACGACGGCCCGCGCTCCGACGAGCCGGCACCGGACCACCTCGAGCGCTGGCTCACGATGCGCGAGACCGTGCCATGGCACCAGGCCCCGGACACCGCAGCGGACACACCGGTGACCTCGTCACGCGACGGCGCAGCCGAAGACATCCGCGCCTTCGACGGCGCCGTGGACCCGGCCCGTGCTGAAGGCCTGCTCGCCGCCCTGGAGGTGATGCGGGCCGACGCAGCGCGCGGTCTCCCGCTTGACTTCGAACTGCTCCGCAGCTGGCAGCAGCACGTCCTGGACACCCCGCAACCGTCACCGTTCCGCAGCCTGCCAGCCTTCGCCAAGGGCGGCCGGGAACGCTACGGCATCGGCCCGGACACCGCCACCCGCCTCAACGCCTGCCTGGCCGAGAGCACCAACGACCACCGGTCACCCCTGCCACTGACCGCCCGTGCCGCCCGCGCCTGCCTAGACGTCTGCTTCTTCCACCCCTTCGACGACGGCAACGCCCGGTCCGCCTTCCTCACCCTGCTCTTCATCCTCGCCCGCGAAGGCATCACACTCCACAACGTCGGCCTGCTCCGCCGCATCACCTTCCAGGCCGACAACCCACAAGACCCACTGATCCTCGCCCGGTACATCGACATCCACCTCACCGAGACCCAGCGCAACGCCCCCGGCCCCGTACCGAGCTGATCAGCCTGGTCGCGAGCACCACTCCGTCAGCCAATTTGTGGGGCGGGAGCGGTGCCGACGAGGAGCCAGCCACAGGAACTGGTCAGCCTCAGCACACACTCATGCCAGGGCACCGCTGGCGTCCGCAGGGCGGCCACGCTCGTCGGCATGGCGGCCCGTACGGATGGCCGGGCTGGGACTGACACAGGTCTCCAGGCCACGGCCGACGGGTGGCCATCCAAGCCAAGGTCAGCAGCAATGGAGCGAGCCAAGTGGGTGCTACCGCGCGTCGCAGGCCGCCGGGCACCAACCTGCGCCGCAAACCGTCGCGAGTAAGCGAGGTGCAGATGAACACAGTATCGAGGACGGCTGCATCGAAGCGGGTGTGCACCGGCTGCTGCGCTTCGACTTCCTCTCCCACAACGTAGGGGACTCCGACCTGGTTGTGGGTGC
Organism: Streptomyces sp. NPDC037389; assembly: GCF_040636475.1. Lineage (NCBI taxonomy): Bacteria > Bacillati > Actinomycetota > Actinomycetes > Kitasatosporales > Streptomycetaceae > Streptomyces > Streptomyces sp. NPDC037389. Next base: position 138,518 of record NZ_JBEZUS010000013.1, read on the forward strand.
GCCTGGCCCTGATGGGCCGCATCCCGACTGGTTCGTGGAGTCTGCCTCGCACGGTCATTGGCATCTCAAGAACTTCAACGAGTTCAGGCTGCTGGATCTGAACGGAAATGAGGTGACCCACGGATACAAGCAGGCGTTCTGCTTGGTGGACATCGAACACCTCAGCCCGTGGGGACCAGCTCAACAGCAGTTCACCGACTGCAACCGGAACCAGGGCGTATCCGCAGGGTGGGCAGATCTCTACGAAAAGAAACTGTCGTGCCAGTTCATCGTCCTCGATGGGGTGCCGGACGGCGATTACCTCCTGCGCTCGACGACCAACGCGCAGCGGCTGATCCCCGAGGACACCTTCGTCGACAACACGACCTACACCCGCCTGCGGATCGTAGGCGACACGGTGACCGTACTCGACAGCGCACTCCGACTGGTGGACATCAGTGGTTACGGCTCGGACGGTCAGGGCCGGTATGCCGCTTTCTGGGAACAGAGCCCGGGCTGCCCGTGGGAGGCACGGACGGGTATCCCGGCAGACGCGTTCCAACGGGTCTTCGACGAATTGAGCTGAACGAGCCCGCACCCCGACGCGTTTCGGAAGCACCTCAACCTCGGTGCGGCCGAACCGAGGTCCCCGACTTCCTTCGGTTCGGAAGGAGGGCGATGGCCCGGCAATCCGTACGTGACCAACTTGTCTGAACAACCCGTTGATATTCGTCAGGCACGAACGCCAACGGGGCACTTGCCTCACATGCCTTCTCTGAACTATGGCGCGGTGGCGTCCGCGACAGTGCACGACGCCATCCTTGCCCGGCGGCAAAGACACGCGAAGCCGTGAGGGCGACAGTGCGAGTTCGAACTCAGTAGTCAAGTCCATAATGCGAAGAACATGACGGATTCGTCGTCGACCCTGCTCCATTGTTCTTCGGGGGTGCCCTTGACCCGGTCGAGAAGGGACGGCCGCAACGCACTGCAGCGCGGCGCGTCGTACATCCTCCTCTGCAGGCACGGACAGCACCGGCACGGGAGACTCACTTCCGTCGAAACGGCGGGGGGTGGGTACGAGTACCCGATCGACCTGGTTGCCGAGCGGCTGCGGGAGCAGCTGAAACAGGACGTAGCGGGCCTCCCCGCCAAGGTTTGGTGCGCGAGCTCCCCGGAAGCGGGCGAGACGCTGCACCGCCTGTGGCGAATCCTGTGGGCTTCGCCCAGTGGTCGGCCATCCATGGAGCCAAAGACCGAACTCACGGGTTCTCCCCCGCCGCCTGGGACGTGGCCTCTCCTCCAGGATCTGTGCAAAGAGATCAGCGAGGGTCGTTCCGTCCTGGTGGTCGGTCATCAACCACAGCTGAGCCTGCTCGCCGATGAAGTCCTCAACCGTCGGCGGCCACTCAGGGCACGACGGCCTCCCATTCCGCTCGGCCGCGCCGACGTGGTGTGCATCGCGTTCGAGGACGGCTCCCGCGCTGAGCTGCAGTGGACCATCAGCTACGACGACAGCAAGGCCGCAGACCAGGTCCGGGAGAAGATCCAGCGTAAGATGGACATCGCCAAGCTCCTGAGCGGCGCCCTGACCTTCGGCCTCACCGTGATCTTCGGCGTCCTGCTCAAACAGGACCAGCTCAAGGCTCTCGGAAGCCGGAGCTGGAGCGTTCAGGCTGCCGCTGTGGTGCTCCTTCTCGCCGCCGTCCTCTACTTCGCGACGCTCTATGCATACGACTCACTCCTGATGCCCGAGCGCTTCTGGAGCGAGCAACGCGGCGCAGGAGGAGTGCGCTCGCGTCATCGCAGCTGGCGCGTGGCGCGACCGCCCAGTTCCGCAGCCTGGGTGCTATATCAGAACATGATGCGGGTGTGGAGCTATCTCTTCACCACAGCCACCGTTCTCACGGCCTCAGGGATCGCGCTTCTCGGCTACGGCGCCCTCGGCTTTCCTGCGTGGCTGGCAATCGTCATCGTCCTGGGCCTGGGTGCCGTCGTGAGAGCCTGGACCTGGTGGTTTTGGCCGGTACTGGGCACCCAAGACTGAAGCACCGTCCAGTCAGCCCACCAGCGCTGTAGTTCCGGGGCGATGACTGCGCCGGCTGAAGCGAGGGCCGCTTCCTCGCGGTGCCAGGATCGGGGTGATCCGTATCGGCGGGGGATGCAGATCCGGCGAAGGGGGCACCGTGGCCTCGGGCACGACAAGGCGCTTCAGATCCCGTTCGGGGCTCCCCCTCGCTCCATACCCGGAAGGTAGCAGAAGGAAATCTGACCTGCATATGATGGGAATCCTCGAAAATGGCCAGGTGTACTCTTCGCCCCAGTTCGTTATGCCCTGAGGCATGTGGGGAATGTGGGGAGCGAAGAGCGCGACCAGCCCTCAGCGTTCCCCGGCGTGGTATTCATCGCCAGCCCCGAACTGTACTGGTGGCGCATCGAGCAGCTTCCGATGCCGTCCACGTCGGACCCGTGGCGAGACAGGTTGCCACGCGGCGGGCCCTCGCACCGCCCGCCTACGGGGCCCAGGGGTCGATCACCTGCCAGGTGGTGTCGGCGGGCCAGATGGCCGGGTTGTCGTAGGGGTTGGGCCCGCCCTTGCTCGCGATCCAGATCTCTCCGGCGTAGTGGCGCAGGAAACGGGTGGGGTAGTTGTACGAGCGGAACGACACACCCGGCCCGTAGTTGCCGCGCAGGGCGCAGAAGGTCGCGTCGGCGGCGAAGAGACTGCTGTCTACCCACTTGTCCAGGCGCACGCGGAACTGGGAGTGCCGCAGGTAGTACCCGGGATAGTTGCGCGACTCGAACGAGTAGCAGGAGCCGTCTGCCAGCCCCGTAACGACATTGAACGTCGCGTCCTTCCGGTCGAGGTCGCTGGAGGACGCCGTCACCGGCGAGATGAATCCCAGCCAGCTCTGGTGACGCAAGGAGTGACCGGTGAAGCCGGAGGTGGTGGCCCGCAGCGAGTGGTAGCCGGACGCGATGTCGACTTCGCTGCGCCACCAGGGTGAGGTGAGGCGCCAGGTGGTGTCGGCGGGCCAGTTAGCCGGGTTGTCGTAGGGGTTGGGCCCGCCCATGCTCGCGATCCAGACCTCTCCGCCGTAGTGGCGCAAGAAACGGTCGGAGTAGTTGTGCGAGCGGAGTGATATGCCCTCGCCGTTGTTGCCGTCGACGGCGTGGAATGTCGCGTCGGCGGCGAAGAGGCTGGTGTCTAGCCACGGGTCAAGGCGTACGCGGAACAGGGAGTGTCGCAGGTAGTGCCCGGGATAGTTGAGCGATTCGAACGAGTAGGCCGCATCGTCGGCCAACCCCTCGACCACCCTGAACGTGGCGTCCCTCTTGTCGAGGTTGCTGGAGGACGCCGTCACCGGCGAGATGAACCCCAGCCAGCTCTGGTGACGCAAGGAGTGACCAGTAAAACCAGGGGTGGTCGCCCGCAGCGAGACCGTTCGGGATCCGGGCAGCGCGGGGACGGCCGGCCCGGTCGTGGAGAGCTGCAGCACCACCAGGGAGCTGGCCGGGAAGGTGTGGTCAAACGTCGGGCCGGCCGTGATGATGTCAGTTAGGGGGACAACCGTTCTGGGCGCGTCGATCGTGTTGCGGGCAGCTGGGGCGCCAGTCAGGGTCGTGGCCTTCGCGGTCGCGGCGACGCCGGCCGTGCCGGTGACGACGATGTGCGCCGGCACCGACGCGGGCGTGGGGTTGACCACCGTGATGAACACGGTGCCGTCGGCGGTGCGCGTGGCGACGTGCCGTACGGAGTCGTCCGCGCCGTTCAGGCTGGAGGGAACGACGTGGTCTCCGGCCGACTCGCCGAACAGTTTCAGCACGTAGTAGGACGGCGAGCAGTAGGACGAGGCGGGATCGAACCCGATCATGTTCGCCGGCCAGTTCCGCATACCCAGGGAGGCCAGCGCGGGCGCGTAGGCGGCGCCGATGACGAGGTCGGCGTTGCGTACGGTGCCGGTGAGGAAGGCAGCTTCGGCCAAGGCGCCCCCGAGCGTGCCGGTCGGGTTGACGGGGCTCGTGTCCAGCACGCCGTACTCTCCGATCAGGATCTGAGGGCCGTTGCGGTCGACGGGGGCGTAGCGGTCGGCCAGCAGGGCGAACTGGGCGTGGTCGGCGTCGTAGAAGTGCTCGTCGAGGACGTCCGCCGGGCGTGAGGTCACCGGGGCGGTAGCGACGATCCGCAGGTGTGGGTAGCGGGCCTTGATGCGGTCGTAGAAGGCTGGGAAGCGGTAGCGGTCGTAGCTTCCGCTCTGGTCGAAAATATCCTCGTTGCCGATTTCGACGTACCGCACCGGGAAGGGGGCGGGGTGGCCGTGAGCGGCGCGCTGCGCGCCCCAAGTGGTATCGGTACCGCCAATGGCGTACTCGATCTCGTCGAGCGCCTCCTTGATGTAGGGCTCTAGGGCACGCTGTGCGACGGCGGTGCCGTTGAGGGTGTACCCAGCGAAGACGGCCAGCAGGGGCTCGGCGCCAGCATGTTCGGCCAGCTGCAAGTAGTCGAGCAGCCCGAACTGATCGGTCGACCAATAACCCCAGGCGTCGTTCTGATGTCCCGGCCTGTTCTCGACGGGGCCGACGGTGTTCTTCCAGGCGAACCGGGTTGGGAGCGTATTGCCCTCCAAGTAGTTTCCGCCCGGAATCCGGAAGAACCCGGGGCCCGTATCGGCCAGCAGTCGCGCCAGGTCCTCTCGGATGCCGTTGGTGCCTTTTATCGTGCACTGCACGACGGTGAACCAGACCGACTGGCCGTTGCCATGCGCGTTCGCCGCTATCACGAACCGGTTCGCGTTGGAGGAGGGCACGGAAGCGCCGGTGGTCAGCGTCCTGGTGATCTTGCGCCATGACGTGGTCGGATTTCCCGCATCAGCCGCCGCGAGGACCGTTCCCGTATCGCTTTCCAAGGTGACGGTCAGTGTGCCGGTGAAGCCGGGGGTGGCCCGGGTCCAGAATGCCACGGAGTGGCTGGTGTTCGGCCTGACGCCGATGCCGCCAAAGCCGGAATTGGCGGCGCCGACCCGCTGTCCCGCGCCGTTCATGCCGATGTCCAGCCGTAGCGAGCTGCGGTTGGCCGCATTCAGGGGAGACGCCGTGTCGGTGGAGATCGCCCCCGTGCTGCCGCCCGACGTAACGAGGGACCAGTGCGCCGGAGGGGTGCTGTCGTCCTCCTTCATCGTGCCGTTGCGCACCACATTGGCGCAGAGCCCTCCTTCGACGGAGTGGCTGATGTCCTCAAGGATGTGACCGAACTGAGTTGGATTGACCTGGGTCGTGGTGCGACCGGCGCTGACGAAGAGATTGGCCGTGGGTGCCATGGGACAAACCTCCGGTGCAGATGGTTCCCGGGCTCCTTGCGGAACATCTCACCCTGATCTCCGGAAGGCATCCGGCCCTAAACTCCGCCGCGAGGACGCAGGTCCCTGCGACCCGTCGGCGGATCGGCGCGCGTCAACCGCTGGGCCATCCATTTCCCAGGACCTCCACACCAGGATCGCGGCCGAATGGGTGACACGCAACCGGGGCAATCGGGGCACCCGGCTGAGGTCAGTGGGATTTGTGACCCTTCCTCGGTCGTGCCACGCTCATGTTATGAACCAGCCGCTGTACCCGCTGGCCCTCAACTACCCGGCTACCAAACAGTTGGAAGTCTTCGCGGTTGACGACGACGGTGCGATCAAGGTGTCCTGGAAGACGAACAACGGCCCATGGCAGCCGCCTTACCCGTTGACACCGGTGTCCTTCGCACAGCCGGGCACCCCCCTGTCCGGGGCCCACTACCCACCCGGCAGCTCCCTGGAGGTCTTCAGCCTCGGGCAGGGGCGGGTGCACGTGCTCTGGAAGGCGCCGCACGTCCAGGACCACTGGCAGGGGCCGTCTGTGATCGCGACCGACTTCCCAACCCCGGCCAGCGCCCACTCCGCCGCCGTCCACTACCCGCCGGTGAAGACGCTTGAGGTGTTCGGGGTCGGCACCGACCGGGGGGTGTATGGCATCTGGAAGTCCCCGGACGTGCAGAACCACTGGCAACACCCGTACTTGCTGGCCGGCGCGGCCGGGCTGGCGCCCCCCGGCTCGCCCCTAGCGGCCGTCCACTGCCCGCCGGGCGACAACCTCGAAGTGTTCGTCGTCGGGGACAACGGAGCCGTGAACGGGTTGTGGAAGGCGCCGCATGTCCAGAACATCTGGCAGCCGCCCTACGCCCTCGCCGGAGCCACCGGCATCTTCACCCCGGGCGCACGGCTCGCCGCGACCTACTACCCGCTGGCCGAGCAGCTGGAGGTCTTCGCCGTCGACCGGTTCGGCGCGCTGACCGTGCTGTGGAAGCACGGCACCGGGGGATGGAATGGGCCCACCCGGCTGACGGGCAACGGCTTCGCCCCGCCGGGCGCGCCTGTCACCGCCGTCCACTACCCGCCGAACGACCAACTCGAAGTGCACGTGGTGGACGGGGACGGCCGCATCTGGGTGCTGTGGAAGGCCCACAACCGCCCGTGGGCGCCGCAGCCCCACCCACTCACAGACACCGGTGCCGTCGTCGCGGGCACCCCCTTGACCAGTGCGTTCTACCCCGTCAACGACCAGCTTGAGGCGTTCCTCGGGGACGGCACCTGGTTCTCCCGAGTGCTGTGGAAGAGCCAGAACAAGGCGTGGGCGCCCTGCCTCGTCCCGCTCGGTCCCCGCTCCGGGACCGCCTTCTCCCCTGCCGCCAACACCCAGCGCCTCGCCCAGGTTACCGGCACATCCGACTTCCTCGCGGCCGGCGTGCGCGGCGTAGACCTCGGCGCGAACACGACCCACCGCGACAACCACTACGTGTTCCTCGGCGACGTACCGGCCCTGGGGCGCCCCGACGGCCCGGTCCCGGACGCCGACGCCGTCGCCCGCATCAGCAACCTCTCGAGGAACGGGATCACCCTGGACCTCGTCCGCTCCGGCCGATACTTTGCCCCCTTCACCATCCGTAGGCCGGACGGGTCCCTGCTCGTGCCGCAGAGGAACCAGACGCCCACCGGGGCATTCAGCGACGGCACCTTCGCCTACGTGTTCGTCCTGGTCTTCGACCGACCGGACCACGTGGATTGGCCGGTCCCGGTTTCCTACCTGGCCCGGTCTGCCGATCCGGGCAGCGGGCAGCCGTACGACCAGGTCTTCCGCTGGAGCGAGTTCAAGTTCTGGCAGGTGTCCCCCCATGTGGTGGACAACACCGAGGTGCCGGGCCTGCCCAGTGCATCCGGGCGCGGGGTGGTGCTGTTCGGCGGCGGCGACCCGGGCGGGCGCCGGTCGGCGGTGCACCTCGCGTGGATGCCGCTGACGCCGGGCAGCACTCTCCGGACCGCCGACATCCGCTACCACCGGGGCGCAGCGGGCTGGTCGTCGCCCGGGGATGAGGCCAGTGCCCAGCCGCTGTGGTACGTGCCGGACGGCTACACCTCAGTCTCAGCCGCCTACGTCCCCGATGCCGGACGCTGGGTCGTGCTCTACTCCAAGGCCCGCCCGATCGAACAGGAAAACCGTCCGACCGGCGCGGTCGTGGCGCGCACGGCACCGGCGCCTACCGGACCGTGGTCCGCGGAGATCACCGTCTTCGACCCGTGCCGGGACGGCGCCTTCGGCACCTTCATGCACTGGCCGGACATGGACGACCTCGATCAGCGGGACCCCAGCTACCTCGCCGGGAGCACGGGCTGGGCCTACGGGGCATTCATCCTTGAACCGCTCACCGAGTGGCACCCGGAGGACGACTCGGTGACGCTGCACTACCTGATGTCCACCAGCCGTCCGTACCAAGTGCAGCACATGCGCTCCCGGTTTCGGATCGGCTGAAGTCGTACCGCGCCACGGCGCCACCGGCCCGAACGCGCGAACGCCCCAACCAGGAGAGCGTCCGCGTCTTCCTGCAGCGTGAGCATTCAGGTCCCGACCAGGTCGAACTCATGGCTCAATCAGGCTCTCCACGACACCCAGGTCATCTCGACACGCCGGACAAGATCACGTGAACGGACCGAACAAGATCACCCAAAGGGTGGGGAGATCAACAGAGCAGGTCTACCCCATGCCTAAGCAGGGGGTGGGGAAATCCAAATAGCCCCATCACATAAACGCCGATTTTGGTTCAGTCAACACGCCTGGCTCTTCACTCGGACCCCAGATAACACACCGCGTCACGGAGGACCCGTGCTCGTCCTGTTCGACATCGCTTACGTGGAGGAAGAAGAACCGCGCTTTCGCTGTCTGTTCTGCGATGCGCTCATTGACCACAACCGGCGCGTGCACATCTGGGCGATTCGCGCGGACGGCAACCGATCCCCCGTGTGCGGACCGTGCCAGCGATACCACGTGCCCCAGGCCGTCCAACGCTTCTACCGCGCCACGCTCAACGCGGCAGCCGGCATCGCCGTGTACATGCGAGTGGCACTCGGCGACTACAGCGAGCTCGACTCCGAACAGCCGCACTGGCGCGGCTACGCCGCCGCCTGCGGGCCGGCCGCTGGAGCTGGTGGCCTGTGCCTTCACCGCCAAGCGGCTCGAGGACGCCCTGGCCTGTCAGCGCGAGGCCAAGAAACAGGCCGACGGTTACCTCGCCGTGCTCGTGCGCAACAGACTCAAACGGCTGTAGTACCGCCCCGACGTCCTTGACGGCTTTCTCGCCGGGACCGGATTCTCCCTCGACCTCCCACCGTCAATCACCTCGAAGCGCCGAAGTCAGTAACTGCCCTCCGGAGGGGCTGTCCTTGGTGCAGTCGTCGCCACCGTCGCGGTTAGGGTGCACAGGCAGTGTTGCCGATCGCCAAGGGATGTTTCATGGTCAACCCGCCGCCCCCGTACGCCGGCCAGCCCTACGGGCAGTCATACCCGCAGGCCGGCGTCTACCCGGCAGCCCCGGCATGGGGGCAGTATCCGCCCTTCGGCGTGGCGCCGCAGTGCGAGATATGCGGTGGTATGCCGGCTGTCCGGGCCACGGTGCGGGGGCATCAGGGGATGGTCGTCCTCATGCGCTTCCTGAAGCGGTCGGGAACGTTCTGCCGTCTGTGCGGAACGGCGCTGCACCGCCAGATGACCGCCGACACTCTCTCGCAAGGGTGGTGGGGCCCGCTCTCCATGGCGATCACCCCATTCACTGTTCTCGCCAATGTGCTGGGACCACGTCGTGCGTTCCGTCGCCTCGGTCCGCCCTCTGTGGGCTGGCGACCGGCGCTGGACCCCGGGAAGCGGGTGCTCCTGCGTCCGGCGGCTCTGCTGGTCACTGTCCCGGTCGCCCTGGTCCTCCTGGCCGTGCCGCTGCTGATCCTTATCGGCCTGCTGGCCGGCGACTCGGAGCCGGACCAGCTGTCCGTCGGCGACTGTGTCAGCAATAGCGCCGACTGGCCCCGTCAGGATCTCAAAGTGGTCGTCTGCGGTTCGACCCCCGGTCAGTACCGTGTGTCGCAGGAACTCACCGGCCAGGGCGAGACGTGCAAGCCGGACGGCCCGGAGATCCCGTACATCGCCCGCCCCGAGTACAACGCGATGGGCCATACGCTCTGTCTCGTTCGCGTTCGCTGAACGCGCCGGTGTCGCCCTCGAAGGCCGGCGCCCCGAGTTCACCTTGAACATCAGCACCGGCCAATAGACCGACACGCTCCTCTACCGCCCGCCGGCCCGCCAATGACAGACGCGTCATCCGGGACGATCTCGGGTGGGTGCGGCCCAACCTGTGGGAAGACCTGGTCGCCGTCATCGAGGGCCAAGCCCTGGCCGCCCGCCCCGCCGAGACCTTCGGACCGGCCGCCGCCCGCTCAGGCGGCGGCAACTAATGCGCGACTGTCTCAGGTGAAGCTAACCGGGTCGGTCCTGGCCAAGCGGATAGTTCATGCGATACGTGCGGTGCCGAAGTCCGCCACGGGCCACGCCGCAGCATGCCGACACCGAAGCCCGCCCAGAGGACGGTGAGCCCGGGCACCCGGTCCCCAGCCGTATTTACGGAGCCGGACACAGCTTCCGGGCGGGCGGTGCTGCGGACGGCGGCGGACCGCGACGTGGCCACCAGGCCACAGCGGGCGCGCCCATGACACCTATCCAGTTCTTGGGAGGTCGCCGATCCTGAGGCGGACTCACGACGGAGTCTTCGCAGCTCAGAGGCTATGAGTCGGCACCGTAGTAATCGCGACGTGTGTGGCGCAAGGGATATCGGCTGGCTTCACTCGTCCGTGGTCGCCGGCCGAGTCGGCGGGGCCGAGCCAGGCGAGAGCAGCCGGTCAGGAATTCGCGTGTCCTCTTGGTGAGGCCATGCGAGCATCGGCAGGTGATCGACGATGAGGAGCTGTTCGCCGCCGACCTGATCGGAAGGCGACTGCTGAAAGTGACCACAGCTTGGCATCACTACGCTGACGACGATCCGTCGCTGGTACACCTGTGGCTTCACCTGGAGAGTCTGGGCCCGGTGCTGTTCCACACGCCCTCGACCGGCTTGTCTCTGCGAGCCGACCAGCCGCACGGACCGTACGCGATGGAGGAGCACGGAAGCGTCTCCGTGATCGACGATTCTCCGGATGTTCCGGTGACCCGGTTCGTCGGACAGACGATCCGCTCGGTTCGGCAGATCGACTACAACGACGGCCACGTCGGCTTCACAGCCGGCCTCACGCTCCAGTTTCCCAGCAGCAGCATCCGCCTGCTCGGTCTCGTGGACGGCCTCCTCATCGCCCACGACCAGCATCTAGGCGCTGTCGAGGCCCACCTGCACGAGGATGTGACCCTCGCGCGGGTGATGCAGACCTCCGGGAGCTGCCCGTCGCAGTGGGATGCCTGGACGACCACGGGTCAGTACCTGTACCTGCGGTACCGGCACGGTGAGGGAACTGTCGAGCAGCATCCGAGCGAGGACGTCGACACCTGGGACGGCGGTGAGTCGAGGCTCTGGACCAGCTGGGACGACGGAACCGACGGCGGCCAGATCGAACTCACGGATTTCCTCGTCACGGCTGGCCTGCGGCTGGCGCCAGACGCCGAAGTCCGCACCACACCGCCGATCGACCCGAAGGCCTGAGAACGATGGTCACGCACCCCAGCCGCGATTACGCGATCACCGCGATGTACTCCGTGCCCGACGACGCCTGGTATCTGGAACTGGATCTCCTCCGCGAACAACGGACGCTCGTGACCGCGGTCGTCCCCGACGAGGACCCGGGGCGCGAGCCGATAGTGTGCTTCGATCCCCAAGGACGGCACCTGGACATCCCGTACGAGGTCATGCGCTGGTTCATGGACCAGGTTGCGGATGAGATCCGGACGTCCCGCGCCTGGATGCGGCTGCGGCCCGAGCTGGTCGAGGTCATCCACCGCCTGCGCCAGGAGTACCTGGGCGCCATCGATGACGCCGACTTTCCCGGCGTCCTCGCGGAGCTGCGCACCACTGCCTCTGAGGCCGATCTCCCCATCGTTCTCGCGGCCGCCTTCGGGCTGAATCCCGATGGCACCCCCATGGACGGCATGCAGGCGTTCCAGCTCGTCGACATGGCGGCGGCGGTAAGTGATCACCGTCCCGCCGCCCCCTCGTCGGCCGAGGTCAGTGGCTCGTATTGAGTCGGCGGATCAGCTGCCGGCAGCGCACTGCCCCACGGCTCGGATCCCGGTCGCCGAGCGCAGATCGACCTGAACCTTCCCGCTGTCGGTCTGGAGCGTCAGCGTCCCCGAGTCGGTCCCGATGTGGGTGCCGCAGAGAGTGCCGGTGGGCGTGGTGACCTGGAGTGCCGGTCCGTTCCGGCCGGGGCCGTACCAGGTGATGCCCACGGCGGTGACCAGCAACGCGGCGCAGGCGAGGGTGAGCACGGTACCGGCGCGAAGGGCGGTGGCGAGGGCCTCGGCATGGTCCAGGGCCGTGCCGGTGTCGAACTCGCGGCGGTGCAGGACGGTCGGGCGACCGTTCGCGGCCCTGAGCAGTTGCAGGGCGCCGACGGTGCCGACGAGCAGGGCCGCGAGCAGCGCGGCCCCGACCACGATGTGCCACGGCGAGGCGAGTTCGGCGACGTTAGCACGGCCGCGGACGAGCCCGAAGCCGAGCAGGCCGGCGAGGAGCCCGCCGAGCCCGTTGCGCCACGCCAGGGCGGACGCACGGACGCGGGCGAGTTCGTCGCGCAGGAGTCGGTGGGTGATCTCGGCGGTGCGGCGGTCCTTCGGGGACGCCGGTCCGCCGGCGGCGAGCCGGGTCATGCCGGCAGGACCTTGATGTTCCAGTAGGCGCCGCAGCCCACGAAGCCGGCCGGGCGGTGCTCGTGCTCCGCCTCGCAGGTGCACATCATGGGCTCGTCCTCCGGTACCGTCGCGGCCGGAGCCGGAGCCGGAGCCGGAGCCGGCACGTGGTGAGACCGCTTGACGACCTGATCCGTGATCAGGAATTCCATGGTGTGGTCGCACCGGGGACAGGCCCCGGTCAGGACCATCGTGCCGGGCCGGGCCGGGCGGACCGCGAAGGCCGCGGCCACGCGCTCACCGTAGGCGACATCGGTGACTTCCTCGTACGGTTGCATCTGCTGTCCTTCTCGCATCAGGGTCCGATGTGGACGAACGGAGTCCACACGGTCGGCCGGGAACGGTTGGCTTCGCGGAGCGTGCGGACGGCGTGGTGCAGGGCGGGGGAGCTGAGGCCGGGGTCGAGGAATCCGTCGCGGGCCATCCCCCGGTAGAGGTCCTCGAACAGTTCGGCGGTACCGGGGCTGTCGTAGACGGACCACAGGGCGCCGACGACGTGCCGGCACCCGACGTGGTGCAGGGCCGCGGCCAGGGTGATCGCCTCGTCGGCCAGCTCCGTGCCGCCGACGGCGGTCTTGCACGCCGACAGGCCCGCGAAGTCCGCCGGGCAGCGCTGCCCGCCGACATCCGCGATCGTCAGCACGCCGTCGTACAGGGCCAGTCCGCCGTGGGACGGGTCGTCGAGCATCTGGTCGCCGTGGCAGCTGAAGTGGACGCACCGGTGCCGGTGCAGCTCCTGCCGTACCGCGTCCCTGCTCGCCGCCGGTCCGGCCAGGACGGTCGTGCGGTCCGGGGCGAGGACGCGTTCCATCATCGCCAGCTCGTCCGCGACGCCCGCGAGCGGTTCCTGGCCGGGGGCGTCGGCCAGCGCCACCATCAGCATCCTCCGGTCCCCGCCCGTGGCGGCCGGATCCGACGGGGTCCGGGCATGGGACAGTGCGCGCAGACTGGGCGTGTAGGACGACTGCGTCCGGTCCATGACGGTGCGGAGCGGATCGTCGTGGTACCCGGCAGCGTGCAGCGGCAGAAGCGTCAATGGCCCGGTGGGGCACCACCACAGGCGCGGCCACGGGTCGCCCGGCGCGGGGGGCCCGTCGGTGCCGAGGGCTGTGAGCACCGGCTCGGCGACCACGTCCCAGAGCCATCCGAGCAGGCCGGTCAGGGACTCCTCGGCGGCCGCGCGCGCCGTCCGCAGCGCCCGCTCCGCCTGCTGCGCGGCCTGCCGGTCCGGCATCGCCCGGGTCGAGCGCGCCCGCGCCCAGGCCGCTTTGAGGTCCTCGTCCGCACGCTCGGCGGACTGCAGGGTGCGGAGGTGGTCGTCGGTCCGGTCGGCGGCCTCCTGGGCGGTCAGGCCGGGCAGCGGCGTCGCCGTTACCCCGTCGGGCCGGACGATCAACGCGTCGCACCGCCACCGGCTGACATTGACGATCACGACTGGGCCGCCGGCGGCGGTTTCGAGGAGCCGGCCCTCCGGCAGCGGGCGCAGGAAGTCCTCGAAGCCCTCCAGCCGGCGGACCTCGTCGATCAGTTCGTCCCACTCCTGGGCCAGTTGCATGTGCCGGTCGACTTCCAGGGGCCGCGGGTCGTCGAGGGCGCTGCGGACGCGCTCGAGCCCGGCCCGGAGCGCCGGTGCCGCCTCGGCCAGCCGGGTCAGGTCGGCCCGCAGGTCCAGCGTCCCGGCCCAGAGCACCGATCGGCCCTGTTCCAGCAGTTCGACGGCGCGCCCGGGGTGTCCCGCGGCGATCGCGCAGGCGGCGGCGTCACGGGCCAGGCCCGACCGGTGGACCAGTTGCTCCTCTTGGTGCACCCGGTTCCGTGCGCGCCACGTCACCCGGACCAGCTGTCCGAGCGCGATCGCGTACGCGTCGGCGGCGGCGGCGAAGTCCCCTGCTTCGGCCTCGGCGTCGGCCCACTCACAGGCCACCCTCAGGCGGACGTGGGGCGGCGCGACGGCGTCACCGGCGGCCAGTCGAAGGTACTCCTGCCGTTGCCGCCGGTCGCCCCGTCGCTGGTGGAAGCCGGCGACGGTCTGCAGGATGTTCGCCCGCCGGGGGTCGCCCTGCCACGAGGCGTCGGCGGCTTCCGACAGTGCCCGGGCGGCCGTGGTGTCGTCATGGTCCGGATCGGGCGGACGGCTCCCGCGCTGCTCCCGCGGCCACGCCGATCCCGCCCTGGCCCCGGCGCCTGCGGCCGCCGGTATCGATCCGCGGGTATGCCCACCGGCCATCACGGGGCAGGGCACCTTGTTCCCTGCCCGGCGGCGCATCGAACGCGAGGACGCCCGCCGTATTACCGCCGGCCGCAGCTGGGCCGAGGAAGACGTCCTGGGCGAGCACATCCGGCGCTCGCCTCGCAGGGCGGGCTGAGCGTGACGTGGTCACGGATGGTGCTGCGCCTGATCCGGGTGGCTCTGGCGCTGCGCGACGCCGAGGGCGAGCGCCTGGTCGCCCCGGAGATGCTCGACCAAGTCGCCCTTCCGCTCAAGGAGGTCTCGGCACAGATCCTGCAACAGGCCGGCCTGCTGAGGGACCGTGTCCAGCCTCCGCTGCCTCGCAACCCAGTGCGCGCGTGCGCGCACTGTGGCAGCTGGGGCATCACGACCACCCTCTGTCGGCCCTGCAAAAATTGGAATCAGAGACCCGGGCAATACCCCGTTGGGGTGTGCCCCCGCTGCCGCCGCGAGGACTTGCCGCTGAGCGCGCGCAACGGCCGCTGCCGCAGCTGCCTGGCCCACGTACGAGCCAACGGACCGGATTCCACGCACCTGGCACCCACTCAGCTGACCTTCGGCGGCCTGCTCGCCCACCGGCTCAAGCGCCGGCCCAGCCCACCCGCAGCTCGAGCACCCGCCGGTTCCACAGCCGGCCTGCCCGGGGCGGGGCTGTCCGAGTACCTGGTCGATCCTGCCCAGCCGGTGCTTTTCGCCGCCGACCGGGACTGGACCCGCGTCTGCCGACGTCCCGCCGAGAGCCTGCCCGTACCCACGGCACAGGCACAGGAACTGGTCGCGGCCTTCGCCGCCACCTACACCCGATGCCAGGGCAAGAACGGGCACCGCGCCGCGCCGTCGGGGACCGTCGCGGTCCTGCACACCGTGCTGTCCTGGCTCGGTGCCCAAGCACCGGTCCATGAGCGTGACTTGCGCAGCGTCGCTGCTCTCGTCCCCGGCTCGTCCGTCCAGCGCATGCTCTACTTCCTGCACGAGCACGGCCTGCTCGTCCCCGACGACGACCCCCCGAAGGCCACGACGGTGCGCCGCGGGGAAGGCACCGGCGTGCCCGGCCGCCTGGCCGCCCGCCGGCAACGTCGGCTGCAGCACGCGATCGCCGCCAAGATCGCGACTCTGCCCCAGCCCATGGCCGACCAGTTGCACGCCTGGGTGATGGTCATGCGCGGTCAAGGGCGCTACCAGCACAAGACCGTCGACTACATCCGCATCCGCCGCTACCTCAATCTTGTCCTGCCCGTGCTCCGCACCTGGGCAGTGCAGGGACTGAGCCTGCGCGAGATCACCACCGACCATGTGAAAACCGAGCTCGACCAGCGCCAAGGACACCAGGCCCGGGGCATCCACCATGCCTTGCTCGGCATCTTCCGCGCGCTCAAACAACAGCGCGTCATCTTCCGCAACCCCATGGCCGGCCTGACCCTCACCGCTCCCATGCACCTTCCGCTCCCGGTGCCCAGTGACCGGCTCCGCCACGCCCTGCGCCGCCTGAACGGCCCCCTTCCCCGCCTGGCGGTCGCTCTGGTGGCCATCCACGGCCTCAAGCTCACCGACATCGCCCGACTCCGCCTCGACGACCCCGACATGAGCAAAGGAACCCTTGCCGTCCGCCGGGGCCAGCACACCCACACCGTCTACCTCGACGACATCACCATGGAGCTGATGGCTGCCTGGCTCACCGAACGCCACCGACGCTGGTCCATCGCCCCCAACCCCCACCTGCTGATCACGGCCCACGGCGCCTACCACCCCGACCAGCGCCCCATCAGCTACTGCGCTCTGCGCGCCGCCTTCGACCAGACCGGCATCACCCCGCGCCAGTGGTGGACCGACCGCGTCCTCTACGAAGCCCAGCAGACCGCCGACCCCCTCCACCTGGTACGTCTGTTCGGCATCCACCCCAACATCGCCGTCAAGTACGTCAACGCCGCCCACCCGGACAGGGCACTACCCGCCATCCGCTGAAGAGGAAAGCAGTTCCGGTGGATGCCGGACTATTACTGAGTTTGAACTCGTGGTGTCGTAGTGGCTGACAGGCCTTGATCCTCGCGGTACGACCGGAGGTATGCGGTACGCGCAGGGTGGCGGACTGACCGATGAGCGGCGGGAGTTCCGGGAACAGCTGCGGCTCCAGGCGGCCGAGCGGTTCGCCCGGGGTGAGAAGAGTTCGGTGATCGCGAAGGACTTACGGGTCCATGTGCGGTCGGTGGAACGGTGGCGGCGGGACTGGCAGGCCGGCGGGCCGAGGGCCTTGCGGTCCAGGGGCCCGGCCTCGCTGCCGAGACTGGACGAGGCCCAGTTCGCCGTGCTGGAACAGGAACTGGCCAGGGGACCGGTGGCACACGGCTGGCCCGATCAGAGGTGGACTCTGTCCAGGGTCAAGACCGTGATCGGCCGCCGGTTCCACATGACCTACACCATTCAAGGGGTCCGCAAGCTCCTGGTCCGGCACGGCTTCTCCTGCCAGGTGCCCGCCCGTCGGGCCGTCGAGCGCGACGAGGAAGCGATCACCGGATGGGTGAAGGAGACCTGGCCACTCGCGGAAGCACCGCGGCGGCGCTCGGGGCCTACTTCGTCTTCGAGGACGAGGCCGGCTTCTCGATGACGCCGCCGACCGCCCGCACCTGGGCCCGGCGCGGACACACTCCCGTGATCCGTGTCCGGGGCCGTACCACCCGCAGCCTCTCCATCGCCGCACTGGCCTGCTACAAAGCAGGCGAGCGACCACGCCTGATCTATCGGCCCCGCCACCATGACAGAAGGAAAGGCGAACGTAAGAGCTTCGCCTGGACCGACTACCGTGACCTGCTGATCGCGGCCCACCGGCAGCTCGGCGCCCCGATCGTCCTGGTGTGGGACAACCTCGGCACCCACCTGTGCGCCGATATGCGGAAGTTCATCAACGGCCAGGACTGGCTGACCGTCTACCAGCTGCCCTCTTACACCCCGGACCTCAACCCGGTCGAAGGCGTCTGGTCGCTGCTGCGACGCGGCTTCACCGCCAACACCGCCTTCACCAGCCCGGACCACCTCATCCGCACCGTGCGGCAGGGCCTTCGCAAGATCCAGTACCGGCCCGCCCTCCTCGACGGCTGCCTCGCCGAGACCGGACTGACCCTCCACCCCGGATAACGCCCTACGACAACCCGAGTTCAAGCTCAGTACTCCCTGCTGGACCGCTGACTTGCGTTACGGCATTGCACCTCTGGGGCTTTGAAAACACGGCGCCCACCCGAGCGGCATGTACGGTCCGCTTTTCGGTGTCCCTTTCCACGTGAGAGTGTCCTAAGCACGGCCCAAGGGACACGCTTCGCGAATTCGCAGGTCGTCGGTCTCAGAGTGCGGAACGTGATCTTCCGTCCGGGTTGTCATCGCTCGATGGTGTGACGTTGGGGCATCGTCGCCGGTCAGACGTTCGTGATTCGCTTGGCTTCTGGCATGAGCATGCGCAAGTCGTACTCGAGTGATGTCTCCGATGAGCAATGGGTCCTGGTCGAGCCCGTGATCACCGCGTGGAAGGCCGCGCATCCCTCGGTCAGCGGTCACCAGGGCAGATACGCGATGCGGGAGATCGTGAACGCGATCCTGTACCAGAACCGCAGCGGCTGCCAGTGGGACCTGCTGCCCCACGACCTGCCGCCCGCCGGGGCGGTGAAGTACTACTTCTACAAGTGGCGTGACGACGGCACCGACCAGACCATCCATGACCTGCTGCGGTGGCAACTGCGGGAGAAGAACCGGCGATTAGCCGACCCGAGTCTCATCGTCATGGATACCCAGAGCATCCACGCCGCCGTCGGCGTCCCGGCCGATACGACCGGCAAGGACGCTTCGAAAAGAGTGCCGGGCAGGAAGAGATGCCTGGCCGTGGACGTATCGGGCCTGGTCGTCGAGGCCGTTGTCCTGCCCGCCTCCGCACACGACAACGCCGCCGGCATCGCCCTGCTGGACGGCGTGGCCGCCCACATGGACACCGTGAAGAAGGCCGTGGTCGACCAGGGGTTCAAGAAGAGCGTCGTCGACCACGGCAAGAACTACGGGATCGATGTCGAGATCGTCGAGCGCAACCCGGCCGAGAAGGGCTTCGTCCCGCAGGCCAAGCGGTGGATCGTGGAGCAGACGAACGGGATCTTGCTGTTCTACCGGCGCCTGGTCCGCGACTACGAACACCGGCTCACCACCTCCCGCTCCCGCGTCTTGTGGGCGATGACGTCGGTCATGGCCCGCCGCCTCACCGGCGCCACCCTCGATTCCTGGAGGACCGTATGAGGGAGAACCCGCAGATCACAGCAGTTCTGGAGTACGTCGAGGCACGTGAGCGCGAACTGGAGGAACAGGCCGGGCACCTCCGCGGCCGCATCGAGGAACTCACCGCGCAGCTGGTCGAGTTCGACGCGGAGAGCGAGAACCTGCGCGTCACCCACAAGACCCTCCTGGCTCTGCCCGCCCCCGCGCCCGCCGGTGATCCGGACCGTCCCGACGTCCCCGATCACCCTGCCTACCAGCAGATCCTCGCCGCTTTCGCCGACACCGGGCAGCCGATGCGGGCCCGCGACCTGTGCCAGGCACTCGACCTGCCGATCGTCCCGAAGAACACCGAGGGCATCCGCTCCAAGCTCAAACGCCTGACAGCCAGGGGCATCCTCGCAGAACCCGAACCCGGCCTGTTCACCCCGCCCGGCACCTGATGCACACCGCGTCCCGGTGGCCAGCAGTCCTCACTCAAGCCCAACCACGAAACGGACAACTACTCACGTTCCGCACTCTCACTCGTTAGGGTGGCGTCTCCTGCCTGTAGCCCCGGCTCGGGGGTTGCGGCTTCACCAACGCGGGCCGCCCTCGCGCAGGCGACCCGGTGATTTGCGGGCGCACGTGGTGGTGGGCCTGAACGAAATAGCGGCGGCCACCGCCCCGGGGGAGGTGGGGACGGTGGCCGCCTGATGGTATGAGCGGACTCACACCGGGACCTGGAAGGTCACGCGTCGACGACGTTCACCCAGAAGTCATCGAGGAACATCAGGATCCGGTCGTTGGTGTAGAACTTGCGGAGCTTGGCGCCCGCCGAGGTGTTGTCGTTGGCGTCTACGGCCCGTACCGAGAAATCCCATTTGGGGTCGGACGCGCCCTCGTCGGTGGACGAGAACGGGTATTCGTCGCACTGGAGCCCATCAGGATACGGCGGCAGGCCCGTCGTGGCGTCGTAGTGTGGCGCCCACGGGTTGAGGCCCTTGTTCTGCCCGCACGCCGACTTCTTCCACCTCTCGTTCTCGTCGGCGATCGTTCCGCCCTCATCGCGGCTGGGCACCCGGTGCAGGGGGGCGCCGCGCAGCCCCTCACTGACATGCCACTTGCCGGGGATCCTCTTGGAGTGGCCGTCCTTGGGCTTCTTGGGCCAGGTGGAGTTCGGGTTGTTCTGCGCGTCCCGGATGTGCTGGCCGACCTGCGGGTTCTCGGTCATCTTGTAGGTCAGCACCGGGTAGGCGTTGGTGTAGATGCAGGCGTGCGGGTAGCGCTTGGGGCCGTGGTTGAAGTAGTCGGCCGAGTCGCAGCGGATACCGATCGGGGCGCTCACAGCGCGCTCGGTGCTCTGCTCGTATCCCGCGCTCGCGCCGTTGAAGTAGAAGCGCCACTGGTGGAAGGCGACCTGGTCCTCGCCCTTGCCACCGCTGGAGGAGACGTCCCAGTAGACCCAGTCAGGGAAGTTGCTCCACTGGGCCCATTCCATCTTCGCCGGAGACCGCCCGACGCCGCACGTGGCAGTGGTGGGCTGATCGGCGCCCGGCACGCATTCGGGGGTGATTTCCAGGTCCAGGTTCGGGGCGACTAACCGCTTCTCCAAGGGGTTCCACCCGGCGTAGCTGACCTGGCCGGTTTTGGCGCGGAAGAAGACGCGGGTGGCGCGGGTGTCGTTGAAGCCGATGGCGGCGGCCTGGAACTTGATCGTGTTGGTGCCCTTCAGGACGGGCTTGCCATCCACCTTCTTGTAGTACTTGGCCTTGAATTCGTATTCCCAGCACCACCTGAACCGGTTGTAGACGCGGCCGTCGGGGCCTTGGGCATCCGAGGAACCGAGACAGTCGTTCAGCCACTCGGTGTTGGCGGGATTGTCGGGGGATATCGGCATCTCCGCCGCCCCCTTGCCGTTGCTGCTGCGCTGAGCACCGTCGCCGGGCTTGGCCGTGTACTCGATACCCGGGGCCGACGCGGGGGGCTTGGGGCTTGCGGCGGCGGCCGGTGAGGAGCCCAGGGCGAGAAGGGCTGCGGTGAGGGCGAGTGCCGCTATAGCCGCCAGCAGTCGACTGGCGCGTTTCAAAGGTGGTCCCCCCTTTTTTCCGGTGGTATGTAAATCCACTCGGGATCGAACCGGCGTAGTGCCCGTCTGTGTCAGCCAGAAATGGGTATTCCATGATCGTTCTTTGACCCGTTCGGGCCTCACACCGCCGCCCGTCTCCGCGACGGCATTCCCGCGGTCGGCAGGATGCGCGGGCACAGCGGCCGTCGCTGGGCCGCCGAATGCGACAGCGGCTGCCGGCGTCGCCCTTGACAGGGCACGGCGCCGCCTGTTCGGTCTTCGGTCCCGTCCTCCGTGGGGGCGATGTAGACCTGGTAAGGACATGTTCGTTTTCTCCTTGTTTTCCGATTGTTTGTGTTCCGTGCCCGTGCTGGATGCGGTCGGGGATCATGCGGACACTGCCGTATCGGCTGTCGGGATCGAAGCTCCTCCTTCCGGCTCACCGCCAGCCACCGTCTGGCTTGTTTCGCTGGATTCTCTTCTGTCATGCCGACGATCGTCTGCCCCCCATGGTTCATAGGGCCGTTCCCGCTGGCGCGCAAACATTCAAGGCGCCACGGCCGCCGAAGGCCCTCGGTTTCAGAATGCGCAAGATGGCCGAATACTGTGATGGCTTGGTGGCGGTCGGCCGCGCCGACAGACGATGAAATCCGTTCTGGCAGTCGGTGGCCGTCGAGGTGACGGCAGCGGAATCACGACTGAAACAGCCCATCTGTGCGGCGGCGATGGCGGATCGTAGCTCTGCGGATGAAATCCTGATGAACCCGGGGCAGGTCAAGACTGCCCAACAGCCCATGAAGGGCGCGAGTTCCGCCTCGGACCGGCCGATTCCGTCATCGTCACTGCATCGCTGCCGACGCTAAATTCGCCTCAATCGACCACCGCTCCCCACCACATAACTGGCAGGGTTCCGTCCCGGGGCGTCATGGCGCCCGGCCAAAGAAAGGGCATGATGAGCCACTTAAGATCTTCCGGCCGCTGGGCCAGAGGGCTGATCGCCCTCACCACAACCGCTGCATCGACGCTCGCCGCCACAGTTGCCGTGGCCGGCCCCGCCGCCGCCCAGGGCGCTACCCCCGCCGCCGACGCCAGCGCCGTTCAGGCCGGGCAGTCCTGCACGGCGGCCGACCTGGGCAAGCGCCACCCGTTCATCAAGTCAACTGAAGTCGGCCCGACGATCACCCACTTCAAGGGCTGGTACGTCACCGCGGGCTCGACCGGCTACCAGAACGTCACCACCAACACCCAGACCACCATCTCGGTCTCCGTCGGCCTCAACGGCAACGTCCAGGGCAGCTTCGCCGTCGACACCCTCGGCACCGTCGGCGCGACGCTGGGCCTGAACGTACAGGTGAACTACTCCTCCACCAGCAGCGAGTCGACCTCGGTCAGCTGGAACTTCAACGACCCCGGCTACTACGGCGTCTACAAGGGCACCAAGAAGGTCACCGGCACCTACGGAAGCCTCAACTGCAACCGCGTCCAACAGGGCGACGGCAGCTGGGCGCTGAAGTGGATCGAGGGACCCGACAGCGGTAGCTACACCACCTACACCACCCTCGAAGAGGGCGCGGTACGCTGCGAGGACAAGGTGCCCGCCAACAGCATCATGCGCAAGGCGCAAGGTCTCCTGGACTGCCAGACCCCGCCCCGGGCCGGACACGCACCAGGGCCGGTGGCCTCCGCCAAGGCCACCGCGGCCAGGAACGCGGCAGCGAAGGACACGGCGAAGGGCACAGCGGGCAAGGCAGCCACCGCGCGGACCAGTGCGCCCGCCACGCGGGCCGCCCTGAACTGCCAGCCTGACGTCTACAGGATCCACGTCCCCGGCAAGGTCCTGAACTGGAGTGCACCGCTCCTGCCCAACGATGGCATCCGGCTGCGCGAATCCAACTGGACCAGCGCCCACCTGGACAACTGGCGGCTGTGCAACGTGACGGAGAACAACGGAGTCATCGAGGCGTCCCTGTGGAACTGGGGCAATGGCGGGTGCGCGACCATCCCGGCGGACATCGCCAACCGGGAGCAGGCCTACCTGACGACGGCCAGCTGCGGTGAAGACGACCTCCAGCGGTTCTACATCTATCGCGACGTACCTGGCGGCTCGAAGATCGGCCTGCAGAACAAGTACACCGGCTCGATGCTGGGCCACGACCGGTACGCGGACGGGGAGCTGATCCGCCAGTACTCCAGCGGCAGGCAGGACGGTACGGGTACGTACTACCTGGTGAAGGTCTGAACCTTCCCCGCCTGACGCGGTCCCCTCTGGCCCAGATCGCCCAACTTCCATCTCGCGTGAACCGAGGTCGGGCGACCTGGGCCTACTCCACGGAATGCCGTCCGACACCGAACACGCAGTCAAATCGATCAGGAGCGGCCTCTCACCAACAGCCGCCGCCAATGCACTTGGCACCAGCCCTGAGCACCTCAGGCTCGCCCTCGAGGCCCGGCGCCAGGCAGTCGGGGCGCCATTGCGACAGCACCGACCCGATCGCTGCGAAGGAGTTGAGGAACCCGTGCCCAGGCACATCGATGTCAACTCGTCGGCCGAGGGCCGAGCCAAGTCACCGCACGAGACCACGGCCAAACGGACCCCTGGTCAAGTGCTGCGTGAGGCCAGAGCCCGCGACAGCGAAGTCAAACGGGCCCGGGTACTCAAGACGCTCAACGAGATGGCCGCGACGGGAGAGAAGATCACCTTCCTCAGACTCGCTCACACAGCACGGGTCTCGAACTGGCTGGTATACGCCGAGGGACTGCGCGAGCGCATCGAGGAAGCGATCAAGAAGCAGAGCGGGGCTGCACAACGGGAGACGGAGATGGGCTCGAACGCCTCGGCCGAGTCACTGGCGGCCGACCTGGAACTGGCCACGCCAGAGCTCAGAATCTTGCGCGCGGAGCGGGACCAGCTCAGGGCGGGCATGGCGCGGCTGCGGGAGACCGAGGCCGAACGGGATCAGTTGCATGAGGCACTGAGGGAGACCGAGGAGAGACTGAAGTCCACGCTCCAAGAGAGCCCCTCGTCTTCAAGTCACCGCGCAGGAAAATGACACGAGATCCGGAATGATCAAGATGACATGGAGTGCGGATTCAGACGAGAGCGCAGCTCATGGAGTCGCCGTGTGACATCGGAACGCGGACCCTACAGCAGCCGGGACACAGGCTTGCCTGTCACCGACACGAGCAACCGAGACGGCCCGCCGGGTGAACTGGCGGGCCGTCAAATCACTCGCTCATCCCAGAACCTGCCTGCAGAACACACTTTGACGCGGCTCGACGTACGCGTTCGCCCGTTCGCCTGCCCAGGAATCGGCGAACTCGTTCACTTCGGCCTTCGACCTGCTGAAGCTACGCGGGAACGATCTTCGGCGGCGCCCGTATCGCGAGCGTCGTGCACGGCTCGTGGCTCTGCTGGAGCTGCTCGGGCCGCCGTTGCAGGCCGTATCGGCCACCCTCGACCGGGACGAGGCCCGGCACTGGTACGACACCCTCGGGCCCGTGGGCGTAGAAGGGCTGATCGCCAAACGGACCGACTCCCCGTACGTGGCCGGGCGCAGCGCGGCGTGGCGGAAGGTGCGGCATCACGAGACGCGGGAGGCGGTCGTGGTCGGGGTAGTCGGGCCGCGAGGGAAGCCGCGGGCCCTGGCGGTGATGCTGCCTGGCCATGACCAGCCGATTATCACCACGCCGCTCGCCCCGCCCGTGCAGGGCTGGGTGGCGGACGAGCTGATGCTGTTGCCGGAGGGCGATCAGCCGCAGGCTGGCGTGGGGGAGGGGCTGTACTACGAGCCGGTGCCGCCGAGTCTGGTGGTGGAGGTCGTGCACGGGACGACCGAGCGGCACGGCACCACGAGCGTCGTCCGCGTACGGGCCGGCGAGTAGACGGTGCCGGGCGGGCCCAGGGTGTGCGGGCCCCTGCGCCGGGCCCGCACACGCATCCCCGGACATGCGGGGCAACCAACCGAACACCTGCGAGCAGGCAGGGGCTACCGGTTCATTCCCGGTCAGGCGGGATGATTCATACGATACGTCGCGGCACTGGGTTGTGCCACGGAACACGCCGCCCTCTCAGGGGCGCGGTTCACGAGCCGCGGGGACTCCTGGCGGGCCGGGCTGGTGCCCTAGGACGGTGGCCGCCGAACGGAACAGGGCGGCGAGGACGGCCGGGTAGCGGTCGGGGTCGGGGTGCTGGGCCTCGGCGTGGTGCAGGGCCATGGCCAGGTCCTCGTCGCCGTTGGCGACGGCGACGATCACCCGGGCACCGAACACGTCGACCGGATCGAGAGCCTCGATGTCTCCGGGCCGGCCGTCGTCCCCGGGCGGGGCCGCGACCGTCCACGAGCCGCCGGAGGGCTCGTGGACGCGCAGGCATCGCACGATCAGCCGGGCGCAGCCCACGGCGACTTCCGTGCCTTCGGCCGGGTCCCGGCGGGCGAACACGCCGTCCAGGTACGCGTGGGCGGCGGTGTTGTCGCCGTGCGCGGTGGCCGCGAGGGCGGCGAGCAGGGCGTCGGTGTGGGGCGTGCTGTCCATCGGTGGCTCCGTCCTGTCCCGGGGATTTCAGGATGGAGGAGGGCACTGACAACTCGTCGCGCCCTGGCCGTTTCACACAGGGCGGCCAGGGGTGTAGGGACAGCGGCACCTCCTGCTCGGCAGGCATGGTGATCCCCGGCTACGGACGGGCTGGCGGCTCATTCCCCGCTGCGGATGTCGTGCGCCGGAACGGGTCCTGTGGTCCCGAGCAGTGCGGACAGGGGGAAGTGGCTTTATTCACGAGTCGTGGTTCTGGCTCAACTTCTGTGGTCTGCGCACGCTGAGTGATGGCTGACAGCCCGGGTGCCTCCTCGGAAGTTGCCCGAAAGTGATCGTCAACCCGGTGGGGGTGGCCAAAGTTCGGGGCCGTGCGAGAGGTCGTGCTCCGGCTGGAGGAGTTGCTGTTCCCGTCCATCCCGGACGTCGTGGTGCTGTCGGTCGTCGTGGACAAAGAGGTCGCTCGGGTCGATGCGAAGTCGGTGGCGAACGGTGCCGAGTGCCCTGGCTGCCGGGATTGGTCGAGCCAGGTTCATGGCTCCTACCTGCGGTTTCCCGCAGATGTGCCGAGCGGGGGCCGACGGGTGGTGCTGTCCCTGCGCGTCCGCCGGTTCAGCTGCCGTAACGCGTCGTGCGGACGGCGAACCTTCGTCGAGCAGATACCGGGGCTCACCCGGCGGCACGGTCAGCGGACCGAGCGGCTGCGGTCCACGCTGGCGGCGGTCGGCCTCGCGCTCGCCGGCCGCGCTGGTTCCCGCCTGGCCCACGTCTTCGGGATTCCGGTCAGCCGGAGCACGGTCCTGCGGCTGGTCGATGCCCTTCCCGAGCCCGACCAACCGGCTCCGCGGGTGGTCGGCGTCGACGAGTACGCCACCCGCAAGGGCCGCCACTACGGCACCGTCCTGGTGGACGTCGAAACCCGTCGTCCGATCGACCTGCTCCCGGACCGGGAGGCGTCGAGCCTGGCCGACTGGCTCGCCCGGCGGCCCGGCGTCGAAGTCGTCTGCCGGGACCGCGCGCCGTTCTTCGCCGAAGGCGCCGCGGCGGGGGCCCCGCAGGCGGTCCAGGTCGCGGACAGGTGGCACCTCTGGCACAACCTGAGCGAGGCCGCCGAACGGACTGTCGCCCAGCACCGCCGCTGCCTGCACGTCCTGGCTCCCGGGGCGTCCCAGCCCGAACCGGAGGCCGTCCCGGCCGCGGACCCGTCCGCGTCGCCCTGGCCGCGAGGGCACCGGTTCGCCGACCGGACCCGGGCCCGGCACGCTGCCGTCCACGCCCTGCTGAAGGCAGGACACAGCCAACGCTCGGTCCAGCGGCAGCTCGGAATGACCTGGCGAACCGTCAAGCAGTTCGCCGACGCCGCGATGCCGGAAGAGCTGTTCACCGGCCAGTGGCAGAACCGGCCCTCCGTCCTCGACGACTACAAGCCCTACCTCGACGACCGCTGGAACGACGGCTGCACCAACGCCTGGAAACTGTGGGAGGAGATCGTGCCGCTCGGCTACAAGGGCAGCTACCAGCGCGTTCGCGCCTACCTGCACGACAAACGCACCTCGCCGCGGCCGGTGACGGCCCGGCCACCGTCGCCCCGGGCCGTCACCGGATGGATCCTCCGCCGCCCGGAAACCCTCACCGAGCCCGAGCAACTCCAGCTCAAGACCGTCCGGACACACTGCCCGGAACTCGACGCCCTGACCCGCCACGTCCGGTCCTTCGCGACCATGCTCACCGAGCGCCAGGGCGAGCACCTGCCGGACTGGCTCGACACCGTCCGGCAGGACGACCTGCCCAGCCTCCACACCCTCGCCGCAGGCATCGACCGCGACCGCGACGCCGTCATCGCCGGCCTGACCCTGCCCTGGAACTCCGGCGTCGTCGAAGGACACGTCAACCGGATCAAGATGCTCAAGCGCCAGATGTTCGGCCGCGCTGGCTTCCATCTCCTCCGCAAACGAGTTCTATTGGCGTGACGGAGAGTGGCTGCTTCACAGAAGTTGAGCCAGAACCATTTCTCGTGAACATCCGCAGCAACCAAGATCACTAACTGCTGCCGAAACCGACGTTCAAACGCTGCTGTTTCAAGTGAACGAAGCCAGGGAAGGGAAGCGGGTACTGCCCCCGCGCGGCCTTGATGCGCTCGGCGGCGCAGCGCGGCGGCGAGCGGGGCCAGGTCGCGGGCTACAGCGGCCGCACAACCGGGGCAGGGCTTGCCCGTGACCACATTGTCGAGGTCGCTCAGAGCCGTGTTCCGGCCGCAGGCGAGCTCTACGTACTGCCGTCGTAGCGTGCGCGCCGGGATACGCCCGGAGTGGTCACGGCGTCCGCCGGACACTCTCACGACAAGCGGCCACCCGGCTCTGACCGCGTCGCTCGGCTGCCCGGGAGGCTGCCCTGGAGACAGATGCATCCCGGACCTCCTTTCCGCACCACCTACCCACTCGGACCGGACGACGAATTGTCCGTGGAACGGGAACGAGGTGTCCATGGGAGGCGCCCCGCCGGGCTACTTGCGGCGTAGCGTGTGCAATTCGCAGACGTCGGGGTCTGTGGTGAAGCGGTAGAAGCGAGGCTTGTCCCTGCTGCCAGTGACGCCGAAGGCGAAGCCCTCGCTCCAGTGGTCGAAGTTGTGGTCCCAGACCCGCTTGCCGTCCGTGAAAGACAGCACGATGTCGTCATCCGCTGTCTCGATGACCTTGTTCTCGGGGGTCAGCTCCCAGGTGCCCGACCCGCCCCCGGTGCGCTTCGGCTTGTCCGGGTAGTTGAACTCGGGCCAGTCGCTCGCCGTGAACTTGCCGTCCTCGCGGAGCGCGATGGTCCCGAACGGGTCGGCCTTGTAGGTACCGATCATGTCCTGCCGAGTGAGCCCCGCCGGCCGCTTGCCCTCGTCGCCACACGCGAAGTACCGCGCGCACCCGCTGGTCGTGACCGATGTGGCCACCACCAGCGCGCATATCATCCCAACCGCAGGCCAACGCATCCCGGCCCCCTCGAATCGCATCAAAAAGCCGTGCGAATCTAGCTTCCCAGGTCCGCGTTTGCGCACGTCACCCGGGGTGCTGCGAGGGATCGCCGTGAGGTGCTGGCTGCGCGTCAGGTGATGCCGGGGGCCGCGCTGGCGAGGACGAAGAGCGGGGCGACCATCAGGGCGATCTGGAGGAAGGCGAGTGCACAGCGTGGTTTGGCGAAGCGGTTGGGCAGCAGCGCGGCGATGATGCCGGTTGCGGCCGAGGCGCTCAGGACGGGCCAGCACCAGCTGATCGCTTCCGCCAGGGTGTCGGCGCATCCGTGGCTGTAGCAGGCTTCCGCACCCTCCTGCATGCCCGCCATCAGGAGCACCAGGAACCCCAGGACGGGCACGAAGCAGGCGAGGCCAGCGATGGCCAGGTACCGGCCCAGTGGCACGTACGCCGGTGTCTGATCGGCCCCCGGCTCAAGGAAGGCAGTGTTCATCAGGGCGGGGGACTCGGGTGGGGTCATGCCGCCACCTCACCACCGCGGGGAGCCAGGAGGATCCGCGAGAGTACTCAGATACGACGCGTGGCGGTACTCAGGTTCCGGACGGTACTCGTGGGGTGCGATGCCCTGGTGGCGAGCGCCGATAGCGCGTGTGCCAGCAGGCCGACGGGTCCAGGCCGCGCTCCGGCCAGGCGTCAGCACATGACCCCCTGACGAGGGACCGCCGCCGGCGAGCCACCGCATCGGCGCACTGCCCCAGTGGCGGGGAGGCGTTCAGAGGTCGTTTTCGCCCGATGTTTCATCCCGAGATGGGCTGTTAAGTAGCCTTCTTCGGGTCGCGCCAGGAGATGGTGTTTTCGCTGGTGAGGCGGCGGGCCATGAGGTCGGTCATGGCGATGTGGATCACGGCTTCGGAGCGGGTGGGCAGGGTTTCGTAGTCGCGGGCCAGGCGCCGGTGGAGCATCAGCCAGCCGTAGGTCCGCTCGACTGCCCACCGCTTCGGGATCGGAGTGAATCCCCTGGTCCCGGGCTTGCGGGAGGTGATCTCCATGTCGATGCCCAGGGATGCGGCGTGTTCGACGAGGTGCTGGCGGTAGCCGCCGTCGACCCAGACCTTGCGGATGCCCGGGTGGTCGGCGGCGACCTGGTCCAAGAGCCGGGTGCCGGCGATGGAGTCCTGCACGCTCGCCGCGGTGACCAGCACGGCGAGGAGGAGTCCGAGCGTGTCGGTGACGATGCTCCGTTTCCTGCCGACGATCTTCTTTCCGGCATCGATGCCCTGACCGGCAGCCGGGACGCTGGCGGAGGTCTTGACGCTCTGAGCATCGATCACACAGGCCGACGGCTCGCCGTTCCGCCCCTCCTTCTCCCGCAGCAGCTGCCGGAGCAGGCCGTTGAGCTGGGCGAACACACCCTCGTCCGCCCACTTGGCGAAGTAGCCGTAGACCGTGTTCCAGTGCGGGAAGTCGTGCGGGAGGTAACGCCACTGCACCCCGGTCCGGTCAACGTACAAGATCGCGTCCATGATGTCGCGCAGGTCGTGCTCCGGCGGTCGACCGAAGTCCAGGGCCCTGCCACGGCGCTCGAAACGCCAGGCCGCGAGCACCGGCTCGATCAACTCCCAGCGGTCATCGGACAGATCACTCGGATACGGACGTCGCTTCGCCATGCATCCGGCGTACCGCCGCAGGCCAAATATGCCCAGGCGTGCAGCGATGACGACGGAAGCACACAGCTTTGAAAACCGGGCATCCTGGAATGAGACAGGAACGAGCCGCTCCTCGCCTCATCTGTCACCCCTCCGGACCCATCGATCGCATCCACACCTACCCCCTCCTCCGCACCACGATTCCACCATCCATGAATCAGTTGATAACGACCCGAGACAGGCGAAAATGACCTCTCAGCTTGTTCTTTAAGGTTTGACCTGTCCTGGCCCCGGGTGTTGTCGGGTCGCCGGTGGTTGTTACGGTCGCTGACCGTGACAGACGCTCTTCCGGATTTCCCGTATCACCCTGACCCGCTGGCTACCGCTTCCGTGGTGGTCTCCAAGACAGCTTGCGCATGCTGCGGGCAGGAACGCGGCTACGCCTACACAGGTCCGGTCTATGCGGTCGAGAAGCCGGACGGCCGACTCTGTCCATGGTGCATCGCAGACGGGACTGCCGCTGCGAGGTATGAGGCTCACTTCAGCGGCGACGTCGAGGGAGACGACGTGCCGCGAGAGGTCCTGCTGGCCATCGCGGAGCGCACACCGGGCTTCACGGGGTGGCAGGACGAGCGGTGGCTGCTGCACTGCGGTGACGGGGCTGCTTTCCTGGGGCGAGTGGGCGCCGTGGAGCTCGCGGACCACCCGGATGCGCTGGAGTCCTTGCGGCAGGGCGTCAGCCACTGGGGCTGGTCGGCGGACCAGATCGACCACTTCCTCGGCTCGCTGGACAAGGATGGTCAGCCGACTGCTTACCTCTTCCGGTGCCGGACCTGTGCGGCCCACCTGGCCTACGCGGACTTCACATAGCCCGAGGGCAGGCGTGGCCTTCGAACGCTATAGCCGAACTTGATTGCTCTTTGCACGGTTCGGCGGAGGTGAAGGCGGCCCTTGACTGATCATGTGCTCCGTCATAGAGGTGCAAGATCAACCGAAGGCCGCAATCATGAGTGTGGTGGACCAGCGTGTCCGGCGGGAGGCGCTCGCGGAAGCATCACGCTTTCGTGGCGAGTTCTACGAGTGCCTGACCACCCGTGGTGATGAGCTGTTCGAGCTGTCGGACGCGGTGCTGTGCACGGCTGGAGCCGTGCGGTCCGTAGTGGACCTGACGCTGCTGCCCGAGCACCGTCGTGGGCACGGATCGCTGTACGACGGGCTCAACCGCGGCCGTGTCGACGCCGGGCGCCTGCGGACGCTGCTGGCCCAGGTGCCCCTGCCGCGTTTTCCTGACGGCCGACTCGTGCTGGCCGTGGATGTCTCACCGTGGCTGCGGTCGGATGCGGCGTGCTCACCGGAGAGACTGTTCTGTCATGTCTACGGCCGGGCAAAAACAGCCTCGCAGTTCATCCCGGGCTGGCCATACTCCTTCGTCGCAGCCCTGGAGATGGGCGCAACGTCCTGGACCACGATCCTGGACGCAGTCCGTCTCGGGCCCGCCGACGACGTGACCGCTGTCACCGCTGCCCAGTTGCGGGACGTCGTGGAACGGCTCATCGACCTCGGCCAGTGGCGGGCCGGTGAACCGGACATCGTGATCGTGACTGACGCCGGCTACGACGTCACGCGCCTGGCCTGGGTCCTTCGCGACCTGCCGGTCGAGCTCGTTGGCCGGATCCGCTCCGATCGCGTCATGCGGCTGCCCAAGCCGCCCCGGGTCTACGACCCCAAGGGCGGCCGGCCGCCCAAGCACGGTCCAGAGTTCCGCTTCGCTAAGCCGGAGACCTGGCCCGAACCCTCGCTCACCACTGTCACCGCGACAGCCAACTACGGCAAGGCCGAAACCCAGGCGTGGGACCGGGTCCATCCACGCTTGACCCACCGGGCCGCCTGGCTGGAACACGAAGGCGAACTGCCCATCATCGAAGGCACCCTGGTGCGGCTGAAGGTCGAGCACCTGTCACGAAGCCGTGAAGCGCCAGCGGTGTGGTTATGGTCCTCGCGCACCGGTGCCACCAGCAATGACATCGACCGCTGCTGGCAGGTCTTCCTGCGACGTTTCGACTTGGAGCACACATTTCGTTTGTTCAAGCAGACGCTCGGATGGACCCGGCCCAGGCTTCGGGAACCGGAAGCGGCTGACCGCTGGACGTGGCTGATCATCGCCGCCCACACTCAGCTCCGGCTCGCCCGACCCCTCGCTCAGGACCTGAGACATCCCTGGGAGAAGCCCGCCAAGCCGGCCGAGCTGACACCCGCCCGCGTCCGCCGGGCGTTTCGAAACCTCCGCACGAACCTCCCTTGCCCCGCCAGAGCACCCAAACCTCATCACCCCGGCACCGGAAGACCTCTCGGCACAAAGAACAGGCGGCCGGCACTCCGCTATGACGTGGGCAAAACCGTCCGACGCGAGAAAACACTCATCGCCCTGCAACGGTTGAAACCTTAAAGAACAAGCTCAGTGAGTGTTTCTGATCCCACACCCCGATGGGCAGGCAGGCAAACTCTCTGGGGCATGCTGAGGACGATGTTGCTTTGACCAAAGGGGTATGGGTGGCCGAGGGCCAGATGGCGGAACTCATCCGCTTCGCTGATAACGAGAACAGTGTGACGGTTCGCGTGCTGAGCGGGACGACCGCCGGACCTGAGGGATGCCTGGAAGCCGAGATCGTGGCCGCCAGCGAGTTCGCGAACGGTCACCTTAAGGAGGTCTATCTACTCGAGGATGACCTGGAGCAGTGGGCAGAGGTACTCGATCGCCTTGCGTCGGGTCGAAGTGCTGTGTGGATGGATGACGGGCGCAATCCTGAAATCACTATCACGCCTCAAGGCCCCTACCTCTCCCAGGGACAGACGCTCAATGCCGTTGAGATCGCGGTGCGGGATGTCTCGGTGTCGCTGACTTCAGTGTGCATCCTGGTGCGTTTGGCTGATGGCTGGGTGGAGGACCAACGCCGCAGGCTTGCCCAAGTGCGAAGTAGCTGGCAGCTCAGCGAATGATGGTCGAACTGCTCTGACCTTGTTCTTTATCTACCAAGACCTGCCTGGTTTACCGATGGCCTTGAGGGTCTACGGGCGTTTGACGGTCTTGCCCACGTCCTGCCGACTTCCCAACCAGTCACGGCCAGGACGCATCAGCCCGAGTGCCGTCATTTCTCGGGTTCTGGCTCACTTTCCGAAAGTGAGCCAGAACCCGAATCCCAGGGACACCGGGTCCCGGGCCGCCCCCGGCTCACGTCACCAGGTCCCGACGGCGCGGGCGGGGCCTGGCCTTTCGGATGCGCTCCCACCGCTGGTCACGCAGCACCGTCCAGTGCGCGCGGAACGAACCTTCACATCTTCGGAGCGTTGCGGGCAGCGTCGACGGCCTGCTTACACGTATCGCACAAAGGACTCCCCCCGACGCCATATTTTCTGGTGGATGTCCGGCATTGGGTGCAGGGTCCGGCGCCCGGGCCGACGTACGGGGTGGATACCGGGGCGGGCGCCTGGGGCGGGGGTGTGGTCACGGTGTGGTTCCTCTCGAGTCCAGCATCAGCAGCATCGCTCTCGCGCCCCGCATTCCCGGGCGCGTCATCAGGAGCTGCTGGCGCAGCATGCTACCGAATGTGCGTTCGATTGCTCTGGGAGGGGAGCGGCTCGGGGGCGCCGGATACAGGGGGGGAGCGGCCGGAGGCAGTAGTGAGCAGTGGCAGGTACGGGCGGCGGCCGCATGATCCCGCCCTGGGCGACTACGCCGGGGAGGGCGTACCCGAGCAGACCCCGACGCCGAAAATCCGGGTCCGCCTTCCAAGCGACCAGGAGGTCGTGGGCGCAGGCCGTGGAAGCCCTCGGACGCCCGGGGCCGAGGCCTGAGAGACGTGCGGAGCGGCCCGGCTGCTCGGACAGCGGCCGCCCGAGCGGGGCTGACTCCGGTTTCGGGCCTCGAGGGCGAGCACGGCAGCCGGATACGCGGCTACGTCTCCTGTGGGCGGAACACGGAGGCAGTCCCGGCGGCGCCGGGTGCGGCGGTCCTCCGCGGTGTGCTCATGGTGATCTGGTTCGTCTCACCGAAATGTGAGTGGCCTGGTCAGGACAGGAGTGAAGGTGGAGGGATCGAAAGCCGTCTTTTGCCTGGGACGGGGGCAACAGGGTTCCGTGAGTCTGGCGACTCGCCTGCACCGCAGACCGACCCCAAGGTGTGCCATGCCGCCTGGCATGCTGCGGCTCGGGCCGCTCGCGGGCAGTTCGGGGACTTCACGGAGCAGCGGCGGGGCCGTGGCCGAGGTCGCCGGCGACGAGGAGGCAGGCACCGGTCAGCAGGGCGAAGCGTGCTGAGTTGGTGGACCTGAGGTACAGGCTTTCCATGGAGACTCCGGCGAGGAGCAGGACCAGCGACAGACGGGGTGCTAGGCCGGCGCCCCCGAGACACCGCCGCTCTCGACTCACATCGCCTCGTCACGGGCGAGGTGCGCGTTCAGACGGTGGTGGTGGGGCCGGCGGCGATGGCCGTGAGCAGGCCATGCAGGGCAGCCAGAGCAGCCAGGGACTGTGTGGTGGTGGCTGTTGCAGGGGAGGACACGCGATCGCGTTGGGTGATGGTGGCTTTGTGAACGGGATGGCGGCCGGGGAGATGGCTCCAGACCCTGTTGCTGTACCTGTGTCAGTGCCTGGTGGGAAGCTGGCCGTGCGGCAGCGGTACCTGCCGCGCCATGGCATCGGAGGGGAACCGTTATGGCAGCACAGGAAGGCAGACGGGGCAACGCGGGTCGGCCGAGTGACGAAGACGCAGGGGGACGCGTGAGCGGCACCGGCACGGGAGGCGGAGATGCGGGTCTGTCCTTGCGCCAGGGGGTGCCATTGGAGGAACCACAGCCCGATGGCGAGGAGTTTGCCTGGTACATCGATGATGAGTTGGCGGACGGCACGGTTGGCCTTTGGCAGCTGCTGATGGGTGACCAGCCGGAGTTCGTGGAGGAACTCGTCGCGGCCGGTGCTGACCCCTGGCAGCCGGTGCTCGGCGATTGGTCCCCTGGACGGCTCAGCCTGACCGGCCCCACACCAGGGATGTTTGTCATGCCGGAAGGGGAGCAGGGCCTGAACTCTGGCGAGCGCGCCGCCGTGCTCGAGGCCCAACGGCTGCGTGCTGTCCTGGCAGACTCCCACCACGAGGGCCTGGGCTTAGCGTGCGTGGCCGGTATCGACGCGGCGGAGGCAGTTCGCCGACTGGGAGCGACGCCCGTGAGGGACAGCAGCAGACTGCGTGCCCTGCGAACGCCCGGATGGGGCGAAGACCTGGGCACTGTCGGCGTGACCACGGTGCCGGGCGGGTGCATCATCACCCAGCCCTGGGGCTACACACCGCAGGCGCCCGGCGTGCAGAAACGGCTGTCTGCCGGAACGGCCTGCTACGGCCTGTACGCCAACGCCAAGAGCGGCAACCAAGGCAGCTTCGTCCGCGACGGCGTCATTGAGGGATGGGATCTCCACCCCGGCGGTGGCCCGGATCCCTTCGACACAGTGACATCCGAAGAGGTCCTGCTCGCTTACCTCTACCGCGATCACGCTGTAGCCCACGCCTGCGCGTGGGTGGGACTGCGCCCCACCGACGCACACGGCATCACGGGACCACCGGACGCCTGGGTGGAACTGCCAGAGCGCGACTACTGGAAGAGCTGACGGGCCTCAACGCCGGCGATCGCCTGTCCCGCAGGGCGCGGGCAGAGGACGGTGGCACCCTTGGTCCACGTGCCGGTGATGGCCGGGCTGCCGGAGGCGGAGGACGACGGGGTACTGCTCGTGTTCTGGAGTGGGAGCACCGATCGGCCCTCCGCGTCAGAGATGTCCACGGGGGTCATACGCGGCCAGCCGTCGGTCTGAGCGAGGTCCTCCCACTGCGGGTCCAGCCGTCCCGGCACGGCCCGGCCTGCGGCTGCCCAGGAGGCGGCCAAGGACTCGAAGATGGGCTCCAGGCCCTTCGCAGAGCCGGCGCCGCGCGTTGCAGAAGCCGTCACACGGACTACAACGCCAGCGGCAGCCCCGACGTTACCCGGGACCAGCATGGTGAACCCGCCGCGGAAGTCCGTCCCAGGAGCGGCCCGGTAGCCGCTCGCAGCGAGCACACCAACATCGACGGAGGTCACGTCCTGCACAATGATCACACCATCAGGGTAGAAGCCGACCGGACCGCCCCCTGAAGGCCGACCGCCTCGTTGACCAGCATGTGACGACACAGCTGCTGCGTGAAGCAGCGCAGCCCCTTGCCGAGCTCAACGCCGCGACCTGGGAGGCCACAGATGACGAGAGGGCACTCGCGGAGAGCCTGGCCTTCGCGGGCCTGTCCGCCTCCAGTCTCCGAGCCGGCCTGCGCCAGGCCCCGCCCGGCCGCCTCGCCGCTGCGCTGGGACCGGTGACCATCGCGATGGAGAGCACGATTCCGGCCGTGAACGA
The DNA here is from genome assembly GCF_040636475.1 of Streptomyces sp. NPDC037389. Lineage (NCBI taxonomy): Bacteria > Bacillati > Actinomycetota > Actinomycetes > Kitasatosporales > Streptomycetaceae > Streptomyces > Streptomyces sp. NPDC037389. Next base: position 174,803 of record NZ_JBEZUS010000013.1, read on the forward strand.
GGAGCAGCTGCTGGTCCTGCGACAGCTCTTGGACGCGGTCACGCTCCCGCCGTACAGCTCCTCCCCGTCATGACACGAGAACCTGTGCCAGCTGACAGTCAGCGGGGCCGGGTATGGACCGTTCCTTGATCCACACCGCGTACCGGGCAAGGCGCACTTCCCCGCTGCATGGCACCGGGCCGTGGTCAAGCGCGCGACCTCCCGCATGAGGGGGTGCGTATCGACTTTCCCCAGTAGACCCAGGAAGGACCATGGTCACCCATTTCGGACCGCCTATCGACCTATCCGATCTGCCGAACTTCAAGCAGGCGGACACGCGTCCCCGCCGCCCGGTATTCGTCGGCCGCGTCTCCACCAAAGACAACCAAAACCCGGCCTCCTCCATACCACGGCAGGTGGTCCTCGCCTCCGAACGTCTCGAAGCAGGCGAAGAGTTCGTCGCGTACTTCTGGGACGTCGAGTCCGGGATGCTCCCCCCGGAGCTCCGAGGCCTCGGGCCACGCGAGATGTACGACGCGCTCGCTGTGCCGACCCCCCGCGACGGCGGGCTCCAGGACCTGGTGGACCGGGCCGAGCAACTGGGCGTCACCCACGTCCTGGCCGAACGCTCCGACCGCGTTGCACGCGCCATGCTGACCAGCCTCACCGTCGAGCACGAGCTGGAGCGTGCCGGAATCGAGGTGGTGTATGCCAACGAGCCGACCGGCGGCACCGAGTCCGGGCGGCTGCGCACCCGCCGGTACAGCCAGGTCGACGCGGAGATCTACCGGGCGACGCTGATGGAGATGTCCATGGGCGGGCAGATCCAGCACGCCATCAATGGCTGGAACCACGGCTACCCGCCCTACCCCTACACCACGTTGATCGACGAGGACGCCCCGGTGCGGGAGAAGGGGAGGTTCGGCGTGTTACGGCCGAAGAAGAAGCTGGCCCCGCACCCCGACGCGCGCCGGTTCGAGGCGGCCCGGGAGCTGTGCCGACTTCGGTGGGAGGAGCACCTGAAGTCTGCGGACATCATCGCGATCCTGTCTTCGGAGCCCGACAGGTACCCGATCGAAGGCCGGTGGACGCACAGTCGGGTCGAAGGGCTTATCGCGAACCCCAAGTTAACCGGCTATCAGGTCTACAACCGGCGGGCGAACCGCACCGGTCGGCCTGGGCACTCTCCCCTGAACCCGGTATCGAAGTGGGTGTGGTCGCCGGCGATCGTGCACGAGCCGGTGGTCAGCATGCAGGAGTGGAAGCAGGCCCAGGAGGTCACCGCAGGGCTGCGTACGGGACCGGAAGCAGGCGGCCCGCTGCTGCGCATCCGCGCTGCGGCGCGTCAGCTGGGACTCACGGTCACTGCCGTCAGCAGCAGCGGGACACACACGCTCTACCGGATCGGTGGCCGGAAGGTGGCCTTGCCCACCCCCATCCCGGACACGGTCGTGCAGCAGATCATCGACGACCTGGGGACGGCGCTGTGAGCGAGACCATCGAATGCCGGGCCAGCAGGTGCGGTCGGGCCTGGGTGGTGCACGTCCCCGAGCACGGGGTGTACGGGCACGGGCGGACACTGAAGGCGGTGCGCGTGAACACCCAGGAAGGACTCGCGCTCGTCGGCGTGACCGCAGAAGTCACGATCGTCCCAGTGACACCGGAGCTGGAGAACCTGCGGGCTGCCGAGGACGCCCACACGACGGCCTTGCGCGAAGCGGTAGCTGCGCTGGCTCTGCGCAGGGCCACACTGAGCGACATCGCCCTGGCGACCGGAACGCAGAAAAAACGAGTCAAGCTGCTCCTTGCCGAGCGCTCGACGCCTCCTGCGGACCTCAGCCCCGTCAACGACTCCGATCATTGAGGTTCTCACACCGGAAGACAGCCAGGCTCGGGACGGGTTGCCTCGGACCCGGGGGGGGGCGATGACGGCGGGCTTGGACAGGGGCCGGTGCCCCTGGGCTGTCATCGCCCCCCGGGTACGTCAGCAGATTGATGACGTACGTTTTCGCTCGCGTCGTACCACTGGCCAGTCACCGGGGTCTGTGAGGGAAAGCGCTCGCGCGAGCGCCGCTCGTACGGACCAGAGCCGGTTCGTGTACAGGTGCTGGAGACGGTATTGGTGCCCTCGTGGCGGCCGTCGTCGCGACGGCCGTCAAGGCGCTCTCTGTCCTGCTCCACCTCGATTGACCGACGCCCCGTGACAGAGGACAGCGCCGTCACGCGGGAGGGAATCAGCGGTCCAAAGGGCAGTTGTGGTGTTACAGTCAGGGCACCTGCCTCGTGGCAGGCCTAGTCTCTGCGGATGCGGAGATGGCCCTCTTATGCCAATATCGGCATCTTGGTGTCGAACGTGCTCCCCGCGCACGCGGGGTTGATCAGGCCGATGACATCACGTCTGTTTGCCCGCACATGTGCGTCGTGATTGGCGGGCACCGTCCGCGGGGCACAAGGGTGGAGCTGCCAGAGCCGGGTAGCGGTCTGGCGCTCGGCTGCCACCGTCATTGCCAGGCCGACGCGTCGGTCGGCCCCTGCTGGGCAGTCACTTCGCGCAGCGACGTGGTGGTGAGCGCAATGACCCGCGGGTTGTCGCGCAACTCATAGACGATGTTGAGCATCCGCTTCCGGCCCAGGGTCCCGTGTGGGACCTGCTCCAGCACCCGTGGACGGCCGCTCGAGCCGTCTTCGTGGCGACGATCTGGCGCCCCACCACGCCCGCGAGCTCGGCCTGACTCAGTCCGGCGGCAATACGAGCCGCTCGTACGCGAAGGCGGATGCGCCCCTGTCCGTGATCGTGCATGGTGGACCCCAACTCTTCTCCGGTGATGGCCTCTTGGCACCGTACGGTGACCGATGGCCATGCGCTGGCGTGCGCAGCGGTACCGGGCGCCGCAGCCGAGCCGTCACTGACGCGCGAGGCCCCCGGGTGGCGGCGTCCGATGCGCCGGGGCGCGTGCGCGAGGCTTGCCTTGCCTCCGCGCAAGGGGCCGTGGCCCGTACGATGGCACGGGCCACGGCGGAGTGGGAAGCGTGCTCGGCGGCCCACCACGCGGTGCGACAGGCCGCGTGGTCTCGAGGGCAGCTAGTGCTCGATTCCTCTTTGGGTGGGTATATGTCCTGGTGGCAGGCTGGTCGTCGGGGTGGGGTGCCGGGATGGTCTTACGGGCACGGACGGAATGTGGGCGGGATGAGTGGGACAAGGTCCTGCGGCTGGCCAGGGCGAGGAAGGCCCCGCATGATCTGGCGGTGCGGGCCCGGATGGTGGAGATGAGCTGGGCCGGTGAGACGGTCCCGCTGATCGCGGAGGAGCTGTGCTGCGACGAGAAGACGGTGCGGCGGTGGCTGCACCGTTTCAACCGCTCCGGCCTGGAAGGCCTTGAGGACCTCGGTGGTCAGGGGCGTAAGCCGAGGATCACGCAGGCCGAGCGCTCGCACGTCATCGCCCTGGTCAAGCGGCCTCCGCCCGGCCGGCCCCGCCGTCAGGCGGACGGGACCCTGGAGGCCGACGACAAGAATGGGCCAGGAGTCTGGACCCTGGACGCTCTGGCCGAGGCGGCCCGCAAGGACGGGATTGAGGTGGGCCGGTCCCAGGTCCGAAGGATCCTGCTGGCCGAGGGCGTCCGGTGGCGCAACACCCGGTCCTGGACCCGGTCGAAGGATGCGGGGTTCGAGGGAAAAGGACACGGATCACCGGCCTCTACACCGACCCGCCGGACGGCGCGACAGTCGTGTGCGCCGACGAGCTCGGGCCGGTGATCCCCCGCACCTTCCCGCCGGCACCGGGCTGGTCACCCGACGGCCACCGCATCAAATCCGAAGTGGACTACAGCCGCGGCCCGGAGAAAACCTGGGTCTACGGAGCCTTACGCGTGCGCGACGGACATGAGGTCACGATGACCGCCTCCTCCCGCAACAGCACCTTCTACCAGAAGTTTCTTCAGCTGGTCGAGGAGGCCAACCCCAGCGGGGACATCTACGTGATCACCGACAACCTGTCCTCCCACAACAGCTTCTCCACCCGGTCCTGGCTCGAGGAGCATCCCCGCATCCACCACGCTTTCATCCCGGTCGGGGCCTGCTGGCTCAACCTCCAGGAAGGCTGGTGGCGCCTCTTCCGCAAAACCGCACTCGCGGGCCAGTCCTTCGCCGATCCCGACGAGATCGCTCACGCCACCCGCCTTGCCACCGGACAACTCAACCAACGAGCCAGGCCCTGGATATGGGGCAGACCCGCCCCACCAACCCGCCACCTACGACGCCGATACACGTACACCCTTTGAGGAATCGAGCACTACTGAGGTTTTCGTTAGTTCTGTGGGTGCAGGGGCTTCAGTAGTGTGAGGATGCCGGTGTGCCTTCTGAGCCTGCGTCTGTCGTTTCCGAAG
>NZ_JBEZUS010000014.1:0-169154 GCF_040636475.1 Streptomyces sp. NPDC037389
GCCCGGACACCCCCGGGCGCGGGCCGGCGCGCCGCTGCCGCGGTACGGGCCGGGTGCGTCCCGCCACGGGCGAACCGGCCGGATCCACCCGGCGGACGGCTGATCACATCGGCTGCAAAAGACCTCCCCCGCGGCCCCGTCCGGCGCCACCATCGAGACTTCCGGACCGCGGTCCCCGGATCCGCCGCGGGCGATCGGCCGGTCCCGCACCGGGGTGCGGGCCCCGGCCGGAGGGAGGGCGTCGGCGACATGAGGCTCACCAGGACGCGTACGGTCGCGGTGGCGCTCGCCGCCGTGGGGCTGGCCGTCTCGTGCGGCCGCGGCGGCGGCACCGCCGCGACGGGAGGCGGCTCCGGCGGGAGTCCCATCGGCGTCGACCTGCCGCGCTCCGATTCCGACTTCTGGAACTCCTACGCCGCCTACATCAAGTCAGCGGGCGCGGGCGCGAATCTGCTGCCCGTCAGCAACTCCCAGAACGACGTCACCCGGCTGGTCGCCAATGTGCGGGTGTTCCGCGACACCGGCGCGAAGGCCGTCGTCATGGCACCCCAGGACACCGGCGCCGTCGCCGCCGCCCTCAAGGACCTCGCCGCGCGGAAGATCCCCGTCGTCAGCGTCGACACCCGGCCCGACAAGGAGCCGGTCTACATGGTCGTACGCGCCGACAACCGCGCCTACGGCACCGCCGCCTGCCACTTCCTCGGCGAACGGCTGGGCGGCAGGGGGAAGGTCGCCGAACTCCAGGGATCCCTGGACTCCGTCAACGGGCGCGACCGCTCCGAGGCCTTCGCCACCTGCATGAGGAAGAACCACCCCGGCATCAGGGTCTTCGAGCTGCCCACCGACTGGAAGGGCGACGTGGCCTCCGCCAAACTCCAGGGCCTGCTCGCCCAGCACCCCGACCTCAACGGCGTCTACATGCAGGCCGGCGGCGTCTTCCTCCAGCCCACCCTGGCACTCCTCCAGCAGAAGGGCCTGCTGAGACCCGCTGGAAAGCCCGGCCACATCACCATCGTCTCCAACGACGGCATCCCCCAGGAACTGGACGCCATCCGCGAGAAGCGGATCGACGCCACCGTCTCCCAGCCCGCCGACCTGTACGCCCGATACGCCCTGTACTACGCCCGCGCCGCCCTCGCCGGGAAGACCTTCGCCCCCGGCCCCACCGACCACCGCTCGACCATCGTCGCCCTGCCCAACGGCCTGGAGGACCAGCTCCCCGCCCCCCTGGTGACCACGGACAACGTCGACGACAAAACGCTGTGGGGCAACAGCGTCGGCCGATGAGCCCGGGCAACAGCGACACCGCGGCGGACGGGGCACCGGTGGCCGAGGCGATCGGCGTCTCCAAGCGCTACGGGGCCACCGTCGCGCTGCGCGACGTGCACCTCACCGTGCTGCCGGGGGAGTCCCACGCCCTGGTCGGCCGCAACGGCGCGGGCAAGTCCACGCTCGTCTCGCTCCTCACGGGCCTCGCGAAACCCGACGCGGGCACCCTGAGACTCGACGGCCGGGCCGCTCCCGCCTTCGGCGACACCGGTGCCTGGCGCTCCCGCGTGGCCTGCGTCCACCAGCACTCCACCATCCTTCCCGAACTCACCGTCGCCGAGAACCTCTTCCTCAACCGCCAGAGCACCTCGGCCCTGCGCCCCATCCGCTGGAAATACCTGCGCCGACGGGCGGCGGAACTCCTCGGAACATACGGCGTGGACCTCGACCCGGCGTCCCGGGCCGGTGAACTCACCGTCGTCCAGCGGCAGTTCGTGGAGATCGCCCGCGCACTGTCCTTCGGTACCCGGTTCGTCGTCCTGGACGAGCCGACCGCAGCGCTCGACGCCCCGGGCGCGGACCGCCTCTTCACCCGGCTGCGGGACCTGCGAGGGCAGGGCGTGGCGTTCCTGTACATCTCGCACCACCTGCGGGAGGTCCACGACCTGTGCGACCGCGTCACCGTCCTGCGGGACGCCCGCCACGTGCTGACCGCCCCGGTGGCCGGGCTGGGCCGGGACACCCTGGTAGCGGCCATGACCGGGGCACCGGAGGGACGGGCGCCCGCGAGACACGCACCTGCACCGGCCCGGCGAAACGCCCCGGTGCTGTTGTCCGTCGAGGGCCTGACCCTGCCCGGCGCCTGCCACGGGGTGTCCCTCACCGTGCGCGCCGGGGAGGCCGTGGGCCTCGCCGGATCCGCCGTCAGCGGCAACGTCCGGGTCGGGGAGGCCGTCGCGGGCCTCCACCGCTTCCGCGCCGGACGCGTCGAGGTGGCGGGACGGGCCCTGCCCGGCGGCGACGTACCGGGTGCGCTGGCGGCCGGTGTCGGCCTGGTGCCCGAGGACCGGCACCGCCAGGGCCTGGTGCCCGGCCGGGGCGTGGACGAGAACGTCACCCTCACGGCCGGAGCCCGGCTCGGGCCCTTCGGAACGATCCGCCCCGCCCGGGTCCGGGCCCTCGCGGGCCGCCTCATCGAGGACCTCGCCATCGGCACGCCCGCGCCGACCACACCCGTCTCCGCCCTGTCCGGCGGCAATCAGCAGAAGGTCGTCGTCGCCCGGGCGCTCGCCACCGGCCCCCACGTCCTGGTGGCCATCCGGCCGGCCAACGGCGTCGACGTCACCGCGAAGGAGTTCCTGCACGGCAGGATCCGGCGGGCCGTGGCCGACGGCGCCGCCGCCCTGATCGTCTCCGACGAACCGGACGACCTGCGGGCCTGCGACCGGGTCCTGGTCATGCGCGAGGGCCGGATCACCGCCGCCTTCGCCACCGGCTGGAGCGACGAGCAGCTCGTCGCCGCGATGGAGGGCATCAACGGCAGTAAGGAAGGGGAGGAGACGTGACGTCCGACGTCCAGCCGGGGGCGGGGAAGACCGCCCCGACCGGCGCGATACGGCCCCCGGGCCGCCGCACGACCGGCTCCGGGCGGCTGCGGCGGCTGTCCCTGGTGCCGGTACTGCTGATCGCCGGGCTGGCCGGCTTCATCGCCTCGCCCGCCTTCCTGACCTACGACAACCTCATCGGCGTCGCCCAGCAGTCGACCGAACTCGGGCTGCTGGTCCTGGCCCAGGCACTCGTCCTGATCGCCGGGCGCATGGACCTCTCCCTGGAGTCCACCATCGGCGCCGCCCCGGTCGTGGCCCTGTGGCTGGTCCTGCCCGCCGACGGCGGCCGCTTCAGCGGGCTCGGCCTGCTGCCCGGAGCGTTCGCCGTGCCCCTGTGCCTGCTCGCGGGCGCGCTCATCGGCGCGCTGAACGCCGCCCTGATCCTGGGGCTGCGGCTCAACGGCTTCATCGTCACCCTCGGCGCGCTCACCATGCTGCGCGGCCTCCAGATCGCCCTGTCCCGAGGCCGGTCCATCGTCGACCTGCCCGCCTCCTTCACCTACCTCGGCCGCACCGCGTGGCTCGATGTCCCCGCCGCCGTCTGGATCACCGGCCTGCTCTACCTCGCCGGCGGCTGCGCCCTCGGCCGGCTCCGGCACGGCCGGGCCCTGTACGCCATCGGCGGCAACGCCGAGGCCGCGCGCACCGCCGGCATCCGCGTGGACCGCGTCACCGGCGTCGTCCTCGTCCTGGCCGGCCTGCTCGCCGCCTTCGCCGGCGTCCTCTGCACCGGCCACTACGGCTCGGTGTCCGCGAACCAGGGCAGCGGCTGGATCTTTCAGGTCTTCGCCGCCACCGTCATCGGCGGAGTGAGCCTCGACGGCGGCAAGGGCACCCTGTCCGGCGCCCTGACCGGCGTGCTCACCCTTCAGCTCGTCGGCAATGTCATGACCCTCGCGGGCGTCCCCCCGTTGTGGAACCAGTTCCTCAACGGTGTCATCATCATCGTCGCCCTGATCGTCTCCCGCTTCGCCTCGGGCGAGCGCCAGCGGTGAGCACGCGCCGGAGCGTGCGACGGCGTGCCGCCGGTCCGGTGGTGCCATTGACCAACCCCCCGGGGCCCCCTACGTTCGGCATGAGTGCCCGGTCGACGAGGACCGTGCCCGTCGCGCTTCCAGGGGGACACAGTGCACTGGTACGTGGACGTGCTCAAGCGATACGCGACGTTCAGCGGGCGGGCGCGCCGCCCGGAGTTCTGGATGTTCACCCTGATCAACTTCATCATCGGCATCGTGCTGTCCATCGTCGACTCCGCGCTCGGCACGAGCCCCGTCCTCGGGCTCCTCTACAGCCTCGCCGTGCTCCTGCCCGCCCTCGCCGTCAGCGTCCGCAGGCTGCACGACACCGACCGCACCGGCTGGTGGCTGCTGCTCAGCCTGATCCCGTTCGTCGGAACCATCGTCCTGCTGGTGTTCCTGGCCAGTGACAGCAAGCCGCACGACAACGCCTACGGGCCGTACGCCCCCGCCTCCGCCTACTGACCGCCCCCGCCGGGCCCGGCGGTCGCCGGACGAGTGCGGGGCATGCCCCGCACTCGCGGACAATGTCGTTCATGAACGACACCGCCACGGCCACCGCCCTCGAACGCGTCTCCGCACACCGGCACAGGTTCAACGCCCGGTTCGAGACATACTTCGACTCGCTGGCGGACGACCTCGGCACACCGGCGCTGAGCCGCTTCACCCCCCGCTGCCTGGAACTCCTGCGCGACCTCTCCCTGCGCGGCGGGAAACGCCTGCGCGTCGCCCTCCTGTACGAGGCCGCCCGGCTCGTCACCACCGACGACGTGCCCGGCCTCGACGAGGCCGCCCTCAGCGTCGAACTGCTCCAGACCCATGGGCTGATCCACGACGACATCATCGACGACGCCCCCGTCCGCCGCGGCGGCCCGTCGACGTACTACGCCTACCGCGAGGAGTTCCCGCAGCACGAACAGACCGCGCTGGGCCTCGCCGTCCTGGCCGGCGACCTCGCCGCCTTCCTGTCCCTGCGCGTCCTCATGGACGCCGGCATCCCCGCTGAGCCGCGCCTGGCCATGCTGCGGGTGCAGTCGGACGCGGCTGCGGACACGGTCACCGGCCAGATCATCGACCTGGAACGGGACTTCGAGGCACTCCCCAGCGAGGAACTCCTCCACACCGTCACCGACTACAAGACCACCCGCTACTCCATCCTCGCGCCCCTGCGACTGGGCCTCCTGGCCGCGGGCGAGGACCCCGCCCACCACGACGGACGGCTGCGCCGCTACGCCACGCTGGTGGGCATCTACGAGCAGATGCGCGACGACTACCTCGACCTGTTCGGCGACGAGCGCGTCGTCGGCAAGCCCTCGGGCTCCGACCTCCGCTCCGGCCGCCGCAGCTACGCCCTCCGCGCCGTCCTGGCCGCCGCCGTCGACGACGAACGAGCCGTCGTCGAATCCGCGCTGGGCGACCCCCACGGCACGGCCGCGACCGTCGACCGCGTCCGCGAGATCGCCCGGCACCGGGGCGTCGAGGAGAAGCTCCGCGCGGACATGCGCCGCTACGCCGAGGAAGCCTCCGCCGAGGCCGCCTCATGGAGCGCCCACTGGCGCGAGGAGGCCGTGACCTTCTTCGCGCGCCTCCCGCTGTGGAGCGTGGAACGCACACTCTGAACGCGTTACCGGCTCTCCGCCTCGTTCCGCCGCCGCGCCGCCGTCCGGCGGGACCGGTACAGCTCGGCCGCGACCGGCACGAGCGACACTCCGACGATCACGGCGATGGCCGGGAGGAGATAGCGGTCGACGTTCGGGATGGACGAACCGAGCGCGTAGCCGCCCAGCGTCAGCCCCGTCGTCCACACCAGGCCGCCGGCCACCTGCCACACGGCGAAGGTGCGCGCGGGCACCCGCAGGGCGCCCGCCATGGGGTTGAGCACCGTGCGCACCACGGGCACGAAACGGGCCAGCACGATGGCCTTCGCGTACCCGTAGCGCTGGAGGAGGTCCTCCGCCCGCGCCGCCCCCTCACGCAGGCGCGCCGAGCGGCTGCGGGCGAGCAGGGCGCCGCCCGCCTTCCGGCCCAGCAGATAGCCGCACTGCGACCCGGCGAGCGCGCCCACGGCGGCCGAGATCAGCAGCGGCACCAGCGACAGCCGCACGCCCGTGCCCGAGGCTCCCGTGCACAGCAGGCCCGCCGTGAACAGCAGGGAGTCACCGGGCAGGAAGAACCCGATCAGCAGTCCCGTCTCGGCGAACAGCACGATGCCGACCCCGAGCACTCCGAAGGCGGTGAGGAGCGACTGGGCGTCGAGGACGTTGACGGCCAGCGGTGAGGCCGTCACGAGCGAGGAGGGGGACAACGGCACGGGCCCTTTCAGGAGGACGTACGGGCACGGCCGACCGCGGCGCCCCGGCAGATGTCAAGCATGCCGACAAACGCGGTGACTGTCTACCGGGGTGTAGACGATTCCGCCCGCGTCGGTGTGCTCGTTCCCGCGGTCGCGCCTCCGCACCCCCGCGCCCCGCGCCCCCCGCGCCCCGGCCCGGGTCAGACGGGTGTGGCCTCGATGAGCTGGTACCTGATCGGGCGGGGGAGCGGAGTGATGGCGCGGAGGGCGAAACCGGCCGCGCCGCACAGCGCGGAGAAGTCGTCCGCGGTGCGCTCGCGTCCGCCGACGTTCACCATCATGTTGAGGTCGGTGAGATACGGCAGGGGGGAGCCGTCCCCGGGCACGGTGGCCGGCAGGACCGGCTCGACCAGCAGCAGGGCGCCGTCGTCGGGGATGACCGCGCGGATGTGGCGCAGGATGGTCGCGCACCGCTCGTCGTCCCAGTCGTGGATGACGCTCTTGAGCAGGTAGAGGTCGCCGCCCGCCGGGACCGAGGCGAAGAAGTCGCCGGCCTCCAGGGTGACGCGGTCGGTGAGACCGTCGCGGGCGAAGCGGTCGGCGGCCTGCGCGAGGCCCTCTGCGCTGTCGTGGACGACGCCGCGCGGCCCGGGGTGGGCGCGCAGGACGGCGGCGAGGAGGGTCCCGTCACCGCCGCCCACGTCCACGACGGTGCCGAACCGGCCGAAGTCGTAGTGGTGGGGGATGGCGTCGGCGGCCGTCCGGGTGGCCTGGCTCATCGCGGCGTTGAACTCGGCCGAGAGCTCCGGGTGCTTCTTGAGGTGCCCGAAGAAGTCCGTGCCGAAGACGGTGTCGAAGGAGGGCTGTTCCGTCCGTACGCTCTCCTCCAGGAGGTCCCAGCCGCGCAGCAGCGTGGGTTCGGTGAACATCCGGGCCACGGAGAGAAGGGAGCCGGGGGTGCCGGACCGCAGCAGGTCGCCCGCCGGTGTCGTCGTGAAGATGCCCGGCGTCCTCTCGGCGAGCAGCCCCAGGGCCGCCAGCGCGCGCAGCAGCCGGTACATGGCCCGGGGCCGGGTGCCGAGGGCCCCGGCGAGGGAGTCGGCCGTGCGTTCGCCGGCGCCGATGAGGTCGAAGACCCCCAGCCGGGTCGCCGCGCCCATGGTCTGGGCCGCCATCCGGCCGAAGGCCAGCCGCAGCACGATGCCCTGGTGGTCCTCGTCGGCCGCCATGCGCTGTCCGTGGTCGTCCGGCTCGCTCATGCCGCCGCCCCTTCCGTCGTGGTGTGCCCGCCACCCGCCGACTGCTCAGGCATGGCTAAGTCGGTGCTCGTGCCGTGACAATGCCCCTGACCTGGAAGGAGGTTGAGGGTCAGGTGCCTGTGGAGGCGCCGCTCCGGTGGTGCTGGTGCGCGGGGGCGGGCTCGCCGCGGCGGGTGGCGCCGGGAGCGCGGCGGGCGGGGTGGTCGGCGTGACCGGCCGAGGTGAGCTGCCAGGGCACGCTGGTGACCATGACGCCGGGGGTGAACAACAGCCGGCTCTTGAGCCAGAGCGCGGACTGGTTGTGCAGCAGGTGCTCCCACCAGTGCCCCACGACGTACTCGGGGATGAACACCCCGACCACGTCGCGCGGGCTCTCGCGCCGCACGGAGCGGACGTACTCGACGACGGGCCGGGTGATCTCGCGGTACGGGGAGGCGATCACCTTCAGCGGTACGTCGGTGTCGAGCTCCTCCCACTGCCGTTCGAGGGACTTCGTCTCGTCCCGGTCCACCGCGACGGTCAGGGCCTCCAGATGGTCCGGTTTGGAGGCGCGGGCGTAGGCGAGGGCGCGCAGGGTCGGCTTGTGGAGGGTGGAGATCAGGACGATGCCCAGCACCCGGGAAGGGTGGACGAGTTCGGCGCGCGGATCGGCGACGGCGAGCTCGGCGGCGACGGCGTCGTAGTGGCGGCGGATTCCCCGCATCATCACCCACAGCACGATCGCGGCGACGACGGCCAGCCAGGCGCCCTGGGTGAACTTGGTGGCCAGCACGATGACGAGGACGAGCCCGGTGACGACGGCACCGGACGCGTTGATGACCCGGGCCACCTGCCCGCGCCGGCGCCTCACGGGGTCGGTCTCCGTGCGCAGTTCACGGTTCCAGTGCCGGACCATACCGGTCTGGGAGAGGGTGAAGGACGTGAAGACGCCCAGGATGTAGAGGTGGATCAGGCTGGTGACGTCCGCGCGGTAGAACCACAGCAGCAGCCCCGCGGCCAGGGCCAGCGCGATGATGCCGTTGGAGAACGCGAGCCGGTCGCCCCGGTTGTGCAACTGGCGTGGCAGATAACGGTGCTGGGCCAGGATCGATGCCAGCAGCGGGAAGCCGTTGAAGGCGGTGTTCGCGGCCAGGATCAGCACCAGCGCGGTGGCGGCCTGCACGACGTAGAAACCGGCGCTGTTCTCCCCGCCGAACACGGCCGCGGCGAGCTGGGCGATCACGGTGCGCTGTGTGTACGAGCCGCAGCCGCCGGGCAGGCCGGTGAGCCGGCAGGAGTCGTCGGTGATGTGCACCTTGGTGATCAGCGCGAGGGCGGTCACCCCCACGAACATGGCCACCGCGATGATGCCCATGACGCTCATCGTGGTGGCCGCGTTCCTCGACTTGGGCTTGCGGAAGGCCGGTACGCCGTTGGAGATCGCCTCCACGCCGGTCAGGGCCGTACAGCCGCTGGAGAAGGCGCGCAGACACAGCATGACCAGGGCGAAGCCCGCCAGCCCCGCGTCCCGGGGGTCGGCGGTGACTCCGAACCCGGCGCTCTCGGACACCGGAGGACGGCCCACCGTGTAGCGGAACAGCCCGGTGACCACCATGATCAGCACGGCGGTGATGAAGAGGTACGTGGGCGCGGCGAAGGCCTGCCCGGACTCGCGCATCCCCCGCAGGTTCACCCCGGTGAGCAGCGCGACGAACCCGACCGCCATCAGCACCCGGTACTCCGCCAGCTCCGGCACCGCCGAGATGGTGTTGTCGACCCCGGACGCGACGGACACCGCGACCGTCATCACATAGTCGACCAGCAGCGACGCGGCGACCACCAGACCGGCCGCGTCACCGAGGTTCGTCGAGACCACCTCGTAGGAGCCGCCACCGCTCGGATAGGCGTACACCACCTGGCGGTAGGAGAGCACCACCACCGCCATCAGCGCCACCACCGCGGCCGCGATCCACGGCGTGAAGTGCAGATACGCCATGCCGCCGAGGGTGAGGACGAGGAGGATCTCCTGGGTGGCGTAGGCCACGGAGGACAGCGGGTCGGAGGCGAAGATGGGCAGGGCGAGCCGCTTGGGCAGCAGTGTCTCGTGCAGTTCCTCGCTGCGCATGGCCCGGCCGAGCGCCAGCCGCTTGAGGAGCCCCGTCATCTTGACCATGGCGAGAGCCTAAGTCTGTATGACGTTTATATGGCGATAAGGGGCGCTGTGCGGCGTGGCCCATCCTCCGGTGGGGCGGGCGCGGGACCTAGCGGCGGCTGTAGGCCAGGAGCAGCACGACGGCGACCAGCGTCACTATCAGCGTGCTCGCGGAGGGCCATGAACCCGGGTCGGCGCCCTCGATCCTGTCGCCGTCGGGGGCCCCGCCCCCGTGCGCTTCCCTGCGGTGCTGGTCGCGCTCCAGTTCGGCCTGGTGCTTCGTGGAGACCTCGTCCCAGGTGATACCGCATTTATCGCACCGGTACTTGTATACGGACACAGTGCCTCCCCCTTTCCGACGCGCTGCCGCGTCATCGCCGGGAATCCGTGGGGTTCCCGAACCCTAGTGCGGGCTCAGTGGAGCCTGGAAGTCCATCGGGTGGTCTTCGCCCGATCGAGGGAGAACCCGTAACGGGACGGTGGGGGAGGAGAGTCTGAAGCGTCCACGGAGGCTCGCGCGTCGCGCGCGGACGCCGGAATGGCGACAGCGCTGTCGAGGGGCGGCCCGGAGCCGCCCGCCCCGCGGCCCAGGGCCGATTGTCAGTGGTCGGCCCTAGCGTTTCTCCCAGCTGACAGCCGGTCACCGTGACCGGCGGGGAGAGGGGCCGAGCCATGTCCGGAACCAGGACGACCACCTACCTGGAGCTGTCCCAGGCGGGTGGCGGGGCGCACAAGTTCTACGAGGTGACGGTCGACGCGACGAGCGTGACGGTCCGCTACGGACGCATCGGCGCCGCGGGCCAGATCCAGATCTCCACCTTCCCCAGCGCCGAGCGGGCCCGGGCCGCCGCGGCGAAGAAGGTCGGCGAGAAGGTCCGCAAGGGCTACGCCCCCGCCGTGCCCGGCGGCCGCGCCGCCCGCGCGGTGACCCGACGCCAGGTCGCCTCCGCGCCCTCCACCGCCCGGGCCGTGGCGCCGGTGCTGTGGCGGTTCCGCACGGGCGCCCCGGCGTTCGGCATCCACATCGACGAGGACCGCTGCTGGGTCGGCAACCAGAACGGCGACGTCTACACCCTCGGCCACGACGGCGAGGTCCTCGCCCGCTACCGGCTCCCCGACGGCGTCAAGTGCCTCGTCGCGGACGACTTCTGGATCTACGCCGGCTGCGACGACGGCACCGTCTACGACCTCTCGGCCAAGCTGCCCTTCGCCGCCTACCAGATCGCCTCCGACGTCGACATCTTCTGGCTCGACATCCACGAGGGCATCCTCAACGTCGCCGACCGCGACGGCGGGCTGACGGTCATCGACCACGAGGACGAGCACCAGTGGTCGCGCAGGAGCACCGGCTCCCACGCCTGGATGGTCCGCCGCGACGCGCGTGCCGTCTACCACGGCCACAGCGCCGGCGTCACGGCCTACGCCCAGGACGGCGGCGGCGAGCTGTGGCACACCCGCACCACGGGCGCGGTGCTCTTCGGCTGGCAGGAGGACCACGCCGTCTACGCGGGCACCAACCGCACCGTCGTCCAGCGCCTGGCCAAGTCCGACGGCGCCATAGAGGCCACGTACGCCTGCGACTCGGCCGTCTACTCCTGCGCGACCGCCCCGGGCGGCCGCTACGTCTTCGCGGGCGACTCGTCCTCCTCCGTCTACTGCTTCGCCGCGGACGGCACACGACTGTGGAAGCTCGGCACGGGCAGCGGCTCGGCCCTGTCCATGCAGTACCTCGACGAGAAGCTGTACATGGTCACCACCGACGGCTCCTTGGTGTGCGTCGACGCGAGCGAGGCTGCCATCGCGGCCGCCCAGTCCGGTACCGTGCCTACGCCGCTCGACATCAAGTCGGCCGCCGCCCTGCCGACGTACGCGCCCGCCACCACGGTCCGGACCGTGTCGGCGGTGCCCGTCGGCGGCATCGTCGTCGAATGCGTCCAGCAGGGCGGACGGCTGCGCGTCCACGTGGTCTCCGATGGCTACGACCCCACGTGGAACGTCCAGTTCCCGCGAGCCGTACGCTTGCCGGGCGCTCGCTACGTCGTCGAGGCGCTGTCGCCCGCGTCCGGCGGGTTCTACCGGGTCCGGGGCGAGATCAAGCGCATTCTGTGACGGCTTCCGCGACGGCTTCCGTGACGGCCCGATCGCGCCGCCGGAGATGAACCGGGATCCCCGGCCCGGCTCCGCTATCGTGCTCGGCGCGAGCGGAGCGCGCGCCTCCGCCGTGTGTGCACCGCACCGCACCGGGCTCCGGCCGAGGACACCGTATGACGAAGATGCTGCACCGGGCCGCCGAGCGGCTCTTCCCGGACGGCACCAACCGGTACGGCGCCCTGCCCGCCCTCCTCGTCCTGCTGACGGTCGTCAGCGGAATAGTCGACGCCGTGAGCTTCCTCGGACTGGGCCATGTCTTCGTCGCCAATATGACGGGAAACGTCGTCTTCCTCGGCTTCGCCCTGGCCGGTGCCACCGATCTGTCGGCCCGCCACTCCCTGCTGGCCGTCGGCTCCTTCATCGCGGGGGCATGGGTGACCGGGCGTGTGGCCGGCCGGATCGCCTCCCACGGACGGCTGTTCGTCTCCGTCACCGCCGCCCACACCACCCTCGTCGCGGCGGCGCTCGCCGTGGTCCTCACGACCGGTCACCGCGGTGGCGGCGTACAGGCAGCGCTCATCGCACTCCTCGCCTGTGGCATGGGGATGCAGAACGCTGTCGTCCGCAGGATCGCCGTGCCCGACCTGAAGACCACCGTGCTCACCTTCACGATCACCGGCCTCGCCGACGACCCGTTCGGCGCGCCCACGGTACGCCGTCTCGCCTCCCTCGCCGCGATGTTCACGGGAGCCCTGTGCGGCGCCGCCCTGCACCTCGGCCCCGGGCCCGCCGCCGCGCTGGGGGCGGCGGTGGCGGCGCTGGCCGCGGTCACGGTGGCCGCGCTGACCTGACGACCGACCGCTGTGGGCGCCCCGGCGCCCGGGTGCCCGAACGGGCCGCGCATCATGGGTGCGTGCACCCGAGAACAGCAGGTCGTAGCGTATGGACGTGGTCGGCGGTCGCCGCCTCGTGGGCGGGGCTGGTCGTGGAGATATCGCTCGTGGCGACCGTCCTGTTCCTGTGGGGCATCACGCATCTCGCCCCCGACGCCGGCAGCCCCGCGCTCCCCGTTCTCTTCCTGCCGCTCTGGCTGGGCATCCTGGCGGTCCTCTCCGCGATCCTCGCCCCGCTGCTCGTCATGCCCGCCGCCGCCCTGGCGCACCGGGTGGGCACCCGGGGGAGGGGCGGCGACGCCTGGTGGTGGACGCCCGCCGGAGCCGCCGTGGTGGCGGGCGCGGCCGTGGGCGCGACGGCTGTGGCGGCGTGGGCGGGCGCCGGGGCCGTCGGCGCGCCCGAGACCTACGTGTGGTGGTGGCTGGCCGTTACGGCGCTCGTCGTTCCGGCGGCACTGCTGGCCCGCCTCTCCGCGTGCCGTACGGCGCAGGGCCGCCCGGGCGGGCTGGTGCGCCCCGTGCTCGCCAGGGGCTGCGGCGGCGTCGTGGGCTTCTTCGCCCTCGCGGTGGCCGTGATGCTGCTGGTGGACACGGTCGTCAACTGACCCCGGCCGACGGCAAACGATCTTCCGTTTACCCCACCCGGGCGTGCGGGGCCGGTACCCCCGTGGTGCAGGATGAATGATCGCGCCGGGCCGTCTCCGGACCCGGCGCGACCGTGATTTCGGGACAGGCAGGTACAACTTGATGAATCGTTACTCCGGATCTCCATCTCCGGCAGTGGCGTGGGACGCCGTCGCTCCGCTCTCCGGAGCCGAGGGAGGACGTCGATGAACCGGACGCTGACTTTGCACGACGCCATCGTCGCGGGAATCTGGGTGGCCGTCGGCCTCGCCGCGGCCCTCGTCCTGCGGGTGGTCCTGCGCTGGCTCGCCGAGCGGGCCCTGCGGACCAAGTGGGAGGGCGACGACATCATCGTCGACATCCTGCGCACGATCGCCCCGTGGTCCGCGGTGGCGGGCGGCCTGGCCGCGGCGGCCGCGGCCCTTCCGCTGAACCGTCCGGTCGGACACATCGTCAACGAGACCCTGACGACGTCCATCGTCGTGGCCGCGACCCTCACCGCCGCCCGCGTGGTCGGCGGCCTGGTGCGGTCCGTGGCGCAGTCCAGGTCCGGCGTGGCCGGATCGGCCACCATATTCGTCAACATCACGCGGATCGTGGTGATGGCGATGGGCTTCCTCGTCGTCCTCCAGACCCTCGGCATATCCATAGCCCCGCTGCTCACCGCCCTCGGCGTGGGCGGTCTCGCGATCGCCCTCGCGCTGAAGGACACCCTGGCGAACCTGTTCGCGGGCGTGCACATCCTCGTCTCCAAGACCGTCCAGCCCGGTGACTACATCCGGCTCAGCAGCGGTGAGGAGGGCTATGTCGTCGACGTCAACTGGCGCAACACGGTGGTGGAGCAGCTCAACAACAACCGGGTCATCATCCCGAACGCCAAGCTCGCCGGCACCAACATGACCAACTTCACCCGCCCCGAGCAGAAGCTGTCCGTCACCGTCCAGGTGGGCGTCGGCTACGAGAGCGACCTCGAGCACGTCGAGAAGATCACCATCGAGGTCGCCGAGCACGTGATGAAGGAGGTGCCCGGCGCCGTCCCCGACCATGAGCCGGCCGTCCGCTTCCACACCTTCGGCGACTCCCGGATCGGCTTCACGGTGATCCTCGGCGTCGGCGAATTCAGCGACAAGTACCGCATCAAACATGAGTTCATCAAGCGCCTCCACAGGCGCTACCGTGCCGAGGGCATCCGCGTCCCCGCTCCGGAGCGCACCGTCTCCCTGCGCCAGGGCGCGGAGGCCGTGATCCCCCACCCCCGCGCGTCCCTCGACACCGTGGACCTCCCGGGCCCCACGGCCTGAACGATCACATCCCCCGCCCCCCTGAGAGGATGATCCTTTCGTAGTGGGAGAACTGGAGGAAAGACGTGCGCGCCGTGCGGTGGGGGACACGAAACGGCGGCCGGGCCCAGGCCCTTGCCGCCGCGTTGATGCTGGGGGCCACGGCCGGTTGCGGCGGCGGGACGGACGCGCGCGACGCGGACCGTCCCGCCGCCGCGGGAACCGCGAAGCCCGCGGGGAGCGAAGCCCCCGCCGCTCCGGACACGGTCCTCGACGCCCAGGCCCTGCGGCGCGCGCTGCCCGACCTCCAGAGCATGCCGACGGGCTGGCGTGCCGGGCTGGTGCCGCTCACCGTCCGGGACGTACCGGAGGCGGAGCGATGCCGGACGGACGGCGAACAGCAGGAGAACTGCACGCTCCACAGGAGCCGGGGCATGGCGCAGTACCGGCCCCAGGGCGATGCCGGCGTCGTCGACATCGCCCTGACCGCCTACTCCGACCGCCGGACGTCGGAGACCGCCTACCGGAACCTGACCACCTCCCGGTCGCACCAGGGCAGCGCGCTCTCCATGCCCCGCGTCGGCGACGAGAGCGCGGCCTTCGCCCACCCGAGAGCCCCCTACGCCGGGCCGAGCATCACGCTGACGGTACGTGTGGGCACGGCCGTCGCCGGCCTCACCTACCAGGAAGCGGACAGGAACCGGGACAGTTCGCAGGCCCTCCTGTCGGTGGCCCGCATGCAGGCCGAGCGCCTCCTCCGGACCGAGCAGGGCCGGACACCCAACGCTGTCGCCGAGTGACGACGCGGGCCGTCCCCGGTCTCATCGGCGAGCGGCGTCGAGCCATTCCTTGTCGTTCCAGAGGACCGGCATCGCCCCGACGGGATCGAAGCGAATGCCGGGGTCATTGCTGTGCACCAGGCAGACCACCCGGCGCCGGAGCACGGACGCGCGGCGGGCCTGACCGGCGATCAGATCCAGAACGGCGTGGGCGACGTCGGGACAAGCGGCGGCGAACCGGTCGTAGTCGGTGAGGACGAGCACCAGCCCGGCGCCCTCCGGTGAGCCGTCGTACGGGCCGAGGCAGGCCACGTCACCGAGACAGTCGTCGAGTGCG
Organism: Streptomyces sp. NPDC037389; assembly: GCF_040636475.1. Lineage (NCBI taxonomy): Bacteria > Bacillati > Actinomycetota > Actinomycetes > Kitasatosporales > Streptomycetaceae > Streptomyces > Streptomyces sp. NPDC037389. Next base: position 15,580 of record NZ_JBEZUS010000014.1, read on the forward strand.
TCGAGGTTGTGGCCGTAGTAGTCGGGAAAGCCCAGAGCGTCCGCGGTGCCGCAGTGCATGTCCTTCTCGGTGGACCAGTCGCCCGCCGTCAGTCGTACGATCCGGTAGCCGTCCCGTTCGAGCCCCGCCGTGGCCTCGTCGAGCAGTCGCCGACGCCAGAACAGCGTGACGAACGTGTTCGCCATGAACGCGATCCCGCCGGGCGGACCGGCCGGCGCCGTGGCCGCGGCGGGCTCCTGCGGTCCGTCGCCCGGCGCGGGCGGTGCCGCGCGCCGGTACTCGTCCAGCAGCCGGAAGAACTCCTCGACCGGTGTCGAGCCGGCGGGGGTCTCGCGCTCGACGGCGGCCGCCCAGCCGAGAGCGCCGACGCCGATGCGCCCGTCGAGCCACTGACTGAACTTCCCGCCGTGCCAGAAGTCGAAGGGCTCGTCGACGGCGTGCACGCCGAGAGCGACCCGGTACCCGACGAGCATCGACTGGAGTGTCCGGAGGGACCCACCGGGCAGCCACATACCGGGCCGCAGACGGACCTGTTCCAGGAAGTCGTGGACGTCGGTGCACTCCTGCCACTGCTTGGCGGCGCTCGGTGAGTCGTTCTCGATCGGCATGGGCCGAGCCTATGCCGAGGCCGGAAACGGTCACCGGAACCACCCGGCAGGTTGCCGGGCCCCGGCCACGCTGAGAACGTCCGTAGATGCAGCATTTCGAGTGAAGGTGGCGCACGTGCCCTTTGGATCGGATGCCTTGTGGCTACGAGTGTGTGCGTCCGTCCGCCTTCACCGCCTTCACCGCTCTCACCGCGCGGAAGAGAGGACTCCACCGTGCCCGTACCCGCCACGATCGACCACCGTGCCCGGTCCTACAGCCTTGCTCACGCCTACTGGCTCGCCCGGGCGTCCGATCTGTCCTACAAGGACGAGGCCACGATCGAGGGACTGGCCCGGCAATGGGGCTTCGATCAAGTGCGGCACCACAAGACGCGGTTCACTCCTCCGTTCCCGCTGGAGGACACCCAGGCGTTCACCATGGCCAGCGATCAGATGATCATCACGGCGTTCCGGGGTACGGAGCCGGCCCAGATCCGCGACTGGCTCTCGGACGCCGGCACTCCGCCCTGGCCGGGGCCCGCGAAGACCGGGTACGTCCACTACGGGTTCGCCCAGGCGCTGGATTCCGTCTTCCCGTCGGTGAAGAAGACGCTGGAGGAGCTCCGGAGCAACGGGCAGACCCTGTGGTTCACCGGGCACAGCCTGGGCGGTGCTCTGGCGATGCTCGCCGGAGCGCGGCTGTATCTGGAGGACCCCCGTCTGCTGGCGGACGGTGTCGTCACCTTCGGTCAGCCCCGGACCTGTGACCGTCTCCTGGCGGCGGCCTGCAACAAGGGCTTCAAACAGCGCCTGTACCGCTTCGTGAACAACAACGACATCGTGCCGCAGCTGCCACCGGAACCGGCTTTCACCCATGTCGACACCCTGCGGTACATCGACTCCGGAGGAAAGATCCATGAGTCGATGTCGTTGCTCGGAGGCCTCACCGACCGGGCCAAGGGCCTGACGGCCGACGCGTTCGCACCCGCGAGCGACGGGATCCGGGACCACCTCATGCGCAATTACCTCGCCGCGCTGGAGAAGAACCTCTCCTGACGGCTCGTCCCCCACCGCAGTCCGTCGCGCAGGGGCATTGTCAGTGGTCGATGCGACGATCTCTCAAGAGGCGTGCGGCGGCTGCCGCGGCCCGTGTGGATCGAGGACGAGGAGCGAGTCGTGCGCATCGTGGTGAGCGAGTTCATCAGCCTGGACGGCGTCGTGCAGGCACCGGGCGGGCCCGAGGAGGACACCGACGGCGGGTTCGCCCACGGCGGCTGGTCGCATCCGTTCTTCGACCCGGAGACGGTGGGCGGCGCCTTCGCGGACGCCCTGACGAAGGCGGAGGCGCTGCTGTTCGGCCGCCGTACGTGGCAGACGATGGCGGCCGCCTGGCCGGAGCGCGCGGGCGACCCGTTCGCCGACCGGATGAACGCCATCCCCAAGCACGTCGTCAGCCACACCCTGCGCGACGACCAGCTCGCCTGGCACAACACCACCCGTATCCCCGGCGACCAGGTGCTCACCCGCATCCGCGAACTCCGCGCGGCCGAAGGTGGCGACCTGCTCGTCATGGGCAGCCCCACCCTCGTCCGGACCCTCCTCCGGGAGAACCTGGTCGACGAACTCCGGCTCATGATCATGCCGGTGCTCCTCGGCGGCGGAAAGACGATCTTCCCTGGCGACGGAGCGCTGCGCGCGCTGGAGCTGGTCTCCACGGTCACCAGCGGCACGGGCGTGCACGTGTGCACCTACCGGCCGGCGGCCGAGAAGTAGAGCCCCCCTCACCGTCCCCGTCGCGGCGTCGCGCGCCTTGCCCGTCCCCGGGCCTGCTGATCATGCTCCAGTGAACGTCACGCACAATGGAGTGGCAGGGGGGCTGTGGCACGAGCGCAATGCCGTGCCGTTCACGGGGACATGGGGACACGGGGAAGTCGGCATGCGGAATTCGCAGGGTGATGCCGCGCTGGTCGCGGCCGTGGCGGTCGTCGGCCTGGTGGTGGTACGGCAGTTGCGCACGCGTCCAGTGCGGCGTGTCGGTTCACTGGTCGCCCCGGTGGTCTTCGGCGTACTGGGCGTCGCGGGCATCGCCTTCGGTGTCGCCTCGGTCGTCAAGGACCATCCCCTGACCGCGCTGCCCGTGGCCCTCCTCGTGGTGAGCCTGGCCGTCGCGGCGGGCTCCGGCGCGATCAGGGCGCGGACCGTGCGGGTCTGGCGCGACCCCGAGGGCGCGGTGCTGCGCAAGGGAACGGCGGCCACCACCGGGCTGTGGCTGGCATCAGTGGGCGCGCACTTCGGGCTGGGCCTGTGGATCGACCACGCCGCCGGGGCCGGGCTGCTGGGGACCGCGTCGCTGTACGCGTATCTGGCGATCGGCCTGGGCACCCAGAACCTCCTGGTGCGCGGGCGCGCCGCCACGCTGTGACCGGTCGTCCCACGCGACCGGAACCGGACGATCCCAGCGTGACCTGGGTGGCCTGTATCGGGTCGTGATGCTTCACAGGCGGACAATTTGTTGCCAGCATCGAAGAAGCGGTTGAGTGTCGTCGCAACGGGGGCGCGACCTGATGAGCTTGATGAGACCTTTGCTGTCCGCTGATCCACGGGTGGTCGGATCGTACCGGCTGGTGGCGCGCCTGGGCAGCGGGGGAATGGGGCAGGTCTTCCTCGGGCGTTCCCGCGGCGGCCGGACGGTCGCGGTGAAGCTGGTACGGCCGGAGCTCGCCGAGGACCCGGTGTTCCGCAGGCGGTTCGCCCAGGAGGTCGACGCCGCCAGCCGTGTCAACGGCTTCTACACCGCGCAAGTGGTGGAGGCGGACACCGACGCCGACCCGCCGTGGCTGGTCACGTCGTACATCCCGGGACCGTCCTTACGGTACGCGGTCGGTCGCTGCGGTCCGCTGCCCGCCGCCACGGTCGCCGTGCTCGGCGCCGGTCTGGCCGAGGGGCTGGGCGCCATCCACGGCTGCGGTGTGGTGCACCGCGACCTCAAGCCCGCGAACGTGATCCTCGCCGACGACGGCCCCCGCGTCATCGACTTCGGGATCGCCCGCGCGCTGGACGCCACCTCGCGCGTCACCCAGACCGGAGTGATCGGCACGCCGTCCTTCATGTCCCCCGAGCAACTCCAGGGCCGCGAGGCCACGATGGCCAGCGACGTGTTCTGCCTCTCCGCCGTGCTGGCCTATGCCGCCACCGGGCACGGCCCGTTCGGTGACGGCCCGACCGCGTCCGTCGTCTACCGTGTCGTCCACGACGAACCCGATCTGATCGGCGTTCCCCCCGAGCTCGCCCCACTGGTCGCGGCGGGACTGGCCAAGGCCCCGGGCAAACGGCCCGGCGTCCGGGAGATCCTGGACCACTGCGCCGCGCACGCCGGTACCACCACGATATGGCTCCCGCCCGCGGTCACCGACCTGATCACCGAACAGGCCGCGCGGACCAGGGCCCTGACCACGGAGGTGGTGGCTCCTCCACCACCGGTGCCCGTCGAACCAGGGCCCCGCAACGCCGCTTCACCCGCCCCGCCCGACGCCGGAGAACGACCGTCGCGAAAGGCCAGAACGGTCAGGGCCCGCTTCGGCGTCGTCTCCGGCTACGACACGCTCTTCATGCCCACGGTCCCCGCCGGCTGGCAGAACGGCCTACGGAATGTGACGGTGGTCCGCCGGCGCAAGAGGGCGGGCGAGGCGGTCGCTCTCGACGACCCCCTGCTCGAGGTGGTCGCGGACCGCGTCGAGTACCTGATCACCTCACCGGTTCGTGGAGTCCTGCGGGCCATGTACCACCGCCCGGGGGAGTCCTTGCGCACCGGTGCCACGATCGCGGTATTCAGGGCCCGCACGGCGCCCTACCCGGCCGTCGCCACGCGGCAGCCGCCGGGGAAGGACGGAAGCGTTGCCGTGGCCTCCGGCTCCCCTCCCCGAGGGCGCACCGTCCGGAGACGCCGTTCCGTGCGCAACGCACTCGTCGGATCCCTGGTCCTCGCCTTCGCGCTCGTCGTCATGGCCCTGTACGTCGCGCGTTCGTGAGGAACGAAAGACCCTTCCCTGCCCACGCGGCGACGACGCCCGCCCCGGTTCGCGGGAGCGGGCGCCGTACACAGGGATCCAGCACGGACCCAGCGGAGTGGAGTCATACGAACGGCGTGATCCGCTCCTCTGCCCCCAGCAGAGCCTTGCCGTAGGTCTCCATGGCCACCGCAGGCGTCGCGACCGCGTGCCGACCGGCGACGTTGGCGTGACACCAGATCCGCTGGAGGGGGTTGACCTCGGCGAAGGAACCGCCGCGCCGTGCACATTGAGAGTGCGTCCGCGTCTCACCGAGCGGCGGCAGCCGACCCGATGTCGACCACCCGCGCCCACGCGGGAGGCACGTCCGGTACGTACCCGGGATCGTCCTCGTCCCACGACCGGTCCGGCCACTGCCGGGGGAAGAGCCCCACCACCGTCCGGCACGGCGGCCGCGTGTCCGGCCAGGCCGTCTGCCCGTCGGTCAGGATCACGACGACATCCGGCCGGGGCCGGGCCCGGAGCGCCGTGGCGAAGCCCGTGCGCAGATCCGTACCCCCACCGCCGATCAGGGGGATGCCCTCGGCACGGCACAGCGGATGCACGGCCCGGGCCGCCGCGTCGCACGACACCACGGTGATCAGGTCACGGCGGCCCCCGACCGCCCGGGAGATCGCCGCGACCTCCAGCAGCGCGCTGCCCAGTTCCGCGTCGCTGACCGACGCGGAGGTGTCGACGACCACGGAGACCCTGGGCGGCCTGTGCCGGAGGCTGGGCAACAGCGCACCAGGCACCCCGGCCGACCGCCGCGACGGCCGGCCGTACGTGTAGTCCTCACCGGCACCGGCGCCGGATACCGCCGAACGGACCGCCGCACCCAGCAACTCCCGCCACGGCTGCGGCGGGTGGAACGCCTCGTCCGCCCACCGTCGCCAGCCCTTCGGAGCGTCCCCGGGCCGGCCCGTGATGCCCTGCGCCACCCGGAACCGGACCGCGTCCCGCTCCTGCTCACTGAGCCCGTGCGCGCCCTCCGGCCCCAGTTCCCACTCCCGTTCCAGCCCGTCGGCACCACTGCCGCAGTCCAGCCACACCAGGCCCTGGGTCCGCGGCCCGAGCCGGAACAGACGCAAGTAGTCCTCCATGAGCTCCCCTTCGGGCAGCCCCAGGGACCTCGGATCGACGGCGCCCTCGGGCCGGGCCAGCCCGTCACCGTACACATCGTCGTTGATCTCGCAGTCCGCGGCGATGTTCATCCGCAGCCGTTCGCCCGGGCCGACGAGCCCGCGCTCCCGCGCGACCCGGTCGCTGCGCCCGTGATGGTCGCGCAGCAGGTGCGACACCTCGTGCACCCATACGCCGGCCAGTTCTTCCACCGGCGTCCGGGCCACGAACACCGGCGAGACGTAGCACCGCCAGTGCCGGTCGACGGCCATCGTCGGCACCCGCCGCGACTCCACGGTGTGCAGGGCGAACAGCGCCGTCGCCAGATACGGCCGGACGCGGGCGGCGTGCAGCCGGGCGGCGAAGAGCTTGCCGAAGTCCAGCGCCCCCGGCGCGTCCGGTGCGATCGGCGTTACCGGTGTCACCGGCATCAACGGCCTCATCGGCCGGCCTTCGCAGCGACCCGGGCCGCCGCTCGGTCCGCTCGCCGGGAGAGCGACACCGCGCCGGCGAGCCGCTCGATCGACGCCGGAACGTCCCAGTCCGGCCGGCGCAGCGAGGCGAGGGTGGTCGCCGGGACGACCACCAGATCCGGGGCTCCGCTCTCCACCGCCCGTACCAGCAGCGTCCACGCCGCGTCCCAGCGGGACTTGTCCGGGTGCCTGCGGACCGCCTCCACCACCCCGTCCAGCACGGCCTGGCGCAGATCCCCGCGCTCGGGCAGAACGGCGGCGGCCGGGTCCGCGAGCAGCGCCTCGGGGTCCGGAAGGTCCATCCGGTCCAGGCTCGCCAGCAACTCCAGCCCCGGGCCGTCCCCCACCGTGCCCCTGACCAGCAGGGACAGCACGTCCCGGGAGGAGCCCGCCGCGGTCGCGAAGGCGATCAGACACAGGGTCATCTCCCAGCTGCGGGGCGACGGCCAGGGACCGCCCCGGCGGGCCTCGCCGCCGGGCAGCCGGTGGACGAGCGTGGGGCGGGCGGCGAGGAGCCCGCAGACCGCACGGCGGGCGAAGTCGACGGCCTCCGGCAGTCGCTCGGGGTCCAGCCGCGGCAGGGTCGCCCGGGGCCACGTCCCGCCGAGGCCGCGCACCACGACCTCGTGGTCGTGGGTCCACTGAAGGTGTACGAACCGGTTGGCCAGTGGCGGGCTCAACTCCCAGCCGTCGGCCGCTGAGGAACGAGGGTTGGCGGCGGCCACGATCCGTACCCCGGGCGGCAGCCGCAGGGAACCGATCCGCCGCTCGAGCACGAGACGGAGGAGGGCGGCCTGCACGGCAGGCGGCGCGGTGGACAGCTCGTCCAGGAACAGCAGCCCCCGGCCGGCGCGTACCAGCCGCACCGCCCAGTCCGGCGGGGCCATGGGGACGCCGTGCTCGGCGGGATCGTCCCCGACGATGGGCAGCCCGGAGAAGTCGGACGGCTCGTGCACACTCGCGATCACCGTGGTCAGCGGCAGGTCCAGGGCCTCGGCGAGCTGTGTCAGGGCGGCGGTCTTGCCGATCCCCGGCTCGCCCCACAGGAGTACCGGCAGGTCGGCGGCGACGGCCAGGGTCAGGGCCTCCAGCTGGATGTCGGGGCGCGGCTCGGTGGTCGCGTCGCGCAGCAGCGCCAGCAGCTCGCCGGCGACGTGGAGTTGGGAGGTGTGGATGGGGGAAGGGGGGTATCCGGGCATGGGTGATCACCTATGGGTCTATGAAGTCATGGAGTCGTGGCGGGTCCGCTGCGAGCGGAGCCGGCGGGGGAACCGTCCCCGGCTCAGCGGGACGTCGCGTGGCGCGGGTGAGAGCGATGGTCGCGAGGGCGGTGCGGGCCCGGGCGGACGCGCCCGGGTCCGGGATCGACGAGGTCCGCCCTGAACAGCCCACGGACGACCCGCCGCGCCGCGGCAGCCTCCAGCTCGTCCCGCAACGCACCGCCGCGCAGCAGCGCGTCGGGGCCGAGCAGGTCTTCGACGACGGCCAGGGCCCCGGCGGTGTCGCCGTGGTCCAGCCGTTCGCGGACGCCGGTGAGGCAGTCCGGGTGACGGTGTGCGTCGTCGATGGCCTGGAGGCAGGGGAGGGGCGTGCCGGTCAGCGCGACGAGCAGTTCCTCCCGGCGGATCTCGGCCGGGTCGTGGTCCAGCGGGGCGAGCACCCCGTCGACCAGGCCGATCCGGTGCCGGGCTCCCCGGCAGTCCACGAAGCGCGGGTGCCCTGCCCGTTCCCGTTCCCGTTCCGGAGCCTTCGACGCCCCGGACGGCGGACGATCCGGTGCCAGCGCGGCAGCGACCAGCGGATGCAACCGGTCGGCCTCGATCGCACCGGCGTGGAGCAGTTCGAGGTCGGGCAGCTCCCACGTGGCCGCGTCGGGCAGGAGCGGTGGCGCGGAGTCACCGCCGCCCATGGGCGGCGCGATCCGCACCGTGGGCGCCGAGGAACCGTCCGAGCCCCCGTCCGTCACCAGCTCCAGGACCGGCCGACGCCCGGACCCGGACCCCAACCGCACGGAGAACGTACGGCTGGGCCGCCCTTCGCCACGCAGCAGAATCGCCGCTTCGGCAGCCCACCGGTCCAGGGCACAGCGCTGTCCGGACGGCACCAATGCCCATACGTCCGGGTCGAACCCGGTGGAGCCGTGGCCGGGCGTACGATCGGCCCCGGCCCGGACCCGCAGTTCACCGGCCCTGCGCGCGTCCCACAGGTGACGGTGAAGGTCGAGACGGAACCGACGGTCAGGACGGGGATGCGGATGGCGGCGGGCGACGGCATCCGTATGGGACCGGGACCCGTCCCACAGCGCGAGGCTGACACGCTGTCCGGCGTCCGCCCAGGCAGGCGGCGTCCGGACGACCAGGTACACCGGGCCGGCGCCGTTACATCCCGCAGTGGTGCCGTACCTGGCCAGCGCGATGGTCAGACCGGGGCGCAGCAGCCCGTCGGGAGCGATCCTCGGCAGGTGCCAGCGCAGTAGGTCCGGGGCCAGGTGCCGGAGATCGGCCCGGACCCGGGCCGCGAGTTCCTGGCCGTGAGCGCGTGCCACGGAACGCGGATCGATATCGACATCGACGTTCGCGGCGGCGCACGCGCCTGCCCAGTCCCCGGCACGACGCCGGACGGTGGCAGTTTCGATCATGGAGGGCGGCACGGCGAACTCGCGCACGCGCAGCCAGAGGGAAAGACGGGAATCCCCGTTCGCGATCCGAGTGAGCATCAGCACTCACCTTGCGCGGACGGGACCCCCATTTCGGAAGAGAAGTGAGTGTTCATCGCCGAGGAGCGTAGCGCGCCTCGCCCCGGACTGCCAGGCGCTTTTCTCCCGGCCTCGCGGACGACGGAATGTCGTCAACCCGCCCTGTGGCGCATGTCACCGGCGTCGGCGCTACGGATCCAGGCTGTGCGATGTCTCATGGTGGGTCAGGTACGTACGCGTGGGAGGGCGGCGATCGGCATGCGGGGTGGGCGTTGAACGAGGGGCGGGAATTCGCGGAGTGCCGGCCGCTGTTGTTCACGATCGCCTACGAGATCCTCGGCAGCGCGGCGGACGCCGAGGACGTCGTACAGGACAGCTATCTCCGGTGGCACGGTGTGGACCAGGAGCATGTCGAGCACCCGCGCGCGTATCTGGCGCGTACGGTCACCAGGCAGGCGCTGAACCATCTGCGCACGACACGGCGCCGGCGGGAGGACTACGTGGGGCCCTGGCTCCCCGAACCGGTCCGCACCGAACCGGACGTGAGCGAGGACGCCGTGCTCGCGGAGTCCGTGTCCATGGCGATGCTGCTGGTGCTGGAGACCCTGAGCCCGGACGAGCGCGCGGTGTTCGTACTCCGCGAGGTGTTCGGCTACTCGCACCGTGAGGTGGCCGACATGGTCGGCAGGACCGAGGCCGCGGCACGTCAGATCGCGCACCGCGCACGCGAGCACGTGCGGTCGAGGCGCAAGCGCTTCCACCACGACGACCGCGCGGCGAGGGAGGTCGTCGGCCGCTTCCTGAGCGCGGCCGGCACGGGCGACGTCGCGGCCCTGATGAGCCTGATGGCGCCGGGCGTCGTCCACGTCTCCGACGGCGGGGGCCGGGTCAGCGCCGCCCGCCGTCCGGTGATGGGACGCGAGAAAGTCGCACGGTTCGTCGCCGGGGTCGCCAGGACGAGCGCGGCCGGGGCCCGGGCCGAGTTCGCGAGTTGCAACGCCCTGCCCGCGTTGCTGCTCAGCCTGGACGACCGGCTCGATCACGTACTGATCTTCGAGATCGAGGACGACCTGATCCAGGGGATGTACGCCGTGCGCAACCCCGACAAACTGGGTGCGGCCGGCGTCCCGCGCCTGCTGGACCGGGGGAGGGGCGGCGAAGCGGCTCGGAAACCGTGACGGAGACCTTCACCGCCCGCCCCGGACGTCACCGGGTGGTGGCCAGTCGCTCACGCCACCAGTCCACCGTCGCCTTCACCTGTTCGGCGACAGGCGTGGCGCGCACGGCGAACGCGGCTTCGTAAGCGCTCGAATCGACGACGAACGGTCGGTCGAACTGATAGCGGATCTCCTTGAGTTCGCGGATCAGCGGCGAGAACACCGACGCGAGACCCAGCACCGCCGGTGACAGCCCGCGCACCGCGACCGGACCCGTGCCCGCCTGATCGGCAAGGCGGCCGACCATCTCCCGGACGGACAGCGCGGGCTCCGTCGGGACGTGCCACGCCCGCCCCCAGGCCCGTTCCTCACCGGCGACCTCGACCAGGGCCGCGGCCACGTCGGGGAGATAGCTCCAGCTGTGCGGGGCGTCCGGATCCCCGAGCGTGGAGACCGCCTTGCCGCGCAACAGCCGTGGCATGACCCGCGCGGCCAGATGCCCGCCATCGGTCGCACCGGGCCCGAAGAAATCCGAGGCCCGCACCTCGACCGCCTTGATACGACCCTGCTCGTGCAGTTTCCGCGCCTGCTCCCAGACGCCGGCACGCACCCGCCCCTTGGGCCCGGTGGCCGCGAGCGGCAGTTCTTCGGTCATGGTGCCGTCCACGGGCCCGTAGCCGTAGAGGTTGCCCAGCATGACCAGGACGGCCCCGGTGTCCTCGGCCGCCGCGCTGAGCGACGAGGCCAGCGGCGGCCAATCACTCGCCCAACGATGGTAGGGCGGCGCGGCACAGCTGTAGATCGCGGCCGCGCCCCGCACGGCCGCACTCAGCCGCTCGCTGTCCGCCGCGTCCAGCGCGACGTGCTCGATACCGGGCTCCCGGCTCCGGCCCGACCTGGTGACGACCCGCACCGAATGGCCCTGCTCGGCCAGCAACCGAGCGGTGGCGGCCCCGGCGGGCCCGAATCCTATGACGACATGAACGCTCACCTGCGCACATTAGCGTGAGTGAGTGCCACGGCCCTGTGACGGACCGTTTTGGCCCACCTCGTACTGGAGCAGACGCGGCGAGACCTCGAAGCCGTGCCGGGAGTACGCCGGGACCGCCCGGTCGCCGGAGTGCACCGTCACCCGCTCCAGGCCCAGCTCACGTGCCCATGCCAGGACCGCCTCGATCAGCTCCCCACCCAGGCCGCGGTCGCGCTCGCCCGGCACCACGTACACACACTGCACGTCCCCCGAAACCCGCGTGAACGCGCCTGGATGCGGCACGCGCCCGGTGATCGCCAACCACGCCATGCCGATGACCGCTTCGCCGCGGACCACCACCACGCATCGGTGCGTGGACTCGTTCTCCCGTGCCCATGCCACGAACCGGGGCACGAACTCGTCGAGCGCGGCGTCGGGAGTTCCGTGCAACTCCCGTACCCAATGCTAGCGAAGCGCGGCGACTGCGGACAACTCCTCAGGCCGGCAGGGGCGGATGGTGGTGTCGTTCATGGCCTCATCCTGGCGCAAGGTGTGCGCAAGGCGTACGCGAGGAACCGGCCTACGGGACAAGAAATCGAACATTCATAATGAAAAGGGTAGTCTCCTTCCGTTTTCTTATGACTGACAAAGGACAGCAAAAGCTGTGAAGACGATCCGGAAGAGCACCATGGCGGTGGCCAGCGCCGCTCTGGTCATGGCCCTGACCGCGTGCGGCGGCAACGACGACACCAAGGCGTCGGACGGCAAGAGCAGCGCCTCCGGCCGCTCCGGCGACGCGGTGGTCGGCAAGAGGACGGACGCCCCCGCCGTGCTGAAGGCCGCGCTCGCGAAGATGGCGCAGCAGAACTCGTACCGGACCGTCGAGACGGCCAGGACCGGCACCGAGCCGGAGTCCCGTGTCGAGATGAGGTTCCGGAACGAACCCGAGGCGACCGAGGTCAAGACGCTCGGGCAGAAGAACACCCCGTCCGGCGGCACCCACATGATTTCCGTGGACGGTGTGTCGTACATGGCCACGAGCGATGTGCCGGGCAAGTCATGGTTCACCATGGACGACCTCGACTCCGGGCCGAAGTCGTCGGCGTCGCCCCAGGAGAAGCCCGGGGAGAAGTCCGGGGAGAAGAAGGAGCCTCCGAAGGAGAACCCCGGGCGACGCGTCCAGGGCTCGATGAAGAAATGGGTCAGCGCGCTGTTGGCCGCCTCCAAGGACCTCCGGCACGTCGGCGCCGAAACGGTGGGCGGCCGTGCCACGGACCACTACCGAGGAACGCTCGTCCTCGCCGACCTGGAGCACTACGAGGGGCCGGTCATGCCGAAGGAGTACCGGGACCTGTATCTGTTGCAGACCAGGAAGTCCGGCATGGAGAAGGCGGAGATCGACGTCTGGGTCGACAAGGACGGGTTCATCGCCAAGGAGGAGGAGAAGGGCAGGACCCCCCAGGGCGACGAGCGGATCACCGAGGAGTTCTCGGACTACGGCGCTGACCCCAGGATCCAGGCGCCCGACCGCAAGGACGTCGCCACGTGGTCGGAGTACGTGGCGTCAGCCGGTAAGAACCGGACGCGCGGCTGAGACGGGCCCGTTGCCGCACCGTCGCGTACGTCTTCGCCACCCATGACTGCACGGGGCCGGCCCGGAACGTTCCGGCGGGGTGGTCCGTCAGCTCGTCAGGGGGCCACAGCGTCCGGATCTGGGCCGCGTCGTGCCGTTGCCGGTCACGGCCTGGCCGTGGTGGTGTGTCACAGGATGCGTACCCCCTTCCGCGCCTGCGGGAGGGCCGGGACGAGATGACAAGGAGCGTGCACACCGTGGACCAGGAGAACGTGAGCGCCACCCTGACGGTCGCCGTGCCCGCCGCGAGGGTGTTCGCGGTGCTGGCGGACCCGGCGGCCCATTCCGCGATCGATGGCACCGGCTGGATCCAGGAAGCTGTCGACCGGGCGCCACTGACCGAGGTGGGGCAGGTTTTCCGGATGGACATGTACCACCCCAACCATCCGAACGGTGACTATCAGGTGGCCAACAAGGTCTCGGTGCTCGCCCCGTCGCCCTCCCCGGCTCGCGGAGTCAGGGGAAGGCCCGGCGGAGCCGGTGTACGCCTTCCTTCAGCTGGGCGGTGCCAGGGGTGTTGACGTAGCTCAGCCGCAGGTGGGGAGCGGGTGGCCCGGCGGCGAAGTAGGGGGCGCCGGAGGTGACCGCCACGCCGTGGCGCAGTGCGCTCGCGGTGATGGCGGACTCGTCGGTCCCGTCGGGCAGTCGGAGCCACAGGTGGTATCCACCGTGGGGTGACCGGCGCGGCACGAGGGCGGGCAGTGCGCTGCTGAGCGCGGTGAGCAGGGTGGTCCGGCGGTCCCGTAGAGCATTCGCGAGGGCCCGCAGGTGGGCGGCCCAGGCGGGGGAGCCGACCAGTTCGAGGGCGGTCTCCTGCAAGGGGCGTGCGACGAAGAAGCTGTCGACGACCTGGACCGCGCGCAGCCGCTCCAGCACCGGGCCGCGAGCGGACAGGGCTCCGATCCGCAGGCTGGGAGAGGTCGCCTTGGTGAGCGAGCGCACGTGGACGACGACGCCGTCCGGATCGTCGGCGGCCAGGGGGAGTGGCAGGGGCGGGGAGTCCGCGTGTGCCAGGCGGCGGGCGAAGTCGTCCTCGATGACGAAGGCGCCCGCCGCCCGGGCGATGTCGAGCACGGCCGCGCGCCGCCGCGGGGCAAGGACGCGGCCGGTGGGGTTCTGGAAGAGCGGCTGGCAGACGAACACCCGGGCCCGGGTGGCCTCGAACGCCTCGGCCAGCAGATCGGTGCGCACACCGTCGGCGTCGACCGGTACCGGGACGGGCCGCAACCCGGCGGCGCGGGCGACGGAGAGCATGCCGGGATAGGTGGGGGACTCGACGAGGACGGGGGAGCCGGGGGCGGCCAGGGCCCGTAGGGCCGTGGTGAGCGCGCTCTGGCCCCCGGCGGTGACCAGGACGTCCGAGGCGTCGAGCGAGCCACCCGGACCGCCGATGTCACGCGCGAACCAGTCCCGTAGCTCGGCCAGGCCCTCCACCGGAGGGCGGGACCAGGTGCCGGGCCTGCGGCCGGCGCGGGCCAGGGCGGCGGCCAGGGCCCGCTCCGGCTGGAGCTCCGTGTGCAGGTAGCCGCCGTTGAGGTCGATCACCTCGGGCGGTGGGGTGGTGAGGGCGGCCAGGACACTCGCGGCACCCGGCCCGTGGCCGCCCGGGGCGACGGCGGTGTGCGGGGGATCCGCGCTCAGGGCCACCTCCTGCCAGGAGACGTCGCCGACGGCCCCCGTGGCACGACGGGCGGTGGCCTTGAACACACCGGCACCGGGCCGGGAGACGACGAGCCCCTCGGCGGCGAGGGTGGCGATCGCCCGGGAGACCGTCACCGGACTGACCTGATACCGCGTCACCAGGACTCGGCTGGAGGGAAGTTTCTCCCCTTCCGAGTAGCGGCTCAGCTCATTCCTTAAAGCACCGGCCAGTTGAGCGACACTGCTACCGTTATTCATGACGGCACAAGATAGCGCTACCCGGCCTTCGGCGATAGCGGTCCGCAGCGGTACTCTCCTGGCCACCCTCGGCGTGGTGCTCTTCTCCTTCAGCTTTCCGGCCACCGTGTGGGCCCTGGACGGTTTCGGTCCATGGACGGCGACCGGTGTGCGGGGGCTGCTGGCGGGCCTGCTCGCCGCAGCCTGCTTGTTCACGGCCAGGGCGCCCGTGCCCGCGCGGCAGCACTGGCCGGGCCTGCTCACGGTGGCCGGTGGCTGCGTCATCGGCTTCCCGCTGCTGACCACGCTCGCCCTGCGGACGTCCACCACCGCGCACTCGGCCGTCGTCATCGGCGTACTGCCGGTGGCCACCGCCACCATCTCGGCCGCGCTGACCGGCCGGCGTCCCTCACGTGCGTTCTGGACGGCGGCAGGCCTCGGTGCCCTCGCCGTGGTCGCCTTCACCCTCCAGCAAAGCCACGGCCTGCCGACCCTGGGCGACGCCTACCTCTTCGGCGCCCTGCTCGTGTGCGCCGCCGGATACGCCCAGGGCGGCCGGCTCGCCTCCCATATGCCCGGGTGGCAGGTCATCGCGTGGGGCCTCGTGGCCGCCCTTCCGGTATCCACCCTGGTCACCAGCCTGTCCCTGTCCTGGGAACCGGTGCACCCGACCGCCAGGGCGGCCGTCGGCATGGCTTACCTCGCCGCGGTATCCCAGTTCGGCGGGTTCGTCGTGTGGTACCGGGGCATGGCCGCCGTCGGGGTGCCCAGGGCGAGCCAGCTCCAACTCGCCCAGCCCCTCATCACGCTCGTGTGGGCGGTCCTCCTGATGGGAGAACAGCTCTCTCCCCTCGCCCCCGTCACCGCTGTGATCGTCCTCGGTTGTATCGCGGCCACCCAGCGCGCCCGAAGCTGACTCCACGGCGTCGGAGGTCGGTCGACCCGGAAAGTCACGGGGCCGGTGTCCCCGTACCGGGAGGCGAAGGTGACCTGGACGGAGCCGGTGCCCTGGTATCCGACGGTGAGGGTGAACGGCCGGTCGGGGCTCGCCCCGCCGGTCACCGCCCCGCTGTCGCCCACCCAGGCGGGGATCCAGACCAGCCCGTCCGGCCCCGGGTACGGGAGTACCTCACCGTCCGCCGGCCCCCGCCCCAGCTCTCGGGCGATGGCCGGCCCGCCGTCGGCGATACCGGTGGCCAGGACCACGGCCGTTGCGGACAGGCGGATACCGGCGCGCTTGAGGCGCGGCTTCGTCATTGCCCTTTTCCCCGCGCTGCGATTTCACTGTCCCTTTGCCATCGAGGCCTCCCGAGCCGACAGTCCGCGCCTCTTCGGTCATGGCCCCACGAGGCCGGTTTTCCGGCCCCAGGTCGGCATTTGACGGCGGAGTGTGCGCCTCTTCCGTCCGATTTCCACCAGTCGTTCACATGATGTAGGTTTTACCTTGCCTTTACTCATGGGGCGGGCCCTTCGGGGTCCTTTGCTTTGGGAGAACTGGAGAACCAGTGAACTGGTATGTGGACGTACTCAAGAAATACGCCGTGTTCAACGGGCGTGCGCGGCGCCAGGAATACTGGATGTTCACCCTGGTGAGCAGCGTCATCAGCATCGTGCTGACCATCCTCGACAACGTGCTCGGAACGGGCTCCGTCCTGGGAACCCTGTACATCGTGGCCGTGTTGGTCCCCAGCCTCGCTGTCACCGTCCGGCGGCTCCACGACACCGACCGTTCGGGGTGGTGGGTACTGATCGGTCTCGTACCGCTCGCGGGCCTGATCGTCCTGCTGGTGTTCACATGCCTCGACTCCACGCCGCGCCACAACGCCCACGGCCCCAGCCCCAAGCACGTTCCGGCGTACTGAGCCTCCGGGGGCCGGCTCGACCCCCTCACCGCTTCGGGCGCCGCGCGCCAGTAACCGCGCGACGGCCGCCGAGTGGGCGTACCGCCTGCTCCCGCTTCCCGGGAGCAGGCGCGCGTCGTTCGGCGAGGAGAAGGAGCCCGGCCCGGTCAGTGACCGGCGGCTTTGACGAGGGCGACGACGGTGCCGATCGCCGCGTCCGCCACCCCGGCCAGCAACGCGACAGCCGTGTTGGCGCCCATGCGGAGCCCCCCGTACCAGCCCCACGCGAACAGCACCCACACACTCACCCCCGCAGCGGTGAGGAGCGCCGTCCGCAGCTCCATCGCCCCCAGGGCGGACAGCGCGATGAGGGTCAGCGGTCCGACAGCCGACAGCAGCAGCGGGCTGGACACGAACAACGTTTCCCGGAGTTGCCGCCCGCCGTCTCCGTCTCCGCCTCCGTGCCCGTGCACGACCCGATGCGCTTGCCCGTCCGCGACGATGGAGGCCAGCCACAGCCCCACCGCCGTGACCCCGGCCGCCACGGCGGCGCCCCTCGGTCCGGCATGCCCGGAATTCGCCAGGCCGACCACCACCGCGATCATGGTGATCGTCGCGTAGAGACGTTCCTTCAGCCTGGACGCGACCAGGACGGCGCGATCCGGAGCCTGCCCGGGCCACGCGGATTCCGGGGCGGATTCCGGTGCCGAGTCGTCCATGGCGCCCACCGTAGGGCGGGGCGTCGACGCCGGACGCCCGCCGTTCCGGGACGTCCCCCGCCCAGCCCAGCGTTGACGCGGCTCACCCGCCACTCGGTGCGAGGACCTCGCCCGCGGCCGCCGGAGAGGCCAGCCGGGCCAGAACCGCGGCCTCCTGGCTGCCTTCCTCCGCGCTGAACACATGCATCTCCAGGCCCGACTCGCCGGGCGCGGCCGGAACGTGCAGCGTCTCGTAGTCCAGGGTGAGCAGGCCCGCCGCCGGATGCCGTAGCCGCTTGCGCCCCCGTGCGCACATGACGACCTCGCCGGTGGACCAGATCCTCCGGAACTCGGCGCTGAGGGAGGACAACTCGGTGATGAGCGCGGTCAGTTCCACGTCGTCGGGGTAGCGCCCGGCGGAGACCCGCAGCTGTCCCACTGCCTCCACCGCCCTGTCCTCCCACTCGGGGAAGAGGGCCCGGGAGGCGGGGTCGAGGAAGAGGTACAGGGCCTCGTTGGGGGCGCGGCGGCCCGGTTCCGCCAGCCCGCCCATGAGGACGGAGCCCAGGTCGTTCCAGGCCACCACGTCGAGGCGATGGTTCGTCACGAAGGCCGGGAGGCTTCCCGCGGCCTCCAGGAGCCGTCGCAGCAGGGGGCTCACACGGACTTTCGGCGCGGGGCCGTGCCCGGAGCCGGCCAGCGTGGCGAGGTGCTTGCGTTCCGCCACGTCGAGGCCGAGCGCCCTGGCGAGCGCGTCGAGCACCTCGGGGGAGGGCTGGGTGGCGCGGCCCTGTTCGAGGCGTACGTAGTAGTCCACGCTGATCCCGGCGAGCTGGGCCAGCTCCTCGCGTCGCAGTCCGCGCACCCGGCGGCGGCCGCCCCCGGTGAGCCCGACGTCCTCGGGTGCGACCCGCCCGCGGCGTGCGCGCAGGAAGTCGCCGAGAGCGTGCCGGGTGTCGCCTGTTCCGTCAATTCCGTCGCGGTGCATGGACCAAGTATGGGCGGCGGCGTGGGTGGTCCTCGCGATACCAGGATCGGCGTTCCGCAGGCTGAAGGGGGTACTGGTCGGCCGGCGGCGCCCGGGAGAACGTTGGCGTCATGCACGAAGCAACGCCTCAGCGGCAGAAGCAGCGACAGCAGCCGAAGAAGGTCCTCGTCGTCAGCGCCCACCCGGAGCCCCGGTCGCTCAACGCCACCCTGACGACCGTCGCGGTCGAGCACCTGCGCGCGGCGGGGCACGAGGTGCGGGTGTCGGACCTGTACGCGATGAAGTGGAAGGCCGGCCTGGACGCCGACGACTACCTCGACCACGTCCCGGACCAGCGGCTGAAGGTACTGGAGGCCGCCGGACAGGCCACACTGGCGGGGCGGCTCTCGCCGGACATCGCGGCGGAGCAGGAGAAGCTGCTGTGGTCGGACGCCGTGATCCTTCAGTTCCCGATGTGGTGGTTCTCGGTCCCGGCGATCCTCAAGGGCTGGATGGACCGCGTGTTCACCAATGAGTTCTGCGACGGCTCCACCGTGCCACCGCCCTACAGCGAGGGCGCCCTGGGCGGCCGCCGGGCCCTCGTGTCGGTGACACTCGGCGCCCGGGAGTCGTCGTTCTCCGACCGGGGCATCCACGGCCCGCTGTCGGACGTCCTCTTCCCCCTCCAGCACGGCCTGTTCTGGTTCACCGGCATATCACCGCTCCAGCCGTTCGCGGTGTACGGGTGCAACGAACTGCCGGACGAGCGCTACGAGGAGGCGAAGCAGGCGTACACGCGGCGGCTCGACGCCCTCTTCACGGACGACCCGGTGCCGTTCCGCACGCTCACGGGCGGCGACTACGGCCGCGACCTGCGCCTCCTGCCCGGGGTGGAGGAACCGGGGAGCGGCGGGCTCCAGCTCCATGTACGTCCGGCGGTGGGCTGAGCGACTGCCCTACGAAGGCGCGCGCACTCGCGGTCTCGGCCGCCCCCCGTGCTCTCCAGGCAACCGCCCGGAGAGCACGGGGCGAACCTGCTCGCCGTCAGTGGGTGTAAAGCCACCAGTAGTAGCGATAGTGGTCGCCCTCCTCGCCCTCACCCTGTCTGACCTGCGGAAACAGGCTGTAGCGAGGCTTCGATTTCCCCTGTGGGGAGTACCTGGGGAGTTTCCGCAGAATCGCTCTGACTCGCGTGTTCCTGCACCTGCACCACCACGCTGACAGTGAAGGTCAGCAGTGAGCCGAGAGCGGCCATTCCTCGGGCTCCAGACTGCGGCATGAAATGCACGTAAGTCCGCAGTGTAAGAGCTGGATCGCTGTGTCCGAGCCAGGCCGCGAGTCGGACGATTGTCTCGCCCGCGTGCAGCACCACAGACGCGAAAGTGTGACGAAGCACATGGAACCCATATTTGCGTGGCATGGCATGCGCCACCCGTACCAGGGGGCGTTTCCCCGGGCGGGGGGTGACCGTCACCTTTGGTGGGGGGATCACCCCGGCCTTCACGAGGGCGGGCTTCCAGTGCTTCTCATTGAACGTGGTGCGGTCAACGGCGAGGCCCGTGACAGTGGTCACCAGAAGCCGTACCGTCACCAGGGGGCGTTCATCCCAGGGCAAAGATGGCCGCTCCGGATCCACCCATGGCAGAGTCACTTCGACTGTCCCGAACTCGGCCACGTGCGCGTCGACGGCCGCAGCAAGCTCAGGCGCACAGGGGGATTGCCGGGTCTTGTTGCGCTTCGGCGGAGCGAACGCGAGCTTTCCACCGAGCTTGACTATCTGCCGTGTCACATTGATGACATCACCGTCGATGTCGTCCGGTGAGAAGCCGAGTGCCTCGCCCTGCCGGAGTCCGGAGCCGGAGCCCAGGGCAACGAGGACGCGGTACCGTCCGGTGAGCGCCGCGCGGACACGCGCCACCGTCTCCGGTGCCCACGCCTCTGCTATGACCGGTGACTTTTTCGGAGGTCGCAGGTCCTCGTCTCGGAAGGGGTTGGCAGGTATGCGCTTGGCCTTGTAGGCGGCCTGCATGATGCTGCTGAAGTGAGCCCATGTCGTATGCAGGGTGCCGACGTCGATGTCCTGCTCAGCCTTCGCCTGCCACGCAAGGATTTCCTCGGGGCCGATCTGGTTCAGCAGCAGGTCCCCGACGTGCGGAAGGATGTGCTTGAAGACCCGGGGGTGCATCGACTCCTTGGTGGTCGGCGCCCGGCGAAAGGTCGGCCACCACTTCTCCTCGACGTACCATCGCAAGGTCACGGCGCCTCTACGCGGATCGTAGAACTCCCCGCGCCGCGTATCGGTCTGCGCCTGGGCGAGCCAGTCTTTCGCGTCTTGGAGCGTCTCGAACGATCGGTCAGCCACGCTCGGGATGCCGGCGACTCGATAGCGCGCCCCTTTACCATAGCGGGCGGTACGCCGTCGCTTCCCTGTGGCGGGGTCCTTTTTCTTGGTAAGCCAGCGATCCTCAATGTATCCGGGCATAGGCACCTGCTTCTGAATCGCGCAAGCTGACTGCGTTGGCCGACCTGCGACGAACGCGATGGAGGGAAACAAGGCCAGCCGTCAACGCAGGTGACAACCCTGCGGACTTGCTGTGAACCTCGTGTATGCAACAACCTACGTTCATCAACACGCGGGACGCAAGGAAGGCTTGAAAAGGTCACGAATGCGTGACGGTATGCGGCGTGTGCAACGTCTTGAAGAGCGCCGCTTGTTGTTCCCTGCATACCCTGACGGAGTCGCGACATTGGACTTCGAGCACAGGTGGCATCAGTCAATGGCCGGTATTTCGAGGGCAGTTCTTACAACGGATGAGGCGGCCACGTATCTGGGGGTAGCGCCGTCGACACTGCGCACCTGGAGGCATCGACGTGTCGGGCCCCCAAGCTTCCGGATGGGGGCAAAAGTGGTTTACCGGCTGGCCGCCTTGGACGCGTACCTCGTGGAGTGCGAGATGGCCGACTCCCGGTCCAATCCGGATCTCGATCCGCGCAACGCGGCCATTCGCCCGCGCCGTGGCCGCTCCGGCTTGCGTCTAGCTGAAGCGGCCTGACGCTAAGATGTGAATCTTCACGAAATTCAGGAGCTTCCATGACTATGAGCGACGGCGTGAGCTGCACGGTAGCCCAGGGACCGAATGGGAATCTCGTGGATATCTACTGCCCGAGCGGGCCCGTGCAAGGCGCCCCGGTCCTTCTCGCCTGGCATGGCTTGGGGCCGGATGAGCGGTACGTACTCCAAGAGGTAGCCACGGAAGCCGCTCGGCAGGGAATGGTGGTCCTCGCGTCGGACTGGCGCTCGGACGCGTCTGACGGTGGCCGTGCGCACCTTCTCGATTCGATCTGCTTCGCCCGTGAGAACGCGGCCTCTCTCGGCGGTGACGTAAATCGTTTTGTGCTTGCAGGATGGTCTGCGGGAGCCGGCGCCGCCGTGAGCGTCGCGCTGCGTCCTGACCTTGTCGACGGGTGGAGGCCAAGTGCCGTGGTGGGTATCGCGGGCCACTATGGCTTGCCCGCGCGTACCTCGGGTGCGGCCCCTATGAGTGATCTGGAAGTCACTGAAGCCGCCCCTGTTCCGGTTCACTTGATCCACGGGACAGGTGACGAAATCCTGGATGCTCGGCATTCGGCCGAGTTCGCCGCTGCTCTGCGGTCTCATGGGTGGCTGGTCGGGCTGGAGCAGGCGGAAACGGATCACGCCGGCATTATCGGGATGGCTTATGACGAGAGCCTGGGCCGGTGTATTCCGGCCCAGGCTCCGCATGCCGTTCGGGGTGGTCAACTCACGGCCCGGATCCTCGTGCTCGCTGCCGGGGGCTCGCCTTCCGTGCCCTAGTGGCGCTTAGCGCCGGCGGTCAGGCCGTGGCCTGCGCCGGGGGCGTTTTGAAGTGGGACGCGATGCGAAGTAGAAGGTGCTGGTCCTCGTCCGTGGTCTGAACAGCCAAGCGGGAGTCCGCGTATTCGGCCCGTGTTTCTGCCACCCGCTTCTGCTTGTGACTGGCCAGGGCCTGGCTGATCTGCTCGGCCGCGACAGCGGCGGCGAGGTCAGGATCCTTCATCCCCTGCTGAAGGCACCGTGCTTCGGCGGCTTCCCGCACGTCCGGGGTCAGGTACGGACGGAGTTCGATCATGCCGTCCCGGATCTCCGTCACCCGCCGGTACAGGGGGAAGCTGATGGGCTTCAGCCGCACGAGGGCGCGGAGGTGTGGTTGTGGAGGGAGCGCCGCGATGGAGGGGGCGGCGCTGTAGAGCGCTTCCCACAAGGGGCCGAGCCGTCGGTACGTGTAGTGGTCGGCGGCCCAGCCGTACACGCCTCTCCCGCGGTCGACCAGCGTGGGGAGGAAGTAGCCGGTGAGGCTGAGGAAGGCCCCTACGTCGCCGCACAGCCACGCCCAGCTCATCCACGTGTCGCCTGTGACGCCGAGAAGGTTCCCGGTGCGAATGACGCTCTGCCCCACCGTGATGGCCGCCCCCAGCATGATGATGAGGAGGCTGGTGGTGACCCACGGGTTGGTGGCCCGTCGTGACTGTTGCCAGCACATCGCGGCCACGTACACCTGGGCGATGGTGTAGGCGCAGATGTAGATGCCCAGGTACGCCTGGTAGGCCAGGGTGCGCACCTGGAAGTGGGCGAAGTCGTCGGGCGGGATCTGGGAGAAGGTGGCGAAGAGGCCCACGATCGCGCTCGCGCCGGCGACGGCGATCAGCTTCGCGCGCTGACGGGCCTTGGCCTGCGGCAGTGCCCAGTGGGCAACGACGCTCGTCTGGAAGACGATGACCAGCATGACGCAGCTCTGCGACAGCGGAACCGCGATGCCGGGCACCCCGAATGCGCTGTCAATGCGGGCCCACACCGGGGGGAAGGAGATGACATAGCTGATGGCTGAGGACAGGAACACCAGGGCCAGCAGCAGCAATGCCGGGTCTTTGCGGCTTCTCCTGAGATCACGCAGAAGGAAGAGGAACCCCAGGGCCCCGATCACGAGACAGATAGGGTGCAGTGCACTCACGAACTAACGACTTTCTTGCGGAGAAGCGTTCTTGCCACTCGGTCCGCTTCCGGGTCATCGGAAGGGCGGGCATGGTTTCTGGTGGACCGGATGTGAGCGTGCAGGTACGAGCCTGTCAGCTCGGCTTCCAGCTCTTCCTGGTCCTCGTATTGGGTACGGCCAAGGACCATCTTGATCAGCTCCGGGTCGAGCAGCGTGAGCAGGCCGCCCACGGTCTCGTCCGGTACTTCCATCGCTCCCTTGTGGCCCATCAGAATGTGAGCGAATTCGTGGGCGATGATGTGATCTTGATGTGCCCTGCTGGTCATCGGGTCGTAGAAGACGTAGTGAGTTCGCTCGGTCGCGACCCACATTCCGCACGGGGCCGACCAGCCGACTTCGGCCGACTGGAGACTTACGGTGCGGCCGGTGCGGCGCTCCACCTCGGGAAGCAGGTCCCGAATGCTGGCCATAGGAGGAAGGTGCAGGCCGCGCACGTAACTCTCACTGGCCCGACTGACGTCCAACATCAAATTACCTTCCCTGGAGCGCCGGACGCTCTTAACGCTGCCTTAACGCCAGGACCCATGCTAACCGTCTGGGTGGTTTGATTCTGCCGCCGGGAGCCCTTCCAGCTCTCTCACTTTCTCGATCATGGAGACGACGACATCCATTCCCTTGGGGGACAGGCCGACAGCGCGAAAGGCCACCTGCTCGACACCCGCCTCCTGCATGCCCTGTAGAAGTTCGAGCTGGGCGCCGAGCCGGCGGGATAGATCATCGTCGAAGAAGTACGCAACGGGGACTTTAAAGAACCCCGCCAGGGCCTCCAAGTGGTGTTTCGTGGGATTGTTGCGCCGGCCGGTCCGGAGCTGCCAGAGGTAGGTGCCCGAAACGGTCGGACCGCCCCTCTTCTTCAGTTCGGCGGCTACCTCGTCCGTGCTGTAGGGACCACGGTCCTTGGGGTGGACGATCTTGAATAGCCGGTCGAGTTTGTCCGCAAGGGACTCACCCGCTGCCGGGGGGCCCGACCCTGCGGGGTACTGCGGCCCCTCCGAGGGCTTGCCTTCGTTTGTCATGGGGAGATCCCTCCTGAAATCCATCTCAGTTGACTATGCCAGAACCCCGGCCTAAATTCAGAACCAAGCGGGGCAACTGAGATGGATGCGCCCGGATGCACCACCAATCGGGCATCCCTGGGCGATCTTGAAGGCCGTGATGGGCGCCTTCGCGGTTCGCCGCGCATCTCGAAGCGGCGCGACTGGCGGGAACACCCGGCAGTGGTGTCCCGGCTGACGCGATTCCTGCCCAGGGGTTTGCAGCCCAGGGCAGGAGTCGCGCGAGAAATCGTCCGACCGCGAGGTTCCTACGCCACGAGCGGCCGGACACTTCAATAGCGACGACGGGCAGTGCATGCCTTGCCGCCGCATACCCACAGGGGCAGGTCAGTGCCTGGCCCTCTGCGAAGGAGAGATTCTGTCACGAGTTCCCCGAGGGCTCACCCCGGCTGATCTGCCGGCAATCGCATGACGCCCTGAGCTGATCTTTGAGTTCCGCCGCCGATGGTGTTCCTTCGGTGCGCAAGATCGATAGGCGCGTCATTTAGCTGACGCAATCCCGCTCGCGAAAAACCGTCCGTCCGCCCCGCGAGGGCCCCCGGCCCGTGGTGGCGTTCGGGCGGACCGGCTGACCGGCCTATCTGACACGTACCCCCTCCCCCCCGCCTCGCCGTTGTCACGGCATGCGCGGTTCTGGGCATGCTCGAAAGCACCACATGTCTCTCCACCTTCCTGATGCGCGCTTCCTCGGCTCCCACATTCCTGGCACGCCGGAGTGGGCGGCCGTGCGGTCCGGTCTGGTCGTCACGGCCACCGAGGCCCCCGTAATCGCTGGCCTGTCGCGCTGGCGCTCCCCGCTGTCCCTCTGGCACGACAAGACCGGAACGCCGGTCGAGGACGCGGCGCCAACAGCCGCTATGCGCCGGGGAATCCGTCTCGAACCTGTCATTGCCGCCCGCTTCGCCGAGGCCCACCCGGAACTTGTCGTCCATGAGACCGGCACATGGGCGAGCCGGGTCCGGGACTGGCAGCGTGCCACCCCGGACCGGATCGTCACGCCGGCCGATGGAGGTCCGACGGCTGTGCTGGAGATCAAGACCAGCAGTGACAGCAGTGAATGGGGGGAGACCGGGACGGACCGCGTGCCCGTCGCCTACCGGGGCCAAGTGATCTGGCAGCTCGACACCCTCGGCCTGGACGTCGCCCACGTCGCCGTCCTGATCGGCGATCAGGACTACCGCGAGTACACGATCACCTGGGACGAGGACGAGGCGAGGTACCTCCGGGAACGCGCCGCCGACTTCCTCGACTGCGTCCGGGCCGGGACCCCGCCCCCCGACGACCACCCGAGCCTGTACCCCACGCTCCGGCGGCTGTCCGGGGCCGTGGAGGGTGCCGTCGTCGGCGTCGAGCAGGAAGCCGAGGCCGCGTGATGGGCACCCTGCACGAATTCCGCGCCGAGCGAAGCGCGAACCGGCTTCTGGACCGCATCCGGTCCGCCGCCGACCGGGAACAGCTCGCCTTGGTCCAGGCGCTCATCCTTGATCACGCTCTGACCGTCCCCGACTTCTCTGCCAACGACTTCCGTGAACGCCTGCCCGCGGACCTTCCCCATGGGCTGCTCGGTGCCGCTGTCCGAGGACTGGCCTCTTCCCGCGCCATCACGAACACGGGCAGGACGGTGCCCTCCACGAGCCCGGACACCCACGGCCACCGCATCGCCGTGTACCGGATCAGCGCCCTGCGCGCCGAGGCGGAAGTCGCGTGACCGCCGCCCGGCCGGTGGGCTCCGCCTGCTGCCTGCCACACCCCTGTTGACCGCCCACGAGGCCAGAGAGGAACCCCCGTGCCCTGGGTCCGCCTGGATGATCATTTCCCCACGCACCGCAAGGTGGCCATGCTGACGGACCGGGCCTTCCGGCTGCACGTCTCCGCCCTGTGCTGGTGCGCGGCGAACTTGACGGACGGACGCATCAGCGACCGCGAACTTCGTCTTGTGGCGCACGTGCGCGGCATGACGGCGACAGCACGGCAGCTCGAAGACGCCGGGCTGTGGGACCGCGTTGAAGACGGTTGGGTGCTGCACGACTTCCACGACTACCAGCCGACCGCCGACCACGTCCGGGCCGAGCGCGAACGCAACGCCGCACGTCAGAGGGCATATCGGCAACGGCGCGCGGCCGACGACGGCACCGTGGCCGCGCCGGGGGAGCGGGTGAGTAACGCCGTTACTCACGGGGTGACTAACGGCGTGAGTAACCCCGTGAGTAACAGTGCCCCGTCCCGTACCCGTCCCGTACCCGTACCCGGTTCTATCCCTGACGGGATAGAACCGTCCCCCCTCCATCCCCCACAAGACGCCCCTGGGGTACCGCCGTTCGCCCGGACGCTCGCTGATCAGCTCGCCGCCGCCGGGTGTCACCTGCAATGGCGGACGGACAGCACGGACCGCCAGGCCCTGCGCCGGCACCTTGAACGAGTCCCCGTCCCCCGCCTGGTCGACGCGGCTCGGCGGGCGTGGAACCCGGCCAACCCACCACGCTCGATCCGCTACCTGATCCGGGTATGGGACGGCACCCCGGACGTCCCCGTCGGCGCACCGGACGCGCCTGTCGTGGCACCGGTCATGGACCGGCGGCAGCAGGCGACTACGGACCTCTTCGACGCCGCCATGGCCCGTGCGCGTGCCCGCATGGCCGCCCAAGACACCGCAGACACCTTGAGAGCCCTTACCGCATGACCCCCGACGAGACCGTGGTCCTGACCCGGTACATCACGGCCCTGTGCCCGCAGCAGAAGATCGACAGTTTCACGCCCGATGCCTGGTACGACGTGCTCGGCCCCTACGACCTGGGTGACGCACGGCAGGCCGCCGCTGTGGTCGCCTCCCGGCAGCCGTTCGTCAGCCCGGCCGAGATCATCGCGGAGATCCGCCGCACTCGCGCGGCACGCATCCGTCACGTCCACGGCCCCGGGCAGTCGCCCGAGGTCCCCGACGCCGACCCGGACGACGTGCCCGCCTACCTCGCGGCCCTTCGCGCCCAGCGCACCCGCGCCGCCGACCCCACCGCCCGCCGTCGCCCCCTGCATGAGCTGATCACCTGCACCGGGCGGCACGTCCCCCAGGAAATCCTGTAGTGGCCACTGACACCCGCCTGACCGCGACGGGCCGCCTGACCGCTGACCCGGTCCTCCGCTTCACCGGCAGCGGCACCCCGGTCGCCTCCTTCACCGTCGCCTGCAACGACCGCCGCAAGAACCCCACGTCCGGCCAGTGGGAGGACGCCGGCACGCTCTGGCTCCGCTGCACCGCGTGGGACCGCCTGGCGGAAGCCGCCGCCGGCCAGCTCGCCAAGGGCGACGCGGTGACCGTCACCGGCCATCTGCGCCCCGACGACCGCGAGCGGGACGGCGCACGCCACGTCAGCGTCCAAGCGCAGCTATCCAGCATCTCCCGCCCCATACGCACCAACAGCCACAGCGGCGCCGCTGACGCCCCCGCGCCCCCGCACTGGGCATCAGATACCCGCCAGGCAGGGCCAGCCCCGCAGGCGGGCGTACAGCCCGTCAGTCGCTCGCCCTTCTGAACCCCGCCCGCGCCACCCCGGAAAGCATCCCGTGCCTCTCCCCATCAAGATCAGCCCGCCGCCCTACGTACCCCACAGCGATGACGCGCGGCTTCCCTGTACCACCGCCCCGGACCTCTTCTTCCCGCCCGACCGGCCAGAGCGCCAGAAAGAGCAACTCGAACGCGCCGCCGCTGCCAAGGCCCTGTGCTTCCGCTGTCCCGTCCGCACCGCCTGCGGCGACTGGGCACGCGAACACCAGGAATTCGGCATCTGGGGCGGCCGTACTGAGGCCGACCACGGCTACCGCCCCACCACCCGACGACTCACCACCCGCCGCACCGACCCCACCGAGGCCGCAGCGTGACCCGCCACACCGCAAGCACTATCACCGACGACGAACTCGACGCCCTGTACGCCCGCCTCGACGCCCGCGAGGCGCACGCCCGGCCCGGCCAGCACTCGGAACCGGCTCAGCGTCCTACGTGCAGCATCTGCACCCGCGACCTCTGGTCCGCCGAGCGCCACCGCTACGCCTGCCGGCCGTGCGAACGGCGGATCCGCGACCACCTCGCACAGCTCCCCGCCCTCGTCCAGGATCTCCACGGTCTCCTGATGCCCGGCGCGCGCACCGACGCGCCGGCGTACCGCACACGTACCTGCGCCGAGCCGCCCGCCCCGATCAACCTCAGCGTGCTCGACACCATCACCGCCGTGACGGTCACCCTCGACAGCTGGCTCCGCGACTGGCATGAGCAACTGGCGTGGGACGCGCCGACGTACCGCAAGGACCCGCTGGGCGAAGCGGCCAGTGCCCTTCGCCTGAATGTGCCGTGGGCCGTCGAACGGCACCCCGCAGTGGCGGAGTTCGCCACCGAGATAGGTGAGGCGCACCGGACCGTGGCCGGACTGCTCGACCCGGCTACGCGCGCCCGCCGTATCGGATACTGCCCCGCGTCTGTCGAGGACGACGAACGGCACTCCTGTGGCGCTGCCCTGCGGTACGTCCCCGGCGCGACCACGGTCACCTGCTCGTGGTGCCGCACGACGTGGGATGCCCTCGACCTGAGTGCCGCCCTCGCCGAGGTTGCTTGACCGGCCGACCCTCACACCACGGGGGCGGGTGCGCTACCGGTCCACAGCGCGGCGCCGAGGCCCAGGTCCACCGGGCGGAGACCATGCGCTTTGGCGTGACGGACAAGGGTGTCGTAGGAGGGGCCCGCACCGTGGATGCGGCCCCCAGCCACGCGGACACCGTCCAGGTCGCACGAGTGGGACTTGCTGAGGCTGCCGAAATCCACCCAGGGAATGAGGGTGTAGCCGTCGGGGTGCCAGACCTCCACTGCCATGGCGTCGTGCCCGTAGGGGCCGATACAGCCGCTCACTAGGGCCTGTCCGAGGGGTTGCGCCACGTTCTCCGCCTCCACACGGATGACGCGCCCCTTCCCCCGTAGTGGTGTCGAGCATTGGCCAGGGGATCGGCCTAGCCTTCCCCTGAGGAGGTCGGGATGGGCAAGAGGACTGGGCAATGCGTCGTGGTCGTCGGAATCACCGTGGGACTGCTGTGCTGTGTGGGGTGCGACGACGACCATGATGGGCCTGCGCCGACCACCTCCTCCACCGGAACGGCGACGCACGCGCCCACCCCGTCCCCCTCGGGGAGCTCCGTACCCTCGGGGAGGTCCGTGCCGCCGCCCCCGGCCCCGCCGGAACCGAGCGGCCCCTCGAAGCCCCCGAACCCCGTGCCCGTGCCAACGCGGCCGACGCCGCCATCACCGTCGTCCACCCCGTAGGCACCATGGGCATCACGCACATTGGAGCGGCCGCTGGCCTCCTCGTCGGTCTGCTGTGCTGCGCCGGCTGCGACAACGACAATAAGACCTGTTCCTCGGCGTCCCCGACGGGCAGCTCGGCGTCCTGTAGCACCCCGGAGCCCGTGAACCCCGTACCGGTCCCCTCACGAGTGGGCACCCCTCCGGGTCCCAACCAGTTGCCAGCCCCAACGCCGTGGCTCACCCAGCCGGGCGCTCCGTCACGGGGCGCCCCGTGACCTCCCCCCGCTCCAACGACCCCGCCGCCCTCGTCAAAGTCGTCGTCGGGCACGCGTCCGTCATCGCCGCGCTCATGTTCTACCTCGGCGCGGTGTATCTCAGCAGCTTCTACGGCTACTTCCACCTCTCACCGTGGAACCTGGGTTTCGGGTTCTCCGAGTTCGTCACCGGGAGCATGAGTCTCCTCACCCTCCCCGTGCTCGTGACCGGCAGCGTCCTCCTGCTCGCCGCCGAGCTCGTGCGGCTGCCCGGCCCTGTGGCCGTCGGTCTGTCCGCCATGCGGGCGGCCGTAGCACGGTGGCATCTACACCTGCTCCTGGTCGTCACCGGCCTGATCCTGATCTTGCTGTGGACGCGTCTCCCTCCCTACTACGGCTGGACCGCCCCTGTCACGCTCGCCGTGGGGCTCCTACTTGGGCACGCTGCCGCGGGCCCGGCGGACGACAAGCGGACTCGCTCCGGGAGCGCACCGCGCCCCGGAGGGGTTCCGCTCCTCGGGGCCGGGCTACTGCTCCTGTGGGCCGCCACCCTGGGTGCCTCGTACCTCGGCGCGCACAACGCCCAGGAGCACGCTCACCACGTGGGGCAGTGGACTGGCGTGGTAGTGCTGAGCGAGCAGCGCCTGAGCCTGAACGGCGTGCACGAGGAGGACCTCGGTGCCGGACGGCGACACCGCTATCGGTACACCGGGCTGCGGCGCCTGGTCGAGGGCCCGGACGCCTACTACGTCGTCCCTATCGGATGGAACGGGGACACCGACCCCCTGTACGTAATCCCGAAGACCGCGGACACCTGGGTCGGTCTCACGCGAGGAAGCTAGGTTCTGTCCGGCGGGTCATGCGTGAAGCCACAGCCGGATCGCGGCCAGGGTGACGGTGCCGTGAACACATGCCCGGGAACGAGTCCTCGCCTCGGTTCGTCACTGACCCGTCAGACGCCCTAAGGCGTGTCCGACGAGTCGCGTGACCGAGCCGTGCTGGTGTCGTTTCAGTCGGCGTGGGGCGAGGGGATTTGTCGGATCGGGAGTGGGCCAGGCTTGAGCCGCACTTGCCCAAGAACACTGGCCGGGGCGGGCGGTGGTCGTGTCACCGCAGAGTGGTCAACGGGATCCTGTTTCGGCAGCGCACCGGCATTCCGTGGCGGGGCCTGCCGACACGGTTCGGGAAGTGGAAGACAGTTCATGACCGGCATCGCAGGTGGTCGGCTGACGGCACGTGGGAGAGGATCCTGCGGGGAGTGCAGGCCGTTGCCGATGCGGAGGGCCGGATCGACTGGTCCATGGTCGGCGTCGATTCCACATCCTGCCGCGCCCATCAGCATGCCGCCGGAGCCCGCCACCGCCCGGTGCGGGTACCAGGCCGGCGCGGGCGGCCTGCCCATCACCGGCCCGACGAGGCGATCGGCCGCTCCCGCGGCGGCCTGCCGACCAAGATTCACTTGGCGAGCGACGGCGGCTGCCGTCCGCTCGCTGTCCTGGTCACCCCCGGTCAGTGGGGTGACGCCCCGCAGATGACCCCGGTCCTGGACCGTATCCGTGTCCCGCGCCCGGCCGGAGGGCATCCGAAGACGCGCCCCGACTACGTCTGCGGCGACAAAGCGTACAGTTCCCGCCGCAACCGTCGCTACCTGCGACGACGGCAGATCCGGCACACGATCCCTGAACGCCGGGACCAGCGGGCCAACCGCCAACGCCGTGGAAGCCGCGGCGGCCGACCCACCGGCTTCGACCAGGCCCGCTACGCCCGCAGGAACGAAGTCGAACGCACCGTCAACGCCCTCAAAGGCTTCCGCGCCGTAGCAACCAGATACGACAAGAGAGCGTATGTCTTCCAGGGCACGGTCACCCTCGCCGCGATCCGACTCTGGCTCCGCTGACGACCTGCCCGACAGTCCCTAGCCTCCAGCTCGCAAGGCGGCGTCGAGGACATCGGTGACAGGTGTCAGAACCCCGCCGAGATCGCCAAGCGACTTCACTTGCGCGAGCAACGCGTCCACACCCGGAAGAGGCGCCGCAGCCGCCATCCCAGCGCCGGACAAGCAAAACACGCTCGTAGCGGCAAACATCACCAGCAAGCGACGGATCAACCTCATGTGGTCTCCTCGACGGTTCGGCCCAGCAACTCCCCTTCGACTACCTCATCAGGAGCCGCACGACTCACGCCGCGCTCCCACACGCCTCCTCCTGGCGCCGTGCGCCTGCACTGTGCCGCGGGCTCGGCAGGCAACTCGCAGAGACCCAACTCACCGGACACGCCTTAGTGCTGACGCCCTCAGGAGACCGTGGGTGTCGCCCTGCCTCCACCGGGGCGCCGATAGCGTCAGCGCGGCCTTCCGCCACTCTTCGGGAAAGTCCGGCGGCATCCAGATGTCGAAACGGCGGGCGATGTCCAGTGTGTCCGTGCGGACTGCCAGGCTCGTGGTCACGGGACCGCTGAAGACCACCGCACGACTAAATTCCGGCTTCTTCTCACTGCCTGTCAGAGGAGTGATGCGGCTGACGGTCTCAGTGACCTCGTAAACACCCTGACCTGGCGGGGAACTTGAATCAGTGATCATGGCCCAAAACGTACGCCCGCTGCCCCTGGCGGGTAAGGCGCTCAGCAAGCCTGACCGCCTTCCCCAGAGGCGTTTGGGGTTTCCCGGAGACCGTGTCACACTCGATTGCAGCGCCCCCCGTATGCCTGCATACCGGGGTAAGTGAACACAAGAAGGCTCCGTTGGCTCCCCCTGCCGGCGGGGCCTTCGGCGTACCGGGACGGAGGCAGACGCACGTGTCCCCGACACCCACACCGATCATTTGCGACACCGTCGCCGCCGGCCAGTACGTCCACGTCACCCCGGGCACCATCCGTCAGTGGATCCGGCGCGGCCACGTCGAACACCACGGATACGACAACGCGGGCCGCGCGCTCGTGGACCTGCGGGAGGTCCGCTCCTACCTCACCAGTCGGGAGCGTTCGACCGCATGACCGATCTGCCCGGATCACCGAAGCGATTACCACCTGACACTGCCCGCCGCCCTTCCGGGGCGGCACGGTCCAGCAGCTCACAGGGAGCCGCCCCGCCGACGGGTGGGGCCAGCCGGTTCGACTCCGGCCCGGACCGCGAGGGGTCCGCACCGCCCATTAGTAACCGGTCCTCGGCCCCGCTGCCGAGGACGAGCCGAACGGGGTTGCAAGCCCGTGCGGACTCCCCACGCCCGCCTGACCCAAGGGAGAGGTGCGCGGCCAATGTGCGGCATTCGCCGAAGTTATGTCGCAGAGATCCGGGTTCGCCCCCTGGGGCGGGCGCCAGCTTCACGTCACCGACATGCCCGGAGGTGACGGCCTCTGCCTTGGCATACCAGTAACCGGGCCGCCCGACTGCCGGCAAACTGGTCGGTGATCCGGGCCCGCATCCTGGCGCGTGACCCGGTGTGCCGCATCTGCGGCGTCCGCTCGTCCACCCAGGTCGACCATGTCAAGGCCATGACTGACGACCACCGCGACCGTGCACTCCAAGGCGTCTGCTACCCCTGCCATGCTCAAAAGAGCGCGGCTGAGGGGGCGGCCGGCAGGGCCAGGAGGCCGGGTCGACGGCACCCGGAGGAGCCCCACCCGGGCCGGACGTCGTCACGGTGAGTGACGTGGTGTGGGTCACCCCCTGGGGGGTGTCCCCTCCCCCCCCGGTCCGGATCCGAGGCGATACGCCTAGCAGCTCCCTGTGTGTACGGGTTTTGGGGTCGCGAGGCCCTTCCTGGACTGCGTTGCCCGTGCATCACGCACCCTGCCGTCACTCGGGGTGGTCTGCCGAGGTCGTGAGGCAACGCGCGGAGCCACCCCGCCCTGGCCAGTGACCCGCCCCGCAAGGGGCGGCCGTGCCGGGAACGGGGTGGCCCCGCTCCCCGTTCTTCCGCTTCTTCTGTGCCTTCGGAGGTGACTTCATGGGAAGCCGTGGTCCTGTTCCGAAGCGGTCGTCCGAGCGGCGCCGCCGTAACAAGGACGACGACGGGCCCGTCCTGGTCCGTGCTCCGTCCGGCTCCGAGCCGGTCATCTGGCCGGAGCCGGACGCGGACTGGCACCCTGTCGCGGCAGACTGGTACGCCTCCCTGGCAGCCTCGGGGCAATCGCGTTTCTACGAGCCGTCCGACGTCGCCGTGGCCCGGTACGTGACCGAGGCCATGAGTAGGAACCTGAGCAACGGCCGTTTCTCCGCACAGCTCTTCGCCGCTGTGTGCTCCGCGATGACGGACCTGTTGACGACGGAGGGCGCGCGCCGGCGGGTGCGGGTCGAGCTGGAACGTGAGAGCGCCGAGGAGACGGTCCCCGCGGGCGTCACCGCGCTGGAGACCTACCGCAAGGCACTGATCGGGTAGCCCGCCCGCTGAGGGGGTGCGCCATGAGCACGCCCCCCGCCGCACCGCTGGCGGAGGAAGAACCGCCCGAGACCGTGACGCCGGTGGCGCTCGGCCCGGCCTGGCAGCGCAACGAGGACGGTTCGTTCGTCGTCCCGGAACGCTCGCTCGGCTGGCACGTGTCGGTGTGGGCGGCGGAGTACCTCCAGCACCCCGACGGCCAGCCCTGGACCTTTACAGGCGAGCAGTTCAGGTTCGTCTTGTGGTTCTACGCGTTGGACGCTGACGGCCGGTTCTTGTACCGAGATGCGGTCCTCCAGCGCCTCAAGGGCTGGGGCAAGGACCCGACTGCCGCCGCGATTTCGGCGATCGAACTCGTGGGCCCGTGCCGCCCCACAGGTCGGACGTTCGCCTCCGGGGAACTGGCCGGTCAGCCTATCGGGCAGCCGCACCCGGCTGCCTGGGTGCAGTGCGCCGCCGTCAGCTTCGATCAGAACCGCAACTTGATGACGCTCTTCCCGTCGCTCTTCACCAAGAAGGCGATTGAGGAATACGGCATCGAGCTGGGCAAGACCATCATCTACGCCCGCAAGGGTGCGGCGCGGATTGAGGCCGTGACGTCGTCCCCGGCCGCCCTCGAAGGCGGACGGACCACGGCCACGATCATGAACGAGACGCACTGGTGGACCCAGTCCACGGGTGGGCACGAGATGGCGGCCGTGATCGAGCGCAACGCGACCAAGTCGGCCGACGGCGCGGCACGTACCTTGGCGATCACCAATGCCTTCGAACCCGGACTCGACAGCGTCGCTGAGCGCACGCGTGAGGCGTGGGAGGACGTCCAGGCGGGCCGCGCGGCGGACACCGGCCTTCTCTACGACAGTCTTGAGGCGCCGCCGGAGGCGAAGCTCACCGCCGAGTGGGCGCCGGCGGTGATCCGGGCGGTGCGCGGTGATGCTGTATGGCTGGACGTGGACCGCATCGTCGCCTCGATCCTCGACGTGCGTAACCCCCCGTCCCGCTCCCGGCGGTTCTGGTACAACCAGATCACGGCGAGCGAGGACGCGTGGATGGCGCCGTATGAGTGGGATGCCTGCGCCCGCCCCGATGTGACCCTTTCCGACGGGGACGAGATCGTGGTGTTTTTCGACGGCAGCACAGCCGATGACGCCACCGCGCTCGCGGCCTGTCGCGTGTCGGACGGACACGTGGTCGCGCTCGGGGTGTGGCAGCGACCGCCCAAGGCCCCGGACGGCTGGACGGTGCCCCGCGGCGACGTCGACGGCACTGTTCGCCAGGTCTTCAACCGCTACCGGGTGCTCGCCTTCTTCGCCGACCCCGGCACCGGCACCGACCCTGATGCTGGCGGGGCCGCCGACCCCGGCCAGGGCGGGGGCGGGGGCGGGCGGTACTGGTCCCGCTACATCGACCAGTGGGCCCAGGACTTCGGCCGTGGCCTTATGGTCCACGCCACCACGGCCGGGCACCGGCGCCATGCCGTCGAGTGGGACATGGGCGACCCCCGCCGCCAGCAACTTTTCACCGAAGCCGTCATTCGCACCCGCGTGGACATCCTGGAACGCGTGCTGACGCACGACGGGCACCGGATCATGCGCACGCACGTCACCAACTCACGCCGCCGTGTGAACCCATGGGGGATCACGATCGGCAAGGAACACCGCGAGAGCCAGCGCAAGATCGACGCGGCGGTGTGCATGGTCGGCGCGCGGATGCTGCGCCGCCTCGTCCTCAACTCCCATAAGTTCGCATCGCGCCGTAAGGCGCGCGGGTCGGGGCGTGTGGTCGTCCTCGGCTGAGCAAGATCGAGGAGACGTACCCGCCCTGTCCACGCCCGTCCTGTCCGCGCTGTCCCTGTCCACGTCCGAGCTGGACACCCTGTCGCGCCTGTCCGCCCTGGTGGCGCAGGACGAGGCGGAGTTCGTCAGGCTCGACGCATACTTCACCGGCCTTTCCCGAGTCGCCAGTTTGGGCATCGCGGTGCCGCCCGCGCTTCAGCGGATCCGCACGGTGACGGGCTGGCCCCGCATCATCGTCGACGCCCTGGACGAGCGCCTGGACATCGACGGGTTGCGCTGCCCGGACGACCCCGCCGTGGACACCGAGCTGACCGCGCTGTGGGCCCACAACGACCTCTCCGAGGAAGCGGGGCTGGCACACCTCGACGCCCTGGTGTACGGCCGTGCCTACCTGGTGGTTGGCGTCGGGGACGATGGTGTCCCGCTGGTGTCGGTGGAAGCGCCGCAGCACATGACCGTCGACTACGACGTGCGTACCCGCACCGTGCGGGCGGCGCTGCGGCAGATCACGGCCGGCGCCCAGCGCACCGCCACCCTCTACCTGCCCGACCAGACAATTGATCTTCAGGGCAACGGAACCGGCTGGTCGGTGCTGGAGCGGCGTCCGCACCGCCTGGGCGCCGTCCCCGTGGTCCGCCTGGCCAACCGCCCCCGCACCAGGGACCGGCGGGGGGCCTCGGAGATCACGCCGGAGGTGCGGGCCCTGACCGACGGCGCATGCCGAACCCTGCTGGGCGGCGAGGTCGCCAGGGAGTTCTTCGGCGCGCCCCAGAGATACATCCTCGGCGCGGCCGAGGGGGCATTTCAAGGTCCGGACGGCTCGCCGCGCGGCGCGTGGGAGACATACACGGGCCGCTACCTGGCGCTGGAGCGCGACGAGGACGGGGCGGTGCCCGAAGTGGGCCAGTTCCCCGCCTACGACCCGGCGGTGTACGGGAAGATCGTGGACATGTACGCCCGGCTCATGGCCGGCGTCGCGGGGGTGCCTGCCCACATGCTCGGCTATACCACCGACAACCCGGCCTCCGCCGAGGCCATTCGGTCGAGCGAGGCGCGGTTGATCAAGAAGGCCGAGCGTCGTCAGCGCAGTTTCGCGGGCGCCTGGTCGCGCGCGATGCGTCTGGCCCTCCAGCTCGACGGCACCCCCACACCGGTGCCACGTGTCGAGATGCTGTGGCGCGATCCGGCGACCCCGACCGTTGCCGCACAA
This sequence comes from Streptomyces sp. NPDC037389, assembly GCF_040636475.1. NCBI lineage: Bacteria > Bacillati > Actinomycetota > Actinomycetes > Kitasatosporales > Streptomycetaceae > Streptomyces > Streptomyces sp. NPDC037389. Next base: position 52,670 of record NZ_JBEZUS010000014.1, read on the forward strand.
GCGGATGCCACGGTCAAACTCGTGGCGGCCGGCGTGCTCCCGGCCGACTCCGAAGTCACGCTGGAGCGGGCCGGAGTCGACCGCGCGCAACGCGAGCGGATCGCCGCCGAACGCCGCCGCAGTGCCGGCCGCGCCGCCCTCGACCAGCTCGCCGACACCCTCACCCCCGCCAGCGCCGACGGCACCGGCGGGTTCGGGCTGGCGGCGTGAAGATCCTGCGGGCCCTGGCCGATGCTCACCGGCGACGGCAAGAAGCACTCAGCCGCGTCCTCGAAACCGAGTACCGCGCGGCGCGGAAGCGTTACCAGTCCGCGCTGCCGGGCACCGAACGCGAGCGGGCGTGGTCGGCGACCGTCGTGCGCATGATCCACCGCTACGGCGCCGCCTCCGCCGAACTGGCCGCCGACTACTACTCCGACGCCCGCAAGGCCAGTGGCGTGCGAGGCGCCTTCGACGTCCCCGTGGCCGGGCCCCCGCCCGTCGGCCAGATCACCGCCTCGCGCCGCGCCGTGCGCGCCTCAGCCTCCCGGCGCCCCCTGGACGACGAGGACGACGGCAAGGCGGTGGCCCGGTGGGAGGCGGTGCAGACGGAACGAGACCTCGTGCGGGTGCAGCGCCTTGCCGCACAGGCCGGACGGCGAACGATCGAGAAGGCCGCGCGCGCCGACCCGGCCGCGATCGGCTGGCGGCGCGTGGCCACCGCAGGGTGCTGCGCGTTCTGCGCGCTCCTGGCTGTCAATGGCGTCGTCTACAGCGACCGGCGCACAGCGGACCGGCGCGAGGACGGCGAGCCGTATCACGACCGCTGCCACTGCCACGCCGAACCGGCCTTCTATGGAGTACGGTCCGAGCCGCAGCCACAGGTGGAGCAGTGGGAAGAGCTGTACTACGAGGCGTCGCACGGCGTCTACGGATCCGAGAAGCTCACCCGCTTCCGCCGCGCCTTCGACACCAAGTACCGCACCGACCCGACCCCTTGACCGTGACTTCCGCCTGATCTTTCCTGCCCATCGTCCTGGCCCCGCCGTGCTCTCCGGCAGGGCCCCCCTTTTTTGCCCAGAGGTGCCCGCTATGCCATCTATTGAGCCGCTTCATCCGTCTGAGGGCTCCGTCCCGCCGTCCGAGTCTGCGCCGGTGTGGGAGGACCCTGCGGCGGCGCGGACGGAGATCGAACGGCTCTCCGCTGAGCTGGCCGCCCACCTCGCGCGGGTGGCTGAGCTTGAGCCTGCTGCCACCGAGCTGCACCAGCTCCGTGAGGCCGGGAAGTCCGAGGTGCAGAGGCTCGTGGAACGGGCGGAAGCGGCGGAGCGGGCGGCGGAGCAGTCGCGCACCGAGCTGGTGCGTGCTCACGTCGCCCAGACCAAGGGCCTGTCCCCTCGGCAGGCCGTCCGCCTGGTGGGCGCCACCCGTGAAGAGCTCGAAGCCGACGCCGACGACCTCCTGGCCACCTTCGCCCCCACCCCCGGCGCGGCCCTGGCTGGCGAGCCGCTGATGATGCCCGACCCGTCTCAGGGCGCCTCCGCCCAACTCTCGGGCGGGGACCCGGCCCAGACCTTCGCGGCGATCGTCCGCAACACCCTGCACCGCTGACGGACCCTTGCACGACTTGTCCCACCGCACCACTTAAGGATCCAGCGCCATTCCTGTCACCCCGATTAAGTCCACCGCTGTTCCGTCCACCCTGCTGCCCCCGCAGCTCACGGGCCCGATCTTCGACAGGGCGGTGGAGTCGTCGGCGGTGATGCAGCTCGCGCGCCGTGTCCCCCTGTCCATGACCGCCGAGACCGCCATCCCGGTCTCCGGCGACATCCCTCTGGCCGACTGGGTCGACGAAGCGGGCACCAAGCCCCTGGGCGCCTCCTCCATGTCCGTCCGCACCATGCGGGGCAAGAAGGTCGCGGTCCTGATCCCCGTATCGGCCGAAGTCTTCATGAACAACCCCGCCGGCCTTTACGACCAGCTTCAGCGCGACCTTCCCACCGCGCTGGGCCGGGCCTTCGACTACGCGGCCATCCACGGCAAGACCCTCACCGGCTCAAAGGGACCGTTTGAGGACTGCCTTTCCGCCACCCCCAATACCGTGTCCCTCGGTACCACCACGCAGGCCAAGGGCGGCATTTACGCGGATGTGGTCAGCGGCCTGAAGCAGGTGGCCACCGCCGGATACGACACGACCGGCTTCGTCGCGGACCCTCTCCTGAAGCCGGAAATGCTGCTGGCCACGGACACCACCGGTCGGCCGATTTTCGTGCCGGACCCGGCCGGGCAGGGCACCGTCACGCGCGGTTCCCTCATCGGCTACCCGATCGCCTACAACAGAGGCATCGGCGGCCGGCTCAACCGCCAGGCCATCACCACGGACACCGGCCTTCGCGCCGTCGCTGGCGACTTCGACCAGTGCGTGTACGGCGTCGGCATGGACATCACCATCAAGTCCACCGACGTGGGCACGTATGTAGATTCCGACGGCCACATTCATTCCGCATTCCAGGAAAACCTTGTTCTGCTTCTTGCTGAGGCGCATTACGGTTTCGCGATCGGCGACAAGAATGCATTCGCGACTTACACCTCTCCCGTCATCGCCCTCAAGGACACGCCGAAGCAGGGCGACTTCACTAAGGCCGCCTAACGGAATCACCGTCGATTGATATCCCGTCGGTGAGTTCGGTTTCTCTAGCTATCTTTCTTCCCCTGATTTTCGGGACTTAAAACGCCATTCAGGCCTAGCTGATATAGCCCCCTGTCGGGGCCTCGGAAATTCTCTTGGAATTTGACAGCTATTCGGCGATCGGAAAGCAGCTCCACGGTTATAGGGAAGTCCTCGGCGCATTGCCATGGTCCGGTTTCTTTTCGTGCTTTGAGGTACTGTTCTCCGGAGTCGAAGATAGATTTTCCGTAGATCGCCCAACGGCACGCGATCCGCCCCTCCACGGTGAGGGAGCCGGTCAACCTCTCGTCTGAGACGTGCATCTCCAATCGCGTTTTTGCAGACTGATCCGTCCCTGTGTAGCGCGACTCGCCGAGCCAAGATCCATTCAGCCCCGATTCCCTGGTCAGAGCTGCAAGCCATCCGGGGGCATAGTAGGCAAAAGCAAGGAAAGTTCCGGCGGTCAGTGTCAGGGCGGAGATGATCCCCAGGGTTTGGGACAGTTTCTGCCTGACGGCTCCGAGATTTTCATCTCCGTCAGATCCAGAGAGCAGCTCGGAAGTCAAGGTTGCAATCAAAAGGATCGCCAACAAAATGGCCAGGGATATCTTCCCGCCCGGGATGTAGCTGGAAACCCCCTTTGAGAGCAGGCTGCCACTGATGCCAGCCACGATTGTTGCTGCCACAAGGACTACGACAGTCGTGCTTGACTTTGGAGACGGCGACATCTCTCCCCCGTTCAGGAGTACGAGCAACCGCACCACAGTTCGATAGTTACCTGTCTGTGGGTCGCGCGCCTATGAAACACCCAGCGGGAACGGCGTGTAAAGGACGGGTGAGTGATTCCCTGACTTGTAGTTCCGGGGCCTTTCCAGGGCCTCGGGTCGGTTAGCTCGGCCCATGAGCCGTCGTTCCGTCCGGCGATATGGGCACCCAGCCAAAGCGCAGGAGACGGGCTCACTTCTGAGGTAAACGGTGCCGGGCGTCGCCATTGGATGTCGAGCGGCCGCAGACACGTTTTGAGTCAGGGGGTGATCGGTGGCCGTAATTGACCCTGAGCAGCTTGCGCGATTCCTCGGCCAAGAGGTAGAAGAGGTGCGGGCCGTGTTGGTCATCGCGCAGGCTGAGGCGTTGTGCCGGGCGGTGGTGGACCCTCTGCCCGTGGGCGCCGGTGCGGTCGTCCTGTCCATTGCTGCAAGGGCATATGCCAATCCCCAAGGGTTGGCATCCGAAACAGTGGGCCCCTACAGCATTCAGCGACCGGCGGCGCAGGCGGGCTTGTACCTGACGCGCGACGAGCGCCGGTCGCTCAAGCTCATGGCGGGCAGGGGCGGCGCCTTCAGCGTTGATCCCACCCCGGCCGGGGCTGGACCTGTGGCGACCGTTCTCCACGGTGACGTGCGCATCGCTTCTGGCGCCGCCTTTCTCGTCTTCCCGGAGGCCGCGTGAGCGGCTTCCCCTTCGGGGAGACGATCACGGTCCTGCGCGCCAGCACCCCGGGCCGCGACATCTACGGCAACGACCTTCCCTCCTCTGAGGAGCATCCGGTGCGCGGGTGTGTGGTCGCTCCTGTCAGCCCTGGGGGGAGTGAAGAGGTGACCGGCGGGCGGGACACCGTCACCGCATCCCTGAACGTGTACCTCCCCGCGGGGGCCGACGTGCGCCCCACCGATCGCCTCCGGATCCGGGGCCAGGCATTCGACGTGCACGGTGCGCCGGCCGCATACCGGAGTCCGTTCACCGGCCGCCATGTCGGCGTCCACTTGACCGCCCGCCGGGCCACCGGCTGACCCCCGCTCCCGTAGGCGGGTGAAAGGAGGTGTCCGGTGGGCGACGGCGTGAAGGTGCGCGTCTACCGCAAGGGCATCCGCGCGATGCTGAACACGGCCATGGTCGCCACGGCCATGGTCCATGCAGGCGAGGTGATCGCCGCCCGCGCCCGTGCTTCGGCCCCGGTGGAGACCGGCGTCTACCGCGATTCCTTCGAGGTGTGGGGGCAGCGCCGGATGGGCGCGAAGCGGGACCGCGCCGGAGCGGTGGTCATCAACACCGCCCGGCACGCGATGGCCGTGGAGTACGGCACGGCTGGCACCCCCGCCCATCACACCCTGTGGCGGGCCGCAGCGCGGCGCCAGCAGTGACTTGGCCGTGGCCGGACGCCGAAGCCGCCCTGGTGGCGTGGCTGCCCGGCCTCCTCGACGGGGCCCGGGTGTGCACGGATACCCCCGCTGACCTCGAAGCCGCCCTGCCGCTGGTGCGGCTGTACCGAAGCGGTGGCACGGACGACGGCTTCCGCCTCGACGTGGCCACGGTCGAGGTCGATGCCTTCGCCGCTACCCGGGCCGAGGCCGTCCACCTGGCCACCCGCGTCCGGTCCCTGCTCCTGGAGGCCCTGCCCGGCACGACTGCCGTTCCTGCAACTGGCGGGGTGGTGTTCACCGCCTGCTCGACCATCGCGGCGCCGGCCGTGCGGCCGTGGGCGAATTCGGCCGTGGTGCGGGTCGGGGCCACCTACACCGTGCGCCTGCATACCCGCTGAACGCACCCCTTCTCCCCTGTATTTCTGGGCGATTGGCCCATACCCCTGAACTTTCGAAGGAGCAATTTGCTTCAGATCACACGCTCTGCGGACCTGACCATGGTCGGCGCGACCGGCGGTGCCTGGGTCGCCCCGCTCGGTACCCCGAGCCCCACTGGACTGGGAACACCGTCCGCCCCGTGGACCGGGCTCGGCGCTATCTCGGATGACGGCCTGAAATTCGGCATCGATGAAGATCACAAGGATTTCAGCCCGTGGGGTGTGACGTCTGCTTTCCGTACCCAGATCACCAAGAGCGTGCGGACTTTCGGGCTGACGCTGTGGGAGACCAACAATCCGGTCGTCAAGTCCCTTGTTTTCCGCGTTCCTGTGGCGGATCTGGCACCGGATAAGGACGGCATCGCGCGCTTCGCTGAGTCCGCGACCCCCAAGCCGGACCGCCGGTCGTTTTACTTCCTGACCGTCGACGGCGACACGATGGAAGGCTTTTACGTTCCCGCCGGCGAGGTGACCGACCGCTCCGACGTCACGTACAAGAGTGAGGAGCTGGCCGGGTACGACGTCACTATCACTGCCTATCCCGACTCCTCGAACACGACGGTGTATCACGCCTTCACCATGCCCGTTCCCCCCGCCGGAACCGCGACGCCGAAGACGACAGACATCACCCCGCTGAAGCCCGCCGACGCGCTGGTTCAGTCAGATTTCACCCCCGCCGCCTGACATTCCGCCACACCTGAACACCTTTACTTGTAAGGAAGTTGAAGCACCATGTCCGAGACCATGACGGAAACCCCCCTCGATAGCGGCCCGGCCATCGGCGGCGGGGCCGAGCCGACCCAGCAGGGTGCTGTGGCGCCCGGTACCACTGGACAGGAGACCGACGCCGTCGACGGCTACGTGCCCGCTGACCTGGCCGGCCGCACGGTGCGGGTGCTTCCCGCACAGCGTTGGCGCGCCTCCCACCTGCGTGCCCTGAACTCCGGTGACCTCGACGCCTTCGCCGAAGGTGTGCTGTACCCCGGCGACGTGGCCATCTGGTACGAGGTGGACCCGACACAGGACGAGATCGGTGCGTGGGTGCGGGCGGTGGCCGAGGCCGGCGGCGAGGCGCTGGGAAAGTCCTCTGGACGTACCACCTCCTCGCGGAGCACGGCGAGGCGGTAGAAGCGGACCTGCGCCGCTACTACCGCGTGGACGTCCTTGACCTGCACCGTGGCCGCCTGTCCTGGCGGCAGGTGCGGGTGATGGTGGAACACCTGCCGCCAGAGTCAGCCGTCATGACTGCACTGCGCAACGGCGCTCCGGCCGGGGCCCTGGACGAGCAGACCGCCCGCAGTGATCCGGCTACGGGCCGGTGGTCGCAAGCGGACATGCTCCTCGCGCAGCTCATCGACGCCGTCCGTCAGCTGTCCCACTGCTACGTGATGGCGAACACCGACAGCAAGGCCCGCAAGAAGATCACACCGCCGGAGCCCGTGGCTCGCCCCGGCATCCACCGCACCCCTGGCAAACCCCCGCGAGGGCGGATGAGCGGTGCGGCGGCCGAAGCCCTGTGGCAGATCATGCACGGCCCCGCGCCCGTCCAGCAGACGTAGCACTGCGGCCCGCCCCCTGACGGCTGGCCCCCAGAGAGATAAGGGGGCCGCTGGTGGGCACGCTGATCGGCTCGGTCGAGGTCAAGGTCATTCCCAATGTCCGGGGGATCCGGGCCCAGCTCGCCGCCGACCTCGCCCAGCCCTCCCGGCAGGCCGGCGCGGAGGCCGGACGGATCGCCGGGCAGGCGTTCGCGGAGGCGATGCGCGGCCATGCCGACGACGGCGCCCGCATCGGCGCCAACCTCGGCCGGGCGATTGCCTCCGCTCTGTCCCCGGCCATCCGGGACGCGATCCCCAGCGCCGTTCGCGCCGGCGGCCGTGCCGCCCAGGGCAGTGCCACGCGAGCCGGTGAAGAGACGGGCGGTGCCTTCGCCCGCACCGTGCGGGCCCGGCTCGAAGCCGCCTTCCGCACCCTCCCGCGCATCACCGTCGGCGCGGACACGGCGGAGGCGGACGCTGACCTTCAGGCCCTGCGGACGCGCATGGAGGCGCTGGCGGGCAAGACGATCGGCATCGACCTCGACGCCGCCACGGCGCGCGCGGAAGTCGAGGAGATCGAAGCCGAGCTGATACGGCTTGGCGCCGCCCACCCTGACGTCACGGTGCGGGCGGACACCGCCACCGCTCGCGCCCAGCTCGCCGCCGTCCGCGAGGAGATCGACCGGATCACGGCCGTCCAGGGCCGCGTCCGGCTGGAGACGGACGGATCCTTCGGGGCCCGCCTGCGGGCCCAGGTGCAGGCGGCGCAGGCGGCACTTCCCGAGATCAACATCGACGCCGACACCACGCCGGCGCGGGCCGAGCTGGCGACACTGCGCGCGCAGCTCGCCACGCTCGCCCAGGCCCGGGTGGGCATCGACGTCGACGCCGGTACGGCGCTGGCGCAGATCGAGGCGGTACAGGCGCACCTGTCCGTCCTGGCCGCCACCGACGCGGATATCGACGTGCGGGTGGACGCCGCTGCGGCGTCCGCCGCCCTGGCCGCCGTCCGCGCGCAGGCCGATGCCCTCGACGGCAAGGCCATCGACTTCAACGTTCGCCCCGCCCTGATGGGCACCCTCGCCCTCGCCGCCGCGATCACCGGCCTGGCCGCCCTTCCGGCGATTCAGGTCATGGCCGCGCAGGTCGGCGGCCTTGCCGCCGCCACCCTCGCGGCGGCCGTCGGCTTCGGCCTCCTGGCCGCCGTCGCCGCCCCCGCCCTGGGCGGCATCGCACAGGCGCTCCAGGCGAAGAAGGCCGCCGAGGACGCCGCCACCGCCGCGACCGACAACGGCGCCGCTGCCGCCGCCCAGGCAGCCCAGCGCGCCCGGCAGCAGGAAGAAGCCGTCCGCGCCCTGGCGGCAGCACAGCGCCAGGGCGCGGAACAGGTGGAGGCCGCCCGCCGCCAGGTCACCGCCGCCGAGGAGGGGGCGGTCCGGGCCGAGGAGCAGTTGGCCCGTGCGCAGGACGACGCCCGGCGCGCCCAGGAGGCGCTGACCGCTGCCCGCGCGGACGCCGCCCGCCAGCTCGAAGACCTCAACAACCGGCTGGCGGACGCAGCCCTGTCGGAGCGGGCCGCCGTCCTGCGCCTGGCCCAGGCCCGCGAGGACCTGGCCAAGACCACAGTGGACCCTGGCACCACCCAGCTCGACCGCGACCGCGCCCAGCTCGACTTCGACCAGGCCCTCCAGCGCCTCAAGGAACAGCAGCTTGCCCACCGCCGCCTCACCTCCGACGTTCGCGAAGCGAACGCCGCCGGGGTGGAGGGGAGCGAGCAGGTACGGCGGGCGCACGATGCGCTCACCCAGGCCCAGCAGCGCGTCAGCGACCAGACCCGCGCGGTCGCCGACGCCCAGGGGCGGGTGGCCGATGCCGTCCGGGCGGTGGGCGAGGCCCAGCAGCAGGCGGCCGAGCAGATCGCCGCCGCACAACGCCGCGTCGCCGACGCGCAGCGGGAAACCGCTCAGACGGCGACGGCCGCGCAGACGGCCGCGCTGAAGTACCAGAGGGCACTGGATGCCCTCACCCCCTCCGCCCGCGAAACGCTGACGGCGTTCGTGGCGCTGAAGGGCGCCTTCAAGGACTGGTCCCGCGAGCTCCAGCCCGAGGTGATGCCGCTTTTCACCCGCGCCCTCGATGGTGCGCGGGCCTCCCTGCCCAGCTTCACGCCCCTGGTCAAGAGCGCGGCGGCGGGCGCGCGGGAGCTGTGGGACGCCACGTCCCGCGACATGCGGACGCCCTTTTGGCACCGCTTCCGTGACGACCTGACCACCGCTGTCCGCCCGGCGATCCTCGGCGTTGGCACGGCCGCCGGCTACATGACCAAGGGCGTCGCCGGCGCCTTCGACGCCGCCCTCCCGCACACCCAGCGGTTCACCGACTCACTGGTGAACGGGGCGAAAAAATTCGCCGACTGGGGCACCGGCCTGCGCGACAGCCCCGCGTTCGCCGCGTTCCTGGCCCGCATCCGTGAGAACGGGCCAGCGGTCGCCGAGCTGCTGGGCAACATCGGCGCCGCCATCGGCACCGTCGCCACCGCTCTCGCGCCGATATCCCACGTCACGCTGCCCGTCGTCAGCGACCTGGCCCACCTCGTCGCCTCGGTCCCGCCCGGGGTACTGGAGGCAATCGGCGTCGCGCTGATCAGCATCAGCCTTGGCCTACGCGCCGTCGCCCTGGCCGAATGGCTGGTCAACGCTGCGACCGGCGCCCTGGCGGTGCTGATCCAGGCAACGCCGATCGGCTGGACAGCCGACGTGATCGCCCTGGTGATCGCCGCCGTCGTCGCCCTCGGCGTCGGCCTCTACTACGCGTACCAGCGCGTCGGCGCGTTCCGCGACGCGGTCACCGCCTGCTGGGACGCGATCAAGACCGCCACCCTGTTCGTCTGGACGGCCGTCCTCCAGCCCTTCTTCAACTGGCTCGGAACAGCGGGCCAGTTGATATGGGACGGCTACCTCAAGCCCGCCCTTATGTGGCTGGCGGCCTTCATCATGACGGCCGTCGTCCCGGCGGTGATGTGGCTGTGGCTGAACGCCGTCCAGCCCGCGTTCCAGGGCATAGCCCTGGTGGTTGGCGCCGTCTGGAACGGCGTCCTTAAACCCCTTTTTTTGGCCTTCTGGTCATTCATCGCTCAAACACTTGGGCCGGTGGTCGTCGACTTCGGTCAAACCGTCGTCTGGCCCATCTTCCAGTTCATCGGCCAGGTCATCGCCACCGTGTGGGCGTCGGTCATCTGGCCGACCCTCCAAGCATTCTGGAGTTTCACCAAGAACATCCTGGCGCCGGTGATCATGTGGCTGTTCAATGCGACAGTTCGGCCCACGTTCCTGCTCATCGGGGCCGCGATCGAAGCGGCCTGGGACGGCGTCATCCGGCCAGCCGTCACCGCGTTCGTCTGGTTCTTCAAGAACGTCCTCGGGCCCGCCGTCGAGTGGCTGTACTACGACGTGGTCAAGCCTGTGTGGCGGGCTGTGGGCAGCACCATTGAATGGGGCTGGGACAACGGGATCAAGCCCGCCTTTGAGTCGCTGCGTTCCGGGATCGATCTGGTGGGCCGTGCGTTCGCCAACGCCAAGGACGCGATTGCCATCTCGTGGCACAAAATCCAGGACGCCACGAAGGGGCCGGTCAATTTTGTGATCGGCACCGTCTGGAACAACGGCGTGCTGGATATCTGGAACAAGCTCACCGACTGGATTCCCGGAATCGGCGACAAGCTGAAGATGGAGAAACTACCGCTCCTGGAATCCGGCGGCGCTCTGCCAGTACGCCCCGGCGTCTTCAACAAACCCACAGCGATCGTCGGCGAAGGCAATTCCCGCTGGCCGGAATTCGTGATCCCCACCGACCCGAAGTACCGCGCGCGGGCACTGGGACTCCTCCAGGCCGCCGGCACACAGATGCTCGCCCGCGGCGGCGTCATCGGCTCCGCCCTCGACTGGGGCCGCGACGCCGCAGGTAAGGCATGGGACTGGGGCAGCGACAAGGCCACCAAGGCATGGCGCGGCGTCTCCGGCGCGGCCGACATGCTCGCCCACCCCGGCGAAGCCATGGACAAACTCCTGAAACCGGTCATCGGCGACCTCGACGCCATGGACAGCGCCAAATGGTCGCAGATGATCCGCAGCGTTTTCACGACGCCGGTAACGGGCCTCAAGGACACGGTCACGGACTTCGTGAAGGGGTTCTTGTCGGCCGGCGGAAGCCCGCGCATGGGCGGGGACACCGGCGGTTCCGGAGTAACCCAATGGACCCCACAGGTCCTTACCGCCCTGTCCATGCTCGGTCAGCCCGCCTCATGGCTCGACACTGTCCTACGTCGCATGAATGATGAATCGGGCGGAAATCCCGGCATCGTCAACACCTGGGATGTCAACTGGCTGGATGGGACACCAAGTGTCGGACTGATGCAGGTAATTGGGCCGACCTTTGATGCCTATGCGGGGCCATTCCGGAACACGGGACCGTTCCTGTACGGCACCTCAATTGACCCGCTAGCCAACGTATATTCCGGCCTCAACTATGCGATCCACAGATACGGTTCGCTGTCCGCGCTCGACCGTCCCGGAGGATATGACAGTGGCGGATACCTGCCCCCTGGCCTTTCCTTCGTCTACAACGGACTGGGGCGGCCCGAGCCGGTTTTCACGCCCACCCAGTGGGACATGATCGCCAGCGCCAAGGGGCTCAACTCCTCGCCCCCGGCCCAGGGGAGCGGCGACGGCGGGCCGGTGATTCACCTGCACGCGGTGCCCGGGATTCCCACTGAAGAGCAGATTGTGAGCGCGCTGCGTTTCGCTGACGCGCTCTACGCCTGACCCAACCAACCCTTTCGTGCCTCATCGCGCGAAGCAACGCAAGAGGCAAGGGGGTTGGATTATGCCCGTCCTGTCGGAGGTGAATTCCCCGTCGGCGGTAGTCGCTTTCGCCGGCGGGGGCGACAACGGAGTTACGGGCGGCGAGGCGACAGAGGACGCCCCGCCCCGGGTCACTTTGACCACGGCGACCGGGTCGGAATTCCTGCTGACCGGGGACCTGTCGCAACCCGGTGCGTGCATCGCCATCCTTCCGGGACCGACAGGGATGGACGCCCCGCCGTGGCAAGCCACCGTGTCCGAGTACGCCGGCCTCGACGGCGGCCAAGTCGTCAAGGCCCGCGCCGGCGCCCGCCGGATCAACCTGCCCCTGCTGCTGTGGGCAGGCTCGCGGCCCGAACTGCTGACGCTCCGGCGGCACCTGGTCGCCGCCGTCATGGCAGGCCCGGCAACACTGCGGGTCGCCGAAGCCGACGGCTCCGCCCGCACCATCGGCGTGCACTATACGGGCGGCCTTGAGGGAGACGAGAGCAGCGACAACGCGGGCCTGGCCTACGCCCGCTACGGGCTACAGCTCATCGCCCCAGACCCCTACTGGTACGGGCCCCTGCGCACCGCAGTCTTCCGCGTCCGTGGCGGCACCCCGCACTTCCTCTCACGCCCTCCGGCCCCCGGCGGCACCCACGTCGAAGCCCCCGGTGCAGAAGCACAGTTCTTCCCGCTGCGGATCGGCGGCAGCGTGATCGGGGAAAGCGGGGTGCCCATCACCGTCACGTCCGACACCGACGCCTGGCCGGTGTGGCGCATCACCGGCCCCCTGGGCACCCAGGACGCTGGCCAGCCGGCCGTTCCCGTCCACCTGACGAACACGACCACCGGCGCATCCCTGGTCTTCAACCGGGCCGTACCCGCCGGCGTCACCGTCGTCATCGACACCCGCCCCGGGATCAAGGCCGTCTACCAGGAAGCACCCGACGGGAGCCAGGGCGAGAACCTGTGGCCGGCGGTGGGCGGGGCCGCTGCCCTGTGGCCCCTGGTGCCCGGAACCAACTCGGTCGCCGTCACCGCGAACGGGGCCGACGACCGCTCCACGGTCACCCTGACCTACCAGCCACGACACTACGGAGCCTGATGCGGCGCTACCGCGTCGATGTCCGCGACGCCTCCCTACGCCGGATCGGGCAGATCGACGCTTACACCAGTCTTGACGTCATCGTGCGCCACCTCGACGTTGGTACCTGGTCCCTGACCTTGCCCGCCGCCCACCCGCAGGCTCGGCTGCTGACCACCGGACAGGGCGTGATCATCTGGCCCGACACGCTCACCGGAACGGACCCTGAGCAGGGGGCGGAACCGCTGCTGAGCGGGCCGGTGTCGAAGGTCCGGCACGACTGGTCGTCCACCACCGGCACGGACGGCACGCTTACCTTCACCGGCACCTGCGACAACGCCCCCCTGGCCGAACGCCTGGCCTTCCCCGACCCCTCCCGCCCACCCGACACCGGCACCGGGCGCTACGCAACGGACTACTGGGAGCGGCAAGGACCAGCGGCGACTGTCGTGCGCGAACTCATCGCCGTGAACCTTGGCGAGCGGGCGTTGCCCGGCCGCCGCGTCACCGGACTCGACACCACCTCGCCTCCCGGCGAGAGTGTTCCGGGCGGCCGGAGCGCGTCCGCGCGACTCCGGTTCGACACCGTACTGTCCGCCGTACAGACCCTCGCCACCACCGCGGGCCTGTCCGTGCGCATCGTGCAGCCCGACGCCACCGCGCCACGCCTGACCCTGGCGATCACACCAGCACGCGACCGCTCCCGCGAGGTGCGGCTGTCCCGACAGCTCGGCAACCTCTCCACCTACTCCTACGAGCTGTCCGCCCCGAAAGCCACCCGGGCCGTGGTCGCCGCCCAGGGACGCGGGACAGACCGCTTCTTCTGGCAGTGGACCAACCCCGACAGCGAACGCGACTGGAACCGCACCGCCGAGGTGTTCGTGGACCAGCGCGACAGCCCCGTCCCCGCCAAGCTCGACAGCACCGACCCGCAGTTCACCGCGCTCGCCGAAGCCGCTGGCCGCGCCCTGGAACAAGGCGGCCAACAGGCCGAACTCTCCCTGTCACCCATCGACATCCCACAGATGTCCTACGGCCGCCACTACCGCGTCGGCGACACCGTGACCGTCACCACCGTCGGCGGCGTGGACCTCGCCTATCCGGTGCGCGAGGTCCACATCACCGACACCGCCGACGCCTCCACGGTCCAGGCCACGGTGGGCACGGGCGCCGCAACCAAGACCCCCGCCCTGTACGGCCAGGTCCGCCGCCTGTGGCAGGCAGTCCACCAGCTCAACACCCGCTACTGAACAGCCCTCTTGGGAGGAATCCCCGCTTGGCCGAGTACTTCTATCCCTTCGACTCCGGGGCGGGCACCACGGTCACCTCCGCACAGTGGTCGCACATGACCTCGATGTGGCAGACCGACGGGATCCGCGCCCCCCGTACCGGCGAGGCGGACCCCCTGGGCGCCACGGTCACCGGGCAGGACATGACCGTCACCCTCGCCCCCGGCCACGCCACCGTCCAAGGCCACCACTACCACGCCGACACCCCGCAGAACATCGTGATCACCCCGAACACCGGGACGACACCACGGGTGGACCGCATCGCCGTGCGCCTGGACCGCACCGCCCAGCGCATCCAGATCGCCTACCTGACCGGCACACCCGCCGCCAAGCCCCAGCCGCCGGCCCTGGCCCAGGGACAGGACGGCATCGTGGACGTCCCCCTGGTACAGGTCATGGTCACCCCGCAGACGGGGGCCATCAAGACGGCCGACGTCATGGACGAGCGCGTTTTCGCCCTGACACAGGCGGTGTACGCGAACGTCGGCGCGCGCGAGGCGGCAACCGAGATGCCTGTCCCGGGCAAGCTCACCTACCTCCAGGATGAACAGCGGCTCGACCTGCGCACCGAATCCGCATGGGTGCCCCTGTCCCCTGGGCCGTGGAACCCCCTGCCGCTGCCCGGCGACGTGAAGCCGCACGGCGGCTCGCCGAGCTGGCGCATCGTCAACGGTACGGTCGAGCTGTCCGGCAGCGTGGAACGCAAGGACGGAAGGGACTTCAATCCGGCGGACTCCTGGCTCCTGGCCACTCTGCCCACCGAAGCCCGGCCGCATTACCTGCGCAGCTTCATTTGTGCCACCTCCCGAAATGACCGGGCCAACAACTCCATTCGCGTGGATGTGACGTCCGGCAGCGACCCGTACCCCGGTCAGCTACAAGCCATGGTGCTGTCCCCTGTGAAGTGGATTTACCTGGACTCCATCAAATTCGCGGTTGACACCAACCCGATCACTCCCCGCCCCAGCGGATGGGACGAGATGTCAAAAATGGTAGCGGAGGCAGTCAAGGCCGCGTGGGAGGCCGCGCGGCGGGTGGCGGAGGAAGCGGCCCGGAAGGCCGTGGAGGAAGGCCGGGGTGGAGAACCCCCGCCCGGACCGGATACCGGCAAGGACTCACCAGACAAGGAATCTATGCCTGCTGCACGCAGACTCATAAGCATCGCCCGACGCGAAGTCGGATACCACGAAGGCCGCAACTCTGACGGCCACTGGAACAACATCGAGAAATACGCGCCCCAGGTTCCCGGCCTTGAGTGGGCCCAGGGGCAGGCATGGTGTCACGTCTTCGTGAGCTGGGCCTTCCAGGCCGCCGGCATCAAGACCCTCGCCCCCGTCACCGCATCGTGCTCCAGCGGCGTCGAATGGTTCCAGCGCCGTGGCCGGTGGACGGATTACCCGGTCATCGGCGGCGTTGTCTACTACGGCGACGGAGGCGGTGAGCACACCGGAATCTGCATCGCCTACACGGACGACACCATCACCACCGTAGAGGGAAATACCAACGACAACGGCTCCTCCGAGGGAGACGGCGTCTATCTGCGAACCCGACCCCGCAAGAGCGACCGCATTTACGGATACGGCATCCCCGACTTCCCCGAGGGCGTAGTACTCGCCGACGCGGCCCGCCGTGGCCAGAAGGGCGTGGTCTACTTCGGCCAGCAGGCGGACGAGCGAGACATCCCCGCCAACCGGTTTACCACTGGCGGTGGCGAGACCCGCGAGGTGGTCGGCAGCGACTTTGAACCGTTCCCGGGCGAATCGTTTTTCAAGAGTGAGCCGAGCAGCCCGATCATCACTGCCATGGGCCGCCGTCTGGTGGAAGAAGGATGCGGGGCCTACCAGGACGGCCCCGGCCCCCAGTGGACCGACGCCGACCGCGAGTCCGTGCGCCGGTGGCAGCGCAAGCTTGGCGATGCCACCGAATTCTGTGACGGCTGGCCCGGCGCCAAGCAGTGGAACGCGCTGAAGGTCCCGCGGGTCAAGTGAGCACGGCCACCGCCACTCGTCCCACCTACGCTCGCGATGACTCCGGACTGCGGATCGGCTCCCTCTGCTCCGGGTACGGCGGCCTCGACATGGCCGTGCAACACGTGGCCGGCGGGACTCTCGCGTGGGTCGCCGACCCCGACCCCGGTCCCGCACGGATCCTCGCCCACCATCACCCCGACGTACCGAATCTGGGCGACATCACCGGCCTGAACTGGGGTGACGTTGAGCCGGTAGACGGGTTGGTCGGCGGTTACCCCTGCCAGCCGTTCAGCGCCGCCGGCAAGAGGAAGGGAACTGAGGATCCACGACACATCTGGCCGCACATCGCACGCGCCCTTGGCACACTACGACCCCGCTTCGCATTCCTTGAGAATGTCGCAGCTCACACTAATCTGGGCTTCGGCGACGTCCTCGCCGACCTTGCCGCCCTCGGGTGGGATGCGGAATGGGTCTGTGTACGCGCGTCCGACCTGGGCGCCCCGCACCAGCGGAACAGGCTGTTCATCCTCGCCTGGCCTACCGACCCCAGCAGCACGGGACTACAAGGGGGGCGGTCAGAAGGGGCAACTACCCACGGCCATAGCAGTCCTGGCATCCACGCCTGCAACACCAATCCGGCCCGGCGGACGCACACCGCGCTGTCCCACCGCGCAGGCGCTCCTGCCCACACCGTCAGCTTCCGAGGCCACGGGCGCCGGGCACAGCAGCGGCCGGCAGGGCGGTATGAACCTCCGCTCGGCCGTCTCCGCCCTCCACTCCACGCTGCTGCCCACGCCCCGCGCCTCTCCGAACGAGAACAGGGCGACGCGCCGCAGCCCCAGCCAAGAGGCGGGGACGCACGGGAAGAGCCTGGCAGCCGAGGTCTGCTCACTGCTCCCGACACCCCGGGCGACGGACGGTACCAAGGGCAGCCCCCGGCAGAGGGGGAGCAAGGGGGACCTGACTCTTCCCTCGGCGGCCTACGGGATCACCCATGGGGCCCCTACGCCGACGCAGTCGACCAGTGGACACCCATCGTCGGACGCCGAGCCCCCCGAGCAACCGACGCTATGGGACGACTCAGCCCCCTTCTAGTCGAGTGGATGATGGGCCTGCCCCCGGGCCACGTGACCGCCGTCCCCGGCCTCTCCCGCGCCGCCCAGCTCAAGGCACTCGGCAATGGGGTCGTTCCCTTGCAAGCGGTCGTAGCGCTGGGACACCTCCGCGAACGCGCCGCCGCCCGCGGACGCGACCCACTGGCCCTCCCCGCCGCCGACACGTAAGCCCCACGCCCGCCGGGGCGTTCTCGAGAACGCCCCGGCACAACCACCGAAAGGTAAGCCCCACTTGACCGACGCCACCCGGCGCACGATCCGCACCACCGTACAGACCACGATCACCCTCGCCGCACTCCTGCCCGTCATCATCGACGCCTCGGGCATACCCGCCACCCTGCCCTGGGCCGCCGGCGCGCTCGCCGTCACTGCCGGCCTGACCCGGATCATGGCGATCCCCGGCGTCCAGGCCCTCTTCCCGGCCTGGCTCCGAACCCACCCGGCGGGCACTCTCCCCGCCGGCGACCGGGAGGGCAGTGCGTGACCGACTCCCCACCGTCCGACGCAGCGGCCGTCGCCCTGGAACTCGAACGGCTCCGGGGCGCCGTCGAAGCGGGCTTCGCACGCGTCGACGGCGCCCTCGCCCTCCTCGTCCAGCGCAGCGACCAGAGCGACCGCCGACTAGCCGACCTCGGCACCCGGGTCAACGCACTTGAGCGCTCCCGGTGGCCTCTGCCCAGCCTCGCCGTACTCGTCGCCCTCCTCGGCGTCGCCGTATCCCTTTGGCAGGCCACTACGGCCCACTGAACCCTCGCCCCCGCTCCGGCCACAGGCCGGAGCGGGGGCTTACTTGGCGTTATCGGGGCCACGCCGAAGACACGAGCAAGCCCGGAGGCGCCACGCGTACTCTGGTTGTAGAACCGCGTCGTCACGACATCCCCAAAGGGGTACCGGTGAACAGCTTCTTCGAACTCACCACCGGGGACCGCATCAAGCTGTATCGCCAGCGCAAAGGGCTCTCACAGGTTGCGCTTGCTGGCCTGATCGGTCGCTCGGAAGACTGGGTAAGCAAGGTCGAGCGGGGGGTGATCCCTGTCGACAAGCTGTCCGTGCTGCTCGACCTCGCCCGAGTGCTCGACATCCGAGAGCTTGCCGAGTTGACGGGCCGGAACATAGCGTTGACCACCGCCGGCTCACCAGAACACGAGTCCGTACCCGCTATCCGGCATGCCTTGTCTGTGATCTCGTCCCGCCTCGGAGATCACTTGCCTGGCGCGCCCTTGACGCCGGATGAACTGGCACAGCGCGTCGCCGAGGCGTGGCACGCCTATGAACACAACGTCGACCGATACGCCATCGTCGGCCCGCAATTGCCAACGCTTCTCGCGGAAGCGCACTACGCCTCACGCCACGCTCGCGGCGGCGGCGAGGACACGGCCGCGCGGGCTGTGATCAGCCTGTACCACCTCTTGCAGGTCTACCTGCGGCGCGTGGGTGAGCGGACTCTCTCGCGCGTTGCCGCCGATCGCGCGCTACAGCTCGCTGATCAAACCGGTGACCCCGTCCTGCTCGGGGCGTCTGCATGGGGCTTGTGCAGCGTTCTCACCAGCACAGGGGACGTAGCCGAGTCTGCCGACCTCGCCCGCTCGGCGATGGAGATCACCACGCCCGGCGCCGACGCCTCCCCCGAGCTGCTGTCCGTCCATGGCGCATTGCACCTCGCTGCGGCCGTCGCGACCATGCGTGACGGCAGGCCGGCTGCGGCGTGGGACCTACTGCACGCCGCCGACCGCGTCGCCAGTCGCGCCCAGGTCGACCGTAATTGCTGGCGGACCTCGTTCGGGCCGACCAACGTCGCGATGCACGGCGTGCACCTTGCCGCCGAAGAAGGCGACGCCACCGAAGCCCTGCGTCTTGCCGACGACATCAACGACGACAACCCCGTGCTGCCGCTCGAACGTCGCACTCGGTACCTCGTCGAGGTCATGAACGCCAACAGGCTTAAGCAGGACGACTACGCCACGCTGTACATGATTGGCCGCATCAGGAAGACGTCACCCGAAGAGGTCAAGTTCTTCCCGCTCGTTCGCGAGGCGGTGCGCGACCTCCTCAAGCGTGAACGTCCCTCCTACCGGGCCGAGTTGCGCGATCATGCCGCACACGTGGGCGTGCTTGCTGGCTGAGGCTGGCCCCAGAAGAAAGGCACCCCGGAACTTTTTCCGGGGTGCCTTCGCGTGTGCGTCCTACGGTCTGACGTCTGCCGAACTCCCTTAGCGCGACGTTCAGTCGAGGGGATCTATGACCGACAACCGTCAGTCCAAATTACACGTCGAGCGTGTACATGATCAGCCGTTGGGGCGCACTCAGGCGGGCCGTTTCTTCATCCCCTTGCGGATTTTCGCGGGTGATGGCGAGCCCGAAGAGGCACACCTCGTCATGAGCGGCCCGGACACGGAAAACCTTCTCCGCGACCTCGCCCGCCTCTTCGGGGGCACGCTCTCGCTGGGCCCGATCGGGGGCGCCGCGTGACTGCTCAGGCGACGCGTGCCCGTATCGGAGGCGAGCCGTGAACCTCTCCGAAACCACGCTGCCCGCGTTCACGGCGTTGCCGGCCAGCACGCACATGCTGAGCCGGAGGCCGGTGAGCGTCCCGTACATCACCGCATGGAGCGGGGAGACCCGGAGGACGGAGGCGATCGTTCCCAACCGGATGGGGACGGGGATTACGTTCCTGGACGGCGAAACCGTGCAGGACCGCGACGAGCGCGGAGCCTTGTGGGCCAGTCGCGGTCTGGCCCCCGGCCGGGGGGAACCGCTATTCGGCCACGTTCACTCCCAGCGTCAGCGCCGGTGCATGCGCCGACGGCTGTGCCAGGTCTGCGGGGGCCCGGCCGACCACACCAACGACGGCACCCTGTGGCTTCTGGACACTGCGGGCGTCGAAGGGCCTTTCCCCTTGGACGTGGAGCGCACCATGCAGCCCCCCGTGTGCCGCCGGTGCGCGCTCACCGCCCCGTCGCTGTGCCCGGCTCTGCGCCGCAGTCACGCCCTGGTCCGCGTGCGGAAACACACGATCGTCGGGGTGTATGGACACCAATACCGATACTGCCGCACCGCAAGACAGGTGGTCTCCGATGGGGAGGAGTACGTCTACTACGGCGCCCCCGCGCTGCGGTGGACCCTTGCCGGACAGCTCTTCATCCACATGACCGGCATCTCCCGCGTGCCGGATGAAGAGATCGACCGGTGGCGGGAACGGGAAGCGTCGGGTCAACGAGGGGCCGGGCTATGACCTCCACCTCTGTTTCGGCCGAGTCCAGCACCACCGATCTTCCGCCTGTCGGCACCCTCGTTCACGACGGGCGCAGCGGCCGGACCGGCGTACTGATGTACGCCGGCGACTGGCAGGACCCCTACACCTTGCGCACCCACCGTGAGGTCGCGTTCCTCCGCCAGGCCAGGGGCGGGACGGAGTGGATGACCAGTCTCCGGGCCCTCACCCCCGCACCTCTAGACAGCCAGCACCCCGCGTGTGGCGCGTTCTACCAACAGCGCGGACAGAAGAAAGGACAGGGCTCGTGACGAAGGCTGATCGGCCGGACCTGGAGCGGGCATGGCGGCAGGTGATGACCACTCCCCACAGCGCGGGGCCCGGCCCCGGCCCTGTGGTTCCGCCGGAGCCTACTTGCCCCACCTGCCCCCGGATCGACGTCGTCCTCCTCCAGGCCGTCAGGAGCAGGGACACGGCGGCGGAGACGCGTATCGCCCGGGAACGGGCGGCCCACTGGTCGAGTGAGCACCGCACAGTTCAGTGGTGAACCGCATCAGGTCCGCCGGCGGACCTGATGCCATGTTGTGCCCTTTCGGTCACCACAGCATCAGGCCCCGCCGGGCGGACGTGTACCGGTGCGACGAGCACGGCGTGACGCTCGTCCGCAAACGCCCCGTCCCCCTGCACGTCCCCTCACCTGCCGGATCCGAATCCGCCTCTCTTGCACAGTTGCTCGCTCAGGCAGCCGATTGACCGACCTCCATGAAGGGGGAAGCGAAGGTGATCGACCACTTCACCACCTGGGCGTCCTCGCTCGTGTCAGCCGTGGACGCCGACAACCTGAGCCCTGGAGCGTGCTGCCAGGACGCCCGCACCCCGCGCGCCCTGGCCGATGCCCCGGCCGCCGTCCTCGATCACGTCGCCCTGGCGTATGAGGACTTCCACCGGTGCGGGCCCCAGCCGCTGAGCCACCTGCGCTCGGACGCCGTCGCCCACCGGCTGACCGTGCACCAGGACACGGCGAACGTCCTGGTCGCCCGCATGGTCGTTCCCGGAGGCCCGTGGCCGGGACACTACGGCCTCGAAGCCGTGGCCTTCACCGCCGAGCGCGCTGCTATGCCCCGGGCCTTTCCGCCGTGCGACACGCACGGTCAAGTCCTCATGTTCGGGGAGGTTATGGCGGCGTCGAAGGCGTACACCGCCGTCGTCTCCGGCGGTGCCGTCCTCTTCCCCGAACAGCTCGCCGTCACCTCACGGCCCACCAGCCAGTCCTTCGGGGTTGTCTTCCTTGACCGGTTGACCGCGCTCTTCCGTGACCGTGTTCTGCCGCTGATCGACGACCAGCACGAAGGCACGCATGCCTTACGCAAGCTCCGGCGGCTGGCCTTCCTCGCCCACGAATGGGGGCACCGCCAAGGACCCACCGGAGAAATGTCCGTGTCCACCCGGGGGCGGCGCCTGGTCGCTGTCATCGCCGAGCTTCGTGCCGACCTCGAAGCCCTCGCCATGCTGGGGGACTGCCGCGAGCCCTGGGCCCCCTGGGCCGCCGGCGTCCTGGTCGCCGACCGCATCGCCCGGGAAGCGTGGTTGCGCCGCCCGCAGGCGCAGGTGGACGCGATCGCCGCCCGGCACCTCCTCGCCCTCCTCCTCCGCCACCGTGCGGTCTCCCTGTCCGGTAACACCCGCATCGTGCTTCACCTCGACCGAGCCGCCGCCCGGCTCCGGGAAGAACTGGAAGCGGTGAGGCGCGTCGAGAGCGATCTCGGAGCGGGGGAGACGGAGGCGGCGGCCCGCTATCTTGCCGGGTGCGGCTGGGCCATCGCCGACGGCTCCACGTGCTATCGCGAGCTGGAGCAGCCGATCGCCCGGTATCTCGGCTATCAAGCCTCCATGAAGGAGATCGCCCGTGCGTGATCAAGCCATCGAGACGTATCTGACCGACCTTGCGGCCAGGACACCAGCACCGGGCGGTGGCGCCGCAGCGGCCTTGCACGCCGCACAGGCCGCCGCCCTGGTGAGCATGGTCGCCCGCTACAGCACCGGCCCGAAGTACACCGACCACGAGGAGACGATCGCCCGGATCACCGAACAAGCGGACACCTTGCGCAGGCAGGCGCTCCAGCTCGCCGCCGACGACGCCGCCGCGTTCACCGCCGTCACCGACGCCTACCGGCTCCCCAAGGACACCGACGAGGCCAAGGCCGCCCGCTCCGCCGCCATCGCCGACGCCCTCCTTGGTGCCGCCCGCCCGGCTGAGGCCACGATTACCTGCGCGGCCGACACCGTGACCCTGGCCGAGAAGCTGCTGCCCATCGGCAACCGCAACGTCATCACCGACGTGGGCGCCTCAGCCGAAGCAGCGCGAGCCGCAGCGGCGACCGCGCGCCTGAACATCGAGATCAACCTGTCCGGCATCAAGGACACCGACGCCCGAACCGCCCTGCTGCGCTCTGCCGCCTCGGTGGACGCGCTGAGCGAACGTACCGACCACATCACCGCCACCGTGCGCAAGGAGATCACCAGGTGACCGCGAAGCCCCTGTCCGGCAAGGAACTCGCCGCCTCCATCCGCGAGGACGTGACCGCGCGTGCCGCCCGTCTGACCGACGCGGGCACGCCGCCTCGGCTGACGGTGGTCACAGCCACCAAGGATGAGTCCTCGGCCTGGTACGTCTCTTCCATCGCCAAGGCCGCCACGAAGGCCGGCATCACCTGCGACGTCCTCGACTGCGGCCCCGATGCCCCTGCGGACGCCCTGCGGGAGACGCTGCGCAAGCTGTCGGCGGACCCGGCGGTGCACGGCATCATCATGCAGACCCCGCTGCCCGAGGGCATCCGGCTGGACGACGTCGCCGAGGCAATCGGCACCGACAAGGACGTGGACGGCGCCAACCCCTCCTCCCTCGGCCGCCTCGCGGTCGGCCGGCCAGCCTTCGCGCCGGCCACCGCCGAAGCCGTGATCGAACTTCTCGACCACCACCAGATCCCGGTCCCCGCCTCCGATGTGGCCGTCGTCGGCCGGTCCGCTGTCGTCGGCAAACCCCTCGCCCACCTCCTGCTCAACCGCCACGCCACGGTGACCGTGTGCCACTCCCGCACCCGCGACCTCCCGGCCGTCACCGAACGCGCGGACATCCTGGTGGCCGCCGCTGGCCGTGCAGGTCTGATCACCGCAGACCACGTCAGGAAAGGCGCGGTCGTGATCGACGTGGGCACCAACGTCGCCGAGGACGGCAGTCTCGTCGGCGACGTGGCGCCCCAGGCGGCGGAGAAAGCAGCCGCCTTGACCCCCGTACCCGGCGGCGTCGGGCCAGTGACCACAGCCCTTCTCCTGCGGCACACCGTGCAAGCGGCCGAACAGCAGCGCACCTGAGCCCGCCTTTCCCCTCTTTCGGGTGGTCAGGCGGTCATCTCCAAGTACCGGCGCCCTGTCCGCTCGGCCACTCCGAAGTGCTCACCCATCGTCTTGCCGGTGACCGCAAGCCCCTGGCCTTCCAGGGTGGTCTTGGCCGCGCGGATCGTGGCCACGTCCGGCACCGCGCGGCCACGGCCAAGCGGGCGGCGACGGCCACGGTCAGCCGTCTGACCGCCGGCCGTCACGAGGGCAAGGCCCGGAAGCGTGTCCGGCTCGCCGTCACCGGCCATGGCCGTTCCGGCGGCCTCGCCGGACGATCGCGGTGACGGGACACCGGCCGCCGTCCCGGGGCGGCCGGTCACTCCGGCCGGACGGCCATTAACCGCCGCCACGGCCACGACAGGATGACCCGTGGGCACCGTGGCCGCGACCGGCCGAGCGGCCATGACCGCCACGTCCGCCACAGGAGCGGACTCCTCGGCCACGCGTTCCGGCCGGGAGGTCGCTTCGGCCGGGAGGTCACTGGCCGCAGCGGCGGTGACGGCCACAGGTTCCGTCCTGGTCACGGCGGCCGACCGGCGAGCGGCCTTGGCCGCCGCTCGCGGCATGTGCATCAGGTGCGCGACCACCACCGGCGGCGTCGCCGACACGGCGGCCACCAGCCAAGGCGACTCGTGCACGTACCCGGCGGCCATCAGGTGCGCGGTCACCTGGAAGGCGAGCGCCAGCGCGAGGGCCGCGAGCGCGCCGGTCACCGCCGACCGATGCTCGGGCGTTCTCTTCGGCACCTTCCGGGCGATGTAAGCCGCCACGGCCCCGTAGACCGACACGACCACGGGCATGCCCCAGGCCACAGTGGCAGCCCATCCCGCGACCACGGCGAGGTCGTATTCGCCCGGCGCGGACATGGCGAGGGCGCCGGCCAGGACGAGCCACACGTACCAGGGCATCCGGTCTTCGGTCACTGCCCCGCCTCCGCCGCCCGCGCCCGCAGCTCGTCCAGGATCGCCTTTCCCGCGTCATCGCACGTCTCACACAGGAGCTGTCCACCGAGGCGGACGAACGGTCCGGCCGTGTCGCCACAGTCCCAGCACTCCAAAGGGTGGTAGTAGCTCACGCCGCCACCCCTGCCTGGCGGGTGTGCAGCAGCTCGCGGACGGCCGCGCCACCGCGCACGGCGGCATCGATGGCGGCCGCAACACCGGCTTCGGCATCGGACCGGCATGCCAGGCACAGCGTCTCGCCGTCCACCGGCCGGAACAGTCGGGGCTGTACGTGGTCCCCGGTGCACTCCCGCATCTCGCCCACGCGCGGCCCCGCAGTCGCGTGGCGGTCGGCCTCGCGCTGCTCGGCGAACGTCGGCACGGTCGGCATCTTCCGCGTCAGCCGGTTGCGCACCAGCGCACCCGGGCTGTGCACGACCTCGGGCAGGCCTGAGATCAGCGCCTCCCGGAGGTCCGGCATGCCTCCGCCCCGCTGGAACCACTCACCGGCCAGGATCGCCAGTCCTGCCACGTCCCGGCCGGAGAGCCGAAGGCGCGGTTCGGCGTGAGCGATGGCGGCGAGGGCGAGCCCGCCGCGCTCCACCAGCGGCGGCGGCACCATGCACACCGGGCTCTGCTTGCTGGCGGAAGGGTCTTCCCCCTCCCGCTCTGCGGCCGCAGGCGTCTCGTCAGCCATGGCCTCCGGCTCGTCCGCAGGGGCGGGGACGGGGGTGGGAGGGTTGTAGTTGTTCCGGCGAGTCTTCTTAGGGGAACGGCCGACGGCCGGGCGGTTCGGCTCACCGGTGGCCGGAGACTGGACGCTCGGTCGCCCGTCCCGGGCCGCCTCGGCCTCGGTCACCGTCAGCGGCACATTGCTGATCATCTGATCCGTGACCCAACGGCCCCCGTCGGCCTGCCGCCGCCACTCGTGAACGAACCCTTCGGCCACCAGCTCGCGCTTGGCCCGGGTGAACGCCGACTTCCCGATGGAAGCCCGCTGGGCAGTCCGCGACAGCGGTTCCAGCGCCTCTTCCGGCAGGGACAGCGCCCACGTCAGCAGCCGGACCGCGTCCGAGGACAGGCGGGGGTGACGAATGATCTCGTTGGGCACCTGCGAATAGAAGCGCGCAGGCGCGATAGCATGCCTAAGCATCCCGGGGAGCTCCTACTCCTCGTGGTGTAGACCCCCGGGCCGGTGTTGACGCACCTCCGGGGGTCGCTTCGTTTCTGGTACGAAGCAACCTGATGCCCGCACCGTACCACCGAGATCGCCTGTCCCCGAGGGCTTCCCAGAGCATCGAACCGCCCCCGTCGGGCGCTGCCGGCGGGGGCGGTTCGGGGTCCAGGTCGCTGGGGAGTTTCTGGGGAGAATCCGGGGAGCTCGGGGAGAATTTGGGGGGTGCGAGCCAGCAAAATGCGGGACGCTGTGAAACTCCCTGAAACGGGATCTGCCCAGTTCAGAGGCTTCTTTGGAAGCGTTCGCGCAGGTCAGTGGGTGTAAAGCCACCAGTAGTAGCGATATTTTTCTTCGTTATATACCTTCTTGCACTGGTATTCGTGCCAGTTGCCGTGGTCCACACCGTCCTTGCCGGCCTTGCGGCAGGACTGCTCGTCGGAGTACGGGCCGTGCTTGTCCCAGTGTTCCTTCTCCGGGTCGACCGGCTGCTGGCTCGTGGCGCTGCTGGTCGCGCTCGGGGACTCATCCGACGGGGCCGCGACGGCCGCCCCCGCCGTACCGGCCAGCAACAGCACCGCGGTGGCGGCTGCCACCGCCGGTGCGAGGCGGAAGGTCCTCGACTTCATGGGGTTACCTCTTTCCTTGGACATCTGCCCTGATGGTGGGCCCGGAACGCGACCCACCGGAACGGGCGCGCGGGGGCGGGATCCCGAAGGCGACCCGCGCGGGCGGGCTCGAACCTCACGCGGCGTGGGGAAGGGGGCGAGGTTGTCACGCGACGGCTTCCGGCCGGACGCGGAGGCCGGTCCGCTCACTCCGGCGAGCGCACCGGCGACAACTCGGGGGAGCGAACGGTCGTGGTGGTACGACGGCGGGTCAACACCTGGGTGACAGTGCCGTCGTCCTCTTCGATGTCCCGGACGTGAGCGAAACCGATCCTGCCCAGCAGGGTCGGCGAAGCCTGGTTCTGCTCGGCCACGGTGGCGTGCACCTCGGCCAGCCCGAGAGTGTTTGATCTCGGCATGCCCGATCAGGACCCCGTCCCGGCGCACGGCCCAGACGTCGAACAGCTCCCGGGCGTAGACCTTGGTGAAGATCCGCCCGAACAACGCCCGGTTGTCCGTTTCGGAAGCCGGGCCATCGCCCATCCACTGGGACACCCTCGTGTCCTGGAACAGGGCGACGAAGCCCTCTTCGTCTTCCGGTACGTAGGGTTCCAGGAGCAGACGCGCGGTGCGCGGAGTCGGGGTCATGGACGGCGACGGTACGCATACGGGATCGAGCCGGGCAATCCGCTTTCCCGGCCCCGGGACGACGCGCCCGGACAGTACAGAGGCGGTGACGACACCGACACCGACAGCACCGACACCGACAGCACCGACACTGACACCCCGGCCGGGGCGTGCCGGACAATCAGGTCGCCGATTTCCGGGACGAACTGGAAAGATCCAGGCATGGGACGAGCATTCGAAGAGTTGGTGGCGGAGGCCGAAACGGTCCCGGTGGCGGGCTGGGACTTCTCCTGGCTGGACGGCCGGGCCGCCGAGAAGCGCCCGTCATGGGGATATCAGCGCATGATGGGCGAGCGCATGGCGCATGCCGCGGCGGCGCTGGACATCCAGACCGGCGGGGGAGAGGTGCTCGCCGGGGTGCCGAAGCTACCGCCGCTGGTGGTGGCCACGGAGTCCTGGCCGCCGAACGTCGCCAAGGCCGCCCGGCTGCTCCACCCCCTCGGCGCGGCCGTCGTCCATGACGAGGACGAGCCGCCGCTGCCGTTCGCCGACGAGGCATTCGACCTGGTGGTCAGCCGGCACCCGGTGACGGTGTGGTGGGAGGAGATCGCCCGGGTGCTCCGGCCCGAGGGCACGTACTTCTCCCAGCAGGTCGGTCCCGCGAGCGTCTTCGAGCTGGTCGAGTACTTCCTGGGCCCGCAGCCGGAGGAGGTGCGCCGCAAGCGTCACCCCGACGACGCCCGCCGCGCTGCGGAGGCCGCCGGGCTGGAGATCGTCGACGTCCGCGCGGAATCCCTGCGCACCGAGTTCCTCGACGTCGGCGCGGTCGTCTACTTTCTCCGCAAGGTGATCTGGATGGTCCCGGACTTCACTGTCGACCGGTACCGGGACCGCCTGCGCGAGCTGCACGACCGCATCGAGAGCGAGGGCCCGTTCGTGGCCCACACCGCGCGGTTCCTCATCGAGGCCCGCAAGCCCTGCTGACGCCCGGAGCGGGCAGCCACCCGCGATCAGAAAACCCTTGGCGGCCCGGAAAAACCTTGGCGGCCCGGGCGCCCGTACCCCTACAGTGAGCGATGTCCAGGTGCGAAGGCGGGACCTACTTCGACTCATAATCGGGCGGTCGCGGGTTCGAGTCCCGTCGCCGGCACACAGGCCGGCGTAGCTCAGTTGGCAGAGCACCTTGTCGGTTCCGCCGCCTCGATCTCTGGACTCCAGGCTTTCACGCACCTCCCGGTGCGCGGGCCACGGCTACTTCGTTGTGATCGAATCCCATGCCGTGGCCACTTTGAACTCGGGAGGCGTGGCACCGGGGCGTCCGGTGCGCAGGTGACGGTTACTTCCGGGAACAGCGGGCCGCGGGTTCGAATCCCGTCCCAGCTTCGGGCTGGTGTAGCTCAGTCAGGAAGAGCAGCTGTCTTGTACCGTCGCCGACCCTTATGATCTCGGACGCCCTCCCGCCGCGCTTCCCCGGAAGAATTCGGGGGAATTCACATGGCACGTTTCAACACCCGCGCGCCCAACCCGGCCCGCCCGGCCTCGCCCGTGACCACGACCGGGCGCACCCGCACCCACCTCGGCGGCAAGGGGTACGCGCGCGACGACCGCTCCGAGCTGTTCCTGCTCGCGGTCGCCAACTTCGTCTCCCAGCAGACCCATCACGAGAAGAGCACCGATCGCGACGACCGGTTCGCCGCGCTCGTGCGCAAGCTCGCCGTCGAGGACGCCGCGTGGACCGCCGGCCTCCTGGGATGGCTGCGCGGCGACGGCCGGATGCGCACCGCCTCCCTCGTCGGCGCCGCCGAGTACGTCAAGGCCCGGCTCGACGCCGGAGCCACGGACGGCCCCACGAACCGTCAGGTCATCGACTCCGTGCTGCGCCGCGCCGACGAACCCGGCGAGATGCTGGCCTACTGGACCTCCACGTACGGGCGGAACGTACCCAAGCCCGTCAAGCGCGGCATCGGCGACGCCGTGCGACGCCTCTACACCAGCCGCAACCTCCTGAAGTACGACACCGCCTCCAAGGGCTACCGCTTCGGCGACGTCCTCAACCTCGTCCACCCCACGCCCGACCCCGACAAGCCCCGGCAGGGCGAGCTGTTCCGGTACGCGCTCGACCGCCGCCACAACCCGGACGGCGCCCGGCTGCCCGACTCCGACCGCACCCTCACCGCGCACCAGGCGCTGATGGCCGTGCCCGTCGCGGAACGCCGTGCCCTGATCACAGGCCCCGGCGGCGCCGAGCGGCTCGCCGACGCGGGTATGACCTGGGAGGCCCTGGCGGGCTGGCTCCAGGGGCCGATGGACGCGGTGGCGTGGGAGGCCGTCATACCCTCCATGGGCACCATGGCCCTCGTCCGCAACCTGCGGAACTTCGACGAGGCCGGTGTCTCCGACGATGTCGCGCAGCGGGTGGCCGCCCGGATCGCCGACCCGCGGGAGGTCGCCCGGTCGCGGCAGTTCCCCTTCCGGTACCTGGCCGCGTACCAGCACGCCCCCTCGCTGCGCTGGGCCTACCCGCTGGAGCAGGCCCTTGGCCACTCGCTGGCGAACGTGCCGACGCTCCCGGGCCGGACCCTGATCCTGGTCGACCGCTCCGGCTCCATGTGGTCGCCGCTGTCCGACCGGTCGCAGCTCAACCGCGCGGACGCCGCGGCCATCTTCGGGACGGCGGTGGCGATGCGGGCCGCGCACGCCGACCTCGTCGAGTTCGGCACGACCAGCGCGCCCGTGACCCATCGCAAGGGCGAGTCGGTCCTCAAGGTTCTGGAACGCTTCGGCAGCCTGGGCGGTACCGACACCACGGAGGCCGTGCGCCGGCACTACCGCGGCCAGGACCGGGTCCTGATCGTCACCGACGAACAGGCCTCGTACCACTACGCGGGCGACCCGACCGAGCAGGTCCCGGCCCACATCCCGGTCTACACGTGGAACCTCGCCGGTTACCGGTCCGGCCACGGCCCGTCCGGGTCCGCGAACCGGCACACCTTCGGCGGCCTCACCGACGCGGCCTTCCGCATGGTGCCGCTGCTGGAGGACGGCCGCGCCGCCCGCTGGCCCTGGGAGCGGTGAGCACGCGGGCGTCACCGCCCAGGCCCGCGCTCGCGGCGGCGGTGACGCCCGGCACGCATCGGGGCGGACGGCCGCCCGCCCCGGACTCACCAGGGCATCGGGCCCTCGACGTCGAAGTACCCGCCGGTGGGCCCGTCGGGCCCCAGCCGCGCCATGCGGACGATGATCTCGGCACCTTCCTCGACGGTCTGTGTGCCCGCGTGCCGGTTCAGGTCCGTGGCCGTGTAGCCGGGCTCCACCGCGTTCACGCGCATGTCCGGGAAGGCCTTCGCGTACTGCACGGTGATCATGTTGACCGCGACCTTCGAGGCCGGATAGGCGACGCCGGGGTAGCCGAAGCCCGGCGCGTCCGGGTCGGCGGCGCGGGTCAGCGAGGCCAGGCCGCTGCTCACGTTGACCACGACCGGCGCGGCGGACCGCTGGAGCAGCGGCAGGAACGCATGGGTGACACGCACGACGCCGTAGACATTTGTATCGAAGACCCGTCGCATCATCTCCGCGGTGACTTCCGCCGGGCCGGCCACACCCCCGTCCGGCGTCCGCTCCTCGATGCCGGCGTTGTTGATCAGCACGTCCAGCCCGCCGTCGGCCTCGATCGTCTTCGCCGCGGCGGCGACGGAGGCGTCGTCCGTGACGTCCAGGACGACCGTCCGTGCCCCCAGCCGCTCGGCCGCCCGACGGCCACGCTCGGCATCCCGGCTGCCGACGTAGACCGTGTGGCCCGCCGCTACGAGACGGCGGGCGGTCTCGTAGCCGAGCCCCTTGTTCGCTCCGGTGATCAGTGTTGTCGTCATGATCCCAGTCTTCTCCCGGACGGAGCGGTCGGCCAAGAACAGCAGGCCGGTGGATCAGTCGCTTCGACACCGGCGGCCTGCCGGTGGCCGAGGTGGCGCGGCTTGCCGAGGAACGGGCCGAGTGGCTGGTTTCCGGTCCGGACCGTTCTTCTGTTTGTCGTGACGTGATGGGACCGGACACTCTGTCCCCTGTGATGGAGATCAGGGTGCTGCGTCCGGACGACTGGCCGTTGTGGCGGGAGTTGCGGCTCGCCGCGCTCGCGGAGTCGCCGGGCGCGTTCGGTTCGCGGTTGGCCGACTGGCAGGGGGACGGTGACCGGGCGGAGCGCTGGCGTGCGCGGCTGGACCTTCCGGGCTCGATCAACCTCGTCGCCGTTCTCGACGGGCACCCCGTCGGCATGGTCAGCGGTGTCCCCGGCCCGCATGCCGGAACGGTCGAGTTGATCTCCTTGTGGGTTGCCGCCGCCGCGCGGGGCCATGGCGTGGGGGACCGTCTGATGGGGGCGGTGGAGCGGTGGGCGATCGGCCGGGGCGCGGAACGCCTTCGGCTCGCCGTCATGCCCGGCAACGAGCACGCGCTCGCGCTCTACCGCCGTCACGGCCTGCGCGACGCCGGCTCGCTCGGCGCCTTGCCGCCCGACGGCCGCAGGGAACGTGTCATGGTCAAGCACCTGTCCACGGGCTGAGCCGCCGCCCGGGCATCGGACGCGGGGTCAACCGGCCTTCGTACCACGCCATCCGCGACCGGCGAGGCCCGCCCTCCGGCCGCTCCGATAGCATGTTCGATCGCAAGATGATCGCCCTCAACGTCCCTGTTTCGCCAGAAATTATGTCATCCAGCGCGACAAGCAATCTATTTACCCAATATCTAACAAATCGGCCGGACAATTGATATCTATAATAAATCGCAGAATCGCGTCCGCCGCGTGGCGTCAACCACGAGTAATACTGTGGGCCGTGGCGGGTGTGGTGGCCCTTGGATTCCTTGTCGCGCTGGAGATCGCCGCGCGCCACTACGGCATGCCGGGGCCGATCACCAATCAGGCGAAAGAAGTGATACTCGCCCCCAAGTCGGGGCCGCTGTTGTACGCCAGCATGGCGCTGATGATGGTGGTGCTCACCTGGCGGGAACGGCTGATCGCGGCCGGTATCGCCGTCGGCATCGACGTCGTCTTCTTTCTGGTGCGGTGGGTGCTCGACGTCAAGATGATGTTCGGCAACGGCGCGTTGTGGGTGATGCTGGGCTACGCGGTCATCGCCGTCACGCGCCGCACCGGCCGGGAACGCGTCCTGCTGCTGAAGGGCGTCGGGCTGGGCCTGCTGCTGGTCGCCGGCCGCAAGACCGGCGATGCCTGGCTGCTCATCACGTCGAAGACCCGCCCGACGGTGCTCGACCAGTACCTGGCGACCGCGGACCACGCGCTGGGCGACCCCTCGTGGCTGGCGGGCCGGATCGTCAGGGCCGCGGGTCCGATCGGCGACCACGTTCTCGACTACGTCTACATCCAGCTCGCGGTGGCCGCGGTCGTCGTCACGCTGTACCAGCTGCGCAATGTGGCGGCCGAGCGCCGCTTCCCGAGCCACCACCTGGTGCGCACCTTCCTGGTGATCGGCCTCCTCGGCCCGGGCATCTACATGATCTTTCCGGTGGTCGGGCCGATCTTCGCCTACGGTGCCGACGGCGGGCACTGGGCGGTGGCCGACCTGTGGCCGGACGCGCTGCCGACCAATGCGCCGCACCACATGCCGTTCAACGAGATCACCCCACGCAACTGCATGCCCAGCCTCCACACGGCGTGGGCCACGGCGATATTCATTCATTCCCGCAAGGGCCCGCGAATTCTGCGGTTCTTCGGCGCGTTCTGGCTGATCGCCACGCTCGGCGCGACGCTGGGCTTCGGCTACCACTACGGCACGGACATCGTCGCCGGTGTGGTGTTCACGCTCACGATCGAGGCGGCTCTGCGCTCGCTCGAACGAGGCTGGGACCGGTCGGGAATCCAGCTGGCCGCCTACGGTGCGACGGTCTTCGCCGCGCTCCTGGTGTCGTACCGCTATCTGCCGGTGCGGATGGCCGCACATCCGTGGGTGTTCGGACCGCTGATCATTCTGGCGATGGTCTCGGTGATCTACGGCTATGTACGGACCACCAGACTGTGGGAGCCGAAGGCCGCGCCGGTACGACAGCCGGAGCCGCAGCCCGAGCTGGTCTGAGGAGTGTCGCACCGGATGGTGGGCGTGGACGGTCGCTGACGCGGCCCGGCGCCCACCATCACGCGTATATGCCCCCATCCCGTTTGCCTAAAGCCTTTAGGTAGTTGCATAATGGATTCAGCCGAACGGGAGGATGGCTATGGCACGCGCGGGACTGACTACGGAACGCCTGGTCCAGGCGGGAGCGGAACTGGCCGACGAGGTCGGCTTCGACGAGGTGACCGTCTCGGCGCTCGCCAGGCGGTTCGACGTCAAGGTCGCGAGCCTCTACTCGCACCTGAAGAACTCCCAGGACCTCAAGACCAGGATCGCCCTGCTCGCCCTGGAGGAACTCGCCGACCGGGCCGCCGACGCCCTGGCCGGACGGGCCGGCAAGGACGCGCTGACCGCGTTCGCCGACGTCTACCGCGACTACGCCCGTGAGCACCCCGGTCGCTACACCGCGGCCCGGCTCAGGCTGGACCCCGAGACGGCGGCCGCGAGCGCCGGCGTCCGGCACGCACGGATGATGCGGGCGATCCTGCGCGGCTACGACCTGACGGAGCCGGACCAGACCCACGCGGTACGGCTGCTGGGCAGCGTCTTCCACGGCTACGTCAGCCTGGAGGCGAGCGGCGGATTCAGCCACAGCGCCCCCGACTCGCAGGAGTCCTGGTCGTGGACCCTGGACGCCCTCGACGCCCTGCTGCGCTCGCGGCCCACCCCCTGACCACGCCGGCCACGGCCCCGTACGCGACTACGCCGGCCACGGCCCGCTACGCGCCGGAGGCCGCCGCATCGCATGCCGGGCGCGGCACCGTCCTCCCCGGGCAACCCGAAAACGCCGACCGACAGGCTGAGAGCATGCACACCACCGAGCACGACTGGATCACCACGCCCATCACCGCGGACCTCCTCCGCGGCGCCCTCGACCTGGAACACACCACCCACGGCGTGCTGCCGCACCGGCTGCCCGACCGGGCCCGCGCCCAGTGCGACGACGGGCAGCTCGCCATGGCGGAGTCCCAGCCCTCCGGCGTACGCCTGGTCTTCCGGACCCGGGCCACCGCCGTCGAACTCGACACGCTGCCCACCAAGCGCGTCTACGTGGGCGCTCCGCCGCGCCCTGACGGTGTGTACGACCTGCTCGTCGACGGCCGCCTGGCCGGCCGGGCCCATGTGGCCGGCGGGAACACCCTGACCATCGACATGGCCACCGGGACCGCCGAGCACCGGCCCGGCCCGGCCGGCACCGTCCGTTTCACCGGCCTGCCCGACGGCGTCAAGAACGTCGAGATCTGGCTGCCGCACAACGAGACCACCGAACTCGTCGCCCTGCGCACCGACGCCCCTGTCGAGCCCGCGCCGGACCATGGCCGCAGGGTATGGCTGCATCACGGCAGTTCGATCAGCCACGGCTCCGACGCCGCGAGCCCCAGCACCACCTGGCCCGCGCTCGCCGCCTCCCTCGGTGGTGTGGAACTGATCAACCTGGGCCTGGGCGGCAGCGCCCTGCTCGATCCGTTCACCGCCCGCGCCCTGCGCGACACCCCCGCGGACCTGATCAGCCTCAAGCTCGGCATCAACCTGGTCAACGTCGACCTGATGCGTCTGCGCGCCTTCACCCCGGCCGTCCACGGCTTCCTCGACACCATCCGCGAGGGTCACCCCACCACGCCGCTGCTGGTCGTCTCGCCCATCCTGTGCCCCATCCACGAGGACACCCCCGGCCCCAGCGCCCCGGACCTCGCCGCCCTGAGCAGCGGGCAACTGCTCTTCCGGGCCACCGGCGACCCCGCGGAGCGCGCGAGCGGGAAACTGACCCTCACCGTCATCCGCGACGAACTGGCCCGCATCGTGCGGCAGCGGGCGGCCGAGGACCCGAACCTCCACCACCTCGACGGCCGTGACCTCTACGGCGAGGCCGACTCCACCGAGTCGCCCCTGCCCGACCGGCTCCACCCGGACGCCGCCACCCACCGCCTCATCGGCGAACGCTTCGCCGGGCTGGCCTTCACCACCGACGGCCCTTTCGCGGACCACGCCGCCTGACACCGGGCGCGGGGAGGGAGGGAGGGAGGGGGGAATGGCCGAAGTGCACCGCTCCCGTACCGCCTGTCGTATCCCCGGCGGCTACTGTGGCGTTGAGACTCGCATGGAGGACCCCATGAGCGCCCGGCCCGGCGACGCGCCCGCCCCACCGCCTCTCCCGCCGCCTCTTCCATCGCCCGTCCCCGCCCCGGCCGCGGCCGCGCGGCTGCTCGCGAGCATCCGTGCCGACCGTCGTGCCGAGCGATGGGAACCGGCCTTCGAACGGGACTGGGCGAAGGCCCTGGAGGACGCCCGCTACAGCTACAGCCTCACGCCGGTCCACGACGTCGTGCGCGCGTGGCAGGCGCGCTTGGCCGTCACCCCGGCCGTCGACGCGTTCCTCGCCGCCGGCATGGACGACTCCGACGGCGTCGCGTCGGAGGACGCGCTCGGGACCCGCCCGTGAGCGAAGCGGCCTGGCCGGCGCGGCTGTCGCCGAAGGCCCTGGGCGTGCTGAACGCCCTTCCGGAGCACGTGCGCGAGACCCTCCGCGACGTGCTGGACATCGCTTCCCGCGACCCCTGGTCCTTCCCGGCCTTCGACCGCCGGGACCCCGAGGGTGAGGACGTCCGCTCCGCCGCGATCGGGCACCTCACCGTCGTCTACTGGATCAACCGCTCGGCCGCGCGACTGCACGTCATCGACATCGTCTGGCTCGGCTGACGGGCCCCTCGCCCGCGACACCGTCAGAGGAAGTCGAGCACTACGTTGTTGGGGCACAGGTCGCCGTGGCAGACGACGAATTCCTCCTTCGCCGGACGCGTACGGGCCGGCGCCTCCCGCAGCCGCCCGGCCGAGCCGCTCCTCCTCCAGGTCAGCCAGGTCGGCCAGGTCCACCGGGCCGCCCGCGAGGTTCCACTCCGCCTGCGGGACCGTCACGGCCGGTGACTGGCCGAAGGGGCGCTCGGCCGCGGGGAGTTCATGCGGCATCAGGGCCACGTCGGCCATGACCTCGGCGACGTGCCGGCGCCGCTCGCGCGGCCACTCCTCGGCGGCGTCCCGGACGGGCGCGACCTTGGCGTACAGGGCCGAGGGGCCCGACAGGCGGTGGACGACGGCCCCCGGGCCGCCGTCGGTGACCGGGGTCCACTCGTGGCCGGAGGAGCGGTTGCGTAAGCCCACGTTCATGGTCACCATCGTGACCTACCCGGCGGGGCGGCTACGACAACATGCCGTACGGGAAACGCCCGTTCGGGCCGCTCGTACAGGTCCTGTGCCCGAATGGTCTTCAGCCGGGCCGAACGCCCGCTCCAGCTCCCACGGTCCCGTGAACTCGGAGGTCAGCACATTGAACGCAGCCACCCCCTTACGGCTCTTCCGCACCTCCCACAGCAAACCAGCCCCCCGCCGCGCCCGCCGTGGACGCGTCGCGTGGGGCGCCGCCGCACTCATCGTCGTAGGCGCCGCCCTGCCCACGGCGGCCGCGCCGACGGGCGGGGAGAGCACGGACCACGGCCCCCGCAAGGCCAGGAACGTCATCCTGCTCATCGGCGACGGCATGGGCGACCAGGAAGTCACCCTGGCCCGCGACTACACCGTCGGCGCCGGTGGCCGCCTCGCCCTCGACCGCTTCCCCGTGACGGGCAAGTACACCACGTACTCCGTCGACGGCAAGGGCCGCCCCGACTACGTCACCGACTCGGCGGCGAGCGCCAGCGGCTGGTCCACCGGCCGCAAGACCGTCAACGGCCGCGTCTCCAAGACACCGGACACCGACGTCGCCGTGCCCACCGTCCTCGAACTCGCCCGCCGCAAGGGCCTGGCCACCGGATCGGTCACCACCGACGAGCTCACCGGCGCCACCCCCGCCGCGATGGCAGCCCACGTCACCGGACGCGACTGCCAGGGACCGGCCGACATGGCCGGCTGCCCGCGCGACACCATCGGCCGCGGTGGACCCGGCTCGATCGCCGAACAGTCCGTACGGCTGCGCCCGGATGTACTCCTCGGCGGTGGCCGGCAGCGCTTCGACCAGAAGATCACCGAAGGCCCGTACCAGGGGCTGACCGTGACGCGGCAGGCGGAGAAGGAGGGCTACCGCGTCGTCACCGACGCCCGCGGACTGCGGGACGCCGGGCCGGACCGCCCGCTGCTCGGCCTGTTCTCGCCGGATTCGCTCCCGGTGGAGTGGAGCGGCAGGCCCGCGGCCGCCGGCGGCACCCCGCCGCAGCGCTGTGTCAGCAACCCCGCCCGCCCGGCCGGCACCCCGGCCCTGGCGGAGCTGGCCACCAAGGCGATCGGGCTGCTGGAAGCCAAGGCGAAGGCCGGGACCGGGCCGGACAAGGGCTTCTTCCTCCAGGTCGAGGGCGCCTCCATCGACAAGCAGGCCCACGAGGCGGACCCCTGCGGACAGATCGGGGAGACCGCCGCGTTCGACCGCGCCGTCAAGGTGGCCCAGGACTACGCCGCCCGCCACCCGGACACGCTGGTGATCGCCACCGCCGACCACGGCCACAGCACCCAGATCCTCCCCGTCGACACCAACCCGCCCGGGCTGTCGGCCACCCTCGTCACCGACGAGGGCAGCAAGATCAAGGTCGGCTACTCCACCACCGACACCCCCGCGGACGGCCAGGAGCACACCGGCACCCAGGTGGGCATCTCGGCCCGGGGCCCGTACGCGGACCGCGTCCAGGGAGTCACCGACCAGACCGAGCTGTTCACCACCGTCACCACCGCACTCGGACTGCGCTGACCGCGCGTGGACACCGTGGGGTGCCCATCTGTCTCCGGGAGGGCACCCCATCCGCCGCCGGCGCTACGCCGCCCCGGGCAGGTGCCGAGACAGCCGTCGAGCGCTGCCGCGCCCGCCGGCATCGCCAGGCCCCCTGCCGTCAGCCGGTCGCGCCACTCCCGCAGCGTCGCCCGCAGCGGCTCCGGTCCGCCCGCCGCCCGGACCTGCCCCAGCACCCGCGCGATCTGCCCCAACCCGTGCCCGCCCCACCGCGACGGGTGGGCCGGCAGCACGTCGCGCACGTCGGCAACCGTATAGACGCGATAGCCGGTGCGCGGGTCGCGCCGGGGCACGATCAGCCCGGCCCGCTCCCATTCGCGTAAGGTCGCCGGCCGGATGCCGAGCCTGTCCGCCAGCGGCCCGATGAACGTCACACCCGGCTCCACCTTCGGCACCCGCGGCTCCGACGTCCCCCACCCCGACACCCCCGAAGGGCTCCTGTCGCCCCTTCCCCACGCCCGCGCCGTCATCGCCCCCGACCGCCTTACCGCGGCCCTCGACCGGAAGCCGACACCCCGTGCCCCGGCCGACCACACCTACTTCCCCCTCGACCCGGCACTACCGATCGGATCGACGCCATCGTCTTCGTCAAGGAAATCTGAGCGACCTGATGGTGTGACGACACAAGAGAATTCTCGTCTCCCAACGCAGCAGTTGATGCGGTCGGCGAATATCGAGCCCCTGGAAGTGGAGCGGATGCCCACAGCGGAAAAGCGGGCGGCAACTTGAACGTTGCCGCCCGCCGGACCTGCCGCCCCCGCGTCAGCAGTAGAGGTTGCCACCCGGTGCCACGCCGAGGAGCGAGGCGAATCGCTGATAGCTCGACACCCGGCTCTGGACCTGGCCGGGGTTGCCGCCATTGCATTCCAGGGACCCGTTGATGCTGCGGATCGTCTCCCCGAACCCACGGCTGTTGACCATGGCGTCGTGCGGCGTCATGGTGCCGGGGCCGCGCTGGGTGTTCCAGTACCACAGCGCGGTCTTCCAGGAGACGGCCGCGTCGGTCTGGACGAGCGAGGGATTGTTCAGCAGGTTGATGCCGAGGGCGTCACCCGCCGCCTTGTAGTTGAAGTTCCAGCTGAGCTGGAGCGGGCCACGGCCATAGTAGGCGCTCTGGCCGGCCGGGCAGCCATAGGGCTGGCCGCGGTCGCAATAGTGAGGATAGTTGGCGGTGTTCTGCTCGACGACGTAGACCAGCCCGCCGGTCTCGTGGTCGACGTTGGCGAGGAAGGCGGCGGCCTCCTGCTGCCTGACCTCCTTGCTGCCGGTCTTGGCGAAGCCGGGGTACGCGCTCAGCGCGGCGACGAGCCCGTTGTAGGTGTAGAAGGAGTTCCGCCTCGGGAACATCTGGTTGAACTGGCCCTCGCTCACCGGGAAGGCGCCGGGATCGCCGCCTCCCTGACAGGTGTACGGGTCCCAGTACCAGGTGCTGATGAGCGGGTCGTATCCGGGGTTGTCGTGCTCGGCGATGTAGTACCGCCCGTCGGTGTACCGGACGACCGTGCCCGTCGTGTACCACGTGCCCGCGGTCCAGCTCTGCGCGTTGTCGCAGGGACCGGCGGCGCTCGCCGTGGTGACGGGTGCGAGGACTGCCATGCCGACCAGGGCCAGTAAGCCCAGCAACAGGGCCGCGACGCGGTTTCTTCTCACGATGGCTCCTCGTGGGGGGTTTGAGCGAATCGCTGACGGTGAATCAGGACCGCAGTGGACTGCGGGGATCTCTCACCATCGCGAAGTGAATAACCACGCGAGTTTGGCTGTCAACAGCACGCACCGCCACCGGCCTAACTCACCGCATTCACCAATGACTTCAGGACAATTGCGGCGGCCGGGGGTTGCGAGGGCCTTGAGGAGCATGGCATCCATAGGCCGGAAGCCGGGCGCGTGCCGATGAAATGCCGCTGTCCCACGGCTTCGTGCTTCGTGTTTCGTGCTTTGCGCGGCGACGAGCCGCCACCGATGCCTCCCCGGGTGAGAAGTCTGCCCGAATGGCCCTTGAAATCGAGGAGAGATTCATGCGTGACTTCAAGCGTGCGCGCTACGCGGCCACTGTCCTGGCGGCCGCGGCCACCGGTATCGCACTCAGCGCCGGACCGGCGGCGGCGGACGTCCCGATCGGCCGGTCCATGACGGGAAAGATGACCTACTACACCGACAAGGGCTACGGCGCCTGCGGAACGCCCATCGACGCGACCTCCCAGAACCTGGTCGCGGTCTCGGCCGCGTGGTGGACGTCCGGCAACCCGAACAACGACCCGCTCTGCAAGGGCATATCGGTGGAGGTGACCTACAACGGCAAAACCATCAGAGTACCGGTCAAGGACAAGTGCCCCTCGTGCGACCGGAACCACATAGACCTCAGCCAGCCGGTCTTCCAGAAGCTGGCGCCGCTCGACAAGGGCGTAATCAACGGCATCACCTGGAAGTTCGTCCGCTGACCAAGGCGGGCCGGCAGTTCTGACGCCGGCAGTTCTGACGCCGACAGTTCTTGCGTCGACAGTTCTTGCGTCGAGGGGCGGGGAGTCGACACTCCCCGCCCCCACCGGACGTGGGCCGTGGCGGCGCGGTTAGCCTGGCGGCATGGAAGCAATCCTGGTCAGCGCCTGTCTGCGCGGGGTGCCGTGCCGGTTCGACGGGCGGCACAAGGCGTCGCCGGAGATCGAGCAGACCGTGGCCGGCCGTGAGGTCGTCTCCTTCTGCCCGGAGACGGCGGGCGGCCTCGCCACACCGCGTCGCCCCGCGGAACTGGTGGGCGGTGACGGGCACGACGTGCTCGACGGGACGGCGCGGGTCGTCGAGGACACCGGACGCGATGTGACGGCGGAGTTCGTCGAGGGCGCGCGGCGCGCGCTCACGGCGGCGCGCGGCGCGGGCTGCACCGAGGCACTGTTGATGCCGCGCAGCCCCTCGTGCGGACGCGGCGCGGTCTACGACGGGTCGTTCACGGGGGAACTGGTGCCGGGTGACGGGGTGACCTCAGCGCTGCTCGAACGGAACGGGATCGCCGTACGGTCCGCACCAGGAGTGTGAGTCGCGCCCAAGCACCGTCGACCGGGGCATCGCGGCGCCCGTTGCGCCGTTGTCACCGAGAGGCCACCCATGCCCACTCCCGCACGTCACCATCACGACTTGCCGAAAGGTCCGAACCCCTCATGATCATCGTTGCCGGCGAAGCCCTCATCGACCTCGTCCCCACGGGGCCCGCCGACGACGAGCTGCCCGCCCTGCTGCCCCGGCGCGGCGGAGGCCCCTACAACACCGCCGTCGCCCTCGCCCGCCTCGGCTCCCCGGCCGCCTTCTGCTCCCGGCTGTCCACCGACCACTTCGGCGAGGCCCTCCTGCGCGCCCTGACGGCGGACGGCGTGGACACCTCCCTCGTCCAGCGCGGCCCCGAACCCACCACGCTGGCGGTGGCACACATCGGCGACGGCGGCTCGGCCACGTACACCTTCCACGCGGAGGGCACCGCGGACCGCCTCTTCCGGCTCCCCGACGGTCTGCCCGCGGCGGCACGCGCGATCTCCTTCGGCACCTGCTCCCTCGTGCTGGAACCGGGGGCCGGGGCATACGAGGAGCTGATGCGCCGCGCGTCCCGGAACGGCCTGTTCACCGCGCTCGACCCGAACATCCGGCCAGGCCTCATCCCCGACGCCGACGCCTACCGGGCCCGCTTCCACTCCTGGCTGCCCCACACCACCGTGCTCAAGCTCTCGGAGGAGGACGCGGCCTGGCTCGCGGAGTCCACCGACCTCGCGACTGCCGTCGAGGAGTGGGTCGCGTCGGGCCCGTACGCCGTCGTGCTCACCCGGGGCGGCGCCGGCCTGACCGTCCGCACCCGCGACGGCCTGGAACTGTCCGTCCCCGGCACGGAGACGGACGTCGTGGACACGATCGGAGCCGGCGACACCGTCAACGCCGCGCTGCTGCACCGCCTGGACCAGCACGGCGCGCTCACCGGCATGCCCTCCCTGGACGCGGACCAGTGGTACGACGTCCTGGCCTTCGCCGCCCGCGCCGCAGCGCTGACCTGTTCCCGGGCGGGGGCGCGGCCGCCGTACGCCTCCGAACTCGAGGTGGGGGAGAGTCCGGTCGTGCGCTGACCCGCGGCCTATCGCGGCGGCCGGCCCCGGCACGCCGGTCGGCGCCTCGGCGGGATTGTCAGTGCCCCCTGCCATGCTGAGAGCCGATCGTCTCCCGCACGGCCGCCCGGCCCCCGCCGGGCGCACCCACATGCTCCAGCGGCCGAAAGGGCACCCCATGCTGACGTCCACTCATGTCCCCGGCGGGCCGGCCTGGCTCGACCTCGGCACCCCCGACATCGACGCCGCCGTCGCGTTCTACGGCGCGGTCCTCGGCTGGGAGTACGCCTCGGCCGGCCCCGCCGTCGGCTACGGCTTCTTCCGGCTGGGCGGCAGAACCGTCGCCGGCGTCGGACCGCTGACGGAGGAGGGCGCCGGCTCGGCCTGGACGGTGTACTTCCGCACGGAGGACGCCGACGCCACGGCGAAGGCCGTGGAACAGGCGGGCGGCACGGTCCGCATCCCGCCGGGCGACGTCTTCACCGCCGGCCGGATGGCCGGCTTCACCGATCCCGCCGGCGCCGAGTTCGCGGTCTGGCAGGCCGGTGATGTGGAGGGGCTGGACCTGGTCAACGAACCGGGCTCGGTCAGCTGGGCCGAGCTGTACACGACGGACCTGGCGGCGGCGGACACGTTCTACCGCTCCGTCCTGCCCTGGGACACCCGGGACATGCCGGTGGGCGGCGGCCTCGAGTACAAGATCGCCGGGCCGGCGGGTGGCGGGGTGGACGCCGTGCACGGCGGCCTCATGCAGCTGCCGGAGGGGCACCTGGCCGCAGGCGCCCACTCTGAATGGCACCCCTACTTCGAGGTCGCCGACTGCGACGCCGCGGTGGCCGCGGCCACGGAGCACGGCGCCATCGTCCTCATCCCGCCCATGGACGCCCCGGGCATCGGGCGAGTGGCCATGTTCCTCGACCCCTCCGGAGCCCCATTC
Source organism: Streptomyces sp. NPDC037389 (assembly GCF_040636475.1). NCBI lineage: Bacteria > Bacillati > Actinomycetota > Actinomycetes > Kitasatosporales > Streptomycetaceae > Streptomyces > Streptomyces sp. NPDC037389. The sequence continues at coordinate 95,595 of NZ_JBEZUS010000014.1, forward strand.
GCGGTCATCAGGAGCGCCGAGTCCGGTTGACCCTCGGCCCCCGGCCCCGGCCCCGGCGCCCGCGGTGCCGTCAGCGGCCCTCGCCGGGTGGCGTGCCGCAGCTCGGGCCGCCCGGACCGTCGAACTGCACGGAGCTGAAGAAGTCCCGGTAGGCGGGGAAGAAGTTGCCCTTGCCGGTCGGCCCGGCGGACGTGATGGCCGTACAGCCGGTGTAGTTGGCATCGGACCAGAGGTGGATGGTCGAAGAGGTCCGGTTCCAGTCCGATTCGGCCCGGTCGTTCATGCCGAGAGCGGCGAGGTCCGGAGCGTTCCCGCGTAGCTTGATCATGTCGCCGGTGCCGTCGAGGCCCGAGAACATGCAGTAATAGCCGGCAGGGCAACGGTCGTACCCGTCGGCGGCGTGGGCCGTGGAGACCGGCAGCACGGCGGAGGCCATGACGGCCACCGGAACGAGCAGGGCGCGCAAGGGGCTCTTCATGTACGTGTACTCCTTGAGCCGGATTCCGAAGTCGCGTTGACGGGCGGGGGAGGAGGGCACCGCCCGCCGCCCCTGTCACCGACTGCTGTGTCAAGGATCGAGGAACCGGTCCTCAGTGCCAAGAGCCGCGCCTCGCCCTGTCACAGCCTGCCCTCCATGACCTCTCCTGCATCACCTATTCAGCCGGTGACTCGGCGTAGCTACCCCCAGATTAATAATTTTTCGTCACCCGTTTGACTGGTGACGCGATGTGTGCGACAGTCGGTCATCGAAGAGGTCGGTGCACATGAACGCACGGAGTGATTCGTATGATCAGCAGGCGTAACTTCGGCTGGGCCCTGGGGCTGGGCACGAGCGCGGCCGCCGTTTCACTGACCGGCCGGCGGGCCGCGTCCGCCGCCACCCCGAGCGCATCCGCGGCGCGGATCGTTCCTACGGCCGTCTCCGGAGCGCGGACCAGCTTTCCGCAGTTGAAGCAGATCAACGCCGGCTTGCTGAATATCGGCTACGCCGAACTGGGCCCCGCCCACGGTCCCGCGGTCATCTGCCTGCATGGCTGGCCGTACGACATCCACAGCTACGTCGATGTCGCCCCTCTCCTGGCGGAGGAGGGCTACCGGGTGATCGTCCCGTACCTGCGCGGTCACGGTACGACGCGTTTCCTTTCCGGCCGGACGTTCCGGAACGGTCAGCAATCGGCCATCGCCCTCGACCTCATCGCCCTGATGGACGCCCTGAAGATCGAGCGGGCGGTTCTGGCCGGCTTCGACTGGGGATCGCGCACCGCCGACATCGTCGCCGCGCTCCGGCCCGAACGCTGCAAGGCCCTCGTGTCGGTGGGCGGATACCTCGTCATCGACCGTCAGGCGAATCTGAAGCCGCTGGCCCCCAAAGCCGAACACGCCTGGTGGTACCAGTACTACTTCTCCACCGAGCGAGGCCGGCTCGCCATGGAGGACACGACCCTGCGGCACGACCTGACCAGGCTTGTCTGGGACACCGTCTCCCCGACGTGGGAGTTCGACGACGCCACGTTCGAGCGCACCGCTGCGGCATTCGACAACCCCGACTACGCGGCCATCGTCATCCACAACTACCGCTGGCGGCTCGGCCTCGCCGACGGCGAGCGCCGCTACGACGGACTCGAGAAGCGGCTCGCCGCGCGACCGGTCATCGAGGTGCCCACCATCACCCTCGACCCCGAGCGGGATCCCTTCACGGCTCCGGGCGACGGCACCTCGTACCGGGACAGGTTCACCGGCGCGTACGAGCACCGAACCCTGACGGGGATCGGCCACAATCTGCCCCAGGAGGCACCCGCCGCGTTCGTCCAGGCCGTCGTCGACGTGGACCGCTTCTGACGAAGTGTCCGCCCCGGTTGTCTGCTCACCCTCTTGGCAGGTGACTGACGGAAGGCTTCAACCGCCAGTAGACCCTGATCCGCCAGCGACCGAACGGAGTTCGACCATGGAATGCCAGAACACCACGGACAGCGCCGCCGCGGCACGCCGAGCACGATTCGGCAAGCTGCCCGAGCGTATTCGCCATGAGGACATGGTCGAGGAAAGGGTGGCGACGGCGAACGGCTCGACGCGTCACGCCCATGACCCCGAGGGATCGTGGAAGTTCTTCTCCTGCCTCGCCGTGGACCTCGGCCTCTGAGCCGAAGCGGCCGGACCTTGCCCGTGCCGTAGTCACCTGCCAGAATGGTGATGTGAACCTCGACCATGTCTTCGTGTGCGGAAACCCGGCACTCGACTTCGCCGCGACGCTGCGGGCGCGTCGCTCGGTGCGCTTCGAGATGTTCACGACGCCCGACAGGCTGAACGCGTGGTACGTGGAGTCCGGCCTCGTCGACGCGGTCTCTCCCGGCGGGGAGGCCGACGTCGACCAGGCGAGGGCCGTACGGGAAGCCGTCTACCGGCTGGTCACGGCCCGTCGGCTCGGGGAGGAGTGCGACAGGGCGGCGCTGACCGTGGTGAATAACGCGGCGCGCAAGCCGCCCGCCGTACCGCAGCTCACTCCGTCGGGGCGATGGACACAGGCGACGCCGGAAGAAGCCCTCTCCACGGTGGCCCGGCACGCCATCGAGCTCCTGAGCGGGGCGGATGTGCCCCTGCTCAAGGAATGCGGCAACCCCGAGTGCACCCGCACCTACATCGACCGCTCGCGGGGCATGCGCCGCCAGTGGTGCGGGATGGACTCCTGCGGCAACAAGATCAAGGCGGCCGCGTACCGCGCCCGCAAGAAGACCACGCACGCGGCGGCCGGCTAGCCCGGCCCGCGCCGTCGGCCATGACGACGGCCCGAGGCCCGTCAGGCCCGTACCGGCTTCGGGCCCGTACCAGCGCCCGTACCGGCGCGCATGCCGCTGCCGCTCCCATCGGCGCGTCAACTCCTTGATGCCTTCCCGCTGTCCGTGCCTCGCGCGCCGGCAGGCCGACGCCTTGCGCTGCTCCTGGGTTGAGTCATCCGACCTTGTCGTTCAACACCCGACGGGTTCACCCTCGAACTGGCCCGGCGTACCAGCGGCGAGCGCCGGCTGCCCACGGCCGCCGCGAGCAGCGCCCCCGCCGGCCAGGACAGTCGAGTGGTGCGACGGGCCACAGGCACCGCGCTCACCCTTCTGCACGGCTCCAACCTCGGCACCTGTACGGGGATCGCCCGCGATCTGGCCGCGGACGGTGACGAGCACGGGTTCGCCCCGTCGGTGGCACCCCTCAACGACTACGTCGGCGAACTGCGTGCCGCCGAGGGTCCGGTGGTGATCGTGGCCGCCTCCTACAACGGCAGGCCAACCGACGACGCCGCCGAGTTCGTCACGTCGCTGGAGGGACTCGAGCCCGGCTCGCTCGACGGTGTCCGGTACGCCGTGCTCGGCGTCGGCGACCGCACCGGCGACCACCTGGCCGTGCTCCCGGGCAACCCGGACGCCCTCGTACGACGGGTCGCCGACCGGTTCGACCTCGACCTGGACCGTACCGTCCGGCTGCGCGCGCGCGCCGCCGCGGCGGCGACACCCTGCCCGTCGACCGACCGCTGACCGACTTCGTCGAGTTGCAGGACCCCGCCACCCGGGAGCAGGTCGCCGTGCTCGCCGAGCACACCGCCTGCCCGCCCGAGAAGCGACCCCTGGCCGAACTCGCCGCGACGGACCCCGGACACCTTCCGCGAGCGGGTGACGGCCGCCGGACGCGGCGTCCTGGACCTGCTGGAGCGCTATCGCGCCTGCGAGCTGCCCTTCGCGCGCTTCCTGGAGCTGCTGCCGGTCCTTCGCCCGCGCCACTACTCGATCTCCTCGTCCGCCGAGGCCTCGCCCGGTGAGGTGGACCTGATGATGTCGCTGCTCGCCGCGCCCCACAGGAGCGGCGAGGGTGTCTTCCACGGCATCGCCTCGCACTACGTCCAGAGCGTGACGGCGGGGGACACCCTCCAGGCCCGGGTGCTGCCGTGCAGCGAGGCCTTCCGGCTTCCCGAGGACCCGTCCGTGCCGGTCGTCCTGGTCAGCGCGGGCACCGGGCTGGCGCCCTTCCGCGGTGCGGTCCTCGACCGGCTGTACGTCCGGTCGGCCGGAACGCTGCTGTGCTACTTCGGCTGCGACCACCCCGACGTCGACTACCTCCACCGAGAGGAGTTCGAGGCCGCCGAGACGGCCGGGGCGGTGAGCATGCGCCCCACCTTTATGCACATGCCCGAGAACGGCGACCGTTTCGTCCAGGACCGCCTCGCGCGCGAGGGCGAAGAGGTGTGGGCCGCGCTGGAAGCCGGCGGCCGCGTCCATGTCTGCGGCGACGGCCGTCGCATGGCCCCCGCGGTGCGGGAGGCGCTCATGGCGATCCACCGCGAGCACACCGGCGCGTCCGGCGAGGAAGCCGCCACCTGGCTGGTCTCCCTCGCCGAGTCCGGTCACTACGTCGAGGACGTCTGGACCGGCTGAGCGCGGCCGAGTTCTGCCAGCCCGTCAGCCCGCCGGCATCTCCACGAGCTCCAGTCGGCCTCCGGCCAGGGCGATCGTCGCGGAGACCAACGCCCGGAGGCCGATGTCTTCCGAGAGCTCGTCCGGCGCGTAGAGGTGTTGCAGCGTCAGCCCGTCGAACCCGGCGAGGAAGAACCGGGCGATCGTCCCCGCCGGCTGGGCGAGCCCGTACCCGGTCCGCGTCGCCGCCTCGGTCACCAGCCGTGCCGTCACCTCGCCCATCCCCCGGTAGTAGTCCCGGTAGGCCTCGCTCAGGCCGGGGGTGCGCAGGGCGAGCATGCTCAGCTCGGTGAGCAGACGGTAATGGGTCGTCTCCTCCCGCACGGTGCGCCAGGAGGCGTGGGCCAGCGCGACGACCGTCTCCTCGAAACCGGCGCCCTCCGGCGCCGCCCGCTCGATCCGCGCGGTCAGGTCCTCGGTGATCTGCTCCATGACCGCCCGGTACAGGTCCGCCTTCGTGCCGAAGGAGTAATGGACCGTGGCCTGCGCGACGCCGAGCTCGGCGGCGATGGCACGCGTGCTGCCGGCGGCGACGCCCTCCCTGGTCATGAGGTCGATCGCCGCTTTGATCAGCTGAGGGCGGCGCTCGGCCGCGGAAACGTGAGCCATGCGCGCATTGTATCGACCTAGTCGGTCGACTGAGTCGTACGACCAAGTCGCTTCCCCTCACGTGGGCGGGCGGCGGCCGCGGCGCCCAGGACGAAGAGCGCGGCCCCGCAGGCCTGGACGATCGCCAGGCCCATGAACGTCCGCTCGATGCCGGCGGACTCCACGGCGGTGCCTGCCGCCGCCAGGCCCAGGGTGCCGCCGGAGAGCGCGCCGGCCGCGATCACGGTGAGGGTGGAGGAGCGCAGCGCCGCCGGGATGGCGGCGGTGCGCACCGCGACCATCGGGGCGTTCGACACACCGTTCAACAGGCCCACCACGATCAGGAAGGCCGTCAACGCGCCCGGTCCGAGCGGGAGCAGCAGCGCCAGGAAGACGATGCCCTGGCCGGCCCGGCCGAGGACGGCCAGGCGCAGGTTGGACAGCCGGCGCAGGGCGGGCCCCACCAGGAACGTGCCCAGCAGCGCACCGCCGCCGAAGGCGCCCAGCAGCACACCGGACAGGGTCGACGATCCGTGCCGCAGCAGGACGAAGACCGGGATGAGCGCGAACAGGGCCTGCCAGGCGCACTCGCCGAGGATCTGGGCGAGCGTCCAGTGGCCGAGCAGCCGGTTCCGGCGCAGGACGGTCAGGCTGTCGCGCAGCCGGCCGCGGCGCGGCGCCACGGTGAGGGGAAGGTCGCGCGGCAGGCCCCAGCGGAGCAGTACCGCGGAGGCCAGGAAGCTGAGCGCGTCCAGGAACAGTACGGCCGGGGCTCCCATCGCCGCGATGAGCAGTCCGGCGGTCGGCGGTCCGAGGAGGATGGTCAGTCGGGTGGCGCCCTGGAGACGGGCGTTGGCCTTGCTGAGCAGGTTCTCGTCGTCGCCGACGAGGGCGGGCAGGATGGCCTGCTGGCTGGCCACGTAGGGGGCGAAGAACGAACCGACCGCGAACAGCAGCACCATGAAGACCGGCGTGCTGAGGAGTCCGGCCGAGTGCAGCAGCGGCACCAGGGCGATCAGCGGCGCGCGGGCGGTGTCGGCGAGCAGCAGCACCTTCCGGGGGCCCAGCCGTCCCGCGAGCGAGGCGCCCAGCAGGCCGAAGACCGCGACGGCGACCATCTGGGCGGCCATCACCTTGCTCATGGCGGCGGGCGACCCGGTGCTCTGGAGGGCGAACCACGGCAGTGCGACGGCGCTCAGCTGCGAGCCCGTCATCGACAGTACCTCCGCGCACAGCAGGGTCCGGAGCGTGCCCCGGTGGTCGGCCGCGGTCGCCGAGACCGGTGAAGCGGAAGCGGCGGGAGTCGTCGATTCCATGTCGTCCCTTTCGGTTGATGAAGGCGGAACCCGGACCTCCGCGGGCCCGGGCCGCGCCGTCCGAGGAGGTCTCGGGGGCGCGGCCCGGGCCGGGAGGGGCGGTGGTCAGCGGCGGCGCTGGGCCTGCCGAGCGGCGGCGGCGCTGCGGGAGCGGGCCGCCCGGTCGCGCAGGTCGATCCGGGCCCGGGAGCCGTCGGCCCCCACCCGGTCCGCCGGCCGCGGGTGGTCGCCGAGGGCGTCCGCGAGCGTCGCGACCGTCGGGTGTTCGAAGAGCTGCGAGATCGGCAGGTCCCGCTCGAGTACGGCGGTCAGCCGGCTGTGCAGCTTGGCCAGCAGCAGGGAGTTGCCGCCCAGGTCGTAGAAGTTGTCGTGGGCGCCGACCTCGGCCAGGCCCAGTACCTCCGACCACACCCCGGCGATCCGCCGCGCCAGATGGGTGCCGGGCGCGACCCAGTCGGAGCGGGTCGCCAGGTCCTCGCGCCCCGGCCGGGGCAGCGCGGCCTCGTCGACCTTGCCGTTGGGCGTGAGCGGCAGCGCGTCCAGCCAGACCACGGCCTCGGGGACCATGAAGGCGGGCAGCGTGCCACGCAGCCGCCGGAGCAACTCCGTCGCCTCCGGGCGGTCCTGGGCGTTCGGGACCAGGTAGGCGGTGAGCGCCGGAGAGCGCTTCGGGTCCGCCTGGACCCGGGCCAGGGCCACCTCGGGCTCGGCCAGCAGGACGGCCTCGATCTCGCCCGGTTCGATCCGGTAGCCACGGATCTTGACCTGCCGGTCGGCGCGGCCGAGGAACTCCACGGTGCCGTCGGCCAGCCGCCGGCCGAGGTCGCCGGAGCGGTAGACCACTCCGGGTTCGCCGTCCGGCCCGGTGGGGCGGAAGCGTTCGGCGGTGAGTCCGGGCCGGCGCCAGTAGCCCGCGGCGACGAGGGCGCCGCCCAGGCAGATCTCGCCCACCACACCGACCGGGCAACGCCGGCCCCGGGAGTCGAGGATCAGGGCCTCCACTCCGGTGAGCGGCAGGCCGAGCCGGTTCAGCGGGCCCTCCTCGCCGTCGGTGAGCTCGTGGTGGAGCGCGAACACCGTGGTCTCGGTCGGGCCGTAGACGTTGCGCACCTGGTAGGGGAGGCCGGTCGGCGGCCACTGGGTGAAGGCCGCACCGCCCACCAGGAGGTGGCGCAGATGCCGGGGCGCGGGGGCGTCCGTGTTCCACATCGCCTCGGCGAGCGGGGTCATCACCAGGCAGGTGGAGATCCGCCGCGCGTCCAGCCAGCCCGCGAGTTCGGGGGCGATCATCGTGCCCTCCAGCGGGACCAGGCAGCCGCCCGAACCGAGCGCCGACCAGATGTCCCACTGCGAGGCGTCGAAGCCGGGGCTGAGGACCTGGGCGACGCGGTCGTGCGGTCCGAGGCCGAACGACTCCTGGCCCCACAGCACCAGCCGGCCGAGGGCGCCGTGGCGGACGGTGACGCCCTTGGGGCGGCCGGTCGTGCCGGAGGTGTAGATGACGTAGGCCGTGGACTCGGGATCGGGGGCGCGCAGGACCACCGGGGAGGCGGTGGCGCCCATGACGGTGTCCGTGCCGGTGATGCCCGTGTCGGTGACGTCGAGCACCGGACGGCCGGTGGCGGCGAGCCGCTCGAGCACCGCCGGGTCGTCGGTCAGGACGACGCCGGCGTCCAGGTCGTCCAGGATGAAGTCGATCCGGTCGGCGGGATGCCCCGGCTCGATCGGGCAGAACGCGGCCCCGGCCTGCCACGCGGCCAGCATCGCCACGGGCAGTGCGGCGCCCCGGCCGAGCACCAGCGCGACCACGGGATCGGTGGCGCGCAGATGCGGACGGATCCGGTCGGCGAGCGCGGCGGCGCGTTCGGCCAGCCGTCGGTAGTCGAGCGTCCCGCCGGCCGTCTCCACCGCCGGTGCCCCGGGCTGCCGTGCGCACCAGTGCGCCACGAGCTCGGGCACGGTGGTGACGGGCGGAGCGGACGGGCCCCGCTCGGCCGCGCGCAGCGGCGCGAGGTCGGTGCCGGCCAGGTCCAGTTCGCCGATCGGCATGCGCAGCCGGTCCGGCAGCATGTTCATGATCCGGCCGAGGAGCGCGGCGAACTGCGTCACGTCGGCGGGCCGGTAGCGGTCGCCCCGGTAGGTCAGTACACCGCTGAGCTTGCCGCCGTCGACGGTGAGCACCACGGTCAGCCCGAGCTTGCCGATGAACCCGGCGCCCTGCCGGTCGAAGGCGAAGGGCGTCAGTGGACGGCCGGCCAGGGTGGGCGGCCGGTCGCCCGCGGTCTCCAGGCTCAGCTGGACGTCGGCGTACGGGGTGCGTCCCGGCCGGCGCGGCGGGTTGAGGCGGTCGACGATCTCCTCGAAGGGCGCGTCCCGGTGTTCCACGGCGCCCAGCAGCTCGGAGCGCATCGCGTGCAGCAGGTCGAGGACCGTAGCCCCGTCGGCGGGACGCGACCGCAGGACGACCGTGTCCAGGCACGGGCCCAGCAGATCGGCGAACTCCGGCTCGTCGCGGTGGGCGAGCGGCCCGGCGAAGACCACGTCGTCCGTGCCGGTCCAGCGGTGCAGCAGCGTGGCCAGGGCGGCGGCCGCCGTCAGGTACGGGGTGAAGCCGTGCTCCCGCTGCAAGGGACGCCAGCGCTCCAGCAGGCCGTCGGCCAGGGGGATCGTCACGGCGCCGTTGGGGCCGCTCGTCCGGGGCGCGGGGAAGTCCAGGTACGGCGGGGCCCCGGCCAGGTGCCCGGCCCAGTGGGCGAGGTCGGCGGCGCGCTTGTCGCCGTCCCGCCGGGCCTCCTGGGCCGCGACGTAGTCCCGGTACTGGACCCGGCCGCGCGGAGCGGTCACGCCGGGAGCGGCCACGGGGAGCGGCCGGAGCGACTCGCCGCCGGCGGCGACCGGCAGCCCGGGAACTCCGGCCTGCAGCCCGGGACGGCCGGCCGGCAGCCCGAGGCCGTCCAGGGGCAGGTCCAGCAGTTCGGGCAGCCCGGCCAGCAGCCGGCCGAACGCCTCGGCCAGCAGCCGGACGTCCTCGGCGGCGAACCGGTCGCCCCGGTAGGAGAAGGCACCGGAGAGCGTGCCGTCCTGCTCGGAGAGGGTGACGGTGAGCGCGAACTTGGTCTCCTGCTCCCAGAAGGAGTCGAAGAACAGCGGGCGAAGCTCGCCGCCGCCGAGTACGGTGCGACGGCCGCTGAGCAGGTTCATGTTCAGCGCGACGTCCGCGTAGGGCGTCCGGCCCGGCCGTCGCTCCGGCCGCAGCGCCTCCACCAGTTCGTCGAAGGGGGCGCCGCGGTGCTCGAAGGCCTCCAGCACCTCGGACCGCATCGCCCGCACCGTGTCCCGCAGCGTGGCGTCCGCGTCGGGACGCGACCGCAGCACCGTCAGGTCCAGGCAGGGGCCGAGGAGTTCGGCGAAGCGGCCGCGGTCACGGGTGGAGACGGGGACGCCGAAGGTGACGTCCTGGCGGCCGGTCCAGCGGTGGAGCAGGACGGCCAGTGCCGCGGCGGCGGCCATGAACCAGGAAACGCCCTGCTCGGACTGCAACCGGCGCAGCCGCTCCATGGTGTCCGCCGGCAGCGGTATCGCCACCGCGCCGTTCGGCCCGGGCACCGTCGGCTCGGGCAGCCGGGCGTACGCGGGGGCGCCGGCGAGCCGTTCGGCGGCGTGGGCGAGGTCGGCGGCGCGCTTGGCGCCGTCGCGCCCGGCCTCCTGATCGGCCACGAAGTCGCGGTACTGGACGGTGGGCGGCTCGGCCGCCCGGCCCTGGGCGACCGCGTTCCAGGACCGCTCCAGCTCACGCAGCAGCACCGGGACCGACTCGCCGTCGACCACCAGATGGTGGAGGCAGAGCAGCAGGACGCGGTCCGTGCCGCCGGTGTCCGCCAGGGCCACCCGCAGCAGCCGGCCCGAGGCGGGGTCGAAGGGGCGGCGCGCCGCCCGGTCGAGCCAGTCCCGCAGACCGTCGTCGGGCGCGAAGGAGGACCGCAGGTCCAGCGGCTCGACCTCGGGGCTCCACGCCTCGCCGATCAGCTGGTGCAGCCGGTCCCCGTGCTCCACGAAGCGGGTGCGCAGGATCTCCTGGCGCCGGATCAGGTCGTCCAGCGCCCGGCGCAGCAGATGGGCGTCGAGCCCGGCCTCGGCCCGCCAGGCGAGCACCACGTTGTAGCGTGCGTCGTCCGGGGCGGCGCGCTCGGCCAGCCAGATGCGCTCCTGGAAACCGGAGGCGGGCAGCAACCGCCCGGACGGCTCGCCCTCGCCGGCGGGAGCGGCGACCGTTCCCGCGTGGGTGTCGACCAGGTCGGCGAAGTCCTGGAGCCGGGGGCTCTCGAAGAGGGTGCGCAGCGGCAGGGCGGGCCCGAAGTCGCGGGTGACCCGGCCCAGCATCCGTACGGCCAGCAGCGAGTGCCCGCCGAGGGCGAAGAAGGAGTCGTCCGCGCCGACCGAGGGCACGTCCAGGAGTTCGGCCCACAGGGCGGCCAGCGTCCGCGCGGTCGGGGTGCGCGGCTCGCTCGTGCCGGCGTTCTCCAGCGGCACGCCGGCGGCGCGCAGGGCCGTCGTGTCCAGCTTGCCGTTGACGGTCAGCCGGATCTCCGGGACGGTGCGGAACCGGGCCGGGATCATGTACTCGGGCAGCTTGGCGCCCAGGTGGCGGCGCAGCTGGGCCCCGGTCGGCGGCTCGCCGGCGGTCTGGAGATAGGCGACGAGCCGGTCGTCCTCGACCAGTACGGTGGCGTCCGCCACGGCCGGGTGCTCGCGCAGGCAGGACTGGATCTCGCCGAGCTCGATGCGGTAGCCGCGCAGCTGCACCTGGGAGTCGCCGCGGCCGAGGTACTCCAGGGAGCCGTCGGGGCGGTAGCGGGCCAGGTCGCCGCTGCGGAAGAGGGTGCCCCCGCCGAACGGAGCGGTCACGAAGCGCTCCGCCGTCAGCTCCGGGCGCCCCAGGTAGCCCGCGGTGACGCCCTCGCCGCCGACCAGGATCTCGCCGACGGCCCCCACCGGCAGCAGCCGGCCGCCGGTGCGCGGGTCGACCAGGTGGACGGTGGTGGTCGGGATGGGGGTGCCGATCACACTGCGGTCCGCGTCGGCGTCGGCCCGGGTGACGGTGCGGACGGTCACGTGCACGGTGGTCTCGGTGATCCCGTACATGTTGACCAGCCGGACCTGCGGGCGGCGCTCCAGCCAGCCGCCGAGCATCGCGGGCTGGAGCTGCTCCCCACCGAAGATCACATAGCGCAGGTAGTCGAGCGGTGCCGGGGACTCCTCCTCCACCGCGAGCAGCTGCCGGAAGGCGCTGGGCGTCTGGTTGAGCACCGTGACCCGCTCACGCTGGATCAGCTGCCAGAACTGCCGGGCGTCACGGGCCTCTTCCTCGGGAACGATGACCACCCGGCCGCCGTGGGCCAGCCCGCAGAACAGCTCCCACACCGAGAAGTCGAAGGCGTACGAGTGGAACATCGTCCACACGTCGGAGGGGCCGAAGCTGAAGGGGAAACGGTCGTTGACGATCAGCCGGACGGCGTTGCGGTGGCTGACCACGACGCCCTTGGGGCGCCCGGTGGTGCCGGAGGTGTAGATGCAGTACGCGGGGGAGTCGGGGCCGGTGTCGGGCAGCACCGCGCCGCCTGCGCCGGGCGTCGCGGCGAGCTCCTCGGGCGTCACCACGGTGCCCATGAAGCCGAGGCGGCCGGCCGTGTCGTCACCGGCCACCGCGAAGCGGGCGCCGGAATCGGTGAGGATGAACGACTGCCGCTCGGCCGGCACCGCCGGGTCGATCGGCAGGTACGCCGCCCCCGCCAGCAGGACCGCCAGCATTGCCTCGGCCTGGGCCACGCCCCGGGGCAGCAGCAGGGCCACCAGCTCGCCCGGCCGGACCCCGCGCGCCACCAGGCCCCTGGCCAGGAGCTCCGCGCGGGCCTGCAACTCGGCGTAGCCGCGCCGGTCCTGCCCGCAGGACAGCGCCACCGTGTGCGGCCGCCTCCCGGCCTGCTCGCGCACCAGCGCGTGCAGTGTGGTCTGCGGATAGTGCGCCTCGGTGGCGTTCCACACCGCCAGCTGGGTGTGCGCCTCCCGCTCGGTCAGCGGATCGGCCTCGCCGACCGGCCGCCCGGGCTCGGCGAGCAGCTGCTCCAGCAGCCGCGCGTAGTGCTCGGCCATCAGCTGGATCTGCGGCTCGTCGAAGTACAGGCCGTTGAAGACCAGCCGGCCGGCCGGCACGGCGCCGTCGGGGCGCACGAAGAGCGTCAGGTCGTACTTCCCGTAGCCGCTGCCCTCCTCGACGAGCCGTGCCTCGCCGCCGTCGGGCAGGGTGAGGGAGCGAGGCCCGGCGGCGTAGCAGAAGAACACGTCGAACAGGGCGGTCCGGCTCATGTCCTTGCCGGGGTCGAGCAGGGCCACGAGCTCGTCGAAGGGGGCCAGCGGGTGGCTGCGGGCGCGGTCGAGCGCGGTGCCGGTCGCGGCGGCCAGGTCCTCGAACGAGGCCGAGACCGGGGTGTGCAACCTCAGCGGCAGCAGGTTCGCCAGCGGTCCCACGACCGTGCCGGACCCGTCCCGGCGGTTGGTGTCGGCGACGCCGAGAACCATCTCGTCCTGGCCGGAGTACCAGCTCAGCAGCGTGGCGAAGGCGGCGAGCAGCACCTGCTCCTCGCTCAGCCCCCGCTCCCGCGCGAAGCGTTCGAGCGGCAGTGTCGCGGGCAGACGCAGCGGGACGGACTGCTCCCGGTAGACGTGCACCGCCTCGCGGGGGTGCCGCTCGGGCAGGCGCAGCGGGTCGATCTCGCCCCGCAGCTCGTCGGCGCGGGCGGCGAGGTCGAGCTCCTTGCGGTCCTGCGGGAGGGCCTCCAGCCAGTCGCGGTAGCCGGGGCCCGCGGCCGGTGCGGCGTCGGGGGCGGTGAGGATCTGTTCGGCGAGCACGGTCAGCGACACCCGGTCGACCACCGCCTGGTGTCCGGCCAGCGCGAGCCACGCCCCGCCGTCGGCGCCGGGCTGGACCGCCACGCGCAGCAGCGGTCCGGCGGCCAGGTCGAAAGGCTCGGCGGCCCAGGCGCGCAGGGCGGCGGGAACGGTGCCGGTGTGGTCGGCCACCGGCTCGAACCACCGCGGCGTGACGCGGGTGCCGGTGGTGACGCACTGGGCGATCCGGTCGTCGACGAGGACCAGGTTGGTCCGCAGCGCCTCGTGGGCCAGCTCGGCCCGGGCCACCGCCGCGCGCAGCGCCTCGGGCTCGGGCGCCCGGTCGAGCCGTACGTACAGCGGCAGGTTGTGGTAGACGGGCGACCCGTCGTAGACCACACCGCGCTCGAAGTGGTCGATGAAGCCCATCCGGCCCTGGTGGGCGGAGGCCGGGTGGAGCGCCCCGGCGGCGGGCACGCCACCGGTGGCCTCCACGGGAAGACCGTCCCCCGTGGCCGGGCCGGCCGCCGCGTAGCAGTCGGCGAGTTCGCGCAGGAAGACCCCGGCCGACCCGCCGTCCCACACGAGGTGGTGCAGACAGACGAACAGCACCTGGTCGTCCTCGCCCAGCTGGACGAGCGCGGCCGTCAGCAGCCGCCCCGAGGCGGGGTCGAACGCGTGGTGGGCCAGCCGGTTCAGCCGCTCGCGCAGGATCTCCTCGGCGTCGTCCCGGCCGCGCAGGTCGAGGAAGTCCGGCTCCGGCGACCACGGCTCGTCGACGACCTGCCGCAGGCGCCCGTCGTGCTCCACGAAGGAGGTGCGCAGGATCTCGTGCCGGGACACCAGCAGGGCCAGCGCCCGGGAGAGGGCGCCGTGCTCCAGCCCGCCGGGTATGCGCCAGGCGAGCGGCACGTTGTACGCGGCGCTCCCCGGCTCCAGCCGCTCGGCCAGCCAGATCCGCTCCTGGAAGCCGGAGGCGGGGAACGACGACGGCTCCTCGGCCATAGCCTCCTCGACCGGTTCGGGGGTGCGCAGGGCGTCGAGCCGGGCGGCGAGCTCGCCCAGGCGGGGGTGCTCGAAGACGGCGCGGACGGAGACGTCGAGGTCGAGGCGCCGGGTGATGGCGTCGGCGAGTTCGGCGGCGAGCAGGGAGTGCCCGCCGAGTTCGAAGAAGGAGTCCTCGGGGGTGATGCCGTCGATGCCGAGGACGTCCTGCCACAGCTCGATCAGTACGGCGGTGGTGGCGCTGTCCGCCGAAGCCACGTGCTCTGCCACGGCGGTGTCGCCGGAGCCGGCCGCGTCGAGGCCGAAGCGGACCCGGGGCGCCCGGTCGCCGAGCCGCTCGCGCAGCAGGGCGGTCAGCCGCTCGGCGGGCACGTCGGCGCCGGCCGGGTCGAGGGTCAGCCGGGCGGCGAGCTCGGCGTCGCCACCGGTCGGCGTCACCACGGCGTTCCGCACGGCGGGATGGCCTTGCAGCAGGGCGGCCACCTCGCGGGTGTTCACCGGGCCCGCCACCGTCTCGACGCGCTCGCCGAGCGCGCCCACGGGCGCGTGCGGGTCCGCGGCGACGGCGGTCAGCACCTCGGTGTAGTGCGCCGCCATCATCGCCACCAAGGTGGGGCCGCAGGCCCCGGCGGGGTCCTTCCACAGCACATGGGTGCCGCCGGAGTCCTCCCGGACCATGACCGCGAGGGTGTAGTCGGCGCTGCTCTCCATGTCGAGCAGGCTCAGCACACATCCCGCCCCGTCGGGGGCCCCGTCCGGCCGCAGCTCGAACCGCTGCACGTCGACGTCCTGGCGCAGCCCGGCGTGCCAGTACTGGAAGACCGTCTGGTGGCTGCGCGCGTGCGCCTGCCAGCCGGTGAGGCCGACCTCGCGCAGGATCGCGGGCAGCGGCAGGTCGCCGTTTGCCATCGCTGCCTTGACGTCGCCGCGCAGGGCGCGGATCAGATCGGCGTAGCTCTCCGTTCCCCCGACCCGCCGGCGGATGGGCAGGGCGTTGACGAAGTAGCCGACCTTGTCGCGCAGTTCCCCGGCGGAGCGGCCGTGGTACGGGATCGAGGCCAGCAGGTCGTCCTCGCCCGCGAAGCGGCGCAGCAGCGCGAAGTACGCGCCGAGGAGCACGGTGAAGTACGACACGCCGAGTTCCTCGGCCCGCGCCCGCAGGCGCGGCACCAGAGGGGCGGGCACCTCGGTGCTGAGCACGGTGTAGCCGGGTTCGTCCACGGTCGCGGGCAGTTCGAAGCCGGTGCCGTCGCCGAGCGCGGCGCGCCAGTGGGCGCGCCGGTCGTCGCCGGCGGGCGTGTCGGCCAGTTCGCGCGAGCGCCGGGCGAAGGCGGTCAGCGGCCCGATGTGGTCGGCCGGGGCCAGGGGCTGCCCGGCGTAGGCCCGGCGCAGCGCGTCCAGCAGCAGCAGGATCGAGGCGCCGTCGTGGACCAGGTGGTGCGCGGCGATCAGCAGCACGCTCCCCTCGTCGCCGTGCAGCACGTCGACGCGGGCCAGCGGGCCCGTCGTCAGGTCGAACGGGCGCTGCCAGGTGCGCCGTACGGCGCTCACCGGGTCGCCCTCGACGGTGTGCTCGGTCACCGGGATGGGCGGCGCGTCGGCCCAGCTGAGCCGGGGGCCTCCCGGGCCGTCCACGACCCGCGCGCGCAGCTGCGGGTACGCCTCGCCGAGCGCGGCGACGGCCCGGCGCAGCCGCCGCGTGTCGAGCGTGCCCGTGACGCGGTACGGGGTCGGGATGATGTGCGTCCACTGCTGCGGGTCGAGCCGCCAGGAGATCCACATGGCCTCCTGGCCGACCGAGAGCGGGAGCTCGCATACGGTCGCGGGGAGCCCGGGGGTGTCGGTCATGGTCGGTTCCTCGCTCATCGGTTCCTCGTTCATCGGCCGGCCCCGGTGGTGCCGTCGGTGGTCGGGTGGTGGGTGAAGGCGGCGGCCAGCCGGTCGGCGGCGGCAGCGGCGTTGCCCGCGCCCTCCTCGCCTTCCTCCTGCGCGCGCCGGTGGCGCAGCGCGACGAGGCGGGCCCGGGCGGCGGTGCAGTACACGTCGGCCAGGTCCTGGGCCTCCTGGTCGCCCGAGGTGCTGGTGCTCGCGGCCCGCGCCAGGGTGAGCGACATCGTCAGCAGCTCGGTCGCGGTGCGGTTCAGCAGGATCATCAGCCGCTGCTTGACCGCGAGTTCGGCGCGGTCGGGGTGGCGCCGGGTCAGTTCGAGGCAGTCGCGTCCGAAGCGGTGGACCTGCTCCCGGACGAACGCCAGGTGCTCCAGGTTGCGGGCCGACAGCGCGTGGTCGTCCCCGAAGCCGGCCGGCGGGGCCTGCTCCGCAGTGAGGTCGGCCGCGTGGTCGGGCTCGGGGTAGTAGTAGGACAGCAGGGTGCGTGACGCGCTCCAGTGGTCCAGCAGGAAGTCCACCCCGCCGGTGATCCGCAGCCCGCGCACGTCCCGGAAGGCCCGCTCCACGGCGTGCGGGGGCGCCTGCCGGTCCCGCTTGCTCCGCGCGTTCTCGTAACCCTCGCCGCCGAGCATCGACAGCGTCCGCTCCACGACCCGCCAGCCCAGGACCGAGCAGATGTTCTTGGACGCGTTCTGCTCGAACTTGAGGTTGACGTCCGTGCCGTTGTCCTCGCCGAGCAGGCTCCAGCGGGCCGTGCTCTCCAGCGCGAAGACCTCCGCCCGGTTCTCGGCGAGACGGCGCCGGATCTCCTCGTACTCGCCGAGCCCCCGGCCGTCCACCGACCGGCGGGCCGCGAAGTCCCGCGCCCAGGACAGACAGAGCTTCGCGGTGGCCAGCGAAGGAGCGGCGATGATGTACAGCCGCCCCCGGACCACCAGCAGGGAGACCGCCGGGGTCAGCCGCGAGCTGTGCTCCGGGTCGGGCTCGGCGAGCGCCAGCCCGGCCGGGACGCGCACGTCGTCCAGGTCGAGCCCGCCGAAGGGCAGCCCGCGCATCCCCATCAGCTCCTGGGGGCCGGTGCGCCGCACGCCGGGGGTGTCGGCGTCGACGAAGAACAGCCGGTTGCGCTCGGTGCCGTCGGGGCCCTGTACCGAGGCGGTGACGCTGAACAGGCCCCCGGCCGGCGCGTTGACGACCTGGATCTTCCGCCCGTTGAGGAGGTAGGCGGCGCCGTCCTCCACCACGGTCGCCGTCGTGCTGCGCCCCTGGTTGGCGGCGCCCTCCGGCTCGGTGTCGGCGCTGCCGGACAGGCCGCCCGCCAGCACGTGCGCCCTGACCCGGTCGGCCAGCGGACCCGGCGGCAGCACCGGCAGGAAGGCGCCCGCGCCGAGGGCGTTCTCGATGCCCAGCAGCACCGCGACCGGGAAGCACCAGGAGGCGGCCTCCTCGATGACCCGGAAGGTGTTGTACGAGGACAGTCCATGACCGCCCACGTCGGGGCCGGCCTGCATCCTGAGGTAGCCGCGCTCGGCCAGCTCGGCCAGGAAGCCGTCCGGCAGGGCGCCGTCGGCGTCGACCTCGACGGGGTCGATCCGCTCGCGCAGCAGGGCGCCGACGGAGGCCACCGCCGCGTCGCCGCGCTCGCGGTCCTCGGGCCGCTGCTCGGGGAAGGGGTGGATCAGATCCCAGCGGAACCGGCCCTGGTACAGCTCCTCCAGGAAGCTGGGCCGGTCGGGGTCGCTGGCGAGATTGCGGGTGCGTGGAGCCATCACGGTCCTTCAGGCGTACGGGAGATCGGAGATCGGAAGTCGGAGGCCGGGTCAGCGGGCGGGCGCGGGCCGAGGTGTGGGCCCCTGCCACGCGGAGAGCGCCTTGCGGTCGGTCTTGCCGGACGGATTGACCGGCAGCTCGGGCAGGCGCACGAACCGCCCGGGGACCATGTGCGCGGGCAGCGTCCGGCGGGCGTGCGCGGTCAGCCGCTCGGTGCGCTCCCGCTCGCCGTTCTCCCCGTCCGCCGACGAGGCGTCAGATGTGCCGTCAGGCGCGGCGGCTTCGGGCGTGGTGTAGAAGGCGGTGAGCATCGGTTCGCCGATCCGGCTGACCGTCCTGACCACCACCAGCTCCCGGACGCCCGGCGCGTCCTGGAGCCTGGCCTCGACCTCGCCGAGCTCGATCCGGAAGCCGTTGATCTTCACCTGGTCGTCGGCCCGCCCGGCGAAGCAGAACATGCCGTCGGGCAGCAGCCGGGCCAGGTCGCCGCTGCGGTAGTGGCGCCGGGTGCCGCCCCCGGGGACGGGCAGCACCGGGAAGCGTTCGGCGGTCAGCTCGGGCCGGTTCAGATAGCCCAGCGCCACGCCGTCGCCGGCCACCAGGATCTCGCCGGTCCCGCCGGGGCGTACCGGCGCGCCGTCCTCGCCGACGACCCGGAACTCCCAGCCGTCCAGCGGTTCACCGATGTCGAACGCGAACGCGGATCCCTCGGGCGCGTCCTCCGTCCGGTCCAGCTCCTCGTCGGTGAAGAGCCGGTAGGTGACGAACACGGTCGCCTCGGTGATGCCGTAGGTGTTGACGAACCGGGTCGTCCGGCCCGCCGCCGCCCGCCAGGACCGCACGTCCCGGATGTCGACCGACTCGCCGCCGAAGATCACGTACCGCAGGTCCGCCGGCATCGCACCGGTGCGCAGGGCCGCCCGGGTCAGATGGCGGAACACCGAGGGCACCACGTTGAGGACCGTCACGGCCTCGTCGATCAGCAGCCGCAGCGTCGCCTGCGGCGAGGCCGCCGTCACGTGCGGCACCACGACGAGCGTGCCGCCGGTCAGCAACGAGCCCCAGATCTCCCACACCGAGAAGTCGAAGGAGTACGAGTGGAAGAGGGTCCACACATCGCCCTCGCGCAGCTCGTAGCGGCGGGCGCAGGCCCGGACCATGGCCGCCACATTGCGGTGCGGCACCTGCACGCCTTTGGGGCGGCCGGTGGAGCCCGAGGTGTAGATGACATACGCGGGCGCGTCCGGCGTCACCTCGGCCGGGGGAGCGGGCACCGGGGCGACGGGCTGGTCGAGCGCGTCCAGGCGCAGGACCGGCAGCTCCGCGAGTTCGCCGGGAACCTCCTGGTCGGAGACGACCAGGGCGAGCCGGGCGTCCCTGGCGGTGAACAGCAGGCGCTCGGCCGGGTACGAGGGGTCGAGCGGCACGTAGGTGTGCCCGCTCTTGAGCACCGCGAGCATCGCGACGATCACATCGGCCCCGCGCTCCAGGTGCAGCCCGACCAGCGCCCCGGGCCGCGGGCAGCGACGGTGCAGCTCGGCCGCCAGCCAGTCGGAACGGAGCCTGAGCCGGGCGTAGGTGAGCGAGCCGTGGGCGTCGCGCAGCGCGACCCGGTCGGGGTGGCGCCCGGCACGCTCGTCGAACAGCTCGTGCAGCAGCGGACGGTCGGGTCCGGTCATCGTCACGTGGGCCTTCGCTGGTGTGGGGGTGGGGGTGGTGGGGTGCGCCGGGCCGGCGGAGTACGAGGCCGGGGCGGTGACGCCGGGCGCGGGAAGGGCGTTCACAGCGCCAGCACGATCTGGCGGGTACGCAGCCAGCCGTCCAGTTGGAGCACCATCTCGACGTCGGCCCGCCCCAGCCAGCCGCCGCGGTCCAGCGACTTGGGATCGTCCGCCGTGCGTTGGGCGGCCGACAGGTCCAGCAGCGGCAGCACCGGCGCGCCCGGGTCCTCCAGGACCCGGCGCAGTCGGGCGGTCAGCGACTCCTTGTAACCCGCGTGGTAGGTGATCGGGAACGGCACCTTGGGCCGGTCCAGCACGGAGGCGGGCAGCAGGTCCCTGGCGATCGTCCGCAGCAGGCTCTTGTCCCGGCCGTCGAAGGACTTCATCCGCCACGGGACGTTGTACAGGTAGCCGAACAGCCGGTGGTCGGAGAACGGGAAACGGACCTGGAGCCCGGCGGCGGCGCCCAGCCGCTCGGAGTGGTTGACCGCCTGCTCGTACAGCCTGGTCATGTGGAGGTGGTCGATCTCGCGGGCCCGCCGGTCGTCGGCGGGCGCACCGGGCAGGTGCACCACCTCGTCCACGGCCTCCTCGTAGCGCTCAGCGCAGAAGGACGCGAAGCCCAGCTCGTCCAGCAGCTCCGCGTCGAAGAGCCCGTTGCCGATGCCGTGCGTCATGCCGAAGGTGCGGGCCCGTTCGATCCACGGGAAGGTGCGGTGCCCGGCGGACGCCCGCTCCTGCTCGCTGATCAGCCCGCCGAACACCGCGTCGGCGGCCTCCCCGCTGAGCGCCACCGGAGAGTGCTCGGCGACGCGCCGGTAGAACAGGTACGGGGTGAGGTTCTTGTCGCCGAACGGCGAGGGGAAATCCTTGGCGGCCAGGACCGCGTCGAGCACCAGCGGATCGGTCAGCTCTCCCGGCTCGACCAGGACCTCGCGGTGGTCGCAGCCGACGCGGTCCACCACCGCCTGGGCGAAGGGCCGGTCGGGCACCGCCGCCGCGCTGTCCCCGAAGGACACCGTGAACGTGCGCGGGGCACCGCCCGCGACCCCGGCGACCAGCCCGGTCAGGGCGCTGGAGTCCAGGCCCCCGGAGAGCAGCACCGCCGGCGTGCCCGCACCCGCCTCCCGGGCGATCGCGTCGTCGAGCAGACCGCGCGCGGTCTCGACGGTCCGCGCCAGGTCGTGGGTGTGCGGACGGGCCTCCAGCGCCCAGTAGCGCCGCTCGGTGATCCCGTCCCGGCCGAACCGCACCACGTGCGCGGGCCTGACCTCGCGCAGCCCGCGCAGCACCGCGTGCCCGGGACGGCGCACCTGGGCCAGCACCGAGCACAGCCCCTCGGCGTCCAGCTCGGTGCTCACCAGCGGGTGCGCCACCAGCGCCGCCACTTCCGAGGCGAACAGCACCCCCTCGGGCAGCGGCAGATAGCTCAGCGGCTTCACCCCGAAGCGGTCGCGGCACAGCAGCAGCGCCGACTCCCGCACGTCCCACACCGCGAACGCGAACAGTCCCTCCAGACGCTCGGCCACCCCGGGGCCCCAGCGCAGATAGGCCCGCAGCACCAGCTCCGCGTCGGTTTCCAGCGGCCCCCGGCGACCGTCCGAGGCCAGCAGCGAGCGGAGCTCGGAGGCGTTGTAGAGCACCCCGTCGAAGGTGATCACGGCGATCGGCTCGCCGTCCTCACGGAACACGGCGGGCTGCGCGCCCACCCGGTCCAGCGCGTCGGAGCGGTGGCCGAGCACGGCGGAGCGGCTGGACCACAGCCCCTCGCCGTGATGGCCGCGGGTGACGAGGCGGGCCGTCATCACAGCGGCGGCCGCACCTTCACGGGTCAGGTCGCGGCCGCGGTCGACCCAACCGGCGATCCCGGACATAGCAGTACCTCTCGGAGGAAGAACAGAGCGGAGAGCAGAGCGGAGAACGAAGCGGAGAACGAAGCGGAGAACGGAGGGAATGACGAGGGGAGCCGGCGGCGCGCCGCGCTACGGGCGCCGGTGCCGGCCGGCCCCGGTCAGTCGACGCGCAGCGGAAGCTCGGACACTCCGCGCACCGACCCGGCCCGCCACTGGAGCTTGTGGGCCGGCACCGCGAGCCGCAGCCGCGGGTAGCGGCGCAGCGCCGTGGCGAGGGTGATCTCGACCTCCAGCTGCGCCAGCCGGGCACCGATGCAGTAGTGCAGTCCGTAGCCGAAGCCGAGCTGCTTGGCGGTCGCCGTCCGGGTGACGTCGAAGCGGTCGGGCTCCGGCCAGTGCCGCGGATCGCGGTTGGCGGCGGCCACCCCGAGGACCACATAGGAACCCTGGGGGATCGTCACACCGCCGATCTCGACATCCTCCAGCGCGTAGCGGTTCAGACCCGGGTTGACCGGGCCCTCGAAACGCAGCACCTCGTCGACGGCGCCCGCCAGCAGCGCGGGGTCGGCGCGCACCGCCGCCAGCTGGTCGGGATGGCGCAGCAGCGAGAGCACCGCGCTGCTGATCAGCTGCGCCGAGGTCTCGTAACCGCCGAAGAGCAACAGCCCCGCCATGCTGACCAGTTCGTCGTCGGTCAGCCCCTGCCCGTCCTCCGGCACCTTGGCGAGCTCGCTGAACAGGTCGGGTCCGGGCTCGGCGCGGCGCGCCTCGACCAGCGAGCGCACATAGGCGTCGAAGGCGTCCAGCGCCTCGATCGTCCGGCGGGCGGCCTCGTCGTCCGGCACGAAGCCGCCGAGGACCCGCGCGGCGGTGCGGAACAGGTCGGCGTCCGAGGACGGCACGCCGAGCAGCTCACAGATCACCGTGATCGGCAGCTGGTTGGACACCGCCTCCACCAGGTCGAACTCGGTGCGCCCGGCGAGCGCGTCGAAGAGTTCGTCGGTGATCTCCTGGATCCGCGGGCGCATGCCCTCGATCCGCTTGGCGCTGAAGGCCCGGACCACCAGCTTGCGCAGCCGGTCGTGGTCCGGCGGGTCGAGGTTGGCCATCGCGCGGCCGAGCAGGGCGCTGGTGCGCAGCGCAACCTGCCAGCTCGGCGGCAGCGGCTCGGGCGGCAGCACCTTCCCCAGGCCGCGGGCCAGCTCGTTGCTGAGCCGGGGGTCGGCCAGGGCGGCCATCACCTCGTCGTAGCGGGTGATCAGCCAGCGCTCGGTGCCGTTGGGCAGCCGCACCCGGTGGACCGGGCCGGCCTCGCGCAGCCGGGCCAGGTCGGGGAAGGGGTTCTGGGTGAAGCCTGCGCCCAGTTCCTGGACGGTGTCGGCGGCGCCCGCGAGGTGCGGACAGCTCGCCCGGTCGGTATCTGACACGGGAATCCTCGTCTCGGATCGGTGGGTTTCGTCGGTGTTCATCAGGGGATCGCTGGGGTGGGCCCGGTGGGCCCGGTGGGCCCGGACCGGCCTGGGCGCCCCGGACGCGCTCAGTCCAGCGCGTCGAGGTGCGCGCTCAGCCGGTCGGCGAGGCCGGCGGCGTGCTCGGGGCCCAGCGCCGACCAGTGGTCGCCGGGCACCGGCTCGACCCGTACCCCGCCCCCGTACAGCGGGGTGAGACGCCGGACGAGCTCGGCGCACGTGGCCTCGTCGGCCGCCGCCTTGAACAGCACCAGGTCGCACGGCGCGGGCCGGGGACGGTGCCGCAGCATCGCGGTGAGGTTCGCGTTGTGCACGCGGACGAGATCGGGAACCCCGGCGGAGCGGCCGGTCCGGTGCCCCGCGCCCCGCGCCGGGCCGCCGTCGCCGATGAGCCTGGAACGGCCGCGCTTGACGCTTGCCTCCAGCTGGAAGGAGAGGGCCTGCTTCAGCCAGCCCGGCCGCGTGGCGACCGGGCGGCCGCCGGTGTCCGGCAGGAAGCCGTCGATCGCCAGCAGAAGTTCCACCCGGGCGCCCTCGGCGGCCAGTTGACGGGTCATCTCATGGGCCACCATCGCGCCGAACGACCAGCCTCCGAGCAGATAGGGGCCGTCCGGGCGGGCACGGCGCAGGACGCCGATCTGGTGGGCGGCGATCTGCTCCAGCCGGTACAGCGTGCGGCGCCGGTCGAGCATCCCCGGCGACTCGATGCCGTAGACGGGACGGGAACCGTCCAGCGCCGCCGCCAGGTGGCGGTAGCTCATCGTGCCGCCGTCCGACGCCGCGAGCAGGAACAGCGGCGCGCGCGGTCCGCCATCACGCAGCAGCGTCAGCCCCGGCACGTCGGGCACGGTTGTGCGGGCGGGCGCCGTGGCGGTGACCGTGGGCACGGCGGGTCCGGTGACGTCCGGTGCCCGCTCCCGCACCATCGCGACGAGCTGACCGAAGGTCAGGGAGGTGGCCACGGCCGCGGCGGGGATCTGGACCCCGGTCCGCGCCCGGACCTCGCCCAGCAGCCCCACGACCATCAGGGACGAGCCGCCCTGGTCGTAGTAGTCGTCACCGGCGAGCGCCGAGCCGGTTCCGAGCGAGGCGCGCCACACGCCGGCCAGCTGCTGGGTGAGGGCGTCGGCTGCGTCCGGGCCGGTCCCGGTCCGTCGTACGGCAGCGGCCGGACGTACGGGCGTCAGCCCGACCTGGACGGGCTCCGCCCCAGCGGCGTCCACCCGGTCCCGTTGCGGCGCCGGACGGCTGCGGCTCCCCGCCATCGGATGGGCCGGCAACGACACCATCCGGCCCCGGCCACTGCCCGGACGCGGCTCGTCCTGACCGAGCTCGTCCCAGGGCACCTCCACCCCGCTCTCCCACAGCCGGCCCAGACCGCGCAGCACGGCGGACTCCTCCCGCTCGGGGTCACGGCCGAGCAGGGGCACGGCCGTGACCCCGTCGGTCCGCGCATCGCCGATGGCCTGCCGGCTCAGCCCGTCGCCCGGCCCGAGTTCCACCAGGACCCGCGCGCCGCCGTCGGTGAGGGTGCGCAGCCCGTCCGCCAGCCGGACCGTGCCCAGGAGCTGTCCGGCCCAGTACGCGGGGTCGCCCACGGCAGCCGGTTCGGCCCAGCCGCCCGTGAGGTTCGAGACGAACGGCACCCGGTGCGCCCGGTGCGCGGTCCCGGCCACGGCCCGGCGCAGTTCGTCGGCCGAGGGGGCCATCAGCGGCGAGTGGAAGGCGTGCCCGGTCGTCAGGAGGCGCCCTTCGACGCCCCGTTCGCGCTGTGTCACGGCCAGCTCGGTGATGGCCCGTACCGGCCCGGAGAGGACGACGTGGTCGCCGCCGTCCACGGCGAGGGACACGTCCGCGCTGAGCAGGGCGGCGGCCCGCTCCGCGTCGATCCGCAGCGCCAGCATCCGCCCCGGAGGGGCCTCGTGCATGGCCCGGGCACGCTCCCAGACCAGACCGAGCGCGTCCGCCGGGCTCCAGACCCCGGCCACCGCGGCGGCGGTGTACTCGCCGACGCTGTGCCCGAACAGCGCGGCCGGCCGTACCTCCCAGCTCTCCAGCTGCCGGGCGAGGCCGTAGCCCAGGACGAACAGGCCGAGCTGCTGGTGCCTGGTGTCGGCGAACCACTCCGCCGGGGTGGCCGGGTCGAGCACGGGCGCGAGCTCCACCCCGAACCGCCGCCGCGCCTGCGCGCGGAAGTCCTCGAAGACGTCCCGGAACACCGGCAGCAGGGCGTGCGCCCCCCGTCCGTACCCCGCCCGCAGCGCGCCCTGGCCGGGGAAGAGGAAGGCCGTCTCGGGATCCCGCCCGGCGACCGCGGACCGCTCGGCCTCGCGCAGCCGCAGCGCGGCCGTGGCGGGCCGGTCGGCCACCACCGACACCCGGTGGCGGAACCGGCGCCGGGCGGCCAGGGTGCGGGCGACGTCGACGAGGGCGGGGGCGTCCGGCGCGTCGAGCCGGTCGGCGAGCCGCTCGCGCAGCGAGCCGAGCGCCTCGTGCGAGGACGCCGACAGGCACAGGACGGCCGGCTCCGCCACCGGCTCGCCCCCGGGCCCGGCCGGTGGCGCCTCCCCGAGCACCAGGTGCGCGTTGGTCCCGCCCACCCCGAACGAGCTCACCCCGGCCAGCCGCGGACCCTCGCTCACCCAGGGCCGCAGCTCCGTGCTGATCCGGAACGGCGTGGTGTCCAGCTTGAGTTCGGGGTTGGGACGCTCGAAGTGCGGGGTCGGCACGAACTCGCGGTGCTGGAGCATCAACGCGGTCTTGATCAGCCCCGCGACTCCGGACGCGGCACCGGTGTGACCGATGTTGGCCTTCGCGGCACCGAGCAGACAGGTCCCCGCGCCGCCGGCTTCCGTCCGGTACGCGGCGGTGAGCGCGGCCAGCTCGACGGGGTCGCCCACCCGCGTCCCCGTCCCGTGGGCCTCCACATAACCGATCCGCTCCGGCTCCACCCCGGCCTGGGCCAGCGCCAGCTCGATCACGTCGCGCTGCCCGGTCACCGAGGGAGCGGTGAACCCGATCTTCTCGCCGCCGTCGTTGTTGACCGCCGAACCGTGGATCACCGCGATGACCCGGTCCCCCTGGGCCAGGGCGTCGGACAGCCGCTTGAGCACCACCACGCCGACGCCGCTGCTGCTGACCGTTCCGCTGGCGGAGGCGTCGAAGGGACGGCAACGCCCGTCCCGGGAAAGGATGTTGCCGTCCTGATACAGATATCCTCCGGCCTCCGGCAGCCGCACCGTCACACCTCCGGCCAGCGCCGTGTCGCACTCGTAGCCGAGCAGCGCGCGGCAGGCCTGGTGCACGGCGACGAGGGAGGTGGAGCAGGCGGTCTGGACGGTGACGGCGGGCCCGCGCAACCCCAGTTTGTAGGCGACGCGGGTGGCCAGGAAGTCCTTCTCGTACCCGATGATCCGCATGGTGGCCCGGGCCGGATCGCCACCGGGCACCGGCGGCGCGGCGGCGATGTCGCACCCCGCGTACACACCGATCCACCCCTCGGCCCGGGCGGGGTCGACCCCGGCGTCGTCCAGCGCCTGGGCCGCGCATTCCAGGAACACCCGCTGCTGCGGGTCGATCCCCTCGGCCTCGGACGCGCTGTACCCGAAGTGCGCCCAGTCGAACCGGTCGCCGTCGGCGATCACACCACGGGCCGGTACGAAGTCGGGGTGGTCGGCCAGCGCCGGGTCCACGCCCGCGGCGAGCAACTCGTCCCGGCCGAACCGGCTGATGCTGTCCGTACCGGCCCGCAGGTTGCGCCAGAACTCCTCGACGTCCCGGGCGCCGGGGAGGCGGCAGGACATTCCGGTGATGGCGATCGCGTTCTCCTGGCCCGTCGCGTCTTCAAGGCCCATCGGGACAACCCCTCTCCGGGGCAAACACGTATTCGCCCGCTGACGTCCTGGGACGCTAGCCGCGGGATATCTATGGAAGATCTACGCGGGGTTGATGAATCCCGGCACAGCCACTACGCGAGCAGCGCGCGACCTGGCGGCGGACCGTCCTCACACCACCCGTCAATTCACCGGGCCCTGATCAAGTTGCGGACCGTACTGGTCATCCTCGCCGACCGTCCACCACTACTACGAGCAACCCCTCACCCGGCGCTGGGCCCGCCCGAGGCGAAACCTGCCCTCCGGCACCGACTCCACCCTCCCTGCACCGGTCGAGTGAGCCACCAGCCCCGTTCCACCGTGGCGACTGTCGCCAGGCCCGGCACGGAGGCGATCGCGAATCGTTCGCTCGACTGACCGGGGTGCCGTTGGCCGAATGGCCGCAGCGGCCGGACGGCCGGGCGTGGTGCTGCTTCCAGCGTTGCCGCTGGCCGCCGTCGACGCGCTGCTCGGCCTGGAGCGGGGGGTACGCCGCGTGGAACAGGTGGGACGGCCGTGGTGCAGGCTGCGGGTACGGACGTGTGGACCGGGTTCCGGCGGGCGGCGTCTCGACCGGCCAAGGCGGCCCGGCCGCTGGTGGGGACCTATTGGTCACCGCCAGCGGCGTCGGCGCGATCGCGGTGGGCGGCAGCGTCACCGGACCCGTCACCAGCAACGCTCCGCGCCCGGGCCCCAAGGCCGGGGCTTCCTCCTCGCCTCCCGCACCGGGCCCGCAGCCGAGCCGAGCGGCCACCCGGACGGCACTTCCGGCTCCCCGCACGCGGCAGCCAGTGGCGCGGGGTCGACGGCCGTTGGCCGTGACTTCCACCAGCGGACACACCACCATCACTACGTGGGAGTGCCTGCCGCCCCCGCACCTCGACGGGAACCAGCACGGCTTCTACTGGTGGAACAGGCTGCCCAGCGGTGTTGAACTCGACCTGACGCGGGAGCAGTTCCGGCAGGGACAGTCCGTCACCGCGGCCCGTGTCGTCGAGCGTCCGCCGGGCCCCCTCCGCCGCCGGGAGGAGTACCTGCTGCTGCGTAAGCGCGTGACCAAGCATCTCGGCGACCTGCCGGGACCTGCCATCTGACCTTGCGGGGGGGGGAGCGGGGTCACGATCGAGCGTCGTCCGTGGGCAGTATCGGACCACTCGGTGGAACGCTTCGGCTGCTGCCTGCCGAGGGACGGCCCCGAGGTCGAAGGCGGCTTCACGCGCACGTTGTACTGATCCCTGCGCGTGGAGGGACGGCCTCGAAGCCCCGCAGAGCGCAGAGGTGATCCCGGGGCGGTAGGGACAGCGAAGCAGCGCGGCCGGCGGCAGTGCAGCCAGGGTGAAGGTGACGGCGCGCAGCCAGGGCCACTGGCCCCGGGCGGTCGGCAGGGTGGGCCGGCGGCGGACGGCCTCACCAACGCCGAGATCGCCGAACGCCTGCATATCTCCTTCGGCACGGTCAAGAAACACCTCGCCGGCGCACTGCTGAAACTCGACGTCCGCAATCGGGTCGAACTCGCCGCCTGGGGCTACCGCCACGGCGACATGGACGGACCTTCGTAGTCGCTGGAGCACCGATGGCCGTCCATCCAGCGCGAGCGGGGGCCAGCGTTCTCCCGCAGACTGTCAGGGGCGTAGCAGGCCCCACCACGGCGCCCAGAGCGCGAAGCCTGCCGTCGCCGTCAGGGCCGTCAGCGTCTGGAGGCGTAGGGTGCGGCCCAGTGCCTGTCGTTCGCGCCAGGCCGTCGCCGCCGTCGTGGCCGCAAGCGCGAGCAGCCCGATGGCGAGTGCCTTCAGGAGCAGCCAGATTGCCGGGCTTCCCGCCACTACGGGCGTGGCCGTCGCGTCGCCTGCCGCGAAGACGGCGAGCGGGCAGAGCAGTGCGCCGGAGACCTCGATGATGCCCAGCACGGTCAGCCAGCGCAGCAGGATCGTGCTGCGGATCGTGCGGGTGCGGGTGCGGGTGCGTGGACGCCGGGCGATCCGTCGTAGTGCCCCGACCGCCGGGTGGATGGCGAAGCCGAGGAGGAGCAGCGCTGGGGCGAGCCATGCGTACTGCCCTTGGGGGATGGGGGTGCTCGTGACGGCCTGTGGCGGGGCGGGGGCCGCGTGGGAGATGGGCGGGTGATCGGCGGCCACTTCGTTCACCCACGAGGTCATGGTGTCGGCATAGCCGGGGGCGAGGGCGCCCAGGGGTTTGCCGTGGTAGAGGGGGCCTCCCAGCCGGTCGAATCCGTCGGATGTGCGGTGTCCGTTGTGCGCGGCGCCGGCGACGAAGCCGATGACGGCGTGCTCGTTGCCGGCCCCGGCGAGGGCGCGCTGGAAGATCTGGGCGCTTTCCTGTGGGGGTACTTGTGTGTCGTGCCGGCCCCACAGGGCCAGTACCGGTGTGTGCCGTAGGCGTTCCAGGACGGGCAGCGGGTCGTGGTCCGCTGCGGGGAAGGCTCCTATGGAGGCGATGAGTCGGGCGGCTGGTCCTGCGACGGTGTCCGGGAAGAAGCCGGTGACTCCGCGGTGTCGCAAGTGGGTGCTGAGATTCCATGCCTGGGTGCGCAGCGGGGAGTGTCCCGGGCCGCCGATGGTGATGACGAAGGCGACGTCGGAGGAACGGGTGGCGGCCAGTGGTGCCACCCAGCCGCCTTCGCTGAACCCCCACAGACCCACGTGGTGCGGATCCACGCCGCCCCGGCCGCGCAGCAGGCGCACTCCGGCCAGGGCGTCGTCGGCCAGCAGCCCGAAGTCCCGGTGCGTCGTGGAATAGCGAACCGTCCGCTTGTCGAAGACGAGCGTCGTGACGCCTGCGCGGGCGAAGGCTTCGGCCTCTTGCCGGTATTCCTCCCGGGGGCCGGGGCCCGAGCCGCCGACCAGGACGATGCCCGGCCGTTTTCCCGGGGCTGTCGCGGAGGCGAGGACGGTGCCGTGCAGAGTGAGGCCATCGCCGCCGGCGAAGGAGACCTCTTCACGGACCAGACCGTCACCGTCGGCACGGGCCTCGGCCACCGGCAGGAGGAGGATGCCCAGCACGGCCCACACCAGGGCGAAGGACGGCAGGCGTATCAGGGCTCGGGACGAGAGCAGGAGCACGCTGCTCTCCCTTTTGAAAGTCTGTGGACGTCCGTTCGCAGGACGGTGTCAGGGCCCGGGCTCGGGCCCTGGTCAGTCGGTCTCGGGCAGGCGGACCAGGCGGACCAGGACGGCACGCGTATCCGGCGCCTGGTCCTGCTGCGGTGCGGAATAGCGCTGGATCAGCGCGACGTACTCCTCGAAGAACTCCGCGAGCCGAGCCGGGTCCACGCGCAAGGTGGCGCGGGAGAAGAGGGCAGCGTCCGCCCATGGGCCGAGGGCGTCGCGGGCGCTCTCGAATTTCCTGGCTTCCTCCACCAGTTCGGCCAGGTTCAGCTTGTGCATCTGCGTCAAGGCCTCCCGCATCTCGGGGCTCTGACGGCTGTACGGCGGGAACCTGCGGTCACTGGGCACGGCGCGCCACCAGCGCTCCCGGCCCTTGGCCAGCTCGGGCACCTCCTCGACGAACCCGTGCTCTGCCATCCGGCGCAGGTGGTAGCTGGTCAGACCGGCTCCGTCGGCGGCCACAGCACCGTCACCGGCCTCCGTCGGCAGCTCGCCAGACACATGAGGTGAAGACTGCGGCGGACTTCCTTGAGCTCACGGCCCGGCAAGCAGCATCGCCGCTGGGCGCTTCTGTCGGAATTGGATCAAGCCTGCCATCTCCTGCACTCCAAGTGCCCGATGAGACGCGAGTGCCGACTGAGCCTGCCGCTGATTTGATGTAAATCTTCCGATGGGTGACGGCGTGAGTATTCGGAGCCTTGAACCGCTTCGATAGGAGATAGGAGGCGTTCCACTCGCCTCCACCGCCACAGGGGTCAACCGTCGGAGGTCCGATGAATGCCTTGCCCCACATGAGTCTTTCGACGCGTGCCTCAACTCCGGCAGCAGCACAGTGACCGACGTCAGCACCGGCCGCTTCGAGAACGACCCCTTCGACCTGCCGCTGGACTTCCAGGCCTTTTATCTGAACTCCCAAGAGTTCTTCCACTCCTACGCTGCCGAGCTCCTCGGAAGCCGTCGTGACGCTGAGGAAGCCGTTCACGAGGCCTTCTGCTTAATCCACACTGAATGGAACGATCTGCTCGGAAGCAGAAGTTTCGAGGAAGAGACATGGTCCATCCTGCGGATGATCACCATGCGGTGGCTGCGCGCGAAGGGCAC
Source organism: Streptomyces sp. NPDC037389 (assembly GCF_040636475.1). NCBI lineage: Bacteria > Bacillati > Actinomycetota > Actinomycetes > Kitasatosporales > Streptomycetaceae > Streptomyces > Streptomyces sp. NPDC037389. The sequence goes on from NZ_JBEZUS010000014.1 coordinate 126,644, forward strand.
CCGGCCCGCGTTCCTGGCCAAGGGCGCCTTCACCCAGACCATGGACGCCACCCGTGACCAGCTGACGGTCCTGGAGGAGAGCATCGGCCTGTACTCCGCCATCGCCCAGCTTCCGGACAGACAATTCGACGTCATCGTCCTGAGGTACGTCCTCGGCTACCCGACACGCAAGATCGCCTGGCTCCTGGGCCTCGACGAGCGCACTGCCGACTACCACGCCCGGAAGGGGAAGGAACACCTGCGACGACAGCTGCACCTGCCGGAGAGCCCCCGGATCAAGGAGGCCAACGTATGACCGGCGGATCCAGCGGATGGGGAACCGGGATCGACGAGCTGCTGGCGGACGCCACGGTCCCCGCGCCCCCGGTAACGGGTTTCGATACGGCCACAGCGCTCAGCCGATTGGCCCACGACACGTCAAAGCCGAGCCCCCGTCGTCAGGTACGCGACTGGCAGGCGCGAGAGGCACGAACAGCGCAGGTCGCGCTCGACTGGATCTGCCGGTGGTCGGTCAACGACACGGAAGCACGGAACCGCCTCAGCCACTTCGCGAGCGGGGCCGGCATCGAGGCGGAGGGCGCCTTCGCCTTCGCGTGTCTGCTGGCCGTCCTTGGCTACCCGCGCAGCGCCACATTCTGGTGGCAGCTGGCAGCGGGCGCCGACCACCGGGGCGCCGCCTACTGCCTGCACCTGCACCACCTACAGGCTGACGTGACCCATGAGGCGAGCTGGTATTGGTACGAGCAGTTCGCAACCTTGCCGGCGGAGTTCAGTGATGACGGGGTGGTCCACTACGAGCTACTGGCCGCGGAATCCCGATACCGGCGTCGGCACCTGCCACCCGGCGGCGGGGTGCCTGAACCGGTAGTGGACGAGGTCCACCGCTTGGCCGCAGCCACCCTGCACAGCTTCGGCGTTGTCGGCCGCCCCGGGGAACGCCTTACTCAGTCCCTAAAAGCCATCCTGTGACATGGCCAACGAGCACTCCGCCGGCCACCTGGGCGTTGCCGTCAGCACGGTCGCCGCCTCCAGCCCCCGCTGCGGGGCCGGCGTGGGGAGCCGGCATCCTGCGCGCCTACGGCAGCGACTTCCCTAGGAGCGTCGGCGGGTCACCAACGCGATACCTGTGCCGATCCCCGTGAACACCAGCCCGACCCCACCGAAGATCAGCGGCAGCAACCACAGCGAGAGAAATCCCTTGATCCGCGCATCCTCAGGGGCATCCGGGCGGTAGAGCACCTCGACCTGCTCACCGACCTCGTACGCCGGTGGATTGGATCCTGAGGAGTCCCGGAACTTCCTCGGCGTGCCGTCCGCCGGGGTGAACTCGACCACCGGGTACGCCGCGGGCGAGTTGTCGGCCCGTGTCCTGCGAGATCCGCCGTCGTGGTCCTCTCGCCAGTCCAGGGCCACCACCGTGCCTCGGACCCGCTTCGCATCCGTCAGGAAGGAAACCGAAACACCGGCAAAGATCAACCCGACGACCAAGGACAGCGTCCCGATTGCGATCATCCCAAACGTCAGCCACCGGCGGGCGCCCTGCCCACGCGTCTGAAACTGGATCTCCATACGTCCCCCTTACTCCGGACAAGCGAGAGGGACGTTATCCCAGGTGTACCGGCCGCCGTGCTTCCGCCCCAGACGGTCCGGCACGGGGCTGCCACGGACCGGCCGGCCTATGACGTTCACCATGACCAAGATCACTCTGCCTCACGCACGTATGACTGAGCGCTGTAGGCGGCAGTAATCGCCGACTGGAGTACCCAGCCCCTTCGGCGCCGACTGTGAGGTGGGCGAGGCGGTGGTCCGACAGGTCTCCACGAGGTGAAAGCCGATGTGGCTGGTGAGGCGCAGTACGTCCTGGTGGTATCGGCCTCCCTCGACACGCAAGCAGGCGTTCGCAAGCGCTATCGGAGCACCTCGCTGCTCCGGCCTTCCACGATCGCGCCGCGGAAGCTGAATGCGACCAGCACCGCGATCGCGACAAGCAGTCCGCTTGCCCACAGCGGTCCGATGCCCCCGGCTTTGGTGCTGAGGGTGGCCGCGGCGATGAGCGGACCGACAACGGCGCCGATGTTGAGTGCGGCGGTCGCGTAGGAGCCGGCCATGGTGGGGGATCCCGCCGCCTCGTAGAAGACCCGCGTGATCAGCGTGCTGCCCAGAGCGAACGACAGCACGCCCAGTACGAATACCAGGGTGAGCAGAAAAACCGGCCTGTCGGCCAGCACGGCCAAGGTCGGCCAGCCGAGGAGCAGCAACGGACCGCCGACCGCGATGACCGGACCGGGGCGCTGGTCGGACAACCGACCGGCGATGGTGACCCCGATGAAGGAACCGACGCCGAAGAGCACCAGGGTGACAGAGATCCACAGCTCGCCCAGCCCCGCGGTATCGGTCACGACGGGGGCGAGAAAGGTAAAGCTTGCGAACGTCGCCGCGTTGACCAGCGCACCGAGCAGCATGACCAGGATCAACCGCGGGTTCGCGAGCTGTGTGAGCTCCGATCGCAAGGCCGGCTTGTAGACAGCGTCCTGCTGCACACGACCTGCGGGGATTCCTGTGAGAATGCCGATGGCTGTGGGCAGGCAGAGCGCGGCGATGGCCCAGAACGTGGCCCGCCAGCCGAGCAGCGCGCCGAGTATCGATCCCCCCGGGACACCGGCGATCGTGGCCACCGTAGTGCCCGACAGCAGCACGGCGAGCGCACGCCCCTTGTTGCCGGCAGGGACCAGCGTGGCGGCAGTTGTCAGAGCGACGGCGAGGAATCCCGCGTTTGCGACTGCTGAGACCACCCGGGTTATGAACAGGACAGGAAAGTTGGAAGTGGCGGCGCCCACGGCGTGGGCTGCCGAGAACACGAGGACGAAGACAAGCAGGCTGGCGCGTCCGGGCCAGTTGCGGGCAAGTGCTGCCATGAGCGGGGCACCGACGATCATTCCGATCGCGAAGGCCGGGGTGAGCATGCCTGCTGCCCCGACGGTGACGTCGAGGTCCGAGGCGATGTCCGGCAGGAGGCCGGCGAGCATGAATTCCGAGGTGCCCATGGCGAAGACCGCCATGGCGAGCAGGTACAGCGGAAGAGGCATCGAGTCGCTCCGAGGTGAGGAGAGGTACGAGAACGTCATCTCGTCACCGCGGTCAGCCCCAAGGGCGTGTTCGTCCGGCCGCAGAACGCGGTGGGACGGCAGAACTACGATCTCAGGGGCGCAGGGGGCTGACGGCGTGACCGAAAGCCCCCACCCTGTCCGACTCAGGACTCGACATGGTCCGCACGCTACCCGACTGATGCCCGTCGAAGCACCCCGATTCCCAGCGCGGAGGCGAACACTCCAGCGGTCGGCACCGAAGTTCGCGCACCTTACGACCAGGTGGATCGCGTCGGTGCCCGTGCCCTCCAGCGGGGGCCAGTTCGTCGAGTGTGCGGGCGAGATGCGGCAGACGGGCCAGAGCAGCAATGGCAATGCTGGAAGCACTCATGCTGCTCGGAGCGATCCGGGCGCCGGGCCATCTTCGGTATCGGCCGGCCACGGCCGGGCAGCGACATCAGCTTTCTCGAGCCTGGTCGTCGCGTGTCCGGCCCGTGGTCACAAGAACAGCGGACGACACTCACCGGCAGCGGCTCTCTGTCACGACTCGGCCGGCGCCCGCTGGCGGAGCGACTGGGCGCAGACGCCGAAATAGGGTGAGATGGCGGTGGCTCGGTCTCCTGACCGGAGGCCAGGCTGGTCATGAGGTACGACAAGCGTGCAGTGCGCTACGAGGCCACCATGCTCGTCGCGGCCATCAACGCGTGGCTGTAAGACCTGGTCACAGTGGCATGGGAACCCACTTGACCGCCTCGCGCCATCCCTGTTGATCATGCGCCCAATCATCCATCAGCTTTGCGATGGGGGCGGGGCCGATCATTTCAGGTGGCGTCGGGACGTGGGCCTGGTAGTGCTTGTCCGCGCCGCCTTCGCGGTACTCGATCTGGTAGCTCATGTCGTCGTTCAGGTAGACCTGCATGTAGTGCTGATCCGCAGGTTCGAGGTCGAGCCTTTCAAAGATCACGAAGCGATGGCGCAGGTTCATGTCCGCCAGTAGGTCGTGAAGGTCTTCCACGGTCGGGTTGTCCGCCGTGCGCCCACCCGCCTCGATCGCCCGTAGCCAAGGGTTCGGCCAGAACTGGAGCAGCCAGTGCTCGACGGGGTCTTCCGTCGGCCCGTCGAGCTCGGCTTCCTCGGTGGTTTCGGCAATGAACTGCGGCGGTTCTTCCTCTCGGACCGGTGGTTCGTCGTGTCGCCTCAGGAGGCGCAGGTTGTAGCGGCCGTCGGGGAGGTTGAGCCGCCCGAAGTGGCCGCCGAACAGGCTGAGTACTGACACATGGCCGCCGACCACAACACCGGTGAAGGTTCGCTGGTAGTCCCAGTTCCCGGTTGGTGTGCTCTGCGGGTCTCGGGAGAGGTGCTCCAGCCTCACCATGGGGTAGCCGGACTGGTCGTGACTGCTGAGGCGCAGTCCGTCTCCGGGTATCGCCACGACATCGTCGTCGTTGGGGCGTTCGGTGAAAACGATGGTGCCGATATCGATGGTGCTGTATTCGAGGAGAGGACGTATGTCGGCAGAAGACACCAGGGGCATGTTGTGGGACCTTACATCTTGCGGTGTGCTGACGAGGTCAGGTCGTGCTTGTGATCGCCTTGGGGCGGGAACCGGCCGGTAGCGATGAGAGCTTGCCAGCCGCTGTCACCATCGGCTGAACGCCGCTCGGCTTGTGGCTACGAACCGATACTGCGGCCGCATGCCCACCGAGACCGACGCCCCGTCCCCGCGCCGCCCCGGCGTGACACTGCCTGAACGCCTGCCTGAGGGCCCTTTGGCCAAGGCTCCGGGGGCGAGAGGTGACAGACGACCTGGTGGCTGGTGACCTTCCTGCGCGCCCGCCTCGATGAGGACGAGCGGAAAGCCTGCGCCGCCTTCCCCGCACTGTGGATCCGCCATGAGCACGTGGCCGGCGTGCACGGCGCAGGTGCCTCCGAGCATCGGCTGAACGGCACCGTGATCGCCGACTGCCGTCGCGTACATCGTCCGCCACCAGCCCGCGCGCGTCTTCGCAGAGGTCAATGCACGTCGAGCGCTCATCGACCTGTACGAGAACCCCGAAGCGAGCGATGCGCTGCCCGACTCCTTCAACCGCCTGACAAGCGCCACGCGGCGCAATGGACTCGCTGGAGTCTTCCGCCACCTTGCACTCCCGTACGCCGACCACCCGGACTACCGTGAGGAGTGGCGCCCGTTGGCGCTCGCAGGGGCGTCGGAGGCGACTTCGGCGGCGCGCGCTCGGGGACGGGAGATCGATCCGTCGGCATGCCGTCACGCTCGCTGTGTCCGCCAGCGGAGTCCGGACCGGAGTCCGGACCGGAGTCCAGACCGGAGTCCAGATTGGTGTCCGCGCGAGCGGAAGCGGCCCGCGGCCTGTCCCGAAGTACCAGCCGCAGCCGCAGCCGCAGCCACAGCCGTCAGGCGCGAGCGCGCTCGGTGACCGCGACCGTGCCCTTCTTGATGACGGCGCACTCACTCAACGTCTCGCCAGGCTGCTGACCACCGCCGGGCAGGAAGAAGGTGTCCGGGCGCGGCCAGTCCTCGCGGACCATCAGCAGATGCTGCTCCTTGACGACGATCCCGGTGGTCGCGTTCCTGATCCGCTCCTTGGAATCGGGCACGATCGATTCCCCCCATTGCCACTCATCGGTCGTGCGAGAGTTCGTACAGTTCCTGGAACAGCCCGCCCGCGGTGACGAGCCGGTCGAACGGCCCCTGCTCGGTGACCCGGCCGTGCTCCATGACGACGATCCGGTCCGCGATCCGCGTGTTGTCGAGCCGGTGCGTGACCACGACGGTGATCCGGTCGCGCGCGACCTTCTTCAGCTCGGTGAAGATCTGGTGCTCGCCGCGGGCGTCCATCTCGGACGTGGGCTCGTCCAGCACCAGGAGTGCCGGCTGCCGGTACAAGGCTCGCGCGCAGGCCACGCGCTGCCACTGCCCGCCGGAGAGGGTGACCCCGCCCCACAGCTCACGGGCGAGAAGCGTGTCGAGCCCGCGGGGGAGTTCCCGGACGACGTCCACCATGCCGACCTGCGCCAGGGCCTCCCACACCGCTTCGTCGTCCCATGTGCGGGGCTGGCCCAGGGTCACGTTCTCCCGCACCGACAGCGGCCAGCAGGCGAATTCCTGCGGAACCACGGCGGTCCGGTCCGACAACGTCCCCTGGTTCGCTTCGGCGAGGTCGATACCGTCCCACGACACGGTGCCCTTTTCGGCCGTGTACAGGCCGAGGAGGAGGCGGATGAGCGTGGACTTGCCCGAGCCGTTCTCCCCGACGACGGCCACGACCTCGCCCCGCTGGAACGTCAGCGAAACCTCGTCGAGTGCCGGGGCCGGCTTGTTCGGGTACCAGTAGGAGACCTTCTCCACCCGCACCGTCTCCACCACCGGCGGCACCGTCCTCCCGTCGGTACGAGGCACTTTCTCCGGGGAGCGGCCGTTGTCGACGAACCGCTCCCAGTCCGCCAGATACAGACAGTGCCGGAGCAGGCCGATGGTGTAGGCCAGCAGATCCCGGACGGAGGCCAGGGCCTGCCGGACGGCCACGATCACCGTCGCCGACACCGCGAGCGAGACCCGGCCCGAGACCGTCAGCCACGCCAGAACCCCGTACGCCCCGGCCAGGCACACACCGCTGGCCGCGTAGGACAGCAGATCCGTGCGCAGTTGCTTCGGTGTCTGCGCCAGGATCTTCACGTCGATGGTGTCGGTGATCCGGTCGTACCAGAACTTCAGGTACGGGATCATGCCGTTGCCGTGCATCTCGTCGCCGAAATGCCGGTTCGCCGCGTAGCCGCGCATCATCTGCTTGACCGTGCGGCCGGCCGACACCGTCAGGTGCGTGCGGTACTCGATCCGTGCCCGCACCACCGCGCCCACACCGGAGGGGAGCACGGCGAGCATCAGCACACCGAGCATCAACGGGTGCAGCCCGGCGAGGACCCCGCCGGCCGCCACGAGCCGGATGAGGGAGCCGAGGAAGACCTGCACCTCGGTCACCAGCCGCTCCGAGCGCACCACCCCGGTCTCGGCCTTCTCCCGGTCCTGGGTGAACGCCGGGTCGTGGTAGACCTCGAGCCGCACCGACAGAGCGGCGTGGATCAGCGCCCGGTCCGCCGCCGTGAGCAACTGCGGACGAAGCCGGTCCTCGGCCCACGTCCCGAACGCGTGCGCGCCGCGCGCGAAGGCCGCCGCGCACCCGGCCCCGATCAAGTACGGCCCCGCCTCATGCACCCTGGAGGCCACGGTTCCGGCGCCGACGAGCGGGCCCATGGCGTTGGCCGTCATCGTCAGCAGCACAGCGGCCCCGGCCCCGCTCGCGATCTCCGCGACGAACAGGACGATGACCGCTCCCCGGTCGGCCGACCACGCCATGCGCAGGAACCGCACCAGCAGCGCCGGTACCTTGCGCACGAGTTCGAGCAGCCCGTGCTCTTCCAGCACGTTCCGCTGGTTCGGGCCCTGGTAGGTGAGCGCGGCCGGCTCCGGCATCGGAGGCCGTTCGACCGTGCGGGCCTGTTTACCGCTTGATGAGTCCTCCACCTTCCGTTCTCCCTCCCCTTGGGTTAAGAGCGCTGGGTTGAAAGCTCCCGTTATCCAACGGTCGAGATCGGGGCAAGGACACGGCCCGGGGCTGTTTATCGCCTGATGGGCTTTGCTTCCTGGGCCCGATGGAGGGCGGGCGCGGTCGGACGCGCACTCAGGGGACGGCGGCCGAGCCGGACGACCACGCGCTCGGCGGTACACGCGGCGGTCCGACCACCAGGCTTCACCTGGCCGCGGCCCCCTCCGGGCACGTCCTTGCGATCGTGGTGACCGGAGGGGTCGCATGGCGACGCGCCGCGGCTCGTCGAGGTGATGAGCCGCATCCGCATTGCCCGCCCGGGCCGGCAGCGGGCACCACCCGCGCACCCGCCCCGGGCGCGTCATCGCCGACCGCGCGTATTCGTCCCGGAAGACCGGAAGATCCGCACCTACCCACGCAGACGACAGATTCCGCACACCACCCCGGAGAAACGCGACCAGGCCAGGCATCGACTCACGCCGGGGCCCGGCGGGCGGCAGGCCGCCCGGCGTGGCGACGGGGGCGTCACAAGCCGGCAACGACGACGAGGAAGTCGTCGGCCTCCCTCCGCAGCCCAGGTGACAAGTCGACCAGCCCGGAGACGATCGTTCGCAGCTCGCGCGCGGTGCCGGGTACCCCAGCCCATGCTTCCCGGCCCCTGGTCAAAACGGCGGAGAGCAGGTCGCCTTCGTACAGGTCCCCCTCGACCATCGGATCGGCACGCAGCAGCTCAACAGCCGGCGGGAGGAGGTGAAGCAGACCAACATCTTGGCTGATCAGCAGCCGCAGCTCTTCGGGGCTGAGCACGCTGATCGGCTTACGGCGTAGAGCATGCGCCGTGGCGACGAGACGAGTGGCGTCTGCTGGCGGGGCAGGCCGGCGGACACCCTCGATCTCCTCCAGCGAGCGCGAACCATTCACCTGCTCATTGTCCCCCGCCAAGATCTCAGCCGGTGTGGGTTCCATGGCGGTGGCGGGTTTGACCCCACGAACCATGGCGGTGATCGTAGATGATCGCCGGGTTGATCTTTGGTTGACCTCAACCCTGGCATCAGCCCCAGGAAGGAAGATCCGCCATTCCCGCCAAGACGCTGCATATTCCCACCACTGACGGCCAGGCCGACGCATTCGCCCACTGACGGCCAGGCCGACGCATTCGCCGCCTTCCCCGACGACGGCGAGCAGCACCCGGGTGTGCTGCTGTACATGGACGCCATCGGCCTGCGGCCCGTGCTGAGGGAGATGGCCCGCGAACTGGCCGAGCACGGTTACTACGTGCTCGTCCCCAACCTCTACTACCGGCACGGTCCGGCGCCGGTGGTCGAACTTCCCGAGCGCATCGGCGAAGACGTCCGGCCGGCGGTCTTCGCCCAGCTGATGCCCCTGGTCGAGGCGCACACCACCGAACGTGCCCTGCGCGACGCCGACGCCTACCTCAGGTTTCTCACCACCCAGCCCGAGGTCAGCGCCGGACCGGTCGCCGCGATCGGCTACTGCATGGGCGCCGCCTTGGCGATGCGCACCGCAACTGCCCACCCCGACCAGGTGGCCGCCGTTGCCGGATTCCACCCCGGCTTCCTGGTCACCGACGCGCCCGACAGCCCGCACCGCCTCGTCTCCAAGCTCACGGCCCAAGTCCATATCGGCCTCGCCGAAGGCGACTTGACACCCGAGGCCCTCAGCGAGCTCAACCAGGCCCTGGATGCCGCAGGCGTCGGCTACACCGCCGAGATCTACCCCGGCACCGTCCACGGCTTCACCATGGCCGACACCGACGCCTTCAACCCCTCCGCACTCCAGCGCCACTGGGACCGCCTGCTCCCCCTCCTCGACCGCACCCTGGCCAACAGCTGAGGCACCGGCTCGGAAGCCAGACCTGAAGCACACGGCTCCGAGCCGTCGCTCGCACGCCAGCCGCGAAGTAGCGGCCGGAATCTGGTTGATCGTGGTCATCGCGCTCTCTGCCGCCGCAGGGCGGTCACGGCCCCAGGACGTCGGCTGGTGCGGTGTTGCCGGTGCGTGCGACAGGCAGGCGGCCTGCGGTTCCATGGCGACCGGCGCGGTGACGAGCGTGTCGATGTGCTCGGTGGCGCCCTCGACGGCATCGGAGGGTTCCGGGGGCCGCGCGATCGGCGAGACGGAGGCCGGTTCGTCGGCGGGGGCTATCAGGGACGGCGGTGCGCTGCGGCCAGGCGGGCAGTCTGCCGCATCCGACAAAGCGAGGCCGGACCGGACTTCGCCCGGTGCGACGGGAATCGCGGGGCGCTGGCCGCATCAGCCTGCATAAGCCTCCCGCTCGTGTTCCTGCACGGCGACAGCACCTGAGGCAAGACACTGATCGCGGTCAGCGTCCGCGAGACGGCTCGGCCGCGCACCGTGCCCGTACTGATCGCGTCCCGACGCGACGGAGCCCCAGTCGACCACCGCTCTCCCGGAACGGGACGACGCCGCCCTGGTACGGGCCGGGGGTTCAGCGGTGCGGCATCACCTGTCGTCCGGCAGTGCCGGCAGTGTCCGCAGACCCGCCCGGGCAACGGTGACGTAGAGACCGGTTCCGGTGACCACACGGCAGTGGTCACCTTCCTCCCGTAGAAGGAGCACCGGGGTCCCGGCAGGCAACATTCCCTCAGGTTGAGGAGCCCGCTCGGACCGCTCGAACCAGTACGGATGCATCTCCTCAAGGACATGGCTGAACCGGTTGGGCGCCGGTCGTACGACGTTGTCCCGGGGAATCAGCGCCTCGGATCTGAGGACGGTGGCATCGGGCCTCAGGACGGCATGCGTCTCCTCTCCCCGTCCTCCGTGCGCGTCTTCGCGCCCGTCCCGGGCCCGGTGCTCTCGCTCACCGTTCATGAGCGCTGATCCTCACGCCGGCGTGAGCAGGCTGTCCTCGGGCAATATGACCGGAATGGTGCGCTGCACCGTGCCGGCGCCGACGGGCGCCACGTGGGTGCGCATTTCGCCGCGTTCGGCCAGCTCCAGGTGGTTGGGCAGCGCGTACTCGTCGGCGGCCTCTCTGTCCACGACGTAGCCGAGGTCTCCCAGGCTGCCCACCGTGAGACGGCTGAGCGGATTGGGTGCGCCGCCGACGAATCCGGTCATCAGCTCGTTGGCGAACACCGTCTCGCGCCAGTGTCCGTCACGCGTCCCCGGTCCACCCTGGTTCTCCACCGGTACCGGCCTGGACTGACCCGCCCCCACCAGCTTGCCGTACTCCTCCATGGCGCTCGTGCCACGGAAGACGGGGTTGTCGGTGCCGGCGCCCTGGATCAATTTCTTCTCCGTCCAAGGGCGAGTACCGATGCCGCAGACGTGCCCCATCTCATGGGTGATCACATCCACCAGCGTCCCGTTGGCCGCCATCTCCTCCAGATCGTCCGTGTCGAATGACATCGTGCCCTTCGCGGGCAGGAAAGCACCGGGGCCGTTGGCCGGTCTCAGTACCGTCGGTCCCGCTTCTCCCAGGATGTTCCCGGGTCCGTCGATCGACGTGCCCTGGGCCAGGATCAGGAGGTCGTCGATGACCTCGCCGTCGACGCTCACGTCCGGCAGGTCCCCGACGATGACCTTCGCCCAGCGGTCCGCCGCCTTGCTGAACGCGGCCTTCTGCGTCGCGTTCAGGCCGCCCAGGAACCGCACTGTGATCGTGTACGGGGATGTAGTGGCGGCGAGTTCACGCGCACGCCCCGTGTCCGCCCTCGCGTGGTAGGTCTCGTACTCGACCATGGTTCTCCCTCCTCGGAGGAGGAGTTGCTACGGCTGCGCCGGAGAACCACAAGAGACGTCGTGTCGAGAAGCCGTCTGAGGAGTGCCTGCCCAGGCTCATAAGGAGCGAGGAAACCGCCCAGGCAGGTTCGGCAGGTTCCCGGCGCCACGCGCACTACCGAGATGGTGTGCGCCTCGGTTTTTGCTGCTCTCTGTGTGGCACCTTCGCACCGTCCGAGCAGCGGACACCTGTGCTCCACTACTTTCCAGGCTACGCCTGTTCGTGCGGCTGGCAATCCGCGTTCACGAGACGCGGCGGGCTCGCCGGTCGAGCGGTACGGTGAGGTATCGGGACCCCGAGGTTTGCTGTCCGTCTGCGGTACTCGACCGGTCAGCGAACAGCAGACAGAGGTGGCGCAACGTGAACAGGGCCCTGCCGAGGCGGCGCCATGGCCGAGCATGCGCGATCTACTGTTCGTCCTGCTTCACTCGGCCGAACACGGTGGCAGTGCCTCGCCCGGCCAGCCGCCTTGACGTGCGTCGCCGCCCTGGACATCGGCAGCCCGGCCGGCCGAGCTGGGACTGGCCCCTGGCAGCAGAGCGACTCTCACAGGTCCTGGCCGCACCACCGCCGCACGCGTCCACGCGTACTCCTCGCGTTGCGCGCGGATCTTCCGGACCGTCGGCAGGCCGCCGTCGTGACGTAGCGACGTCCCGGCGTCTCCGGGAGGCACTAGCCGCAGTCACCGCCACCCCAGGTAGCAGCAGGTGTGTGGGCCATAAGGAGCGTCAGCAGCTCGAAGGGGATCGCCGTGACGTTGAACCACACGCTCACATACGCGAGCAGGCCCGGCTTCGTCGACCAGAGCCCCATCGCGGAACGCCGACGCACATTCTTGGCTGCCAGCACGCACACGACGACAGCGGCTGCACCGAAGACCAGGCCGGCCCATGCGGCGGAGTATTCCGTCAGCGGAACGGCCGCCCGCACGGCCTTGCAGGGTACGGACTGGTCGAGTCGGTGTCCTTCGACGACCTGGGCGAACCACGCACAGGCCACCCCGAGGACGGTGAGGACCGGTACCAGCACGGCTCTGACTGACATTCCGGAAGAGACGGGCCGTCGCGAGGTGGCCCCATCGGGTGCGGCGGCGGAGGAGGTGGTCGTCAGCACCTGGTCAGCCTAGTCCGGGCCCGCTGCCTTGGTTCCAGCCGCATTGGACGCGAACTGGACGTGCTCTACCCGATCGCGTCCGCGACCAGCGGGCTCCCGGCCGGTACTGCACGCCTTACAGGGGCACTACTGACTTCATCATCCGTTCCACTGCCGCCGGCCAGCGCCCGGCCGAGGTTCTACGGCTGCTCATCCACGCCATTCTCGATTACCAGTGCAACCAACTGTGCGATGACGCGACCATCCTGCCTTTTGAATGGCGCCCGCAGTACCAGTGACGCGGTATTGCGCCGAGCCTCTGCGTGGTCACACCGGCGTACACCGCGTCCACTCGGCAATAATCACTCACCATGCGATCACCCCAGACCGTCATCGCCCGCCCCCCTGGAAGCTTATTCGGCATCATGAAGCGACGGCTATTGTCCATGAAGTAGGCGGCACTTAACATGCGGCCATACCAAGGACCAAGCACAGCGTTCGTATCCGAGGCTTCACAGGCGAAGTGCCGTGCTCATCTTGAGCATTGAGCGACGGCACAGCACAGCACCGCCGGAACGAAAGGACGAGCCCTGACACCGTCGCCGTAGGAGGTGCGCGGAGCCGATTCGACGCATGAACGAGTGGACCCGTGCTCACGACCGCCGCGAAGTATCGGTTGGGACCGAATACGGCCCGCAGCCGTCAATATTCCCCTGTCGACGCACAGCGAGGAACTCGACAGGTCCTCGTCCTGTGGCTGATCGCCAGGCCGTAGCCATCGACAATGGGGACCGTGCAGGTGGGGAAGGCCGGTGCCTTCCCCACCCTGGTTGCACGAGATGGGCGTGCAGGATCAGTGTGCAGTCTGATGCGTGGCTAACGGCGGAGTTGTAAGCGGTGTGTCTGCGCATTTTTCCCTGAACTTCGTGCCCTCGGCCCAGTTGCGGGCGACGCTTCGCCATTCTTCGTCCGCACGAGAGCCGACGGGGGTGGCATTCGCGGCTAACGGCGTGCCCGAAGCGGACGGCCGCCGTGCAAGGCCTGGATGAGACTGGCCCTCTGCGCGCCAGCGTCCCGCCGTTCGACCTGAAGCGGCCGGGACTCGTGTTGCGGGGCCTACGCGCGGGCTGGGTAAGGGCGCGGAGGGAGGTGAGCGAGCCAGTATTCGACGGCCAGGGTGTTCTCCAAGGCTTGGACCGTGTGGGATCTGGGCGTCAGGAGGGCTGCACGCAGTGGGGCGGGGTCGATCAGGCCGCGCTGTGCGAGCTGGGACTGGGACACCAAGCCGAGAAGCCGCCGGCGGTGCTGATGCAGCCCCTGGTAGAAGTCGGCGCCGCTGCTGGCTTTGGTCGTGCGGTTCAGCAGCTCCGTCGGGACGATTCCGTCGAGTGCGGCGGCGAGCAGAGGCTTGTAGCGCCACGGTGTGCCGCGTTCATCCGGTCTCACCGCGAGGCAGGCCTCGAGCACGTGGTCGTCCAGGTAAGGCAGGGCGATCCACGGTTCGGTCAGATCTTGCCGCATCAGACGGTAGAGCTGGCTTGCGTTATGGATACGTTGAAGCGCGTGATGCTGGCTGTGTTCGGGGGCCAGTGGCTGGGCCTGGTGTGCGGCATCTTCCAGGAGGGAGGCGACTGCCTGTACCGCCCGGGGTGTCGCCCAGGGCGCCATACGCAGTGGAGGCCCCCAGCCGAAGAGCGGGCTGGCAAAGTCCGGCGACTGGAGGATACGTGCCTCGTCGGCGAGCCAGCGAGCATAGGTACGGCCGTCGGCCAGTCCCCGCAGCATTCGAGGCAGCGGCCAGCGGTAGCGCGCTTCGTGTCCGCGCGAATGCCGCAGAACCAGCAGTGGATGATGCCGCAACAGGTCCCGGAGGTAACTCGGCGGGGCTTGGAGCGCCTCGTCGCCGCCATGGCCGGCCAGGTGAACACTGACCTGGTGACGGGCGTACTGGTGGGCACAGGCGTTGAGGACGGCGCGGCTGCGCAGGAGCAGTGAAGGAGCGTCGGTCACCGATGACGCCTGCTCGAGCGCCGCGTACTGAGCGGGCAGTGCCTGTGGGCGGAGGACGAGCCGGGTGATAAGTGGAAGGTCACGTGCCGCGCGGTCGGCCCAGAGGACGTCGTCATTGCTCGGGTCGCGTAGCTGCACCGTCATCGTGACCAGGCGTGCCCCGGCCTGATGGGCGAGGAAACACAGAGAGGTGGAATCTACTCCTCCGGACAGGTCGGATCCGAGCGGTTGCCCGGCTCCGAGCGTGTTCACCCGTGCGCTGACGGCCGCCGAAAGAGCCTCTCGTACCACCGGTGCCCCATCGGCGAGAGACCGCTCCGGGGCAGGAAGCTTCCACCATTTGTGCACCCGCGCCCGCCCGTCGGGCGTCATCAGCAGGGCACTGCCCGGTGCGACGGCCTCGATCCGCTGCCAAGGGGAGAGGACGCTCAGCGGGTGTGGCAGCTCGGACGTGAGCAAGGAGGCCGCGAGCCAGCGGTCGTCGAGTTCGACCCCCGTCAACTCCGCAAGGACATCTGCCCGGTCAGCGGCCACCGTCAAGCCCCGCCACGTGGTGCGGTAGACCCGGCGCAGTCCGGAAGCCGTGCCCTGGACCCTTACGTGACCATTGACCGACAGCAACAGGTGGGAACTTCCCGGCAGGGTCTCGTCCGAGAAGGTCAAGTCCTCCGGCCGCCTCGGCCGGCGGACCAGCCGCGCGAGGTGGCCGGCGGTCCCCGGGCTCTGCCCGAACACCGCCAGCTGTTGATCTCCGGCTGTTAAAACGGTGCACTGGTCCGCCGGAATCCGCCCGACCAGCCACGGACGACCGGAGGCGTGTGAGGCGAGCAAGGTCGCCCCATTCGGCATCCTGGGAATGGTCTGGGCCGCGACGCAATCAGGTAAGACCACGAACCAGTGCACGGTGCCCTCACGGGGATGAATTAGGTGATCAGCCTTGAGATGTCGGGAAGTTGAAACGCCCGAAAATCGGCTCCTGGAAGTCGCCGGTTCCGCCGCGGGTCATCTCTGTGAAGTCCCCGACATCCGTCAGTGTCGGAGGCTCGTACAGAACCTCAGTGCGCTCGCTCATGGGAAATTCCTCCTGTTGGCGGGACGAGGCTGTCTCGTCTGCCTGTAAGGCGCACTGTCCGCCTTTTCCGCGAGAAAGCCATAGCGGGCGCCGGAAGTCCCCCGAAAGGGCTATGGATGAGTGAAAGGCGAGAGCCAGTGGGAACGTTGTGCCAAGGACTCCGGTTGGTTTGCTCCGCTCCACTGGCCCGCAAAGGGATGATGGATCGGCAGGGGGGATCTCGCGTCGGCCCCGCCTCGCACCCGATCGGTATGTGACCGGCAGTTCTGGACGTCAGCCGGCTTCTGTAGGCCCCGCGACTCATGAGTTCACTGACGCACCCGGATGTTGGGCTATTCGAGTGGCGTTTGGTTGACGCCATTCAATGAATCTTCCATGTAGTGCACCCTCCGATCCCAGGAGACTCTTCTCTTGCTCCGCTCCGCGAAGGAAGTATGCTCCGGGCCGGCGAGAGGGTGTCACTTGTCCGCTGTGATAGGTGGATGCACTCAAAATCTTGATCAACCAGGTTCGCTGGTGGCGTCTTGGGCCCGCTGTGCCGTCGAGAACGTACGCCATACGCCAATAGGAGATCGGGGAGGGTGCAACGAAAGCGGCCAGGCATGAGACGGGACCAATTGCACACGGCCCCACATTTGGTGAGATCGGTCATTAAGGCACAGCGGTCACCGGTTCAGACAACCTACTGATCGGCGTCGACTCCATCCGCAGCGCTTCAGTTGTCCTGCCGCCCGAGTGGAGACATGGCTTCACGTCGACCCGAAAGCCTCAGCGAGAAGGTGGCAGCCGGATGCTAAACCTAAGTCAGGACGTCTCGGTGGCTGTCGTCGAAGACGGCATGGTACTGCTGGACGGACGCAGCGGCCGCTATTACCAGGTCAACGACAGCGGCGCCCTCGTGCTCGGAGTCCTGATCGAGGGCGGTGGCGAGGAGGAAGCCGCTGATGCCCTCACCGAACGCTACGGGGTCTCGAGAAGCCGGGCACTGGCCGATATCGACAAGATCGTCCGCCAGCTGCGCAGCACAGGGCTGATGACGTCATGAGCGTGGCCGTCTCCGTGGACAGGCCACCGCGGATCCCGGTGCACCGTCGGCCGCCGGCACTGCTCGCGGTCGCCGCAGCCCACATGATCGGCCGACTGGCACCGTGCAGAATCCGCAGCATCCTCACTTTTTGCTCACGTGGCGCCCGACCGGCCGGCTATGCGGAGGCAAGAAGGGCGCGCGCGACGGTAGTCGCTGTCAGCGTGCGCTGCGCCGGAGAAGGCTGCCTGCCGCGTTCCATCGCGACCGCCCTGCTCTGCCGAGCCCGTGGTTCATGGCCCACCTGGTACTCAGGGGCACAGACCATGCCCTTCCGGGCCCACGCATGGGTCGAGGCAGAAGGCCGTCTTGTCGACGAGCCCCTGTCCACCACCCACCTGCAGCCACTGATCGCCGTCCCGCCCGGAGGCCGGTCGTCACCGTCGTGCAGGACGCAGAGTCCGTGATGCCCCCTGCCCCTGTGCCGACGGCTCAGCCGACGATTGTCGCCCGCGGCCTGTGCAAGTCGTACCCCGGGGTGAAAGCAGTACGCGGGGTCGACCTCACCGTCCACCGAGGAGAGACCTTCGGCTTCCTCGGCCCCAATGGTGCTGGGAAGTCCACCACCATCGCCATGCTGTGCACCCTTGCCCGGCCCACTGCCGGCCAGGCGAGAGTGGCAGGAGCGGACGTCACCGAGGACCCCGGCACCGTGCGCAGCCGTATGGGCCTCGTTTTCCAGGACCTCACCGTCGACGGAGACCTCACAGCGGGCGAGAACCTGCGCTTCCACGCCGATCTCTACGGTCTGCCGAAACGCACCGCGCGGGCCAGAACCGCTGAAATGCTCGAGCTGGTGGGCCTGGCCGATCGCCGGAACAGCCTTGTCCGCACGTTCTCCGGTGGCATGAAACGCCGACTGGAGATCGCCCGGGGCCTGTTGCACTCGCCACAGGTGCTGTTCCTGGACGAACCCACCATCGGCCTGGACCCGCTGTCCCGGGCACAGCTGTGGGAACACCTGCACCACGTGCGCGGAGAGCAGGCGGTCACTCTCTTCCTGACCACCCATTACCTGGACGAGGCCGAGCACTGCGACAGGGTCGCCATCATGGACGACGGCCGTATCGTCACCGAGGGAACACCGGCCGCGCTCAAAGCCGCGATCGGCACCGATCGCATCCGCCTCCACACCACCGATGACCGTGCGGCGGTAACCGCCTTGCGCCGGCGGTTCGGCCTCAACGCCACAGCCGGACCAGACGGGCTGTGCATCCAGGCACCCGACGGCGCGGCCTTCGTACCCGCACTGTGCGCGAACCTCGGCGTCCCGGTGCTGTCGATCACCGTGACCAGCCCCAGCCTCGATGACGTCTTCCTGCGATACACCGGACGAACCATCCGCGACGCCGAAAGGGCACCCCGGCCGGCAGCACCCACCGGGAGGCCACGGCGACAGGCGCCATGATCACGACCGCTTCACGCTCTCCGCACCACCACCCCGGAAGCCGACGCACAACAGTTTCCGCAGGTCGGAAGAGGCCGAGGACCTCTCGTGGCCCCGCACGCAGCTAAGCGCAGCTCCACCAGGCGTTCACGCGTCGACGAGACATGATCACACCGCTCTGACTGACCCTGAACCCTTCGTGAACCAAGGGACTCCGAATGCCCCTCTCGGTGCCACCCCCGGTCAGCCGCAGACTCACCGGAGAGCTGCGCGCCATAAAGGTCGTCTGGCAGCGCGAAATGATCCGCTTCCTGCGCAACCGGAGTCTGATGGCCATGAACCTGCTGCAACCGGCCCTCACATTGCTGGTACTCGGCACCGGGCTCAACTCCCTGGTCTCCACCCCCACCGGCACCGGCGACTACCGCGCCTACCTCTTCCCCGGCGTGCTGGTGATGACCGTGCAGACGCCCGCCATCGCCGCCGGAGCGTCCATCATCTGGGACTGCGAGACCGGCTTCCTGCGCGAAATGCTCGTCGCCCCCGTCCGGCGCGGCAGCCTGCTCCTGGGCAAGTGCGTGGGCGGAGCAACCGTCGCCAGTTGTCAGGGGGCTGTCGTCCTCAGCCTCGCCTGGACCGCTCACGTGCCCTACCGGCCGGCCCTGATCGCGACCCTGATCGGAGAGCTGGTCATCACCGCACTGACCCTGACAGCTCTCGGCACCCTCGCCGCCGTCCACATCACCCGTATCCAGACCTTCCAGGCCGTGCTGAGCTTCGCCCTGACACCGATGGTCTTCCTCTCCGGAGCCATGTTCCCCTTGGTCGGCCTGCCGGTCTGGCTTACGGCACTCTGCCTGGCCAATCCTTTGACCTACATCGTCGACCTCCTGCGCCAGGCTGTCACGGCACAAGTACCAGGACCGACAGCCACCCCAGTGACCACCTGGCCGACCGGCTGGCAACCGTCCATCGCCGCGGAACTCGCGATCACCGCCACGATCGGCCTGGCAGCACTCACCCTCGCCACCCGCCGTTTCTCCCGCCCCCGCTGACCGCGGGACGTCCTGCATACGCGACATCAAACAGTACGGGCACTGCCACCAGCCGATCCCCGGTCCCGCATACGCAGTCCCACAGCGGCCTGCCATCGGCGAACGTATCCGGCGACGCCGCAGTCAGCCGCTGGTCTCCGTGTACGTCGGCGACCGGTTCCACTGTCGTCACCTGCTCACCGAGGCCCGCCGCCTCGCCCTGGTCCTGCGCGGCCGACGGCGCGAGCCCGGCCTGGACGACCGGATCGTGGACGCCACCTGGCCGCTTACCGCACCAGCACCCAGCCCAGCACCGCGCGCGGACACTTGCCCGACTACCGCCTCTACACCGCCCTCTGGGGCCCCGACCGACTCACCGTGCCTTTGTGTCACCAGCCAGGCGAGTCCGGCGGCTACGCAATACGCGTGCGGCCCGGCGGCCTGTACCTCGACTACCTCGACGTCGCCGAATGTCTGGCCGGCGAGGCCGACAAGGCCCGCGTTGCCGGCGAGTACGGTCCGCACCCGCGCCCGCGACTTGATCAACCAAGCCCTGGCCTTGTGGGCCGACGAGCCCCTCCCGCCGTCTACGCCGACACCCGCCGTCTCCTCACCGATGAACTCGGGGTCGACCCCTGTCCGGAATCCGCCGGGCTTCGGCAACGCATCCTCGAGGCGACAGGAATTTGCGCCTGCGCGAGTGACGGCCGCCCGGTCCAGCTGGTCAGGCGCGGCAGCGCAACATCTCCAGTGGCGGGTTCGCGAGGAGGTCGGCCCAGAAGTCCTCACCGAACTCTTCGATGCCTGCTTGGGACACCTTCAGTGGGACCCATTCCACCTCACTGAACCCGGTCGTCCGCAGACAGTCCTCGTAGACCTCACGACGTGGGGCCGTGGCGACGATGCTGATCGGCTGCGGGTCGAGAAGAGCCGTGATCCGCTCTCGCGGGCCCGTCTCGGTTTCCTCGCCGGTCGGCTCGCAGCGGAATCCGTACTTGTCCAGGGACGGACAGTCGAACCCGTAATCGGGCCTCTGGGCGAGCACGAAGAACTTTCCATCCGGCACCAGGCTCCGGCGGATGTTGCGGCACATCCGTTCCATCGCCGCGATGTCCTCGGCGTAGTTGAGGCACTGCACTCCCGCCGCGATGTCGAAGCGTCGTTCGACAGGCCGCAGTTCGGCCACGTCACCGATCTCGTAGCGCACACCGAGCGGGTCACGCCGCTCGGTCTCCCGCGCTGCGGTGATCATCGCGACGGAGATGTCGACACCGAGGACATCCGTGGCGCCGCGCCGTTTGAACTCCCTGCTGTAGAAACCGGTGCCGCACGCCAGGTCGAGAACCGACTTGCCGCTCACGTCCCCGACCATGCTCAGGAAGCTCGGTACTTCCCCGTAGCGTGTCAGGGGAAGGGACTTGAACCCCTCGAATGCCTCGCCGATCTCGTCGTACTGCTGCGCGCTCACGTGTTACCCCCTCTGCGCTTCGTCCTGTATATGGCCACGCCGGCCTTCCGGATTCACAGGTCTGCCGGCTCGAGGCCGTGGCAGAAAGTCTCCTCCGCCCCGTCCGGCCGCCGTACTGGCAGATGCCACAAAGAAGCTGGAGCGGTGACCCTCCTATCGTCTAACGCCACCTCGCAAATCGTTCACAACCCATACCGTTTATAATGCAAGATTCTTTTCCGGCTCCCCTCCACTCTTCCGCTCCTGCTTAACTTCGATGGCGAGCGGCTCGAGATCAACCATCACAGGTTCGACGATCTTTCCCTCACGTGGAACACGATCGACCCCAGCCGCCCTGTCCGGTGACCTGGTTTCGACCGGCGATGGCGTTCCGAGCCCCTTCCCCGGATGCGGGCACTGTCGGGTCTGTCCCTCAGGGCTATCGAGCTGCTCGGGTGGGCCGCCACCCATCCCGTCTCCGGCGTGATCTCCAGAACGCCGCCGATATCGAGAATGACGCAAGGCGTAGTCATGCGGACCCCCTCTTCGACCTGATCCGACCGGCGAGCACCCGGTGCCGCTCCTGTGTTCGATGGGAGATGCTGTCGCCCTTCACCCCCAGGCAAGGCCAAGTGATCCCGGAGTTCTGTGACCGCCCTGTCGCGACCCGATGCCCCGGCCTGACCAAGTCGGCTGCCTTCAGTACTCGTGGTGATCTGTGCAGCCTCGGCTTGACGTTGACACCAGGACTGGCGGCAAACGCTGTTGCACGGAGCGATCCAAACCGCCGAGCGGTCCGGCCGCCTGGAAGAACTGGCTGTGCTCTCGACAGACCCTTCGCTGAGTGGGAAGGCGAACCCTGGGCCAGGCACCATATGCTCATGACAGTTGAGCAGCTCACCGTGACCGTACGCCTGTGGCATGCCGACGCCGTCGTGCTCTTTGGCTGGCTCACGAGCACCGACCTCAACGCAGTACCGGTTACGCATCCCTCTCAGAAACAGGTGCTGGCCGACCCGCTGTCACGACTGGAGCGGGACTCCGACACGGCCGTGCCATGTTCCTGGTCGACATCTCGCCCATTCCAGCCTGGCGTACGGCGGGGTGTTCACCAACGCGTCAGGCCGTCCACAGCACGCGGTCGCGGCCTGTGCTCGATTTGGGGGCTGACCCGATGAAGGAGGAACGACGTATGAAGTCCGTCGGCGAGGTCGCTGACCTTGCCGGCCGCGCGCACGCCGGGCAGGTCGACAAGATCGGCGTGCCCTACACCGAGCATGTCCGCGCGGTGGCCGCCGGCCTCGCCCCGCTCGGCGACGAGCTCGTCATGGCAGGTCTGCTCCACGACATCCTGGAGGACACCGACTGGACCGCCGAGCAGCTGCTGGAGGCCGGTGTCCCTGCCCGGGTCGTGGAGATCGTCCAGGCAGTGACAAACCAGGCGGGCATGCCCTATGAGGAGAAGATCCGCCGGATCACCGCCGACCCGCAGGCCACTCTCGTGAAGATCGCCGACAACGCGCACAACTCCCATCCGGACCGTGCCGCACAACTGCCGACGGACAAGCGGGAACGCCTTGCCACGAAGTACCGCGCCGCGCGCGCCGCCCTGTGGCCGGCTGCCGACCGGCGGGACATCGAGACGATCGTGCGCATCGTCAACCCGTCACTGCTTGTGGAGCTGGAGGAATGCATCGGCGCGCCCTCGGTTCGCGTGGAAGAGTCAGCGTGACCCAACGTTCCCATTGCCGGACTCTCGTCGACGCCTACGCCCTGATCGCGCTCAACGGCCACCTGTTCCTGCATCATCCGGCCACCGAGCCTCGGGCATGACTGCGTGGACGGTCTCCTCCAGTGTGCTGTCCTGGCTGATCAGGATCTCGTCCGTGCCGGCGAGGAGATCAACCGGCCGGTACCGGTCCCGCATCTCCGCCTCGCCGACTTCGAGACCCCCGAGCCAGGGGCGGCAGGGCCGCGGCATGAACGTCCGGCAGGGGGCGGTGGTCGCCCGCATCAAGTACACGTGGAAGGAGGGGACCAACGTTCCCTCCGACCGAATCAAGCCCATCACCACCATGACTCTCGAGCGGATCCAGCCGGCGCGGCACGGCCAGACGCCGACCGCATCGACCCGCCGGCCCATAGAGCACAGGGAGGTGGGGCCGGCCGAGTGGAGCAGGATCTGTGCGGGGGCGCAGCGCGGCGGCCTCGCAGACGGTGCTGGTGACTCAGGAACCGTCGCGCCTCAGGTGTGTATCGGTCGGCTGGTGCGCGGCGGCCCGGTGCCGGGCCGGGGCAGGAGCATGGCGACGGAACGCCTGGGATAGCGTCCCCCTCGCTCGTCCGGGGTGAGGGGACGTCGTGGAGCCCCAGGGAATCGTTTCCCCTGGGGCCCTTACTTCACCTTGTACTCGCACATTTTGTCGGACTTGCCGTCCTGGTTGTCCGCCACCTTCTTGCCATCGACGGTGATGACACAGGGCGCTGCGTGCAGCATGCCGTCGGACCCGGTGACGGAGCCGGGGACGACGGACACCCCGAGGCCGGCCCGCTTCTCGGCGTCCGTCGTCAAGGTGATGGTCGAGGTCTTCTTCCAGGGCAGCTGGACCTGTTCCATCTTGTTGGTGTCGAGGTTGTAGTAGACCGACGTGGTGCCGGTGCCGAGGACTTCGAGGGTGACCTCGTGCTTGACCTCGCCGCTTCCGCCCCCTGCCTTGGCCTTCGGCTGTGCGGACGTAGCGGGCTTGTCGGCGGGCGCCGGGCTGTCGTCGCTGCCGCACCCGGTCAGCACAGCCGTGGCCAGGACCAGAGCCGCACCCGTGATGATCTTGCGCATGTTTCCCCCTGTGGATCGGTCAATGATCCTAACCCTGGTCACGGTCACCACGCGTGCGGCATCCGGCCTGGCGGCATCGTGGGTGCCCTCAAGCCCGTGCCGAACCAGGCCTCGGCCAAGGCTGGCAGCGTCCCTTCGGCGGGCACGCACAGTTCCCGCAGATACCAGGGGAGGTTGCTGTACACGTGCAGCAAGGCGTATGCGAGCAGTTCGTCCGGCGCGAACGTGCGGTCGTACGCCGTGGCGAGCCGGGCCAGCAGCGACGGTTCGCCCCGGGGGACGAACAGGCCGACGGCGACGAAGTCGTAGGCCTGGTCACCGACCATGGCCGGTTCGAAGTCGAAGAGGCCGGTCAGCCGCCAGCCGTCCGGATCGACGAGGACGTGCCGGCGCATGACCTCGGTGTGCAGCAGGGAACGGCGTGGGGCCCGCGGTAGCGGGACCGAGTCCAGGAACTCCGGGATCTGCCGCGACCAGGCCGCCGGCAACCCGTGTGCGCGCTGCTGTTTCACGGCGCACTCACGCCGGCGGTCCAGGAAGGCGCCCCAGCCCCCGGGACCGAGCACGTCCTTCAAGGGGCCTGGATCGAGGGAGTGGAGCACGGCGAGCGCCTCGCCGATCCCGGCGACGAGCCGTTCGCGATCGGCCGGCGGTATGCGGTCCCAGCAGTGGGCCAGGTTCTCGCCGGGCAGCCGGGCAGCCGGGACATCAGGACGTACTGCCAGCCGTTCTCGTACGGGCCGCAGGCGCGCGCCTGCGGTGTCGCGACGGGCAACCGCCCTTCCACGTGCGACAGCACCCGCCCTTCGGCGACGCCGTCCCGGGTGGCGGCAACGGATTCGCCGCCGAGGTCCCGGCGGCCTCGCCGTCGCGCAGGAGCCGGCACAGGACACACGCGGGCAGGCGGGGGTACAGCGCCCCCCCGGCATACGGGCTCGCACGGGTCGTCGAGGAGCCACACCGCCGCCGCGGTCAGGCGCGGATCTTCCGCCGCCCGCAGCCGCACCTCCTCGTTCCCGTCACGGCTGAACCGCTCCACGAGCTCCGCGCCCGACGAGGGGTCGTCGAGCGCCAGCCGGCGCATGCGCGGATCCGGGTCGCCCGCTGGGCACTCCTTTGTCACTTCGTGCGCCCTGGGCTTGCCCTCTCCTGTTGCGGCCGGGCAGACGTCAGACTGGCCTTCGCCGCTTCCGGTTCCCGCTTCCGGTTCCCGCTTTCGGGGAGTGGGCCGTACACGGCAAACCCTGGGGGAGGGCCGGTGAGGGTTGGTTCCTGGAACGAGTGGGATCCGCTGAGGCATGTCGTTGTCGGCCGGGCGGACGGCACCGTGGTGCAGGCGCCTGAGCCGGCGGTCGTCCGGGACTGGCCCGAGCACGGTTTTCCGCGCGGGACGCATGGGCCATTGCCCGAGGAGATGACGGCGGCGGCCAACGAGCAGCTGGACAGCTTCGCGCGCCTCCTCGAAGGGCGCGGCATCCGGGTCGACCGGCCCCGTCGGCTGGACTTCGGCCGGCCTGTCGGTACTCCTGAGTGGTCGCAGCAGAGCATGTTCGGTGCCATGCCGGTGCGTGACGTCCTGGTGGTGATCGGGAACGAGCTGCTCGAGGCGACCATGTCGTTCCGCAGCCGCTGGTTCGAGTTCCTGGCCCACCGGCCACTGATCGAGTCATACTTCCGCGCCGACCCGGACATGAGGTGGGAGGCGGCCCCCAAGCCCCGGCTGACCGAGGCGTCGTACCGGCCGGGCTTCTGGGAGGCGTACGACGCCCTGCCGTTCGAGGAGCAGATCGCCCGGGTCAGGGCCGGGGAGCTGGTGCTGACCGAGGCCGAGCCGCTCTTCGACGCCGCCGACATCGCCCGCTGTGGCAAGGACCTGTTCGTCCAGCAGTCCCTTGCCACCAACGCGGCCGGCATCCGCTGGCTCCGGCAGCACCTGCCGGAACACCGTGTGCACGGGGTGACGTTCGGGAACGCACACCCCATGCACATCGACGCCACCTGGGTACCACTCCGCCCCGGCCTCGTCCTGCACTGCGGGGAACGCCCCGCCGAGGAAGAACTGATACACCACCTCGAGATCAACGACTGGCAGGTCGTCCAGGCCGCCGCCCCTGGACGGCAGACCCCACCGCCACTGTCCGCGTGCAGCCCCTGGCTGTCCATGAACGTGCTGATGCTCGACCCCAGTACAGTCTGCGTGGAAGCAAGCGAGACCGCACAAATGGAACAACTCGACCGGCTGGGCTTCCAGGTCATCCCGGTACCGTTCTGGGACGTGGCTCCCTTCGGCGGCGGACTGCACTGCGCCACCCTCGACATCCACCGCGAAGGCACACTGGAAGACTACTTCCCCAAGCGATCCGGGCGGTTCTGAGGTTTCGCGGCGACGTCGGACAGCAGCCCACCGTCCATCCACTCGCCCCCCAGCCGGTTACGGGCGGCGCGCTCGTCGGCCCCGCCCCGGACGGCGACGACACTGTCCTCCGTGAGGGTGGGGGCGACGAGCTGGTAGACGGCGGGGAAGAACAGCACCTCGAGGTTCGCGTCGCGGTCTTCGAGGGTGATGACGGCCCACTGGTTGCCCTGCTTGGTCATCTTGCGGACGACGCCGGTGATGAGCCCGGTGAGCTTGACGTCGTGCCCCCTACGGCCGGACGCCGCGAGCTCCGCGGTGGAGACGTCCCGGTCGCGGGCGAGGACGGGCTCCTATGGTGTCGTGCCCGTCGGGACGGTCCGGCCCTGGCCCACTGTTCTCCGGTCCCGTAGCCAACGGCTGCGCGAGGCCACGATCCCCAGTCCGAGGGCCACCAGGTGGCCGGCGTCGGCCAGTTCGTGGTCGATCACCCAGGCGAGGGTGAGCAGGGTGGTGAGTGCGGAGAGGCCGTAGAGGCGGGTGCGGTGGCCTGAGAGGGCCAGCAGGCAGGCGACGGTGGCGACCAGTCCGTAGCTGATCCCCACGTCGCGAGCCCGGGTGAGGGCTCCGGGTACATGGGCGAGCCGCATCAGCCACATCACGCCCTCCGTCAACAGGGTCGCCACGATATGGCCGAAGAGGAACGTACCCATGCCGCGCAGCGTGCCCCAGCGCCACTCGGCTATGCCGAGCGCCGCGGCCACCGCCGCGATGCCGAGTGGCACGGGCACACCGTCCACGACGAGCCCGCTGGTGAGGAGGGTCCACCACTTGCCGACCTCGAGGTGGTGGACGTTGCTGCTGTTGTGCCGGATGAAGCGGGCCTGCTCCCGCAGCGGCTGGCTTGCCAGCCAGGCCGCTGTCGCCAGGAGCAGCGCCGCGTACGCGGTCGTCGCAGGGAGCCGCCGGGCCAGGGCCACGGACCGGTCCACAGTCCGCTGAGCCGCCATCTTCACCTTTTACTCCGCCATCCGCTCGTATGCCGTCGCCCGCCCCCGGGGCGGACGCGCTCCAGGGCGTTCGTCTTGGAGGGTGACGACCCTAACCCGGCCGGTCGTCACGCCGGGATAAACGAGGTCCGGGACGGACTGCGATCCGTACGCCGTCGGCCCGCGGCATCGACAGCGGTGGTCATGCGACCTGTCGGACACGGCCTGGCCAGAGCTCCCGCAGATCTTCGTCGTCCCGGCCGACGGCACCGGGCCCCGGTCCGCGTGACCAGGAACCCCCACCACCTACGACGGCGCCCTGGCTGGCCCCCGGATGGTCTTCGAGTCCCACGAAGGGGGAGAGGACCGCTCCAGCTCCTTGCGGCGCATCCAGGCTCCCCGCGTTTGAGGACACGCCCGGCTCCCGCCGAACTCGAACGAACTCTCGTAATCGACGGTGGAGGGAGAGGCTCCGCAGTACCGTGCCCTTGTGGAACTCACGCCACAGGAGGGCACGATGGGCTCTGGAGCGACTTCGTACGACGGAGCGAAGGTGCGCGACGTGGTCCACGATGTCGTGGCTGAGGTCGCGCCCGAGGAACTGCCCCTGGTGGCGGCGCTGGTCCGGTTCGACGACGTGGCGGTCGTCCGGCGGCTGGGCCGCACGGGCGGGCGGCGCGAGCCCCTGGGGTTCGGGCTGGGCGAGGTCGTGGCGATGGCCGCGCCCGTGGTGTGGCTGGTGCTGGACGAGGCGGGGCGCCGGATGGCGGACGCCGCCGTGGACGCCGCGGCCACCAGGTCGAGGGCCGTGCTGCGCAAGGTCCTCCGCCGACCGTCCGCGCCGGTCGCTCTCCCCGCCGCCCTGACCCCGGAGCAGCTCGCCGAGATCCGCCGGCGCGTGGTGGAGACGGCTCTGTCACGGGGCCTGGGGGAGCGCCGGGCGGAGACGATCGCCGACGCGGTGGTGGCCAGGCTGGTGCTGCCGGAGCCGGAGCCGGAGCCGGAGCCGGATGACGGGGCTCCGGAGCCCCGTACGCCGGAGCGGGGCTAGAGCGGCATGACCACGACGCCTTCCCGGATACGGGTCGACGAGCGGGTGATGGGCGCGGGCACAACGGTGCGCTTCGTGCTGCTGATGGTCCTGTTACTGGTGAGCTGCTGGAATGTGATGGGCGGCATCACCCGCCGAGCCGCCCTCCGGACCGGGTTCGATCACTTCGGCTGCCTGTTCGCCGCCGGGGGCAATCCGTTCGGCGGCGATGTCGCGCGCGACGTGGTCGCCATAGACCTCCAGGGCCCGGCCTATCAGGCCTGCCTGGACCGCTACGAGCCGCCGCTGGCCTGGTGGGTGACCCTCTCCTGGCCGGTCCTGCTCGTGGTCGTGGCCTGGGCACTGTTCCAGGCCGTCCCCGCCTGGAGGACGCGGCGCGGCAGGGTCGTCCCGCTGGCGGCCGTCGACCCCGACGGCGGGATCCTGCGGCTCGTGGAGGAGCTGGCGGCGGTGGCCGGGCTGACCCGGGTGCCGCGCGTCGTTGTCGATCCGGCGGCGGCCTCGACCGGCGCGGTGGTGCTGGGTAGCGATCGCCGCCCCACGGTGTGTCTCCACGGGGGCCTGCTCGCCCGCAGGCACACCGACCCGGAGGGCTTCCGGGCGGTGCTCCTCCACGAATTCGCCCACATCCGCAACCGGGACGTGACGCTCACCTATGTCACCCTCGCCGTGTGGTGGGCGTTCGTCGCCGTGGTGCTCCTGCCCGCGCTGGCCGTCCACATCAAAAGCGCCCTCGCCATCGCGCCGAAGTTCCAGGCCGTCCAGGTCCCGTCCGCCGTACGGGGCTTCGGGCTGCTGGGACTCCTGGTCGTGCTGGTGTATCTCGCCCGCGCGGACGTGCTGCGCAGCCGAGAGATCTACGCCGACCGCGCGGCGGTGCGCTGGGGCGCGGATCCCCGTGGCTGGGCGGTCGCGACAGCGGGCCCGCCGCCGGGCGCGTGGCGGCGGGCGGCCGGGACCGTCGCCGAGCTGTGGCACACCCATCCGCGGTGGGACCTGCGCCGGAAGTCCCTCGACGATCCCGTCGTGCTCTTCGGTGTGCAGGCGCTGCCGCTCTTCCTGACCGGAGCCGCCGCCACCTTGATCAACTCTCAGGCGAGTGAGGAGGCGTCCGCCGTGAACGCCCAATGGGTGAACCATGTGCGGGTGCTGGCCTCGGCCGCGCTGATCGTCGGAGTGCTCGGGGTCGCGCTGTGGCGTGGGGTGGCCCACGCCGTGCTCACCTCGCGCCGTGTGCCCTCCGGTGTGCGCGCGGGGCTGTGGCTGGGGGCGGGGATGGCCGTGGGCGAGCTGGTCGTGAACGACGTGACGTCCTTCACCTGGTTGCCCGCACGGCCCTGGGTCCTCGTGCTGGTGGTGCTCGCGGGAGGGGTGTTCGCATGGTGGGCCACCCAGTGCGCGTACCTGTGGGTCCGGGTGTGGCCCGGCCGGACGATCCGCCCGGCGATGCTGCTGGGGCTGGCGTCCATGTGCCTGGTGCTGTCGGCGTGGTTCGAGTGGTGGCAGGCGAGCGGCAAACTGTACGCGGGCGGGGCGCCCTTCGACACGGGAGGCTTCATACAGTCGTCGGGGCTGGCGTCCATCGCGGACACGTACCGGTCCCTGCCCGCCAAGGTCCTGGTGGAGCTGTCGGCGGTGGCCGGCCGGCCCCTCGCCCTCCCCGCGGTCGCGGCGCTGTGGGTCGTGCCGCTGCTCGCCTGGGCGATGGGCCCGTCCGGCACCCCGCCGACCTGGATGCGGGATGCCATCGGCGGCGGTGCCGTGGCGGCGCGCGGGGAGGGTGTGCCGCCGCTGCGGCGCGTGTTCCTGGCCGTGTTGCTCGGCGGCGCGTCGGCCTGTGCCGCCCTCGTGGGCGTAATGGCCTTCCTGCACGACCGGCGGGCCACCGCGGACCCCCCGGCCTTCGTCGTGACCTACTGCGGATGGCTGCTGGTGGCCCTCGGGACGGCGGCGGCGGTGGCCGCCGTCGCCGCGAGCGCGCCGGCGAGGCGATACCGGCTGCTCGTCGCTCTCGTCGCCGCCGAGGCCGCGGTTCTGACGGGCTGCGCGGGGACGTTCACGCTCGCCTCGTTCGACGGGTGCGTCCAGCCGCTGAACACGCTCGTCCACACCTGCGGCTGGCACCCCGGCGTGCCCAGGCCGCTCTTCCAGCTCCTGCTCGGCCCCGCCCTCCTGTTGGGCGCGGTCGTCGCCGTCGTCGTGGCCGTGGCCGTATCGGTGGCCGCGACCGTGCGACGCCGGCCCGCCTCCCGCGACGCCGCCGTACGACGGTCCGTGCCGCCCGCCCGCCGCGCCGTCGCGGTGGGCCTGCTGTGCGCTGTGGCTGTGGGGGCCACCGTGGCGGCGGGGATTTTCAGGGCAGAGGGGAGCCAGGGCCGCGACGACAGGGCGCGCAGCCGCCCGTCGGCGGTCTTCCCCGGTCGCGGGGAGGCGGTGGGCGGCTCCGCGGGGCCGTCCGTATCCGCCCGGACCCGGGAGATCCAGGTGCTCTCCTGGTACATCTACGGCGGGGAAGAGCTGCTGAGGAAGCGCTTCATGCCCGGCACGACCGGTTTCTTCGACCTTCTCACCAAGGGGCGGGGGGAGGTGTCCGGAGCCCGTGTCCGCCCCTTCTGCGAGGACTTCGCGAGGATCGCGCGGGACGCCGGCGCGTTCTTCCGGGTGCCGGACGCGCGGGCCGAGGGGCTCTGGAAGGAGTTCACGGCGGGGGTGGAGAAGACGGGCCGGACGTGCGGCCAGGCCGTGGAACAGTCGAACGGCCGGCTCCTGGAGCAGACGATGGACCAACTCGTCGGGGCGGCCCGCCTGGCTCAGGCGGTGACCGCCCGGGTGAAGGCGACGGCGGAGAAGGGCGACATTCGGTAGGTGCGCGTGCCGCCGTCTTCATCTCCAGGTCGCCGACCTGGGTGGTCAGCAGCCTGTCCCGATGACCGTTGCGCCAGGCGGTGTGCTGGCCGGAGTGATCATCCGGGACGGCGGCCGTCGCCCACTGGCTGCCCTGGTCACCTCCCGGCAGCAGGGCGATGCCCCGCAGATGATCCCGGTCCTGGACCGTATCCGTGTCCCGCGACCGGCCGGCGGGCGCCGCGTACTCGCTCGGACCGCGTCTGTGGCGACAAAACGCACAGTTCCCGCCGCAACTGCCCTTACCTGCGGCGACGGCAGATCCGGCACAAGACCGGCCGACGAACCCCCGGTCGCTTCGCCCAACGCGCACCCCAGTGGGCAAGGAGAGCGGACCTGCTCGTTTCCCTGGGCGTACCCACGCCCCGGTATACCGCCCCCAGCGCCGCCGCGAGGTTCGTCCTCGGCGGCTCGCGGCCGATGGGCACTGCATTTTTCGCCCACCGTGCTCGACAGAGCCTCATACCCGTCACGGCGCGCGCGCCGACAACTGCCGGGCGAGCGGCTGGGTAGGACACCGCGCGAGATGTTTGGGCAGCGGAGCTCGGGACCGGGCAGTGGTAGTGCCGCCATTAGGGTGTTCCGCATGCTGTTTCCCGTACATGCTCTTGCCCACCGGCCGTTGACGGCCGGGGCCGTCACCGAACTTGTGGGTCTGCCGGCCGCGCCTTACGTCACCGAAAGCTTCGACGCGGTCGATGCCGAAGTACAGCGACGGGGATGGTCCTGGGAGGACGGCCTGGTCTGTGAATCCTTCCGCACCGCGGACCATCATGTGCTGTGCTCCGACGATGTCAGCCCGTTCGGGAACCCGGACGCACGGACCTTCCTGGTCTTCGGAGAGCTCTACCCCGTCGACCCGCAAGACGAGAACATGGCCAATGGGTCATGGCTGTACGGCCTCATGGACCGCTGGCAGGAGCAGCCCGGCTGGAGCGGCCGCAGACCATGCACGGACCAGGACTGCGAGGCCGTACTCGCGCAGGCCGCGCAGGTGGTGACCGAACACCTCGGCGCGCCACCTGAGCGAACGGTGTTGTCCTCTTCGACCGTGGCGACCGGGCCCGCGCTGACGCACCGTATCTGGCGCACCCTCACCCACGCCCTGATCCTCGGACCGGCAGCCGACAACGGCCCCTACGGTTACCTCACCCATCTGCAACTGTCCTGCACACCCCTCTCCTGCGGCCCCGATCTGCCCTCCGCAGGCGACGAAGACGGCCTGGCCGACTGGATCACCGCACACATCGACTGGTGACGCCGTCAGCCGGGGCCCGCACCTCTGCCCGGCCCAGGCCCACCGGCCTGCTGCCTCGGGATTTTCCCTCCGGCCGTGCGGCCGCGCTCGGCACGGGCGGAAGGCTCCTCGCCGTGGCCGAGGCCCGGCACACGGCCCTGACCGGGCACTCTGAGCACCTGCTGCGGTGACCACTTGCGGCCACGGCAGTGGTATCACCGGGCGCGAGACCCGGAACGGTGCCACCGCCGGCGGTCGCGCCGCCGGCGTCGCGGTGACGGTCCAGCCGGACCAGGCGACGAAGAGGTGTGTGGACGGTGTCGTGGATACGGCTCTGTGCTGTTGAACCGCAGCTGAACCGCGTGAGGCGGAAGAAGGAGCACCTGCCCCTTTCCATGATCAACATATAGCGCACAGGGGGGCTTGCGGCAAGGCCCCGGTCGTGACGCAGAATCGCCTACCGAAGCCGAAATACGAGGTCATGGGGGTTGCGGAATGCGTGTGTTGTTGCTGGCGTACGGGTCGCGTGGGGACGTCGAGCCGATGGTGGGGCTCGCGATGCGGTTGCGGGAACGCGGCGTGGAGGTGCGGGTGTGCGCGCCGCCGGACTTCGCAGAGCTGCTGAACGGTTTCGGCTTCCCGCTGGTGCCTCTCGGCCGACCGCTGCGCGAGATGGCAACCAAGGCGGTGACCGGGGCGGAGCCACAGCCGACGGAGACTCTGCCTCAGCGCGCGGCCCGGATGGTAGCCGAGACGTACGAGCAGGTCGTCACGGTGGCCGAGGGGTGTGACGCGGTGGTGGCGACCGGCTTGCTCCCGGCTGCGGCCGCTGCGCGGTCGGTGGCCGAGAAGCTGGGCATCCCCTATGCGTTCGTGGCCTACTTCCCGAACTACCTGCCGTCGCCGCATCACCCGCCGCTCGCGTGGCCGGGCCGGCCGCTCCCGGCGGACGTGACCGACAACCGGGTGCTGTGGGACCTGAACGCGGAGGTCCTGAACGAGCTGTTCGGCGAAGGGATCAACACCCACCGGGCATCGATCGGCCTGCCCCCGGTGGACGACGTCCGCGACCACGTCTTCACCGACCGCCCGTGGCTGGCGGCGGACCCGGCGCTGGCCCCGTGGGTGCGGCCGGCGGACCTCGACGTGCTGCAGACCGGCGCGTGGATCCGGCCGGACGAACGCCCACTCCCCGCCGATCTGGAGGCGTTCCTGGACGCCGGCACGGCACCGGTGTTCGTGGGCTTCGGCAGCATGCCGGTGCGCGACGCGCAGGACGTCGCCCGGGCGGCCGTCGCGGCGGTCCGCGCGCAGGGTCGCCGCGTACTGCTCTCCCGTGGCTGGGCCGGCCTGGCGCCGACCGACGCGGGGGACGACTGTTTCGTGGCCGGTGAGGTCAACCAGCAGGCGCTGTTCGGCCGGGTGGCCGCCGTCGTGCACCACGGCGGCGCGGGCACCACGACGACGGCCGCCCGGGCCGGTGTGCCCCAGGTGGTGGTCCCGCAGATGGCCGACCAGCCGTACTGGGCCGCCCGGGTGGCCGGGCTGGGCATCGGCGCGGCGCACGACGGTCCGACCCCGACCTTCGAGTCCCTGTCAGCCGCACTGAAGACGGCCCTGACCCCGGAGACCCGCGCACGGGCGGCCACCGTGGCCGGCACGATCCGTACCGACGGTGCGGCGGTGGCCGCGAAGCTGCTGCTCGAAACGGTCGGCTGAGAAACGCGTAACGACCTGACCCGCGATTGATGTGACCGTTCCCTGACCTGAACCGCCGTGTGTCTGCTCGGCGGCGTTCACCAGCCGAGCAGATCCATGGAACTGCGACCGAGCCAGTCCCTGAACGACACGGGCTGACCGCCGAGGTTCAGGGGCAGGATCTGGTCACAGGTCGCGCGGCCATCGAACCACATCGTGCCTCGGTGCGGACCAGTGACAACGAGCAGGGTCGAGAAGCCGCAGCCGTTGTCCTGGATGAACGCGGCACCGGACGTCTTGCGCTCCTGGAACACCTCGTACTCCGCGTCCCACTGCTTCCACGCTTCCTGGTAGGCGTCGTGATCCGGGAAGTTCTCTTCCAGCGGCTCGCGTGCGTCGAGCTCGTCCTCGTAAGCACGGTAGGAGCCGGGATGCGGGAAGGCGATGGTGAGCAGGTCGTAGTTGGTGGTTGAGTCTCCGTGCCAGCCCCAGCCTGCCGCGGTGCGGCGCAGGCGGTTCACCGCGCCACCGGCGCTCTGCCGGAGCAAGTACTCCCGGTACTCGTCCGGAAAGGTAATGCCCATTTCCGCCTCCGCCTCGCAGATCTCCGCTTCGGACAGCGGCGCCGGGGAGGAGTCCTGCCCCGAGGAAGGACAGGTGAGCTCGTCAAAGCGTCGCCCCCGTGCCAAGCGCTGGGCTTCCTCTATCCAGTCGATCGTCATGCGGGTGAGGATAAGCAGGAGCGGCTCGCCGGACTCTGCCGTGACATGACGACGCCCGAGCGGGTTGCTGGGGGTGTGAAGATCAAACAGGCTTGCGCCGTCATATCGCAGGTGGCCGGCCGACGGCACGCGGGAGAGGATCCTGCGGGGCGTTCAGGTCGTTGCCGATATGGAGGGCCGGATCGACTGGTCCGTGGCCAGCGCTGATTCCACATCCTGCCGCGCCCATCAGCATGCCACCGGGGCCCGCCACCGCCCGGTGCGGGTACCGGACGGCGCGGGCGCCCTGTCCACCACCGGCCGATGAGGCGATGGACTGCCCGCGCGTCGGGTTCACCACCAAGATTCACCTGGCGAGCGACGGAAGCCGTCGTCCGCTGGCCGTCCTGGTCACCCCTGGGCAGTGGGATGGCGCCCCGCAAACGATTCCGGTCCTGGACCGCATCCGAGTCCCGCGCCTAGCCGGGGGACATCCCAGGACACGCCCGGACCACGTCTGCGGCGACAAGGCGTACGGTTCCCGAGCGCCGGGACCAGCGAGCCCACCGTCAACGCCGTGGAAGCCGCGGCGGCAGACCCACCGGCTTCGACCGGGCCCGCTACGCCCGCAGGAACGAAGTCGAACGCACCGTCAACGCCCTCAAAGGCTTCCGGGCCGCAGCAACCAGAGACGACAAGAGAGCGTACGTCTTCCAGGGCGCGGTCACCCTCGCCGCGATCCGGCTCTGGCTCCGGTGAGGACCTGCCGGACCGGGCGGCGGCGGAGACGCCGTTGCTTGACCGAATCACACATCGACCCGGGCGGGACAGGCTGGTCAGTCTGTTTTTTGTCCTTCACCTGAGTCGATCAGCGTCACCACGATGAACAAAGACTGGAGTATGAGTATGCGCATGCGCGTCGCATCAGGGCGTGTTGCGAAAGTGTGTGCGGGGGTGGGCTTGCTGTAGTACTCCTGGGGAGGGACGTGGAGACGTGTTTGTTCTCATTTGGAGTCGTCGATGGCTGTTCGCCGTGTTGTGCCCAACATCCAGTCGGAGGCTGTTCAGGAGAGCCGGGAGTTCTATGGCCTGCTGGGTTTCGAGGAGGTCATGAACCACGGCTGGATCATGACGCTCGCCTCCCCGTCCGCTCCGGCGGCTCAGATCAGCGTCATGGCTGGCGACAGGACCGCGCCTGTCAGCCCCGATATGAGCGTCGAGGTGGACGACGTGGACGCGGCTTATGCGGTCATGCGGGAGAGCGGCGCGGAGATCATTCACCCCTTGCAGGACGAGGAGTGGGGCGTGCGGCGGTTTTTCGTCCGTGACCCCAGCGGATGGGTGGTCAACGTGCTGGGCCACCGCTGACGGCCTCTCCCGCACCCCTGGCGAAAACGCCGGTCGGAGCCATGCGTTGACGGCTGCGGCGAGGACGGCGACTTCGTGACGGGCGGCGGGTCTGGTCCTTCTTCCCTCGGGGATGGCCGCCCTGATGTCGTGTCTGCGCAGGCAGGCGCGGTTGGCGCGGGAGGGACAGGCCTTGCCGCCCCGGACCTTGTGGGGCCTGGTGCCCGGACGGCCGGGGCGGGTGCGACGGACGCGGACTCTTTCCGGCACGGGCACGGGCACGAGCTGGGGGCTGTTGTGCCAGTGGCCGGGAGTGATCGGCAGCGGTATCGGTTTGCGCCCCTGCCCGTTGGCGAGGCGGATTCGTGTGGCTGGCCCGCCGCAGGATCGTCCGGGCCCGTTCGATGGACGGATGCCGGAGATGGGGTGCCGGGGTGGCGAGGTCTCCGGGTCCCGGCGGAGCCTCCTGGGTATCAGAGCATGAGCAGTAGCCGCGTGTTGACGACGAGCTTGCGGTTGACGCTGGTGCTCTGTACGAAGATGGTGTAGTCGTCGTTGTGGTCCGGCTTGATGCGGACTTCCGTGTCCGGGAGGCCGAGGAGGCTTCGGGCCTGGGGGCCTGTGTACACCCTGTCCGTCTTCTTCTCCAGTACCGCGATCTGCTTCCGTGCCTGGATCTTCTCCGGCTTGCTCAGCTGGTAGAACGCGCCGCCGGTGCGGTAGGTGTGCCCGGATTCGGTGACCCAGTCCCGGATCGCCGCGTCACGCGCCACCGCAATCAGCTGGTATTCCGACGGATCCGCCGGGGTGAGGCCGGCGGCCTTGATGGTGTCCTTGTTGACCGCTTCCGCGCCGGTGGAGAAGACGGCTCGCGATCCCCGGATGCCCTGGGTGCGGCCCACCATGAATTTCTCGGTGGCCTGCTGGATGACCTGCCCGGCTTCCTCCAGGCCCTGGGTGCTCGTGGCGTCCCAGATGGCGATGTTGTCCTTGGGGAAACCGCAGTTCATGGCCTCGCGCTTGCCCATCTGGTCGGGCACGAGGACGGCCAGTGTCCAGTTGTCCTGCTGCGTCTGGAACATCTCGGCCACGGCCTCGACCAGTTCACGCGGGTCCTTGGCAGGGGCATCCGGGCAGCGGTGACTTGCGTTCTCCTGCCCGTCGGTGAGGACGAACGTCAGGAAGCTGTGGTCGCCGTACAGCTGAGCTGTCTGCGCCAGCTCCCGCTGTGACTTCAGCGCGGCCGACAGCAGTGCCGTCATCCCGCCGGCCCGGTACAGCTGCTTCAGCGACGGCATCCGCAGCACGTCCTTGTCGTAGATGACGCACTTCACCCTGTCGGCGAAGACGTACACCGTGACACGGGTCTCCTGGTCCAGTTCCCCCGACCGGCGGGCGAGATACGCGATCTGTTGGTCGGCGACTTCGACGACCTTGCGGCTCAGGTGCGACATGGACGAACTGGCATCCAGCACAAGAGCGACGTGATTAATGTAGTTCTGGTTCCCGGACATGACAGGTCCCCCTCTTTCTCCGGCTCGATGTTCCTACCGTCTCACCCACCACTGACAATCGGCCTTGGCTGCCGGACCGGCTGGAGAGCCCGTCCGGCCGGGGCGGGCCCGGATGCGGCGTGGCGCTCTGGTGTGGTGCCCGTCCAGGGGGGGCGTGGGCGCTGGCCCCATCGGCTCTCTCCTCAAGCGTGCCCGTTTGTGCGGGTTTGGGTTCTGGGTGGGGGGGGTCTTGCCATGGTTGTGTGTCATGCCGGGGTGGTTGCTGTGACGTTGTTCAGCGGCCCCGGCATGTTGGTTACAAGTGGCCCCGGTAGCCGGGGTCGCGTGGGCGCATGACGGGTGGTGACGGGGCGGAGTGGCTCCGAGTGCGTCGGGTTCGAGCTGCAGGAGCCGCGTGTACAGCGTGGGCCCCGGAGCAGTGGTCCCGGGCCGGAGCGCGATGGTTGTCACAGAGGCAGGCTTGCCGTCACCAAGGTCGCAGGTAGGGCGCCGGGTGCGAAGGGCGGATGTCCGCGAGCGCGAGGGGGACGGTCGTCGTAGCCTGTGGTCATGGCCTTGCACGGTGAACGGTGTGGTCTGCGGATGACCGCCGATCCACGGTATGGGGCCGGTGTGACGACTGTCCGGCAGTGCGTTCCCGGTCAGGTGCTGGCGTATCTGGCCGGCGGGGTGCCCGTGAGCGGGCCGAGCAGGACGTCGGTGCAGGTGGATGTGGACCGTCACCTCGAATCGACAGGCATCGAGGGCGTGCGCTACGTGAATCACTCCTGTGCGCCCACGGCGGTCCTCGACACCGGCCTGCTCGTGCTGCGGGCCGTGCGAGAGCTGGTTGCCGGAGACTCGGTGACGCTCTTCTATCCGGCGACCGAGTGGGACATGGCCGAGCCGTTCACCTGCCTGTGCCAGGAGAACGGCTGCCTCGGCCGCGTTGCCGGTGCCCGCTTCC
This sequence comes from Streptomyces sp. NPDC037389, assembly GCF_040636475.1. NCBI lineage: Bacteria > Bacillati > Actinomycetota > Actinomycetes > Kitasatosporales > Streptomycetaceae > Streptomyces > Streptomyces sp. NPDC037389. Next base: position 164,760 of record NZ_JBEZUS010000014.1, read on the forward strand.
TGTCGGACGCGCAGTTGTCCGGCTACCGGGTCAGTGCGCACATTCAACGGCTCAGATCAGGGGCTTGCTGAAGCAGCGGCTGCTGTCGTCGAAGCGGTAGAGGCCGAACTTCGCCGCCGCGGGCTCATAGCCGCAGGAGACGTACAGGGCGATCGCCTCGGGCTGCATCGCCCCGGCTTCCAGCACCATGCGCGTACGCCCCGCCTCCAGCGCGCTCTCCTCCAGCACGGCCAGAATCCTCCGGGCCAGGCCCCGGCCGCGCGCTCGGGGCAGAACGTACAACCGCTTCAGCTCCGCGTCTCCGTCCGCAAAACCCTCCGCATTGCGCCCCTGCGTCCGCCAGCCGCCACCGGCGTGCCGTCGTCCTCATAAGCGATGAGGAACAGGCCGTGCGGCGGCTCGAACTGTGCCGGATCCAGCGGGGTACGGTCTCCGTCGCCGTACTGCCGTACGTACTCGGCCTGCGCCTGGTCGTTGAGCTCGGTGGCGTGGGGGTGGTCGTATGCGACGGGCACGATCTGCATTCCGCATACCGTACGGGCTGGCCCTCTCCCTGAAGGGCTTCGTGGGACGCGTGTCCGACGACTCCGAGGCAAGCGTTACGTTGGGGGAGAGGCCCTGGGCTCAGGGGTACGCCGGCCCGGCGATCCGCGCACACCCAGGTCGGTGACACCGTTCCTGAGCGGAATCACCGGGACGCCGACCGGCTGCGTAGCACCTCGACGCCCACCAGCACTCCGCCGGGGCCCGCAGAACCCCTCCGCCGGCGCCAAGTTACCCAAAGGGGGCCGACACGGCAGAACGCCAGAGCGAGAGGCCCGGGTTGAGGCTGCCCGGCCGCTGGGTGGCGGTGGTGCGGCGGGCGAGGGCTTGGGCCGCTCCCGCGGCGGGTTCACCACCAAGGTCTACCTGAGTGCCGATGGCCGCTGCTGCCCGCTGTCCCTCACCGTCACCCCCGGACAGTGGGCGGACTGCACTCAGTTCGAACCGGTCATAGACAAGATCCGCGTGCCCCGCGCCAGGCTCGGCCGCCCGCGCCGACGCCCGGACAGCCTCAGCGCGGACAAGGCGTACAGCAACCGCACTATCCGTGCCTACCTGCGACGACGTGGCATCCGCCACGTCATCCCGGAAAAGAAGGACCACAAGGCAGCCCGCCTGCGCGGGGGTTCGCACGGCGGCAGGCCGCCCGGGTTCGATAAGGAGCGGTACAAAAAGCGCAACACGGTTGAACGCGCCATCAATAAACTCAAGGCCCACCGGGCCGTCGCGACGCGCTATGACAAACGCGGTCATGTCTTCCTCGGCGCTGTCACCGTTGCCGCGCTGGTCATCTGGCTCCACTCATGATCGCCCGGACAGGTCCTAGGCCCAATACCGGTGACTTTGGTGCTTGTTGGTCGTTGGGTGTGGTGTGCCGAGGCCTGGTCAGGTGAAGTCGTCGGGTGAGCGTCTGTCGGACCGGATTGCTCTGGGGGTGCTGACGCGGGTGTTTCCGCCGGAGCTGGTGGATGAGGTGGTTACCGAGTGTGGGCGTGTGGAACAGCGGTCGCGTCTGTTACCGGCTCGTGTGGTGGTGTATTTCGTGCTGGCGATGTGCCTGTTCTCCGGGCAGGGGTATGAGGAGGTCGCCCGGCTGCTGACACAGGGCCTGGAGCGGGTGCGGCAGTGGGAGAGGCCCTGGCGGGTGCCGACGACCGGGGCGATCGGACGGGCCCGCCGGAGACTGGGCCCCGAACCGCTGAAGGTGTTGTTCGACCGGGTCTGCCGGCCGGTGGCCACCACAGCGACGGTGGGTGCTTGGTATCACGGGTGGCGGCTGGTCGCGGTGGACGGCACCGTCCTCGACGTCCCGGACACCGACACCAACGCGGCGTTCTTCGGCCGGCCCGGATCGGCGCGCGGGCAGCAACGGAGCGCGTATCCGCAGGTGAGAGTCACGGCCCTGGTCGAGTGCGGAACACACGCGGTGTTCGCCGCCGCGACGGGACCGCTCTCGGTTCATGAACAACACCTCATCCCCGCCCTCCTCCACCGGCTTCAGCCGGGCATGCTGGTCCTGGCCGACCGGGGCATCACCGGCTTCGAACTGTGGAACGCGGCCACGGACACCGGTGCCGACCTGCTGTGGAGAGTCCGCAAGAACATCGTGCTCCCCATCGTCGAGCACCTCGAAGACGGTTCCTACCTGTCCGAGATCGTCGCCACCGAAGACCGCGGCCGGCGCCGTCATCCCGCCGTGGTCCGCGTCATCGAGTACACACTCAAAGGACACGACGACAAGGACGTCTATCGGCTGATCACCACCATCCGCGACCCCGGCAAGGCACCCGCCACCGAACTCGCCGCCCTCTACCACCAGCGGTGGGAGATCGAGAACACCCTCGACGAGATCAAGTCCCACCAGGGCGGACACCATCTCGTCCTGCGCTCTCGTGACCCCGCCGGCGTCGAGCAGGAGGTTTACGGATTCCTCCTCGTCCATCATGCGCTCAGAGACGTCATGCATCACACCGCCCACCAGGCTGGCCTCGACCCCGACCGGATCTCCTTCACCCGCACTCTCAACACCGCACGCCGCCATGTCACGGACCAGGCGGCACTTTCCCCCCTCACGACTCAGCCGGGCCCTGGCACAGACCGGCCGTGAGCTGCTGGAACGGCTCCTGCCACCCCGCAGACCACGCACCAACCCCCGTGTCATCAAACGCAAGATGTCCAACTGGAAGCTCAAACACGACCACCACCGCAACCCACCCCACCCACCGGACCCCGTCCCCACACTGGTGCCACCCACCAAAGCCACCAGCAAACGCCGGAAACATCCTTAAAACAGCGGTATTGGTCCTAGGCCGTGTATCGAAAGTGGATCTCGGGCTGTGAATGATCACGGTTCATGGGCCGGAGAGATCTGACAGATGAGCAGTGGGCGGTGCTGGAGCCGTTGTTGCCGAAGGGTGCCAGGACGGGGCGGCCACCCGTCTGGCCTCGGCGGCAGCTGATCGACGGCATACGGTTTCGTGTCCGGACCGGTGTGCCGTGGCGGGACGTGCCCATCGAGTACGGGCCATGGGGCCGGATCTACGACCTGTTCCGCCGATGGCAGCGAGACGGCGCCTGGCACCGGATCCTCACCCGGCTCCAGTCCTTGGCCGACGCGAAGGGTTCGATTACGTGGGGCCTAAGCGTCGACTCCACAGTATGCCGCGCCCATCAGCATGCGGCTGGGGCCCGCAAGCAGGGCAACCTGCAGAAGGAACCACCAGGCGGCGTGTTCACCGAGCCTCGTGATCACGGCCTGGGACGCTCGCGCGGCGGGTTCACCACCAAGCTGCACCTTGCCGTCGAGCAGGGCCAAAAGCCCATGTCATTCGTGGTGACCGCAGGACAACGCGGGGACTCGCCGCAGTTCGAACCGGTACTGGAGAAGGTCCGTGTGCCCCGCATCGGGCCGGGCCGGCCACGCGTCCGCCCCGATCGCGTGCGTGCCGACAAGGCGTACGCCTCCCGCAAGAACCGTGCCTACCTGCGCCGTCGCGGGATCAACTGCACCATCCCGGACAAGGCCGACCAGGCACGCAACCGCCAGAAGCTCGGCTCACGCGGCGGCCGGCCGCCGCGCTTCGACCCGACCGACTACCGCGAACGCCACGCGGTCGGGTGCGGCATCAACCGCCTTAAGAGAAACCGCGCCGTCGCCACGCGCTACGACAAGCTCGCCGTCCGCTATGAGGCGACCGTACTGGTCGCAGCCGTGAACGAGTGGCTATGACCAGTACCATCGCAACGGCCCTCAGACGACGTCGAACTCGTTGCCCTCGGGGTCCTGCATGGCCGCGGCGTAGAACCCCATGTCCGGCTCATCCTTGATCCTCAGCACGGTGGCACCGGCCTCGACCAGCTGGTCCACCGCGGCCCTGACCCGCCGCGCGCGGACGTCCAGCGGGACGTCACGGCCGCCACCGACCTTCAGGTCGAAGTGCCACCGATTCTTGGCGGTCTTCGGCTCCGGAACCTGCTGGAACCACACGCGCGGTCCGGCACCCGCCGGATCGACGATCGACTCCGGAATGTCGCCGGCGCCGGTCGGCAACTCCTCCGCGGGCACACCCATCGCCTCCCAGTAGGCGCGCCACGTGGCGTGCCCGTCCGGCGCGGGCTCGGGCACATAGCCCAGGGCCGGGGCCCAGAACGCCACCATTCTCTGCGGATCGGAGCAGTCGATCGTCAGTTGCACTGTTATCTCCATGCCCGGACCTTCCCAGACAGGTCTGACAGACGATCCACTTTCGCAACAGGCCCTACTGAGTTTTTCGTTAGTTCTGTGGTGGTTGGGGGTGGATTGTCAGTCCGGTGTGGGTGAGGAAGGACCAGGGGAGTTGTTCGTCGGAACAG
>NZ_JBEZUS010000015.1:0-123513 GCF_040636475.1 Streptomyces sp. NPDC037389
CGGCACGGCTGCGAGGAGGAACGGCAAGATGCGGTTGTAGGAGCCGCCTGCCGCGGGGGGCGGGGGCGCCGGGGGTTCCCCCGGCGCCACCCCGCACGACGCGGACCAGGTCGACGCGGGATGCGACGCCCAGCTTCCGGAAGACCTTGCGCAGGTGGTAGTTGACGGTGTGGGGGGACAGCCCGAGCCGGCGGGCGATCTGCCGGTTGGTGAGCCCTTCGTGCACCAGGCCCGCGATGACGGCCTCCTGGTCGCTCAGATGTCCTCCGTAGGGCGCGGCCGCCGGCCCGTCCGCTCCTGTTCCTCTTCCTCCCGGTTCCGTCAGGAGGGCGGGGCCGGTGGATTCCGGTGCCCCGGAGGCCTGGCCGCGCAAGGCGTCGCGAACGGTTTCGGGCATCCAGCCGGTAATCAGCCGGTGCAACAACTCGTCGCGGAACGTGAGCCGTCCGGCATTGTTCTCCAGAACTCCGGCCGCGACCACTTCGTCCAGGGTCGGCAACAACGCCGTGGGCGGCTCGTTCAGGACCCGGGCGACTTTATCGAAGGAGACTTCATTTCCCAGCGCGGCCGCGACCCTGACCATCTGACGGAACTCCGGTGAATATCCCATGAGGGAACTCTCGACCCGTTCCACCAGTCGCCGGGGCAGCCGGTCGGTCACCAGCCGGGCCCGGTATCCGTCGACGGCGATGCTGCCTTCCTCCAGCATTCCCTGGGTGAGTTCCAGCAGCCGGCGCGGATGCCCGCCGGCCCGGCCCAGGATCCGGGCCAGCCCGGCGTCGGGCGGTGCGCCGAGGGCGTCGCCGGCGAGCGCCATCGCCGCGCCGGGGCGCAGGGGGCCCAGTTTGATCCGCTCGGTGCCCGCGGTGGGGCTGAGCAGCATGCCCTCCAGGGGCGGGGCCCCTGCGGACGGGCGGCGGGCGAGGATCCACACCCGCGCCGGGCCCTGGGGCCCGGCCTCGTGGGCGATGAGGGTCCGCACGTCCTCGTGGTCCAGGTGGTGGGCGTTGTCGACCGCCACGGCATAGGGATGGCGGGGGTTGTCGGGGTCCCGTTGCGGCAGTACCCCGGCCGTGTGCGAGCCGTCGGCGGATTTGGCGCGAATCCGCAGCCCGAACCCTTCGGCAATGAGCATGGACTCGCGCAGCAACCGGGATTTCCCGCAGCCCGGCGGTCCTTCGATCGTGATCAGTGTGCAGCGCCCGGCCATGACATGCCCGATGAGTGACGTCAGCCGATCGACTTCGGCTTCCCGTCCACGCAGCGGAGCATCGGGCACGGCTCCCAGCATCTGATTCCCTCCTTCCGCCCGCGCCGGTCAAGCACGCGTCAAGACGGCCGCCGCCGTTCCGATACGCCGATGCCGGCACCGCGACGATTCAGTGTGCAACCAGTTTGCGGGGAGGACGTTCTCACCGGCCGGGACGGGCTCGATATCAAGCCGTTCGCTTTCCGGCAGGTTTCAGAACTCGGCGCCCGTTTCCGCCGGTTGCACCACTCGTTTTCCGGCGCCGTCCCGGAGGGCTGTCGGCGCGGGGCGCCCGGCCCTCGGCCGTCCTCACCCGGCGTCGGCGGCGGGCGGCGGGAGCCGCCGGTCCCGGAGGTCGGCGACGGCGACCGCCGCCAGGGCCGCGAGCACCACGGCGACCAGCACGAATCCGGTGTCGTAGCCCGCGTACTGGGCGACGAGGCCGACGCAGAAACCGCCGAGGCCGAGGCCCGCGTCGAAGGCGAGATTCCACTGCGTGCTGCCGACGCTGGAGTCGCCGGCGCGCTGGAGGGCCAGGACCAGGGTCGCGTTCTGGAGGGCGCCGAACCCGATGCCGAAGACCACCATGAGCACCAGCAGCGCGCCGGTGTGCCGGGTGGCGACGCCGCCGAGCACGCCGAGGGCGGCGAGCAGGGTCGCGGGCGGCAGCAGTACGCGGTGGCCGTGGCGGTCGCCGAGGCGGCCCGACGCCCAGCGGCTGGCGGCGGCGGACAGCTGGAGGCAGAGCAGCGCCAGCGGGGTGAGCCAGACGGGGTCGCGGGGCGCGGCGGGCGGCAGGAAGGTCACGACGGTGCCGGACGCCATGGTGCCCGCCGTCAGCAGGACGAGCGGGCGCAGGATCGCCGGGCGGGCGAGGCCCGCGACGACCCGGGCGCGGCCGGGCGGCGCCGGGCGGGGCGCGGAGACGGCCAGGGCCGCGAGAAGGCCGCAGGCCGGTGCCAGGGCTCCGGCGACGAACAGCGGTGCGTAGCCGAACTGGTGGGCGAGCAGCACTCCGAAGGGCGTGCCGACGGCCCCGCCCAGCCCGGTGGCCAGTCCGTACCAACCGGTGGCCGTGCCGCGGCGGCCGGGGGGCGCCAGTTCGGCCACGGCCGCGCTGCCGGCGACCACGAACATCCCGAAGCCGACGCCGCGCGGCACGGCGCAGACCAGGGTCACCGGGAGACTGTCGGTGGCGAGCGGCACAGCGGCCGGGGCGCCGAGGAGGACCATGGCGGCCAGCAGCACGGTCCGGTGGCCGACGGCGGCGATGACGCGGGGCATCGCGGGCTGCACGGCGACCGTGGCGCCCATCAGCAGTCCGGTGACCACTCCGCCGGCGGCCCGCCGGCCGCTGCTCTCGGCGGCGAACTCGGGCACGGTCGCCAGCAGCAGGTAGAAGCCCGTGAAGCCGCTGAAGGTGCACAGCAGCACCGCCGTCATGGACCGGCCGAACATTTCCGACGGCGTGTCACGGGCGAGGAGCGCGGGGGGCTGTTTCACGACAATGATCTCAGCCGTCCGAAAGCCTCGCGAACAGTGGACGGATCTCCATGGATGCGGCATTCGACTGTGTGATCGTCCAGTTGGCGGGGCGGGGTCCGGACGGGGCGGTCCGGGCCGGTGGCCTGATTCCCGCCGCCGGTGGCCGCGGACGGTGGACAGGGGCATCGTCTCCTGTGTTGTGTCCGACGGGTGACCGCCCCCCTGGACCCCCCGCAGAACCACCCGCACGAACAGCCGCCCCCGCCGGGGCAGGACCCCCACGCCATGCTGCGCGTCCGCGACCTGCTCGGCGTTCCCGGGCTCGGCCTGGAGGCCGTGCCGGGCACCGGGGACACGGACCGCGCGGTCCGCTGGGCCCATGTGACCGAGCTGCCCGACCCCGGACCCTACGCCGGGCCGGACGAGCTGGTGCTCACCAACGGGCTCTGGCTCGGCCGGCAGGAGTGTGCCGCGTATGTCCACCGCCTGACCGAATCCGGCGCCGCCGGGCTGGTCTTCGGGCTGCGGACGGACATGCCCGCCGTGCCGGACGACCTCGTCGCGGCCTGCCGGGCGGCCGGGCTGCCGCTGCTGCGGCTGCCCGTCGAGGTGCCGTTCACCGCCGTCACCCAGGCCGTGGCGACCGCCCAGGCCGAGCAGCGGCAGCGGCATCTGCTGGACGCCCTGCGGCACAGCAACGCGCTGACCCGCGCGGTCTCCGCGGGCGACGGTCTGCGGGGTGTGCTGGCGGTGCTCGCCGGGCCCGCCCGGACCCCGGTCGCGCTGGTGGACGGGCTCGGCACCGTCCTCGACGCCGTGGGCCGGCCGCCCGCGGAGCAGGACGTGCGGGCGGTCGCGGACCGGCTGGGGCCGGACGGCGAGGAGTACGCGGAGTACCCGCTGCGGCTGGCCTCGGGCGCCGACGCCACGGTGATCCCGGTGCGCGGCGTCGCCGGTTTCGACCTCGCCGTCGTCTACGGCCGTCCGGTGGCGGAGCTGGGCGCGGCCGGGCGGCTGGTCCTGGAGCAGGGCGTCCGCTTCCTGACGGTGGAGCTGGCGCACCGTCAGGCGCTGCGGGCGATCGAGATGCGCTTCGCCGGGGAGATCCTCGACATGGTGCAGAGCGGGCCGCACCGCTCCGGTGAACTGGTGGCCCGGCTGCGGTCGTTCGGCGTCAACCCGGACAGCGCGCTGGCCGTGTTCTCCGTCATCGTCCCCGACTCCCCCGGCCGTGCCGCGTGGCCGCTGCCCGACACGGCGGCCGTCACCGACCACTTCGTCGCGCGGGGCCTGGCGTCCGTGGCGGCGAGCAGCGGGCAGGACGTGGTGGCGATCGTCAGCCTGCCCGCCGCCGACACGGACCCGGCACGGCTGGCGGAGGGGCTGGCGGCGGCCCTGGGGCCCGCGTCCCCCGCACCCGGGCCGCGCATCGGCGTCGGCCGGGTCGCCGCCGGGCACCAGGAGCTGCGGCGCGGACTGCTCCAGGCGCGGGAGGCCTCCCGGGTGGCACGGTCGCGGCGGCGGGGCCCGCGCGTGGTGTCGTTCGCGGACGTGGGCTCCTACCGGCTCGTCCTGGCCCTGGTGGACCCGCAGACCCGCCGGGACTTCGCGGACGCGGTGCTGGGGCCGGCGATCGCGTACGACGCCACGCACAACAGCGAACTGCTGCGCAGTCTGGACGCGTTCCTGGGCTCGGGCATGAAGTGGGGGCAGGCGGCGGCCTCGCTGCACATCCACGTCAACACCCTGCGCAACCGGCTGGCGAAACTGGAGGCCCTCACGGGCCGGGACGTGGGGTGCGCGGAGGACCTGGCCGATCTGTTCCTGGCGCTGCGGGTGCGCGACGAGGAGAGCTGACCCGCCGGCCGCCGGGGCTACGCTGGGCCGCGTTGATCATGTTGATGATTCCGTCAGCCCGCCCCAGCGCCGAGGAGCAGCCGTCATGACCGTCCCGCTCGACCTGGACTTCTTCCGCCGCTTCCTCGACCGCGCCACCCGGGTCGTCGTCGCCGAGGCCCGGCACCTGACCGACCTCGACGCCGCGATCGGCGACGCCGACCACGGGGTCAACCTCAAACGCGGCTTCACCTCGGCCGCCGGGGCCGTCGCCGCCGAGCCGCCCGCCACGCCGGGCGCCCTGCTGACCGCCGTCGGCGCGCACCTGACCAACACCGTCGGCGGCGCGGCCGGGCCGCTGTACGGGACGGTCCTGCGCCGGATGGGCAAGGTGCTGGGCGAGGACGCGGTCGTCGCGCCCGAGACGCTGGGCCGGGCGCTGGCGGCCGCGGTGGCGAGCGTACGGCGGCTCGGCGACTCCGCGCCCGGCGACAAGACGATGGTCGACGCGCTCCAGCCCGCCGCCGACGCCTACGCCGGGGCCCTGGCAAGCGGCGATGCGACGGCCGCGCTGGAGGCGGCCGCGCGGGCCGCCCGCGAGGGGGCGGAGGCGACGGTCCCGATGCGCGCGCGGCGCGGGCGGGCCAGCTATCTGGGCGAGCGCAGCGTGGGCCACCAGGACCCGGGGGCGACGTCCTCCGCGCTGTTGGTCACCGCGCTGTTCGAGGCCACCGACCCGGAGCTGTGCGCCGCTCCCCCGGCGGCGGAGGCGGCGGGGGACGAGCCGGAGGCGGCGGCCGCGGAGCGGCGGCCCGGCCGGGTCGGCGTGGTGCTGGTCTCGCACAGCAAGGCCGTGGCCGAGTCGACGGCCGCCCTCGCCCGGGCCCTGTTCGGCGCGGGCGTCCCGGCGCCGGCGGCCCCCGCCGGCGGGCTGCCGGACGGCGGTGTGGGCACCAGCGCGGAGCTGGTGCGCCGGGCGGTGGCCCGGGTGGACGAGGGCGCCGGCGTCGTCGTGCTGTGCGACATGGGCAGCGCGGTCCTCACCGTCAAGGAGCTCCTGGACGCCGGGGAGCTCGGGGACACGCGCATCGCCGACGCCCCGTTCGTCGAGGGGGCGGTGGCCGCCGTGGTGACGGCCTCGGCGGGCGGCGACCTCGCGGCGGTCCTGGCCGCGACGGACGACGCGCGGACGTACCGCAAGCTCTGACCGGAGCGCCGATCGGCGACACGGTGGCGGGCGACGGGCATTCGCGGCGAAAGTCTGGAAATGTCTACGTGTCCCGCTCCCACCCCGCGCGGAGGTACAAGCCGCGGTGTCGCGCAGACTGCTGCCGTTCGCACTGGTCCTGGCCTATCTCGTGGCCGTCGTGGTCATCGACCTCAGAACGCCGGCCTATCTGCGGCTCGACGTCTACGCGGCGCTGGCCCCGGTGACGGCCGCCGCGGTCTGCACCTACCGGCAGACGGTGTTCGTCGGGCTCGTCGACTTCTTCCTGATGGTGGCCCACCACGGGGTGCTGACCGGCGAGTCCTCACCCGTCAACCGCGTCGGGTCGGTGCTGGGCAACATCCTCATCGTGGGCGCCGCCATCACCGTCGCCCGGCTGCGGCGCAACGGCGACGCCCTGCTGGAGCGGGTCCGGGCCACCGGCGAGGCCGCCCAGCGGGCCCTGCTGCGGCCGCTGCCGCTGCGCACCCACAGCGTGGTCGTCGACGGCTTCTACGTCTCCTCGCAGCGGGACGCGCTGGTCGGCGGCGACATCTACGAGGTCGTCGACACCCCGTACGGCACCCGGGTGCTCATCGGGGACGTCCGGGGCAAGGGGCTCGGCACGCTGGGGGCGGGGGCGGCGGTGCTGACCGCGTTCCGGGAGGCGGCGTACCACCTGCGGGACCTGGGCAGCGGGGTCGCGGCGATGGAGCAGGGCCTGACCCGCTACCACCGCTCGGCGGAGTACCAGGCGCGCACGGTGGACACCCACGCGGCGGAGGAGTTCGTCACGGCGCTGGTCATGGGCACCGAGGAGGACCCGGCCGCGCGGGACGGGGCGCCCGGCGAGGTGCCGGTGGTGTTCGTCGACTGCGGCCACCCGGCACCCTTCCTGATCGGCGCCGACGGCGGGGTGCGCGAGCTGCGTCCGGCGGAGCCCGGGCTGCCGCTGGGGCTGGGCGAGCTGGTGGACGTGCCCAGGTCCCGGCAGCAGGTCACGCTGCCCCCGGACTGCCGGGTGCTCGTCTGCACCGACGGGGTGACCGAGGCGCGCGGCCGGGACGGCGGCTTCTACCCGCTGGCCGAGCGGCTGGACGCGTGGGCCGCCCTGCCCACCCCCGAACTGCTGGGGCGGCTGCGCGCCGACCTCGCCGCGCACACGGGCGGCCGGCTCCAGGACGACGTGGCGGTGCTGGTGGTGGAGCGGGCCCCCGGGCACGACCCGGGTGCCACCGGGGGCCCGTGAGCGCGGACGGCCCTTCGGCAATGAAGGGGGCGCTCAGCGGAGGAGGCTCAGCAGCGGAAGAGCTCGAACGCCACGCCCGGCCGGCCGCCGAACCGCTCGGCGACGGCCGCCATGGTGCCCGTCAGGAACGTCCGGCAGTAGTTCTCCGGCTCCTCCTCGGTGAGCGCCGCGATATAGGTGCGGTGACAGAGCAGGGACCGCACGGCCCGTTCGAAACCGGCGCCCGCGTCGACGGCGTGGGTGGGATGCGGGGAGCCGGCTACGGCCACGTAGCGCACGCCGTTCCAGGGCGGCAGGTCGTCCTCGACCAGGTCGGGGAAGATCCAGCGGTTGCCCGCGTCGGCCACGGCGTCCAGCGCGGCCCGGCCCACGGCCCGGTGGTCGGGGGTGTTCCAGTACCCGCCGGGCCAGGTGTCGTGGTGGTTGAGGGTCAGCACCAGCTCCGGGCGGTGGCGGCGGATCGCGGCGGCGAACTCCCTGCGCAGCGGGAGGCCGTATTCGATGACGCCGTCGGTGTGGCCCAGGAACTCCACACCCGTGCCCCCCACGGCCGCCGCGCTCGCCCGCTGCTCCGCCTCGCGCAGGGGCGCGGCCTCGCCGGGTCCGAGGGTGTCGATGCCCGCCTCCCCGAAGGAGGCCAGCAGATAGGCGCACGAGCGGCCTTCGTCGGTCCAGGCGGCGACGGCGGCCGAGGCGCCGTACTCCAGGTCGTCGGGGTGGGCGACGATCGCCAGGGCGCGGGTCCAGTCGGTGGGCATCTCGGCGAGGGGGACGCTCATGACGGCAGCGTAGGCCGGTGGCGCCGTTCCTTTTCACTCTTCCTCGCGACACGCGGGAACCAGGTGGACGCGCGGTCCGACTATCTGGTCCGGGTCCGCTGCAATGGCCCCGGTGAATGTCGAGCTTTGTGGAGAGTTACTGATGCGCCCTCGTGCGTGGTGCGGTGTGCTGGCCGCTGTGGCCCTGTCGGCGACGGCCTGTGGCGGCGGTGGCGGTGAGGCGGAGAAGACCGACGGCGCCGGGGCGGCCGCCCCGGCGCGGGCCGGCTTCCCCGTGACCGTCTCCGACTGCATGGGGGCGAGGACGACGTTCGACACGGCGCCCAAGAAGATCGTCACCAGCAACGCCGCCGGCCTGGAGCTGCTGATGTGGCTGGGCGCGGGCGACAAGGTCGCCGGTACGGGCTTCCCGCCCGGCAAGGGCGCGCTGCCCGGGCAGTACGGCGAGGCCGGGGCGAAGGTGCCGGTGCTGGGCAAGAGCGTGATCCCCAAGGAGAAGCTGCTCGGCTCGGGCGCCGACCTCTATGTGGACGCGTTCTCCTCCATGAAGAACATGGGCAAGATGGGCGACGCCCCCACGGCCGAGGAGTTCAAGGCCGCGGGCATCAAGCACGTCTTCCTGAAGTCCACGGCCTGCGCCTCCATGGCCAAGGCCGCCCGCACGGACCTCTCCGGTGTCGAGGCCGACATCGAGGAGCTCGGCAAGGTGACGGGCACCTCGGCCCGCGCGACCGAGCTGGTGACGGGGATGCGCAAGAAGACCGCCGAGGTCCGGGACGCCCTGAAGGACGTACCGGCCGACAAGCGGCCCACCTACTTCCTCTTCGACTACGACGCGGGCACCAAGCAGCCCATGGCCGTGTGCAACCGCCAGGTGGCCAACGCCGTGATCGGCATGGCGGGCGGGCGGAACGTCTTCGCCGACTGCGACGGCGACTTCAAGCCCGTCGGCTGGGAGGACGTCGTGGCCAAGGACCCGGACTGGATCCAGCTGGCCGTCCGCAACCGCGGCAGCGAGGAGGCCAACGCCAAGGCCTTCGACGAGGCCGCCGAGTTCCTGAGGACCTTCCCCGCGACGGCCGGCCTCAAGGCCGTCAAGGAGGGGCACTTCGTGCGGATCAACTCCGAGCGCACCACCATCGGCGGGGTCCGCAGCGCGGACACCGTGCGGGAGATCGCCCACACCCTCCACCCGGACCGGGTCAAGTAGATGACGGCGCTCGCCGCCGCCGGCACGGCGGAGGAGGCGGAGGAGGCGGAGGAGGCGGAGCCGGGCGTCCGCGTCATGGGCGCCGGCTGGGTCTGCGCCGCCCTGGCCGTCGCCCTGGTGGCGGCGCTCGCCGCGTCCGTGTGCCTGGGCTCGACCCGGGTGCCGCTCGACCAGGTGTGGTCGGCGGTGGTGCGCGGGATCAGCGGGCAGGAGCCCGCGCCCGGCACCCAGGACCTGATCGTCTGGCGGCTGCGGGTGCCGCGCGCGCTGCTGGCGGCCGTGGTGGGCGCGGGCCTGGGCCTGGTCGGCACGGCCGTCCAGGCCCTGGTCCGCAACCCCCTGGCGGACCCCTACCTGCTGGGCATCTCCAGCGGCGCGTCCCTGGGCGCGGTCGGCGCGCTCGTCCTGGGGGCGAGCGCGGGCGGGGCGCTGGGCATCGGGCTGTCCTCGGCGGCGTTCGCCGGGGCGCTCGCCTCGTTCGCGCTGGTGTGGGCCTTCGCCCGGCGCGGGGGCGGCTTCCGGCCGCTGCGCCTGGTGCTGGCGGGGGTGGGCATCGGGCAGTTCCTGTCCGGCTTCACCCACTACCTGGTGCTCCAGGCGGGCGACGAACAGCGCACGCACGGAGCGCTGTTCTGGCTGATGGGCTCCCTCGGCGGCGCCCAGTGGGCCACCCTCGCGCTGCCCGCGGCCGCCGTCGTGGCGGCCACGGCGGTACTGCTGGCCCGGGCGCGGGCCCTCAACGCGATGCTGATGGGCGACGAGACGGCCGCGAGCCTGGGCGTCGACGTCACCCGGCTGCGGCGCGAGCTGTTCGTGGCCACGAGCCTGCTGACGGGCGTGCTGGTGTCGGTGTCCGGGGCGATCGGCTTCGTGGGGCTGATGGTCCCCCATGCCTGCCGGATGCTCGTGGGCGGCGACCACCGCCGGCTGCTGCCGGTGACCGCGCTGTTCGGCGCCGTGCTGCTGACGGTCGTCGACCTGGTGGCCCGTACCGCCCTGCCCGACCAGGAGCTGCCGGTGGGCGTGGTCACCTCCCTGATCGGCGCGCCGACCCTGCTGTATCTGCTGGACCGACGTCTGGAGCGGCCGTGAGGATCTCCGTCGAGGGCCTGGAGGTGCGGCTGTCCGGGCGGACGGTGGTCTCCGGGGTCGACCTGCTCGCCGCCGAGGGCGAGATCGCGGGCCTCGTGGGCCCCAACGGCAGCGGCAAGTCCACCGTGCTGCGTACCGTCTACCGGCATCTGCGCCCGCACGCGGGCCGGGTGCTGGTCGGCGATACGGACATCCGGGAGCTGTCGGCCGTCGCCTCCGCCCGCCGGGTGGCGGCACTGCCGCAGGAGCGGGGCACGGACTTCGAGCTGTCGGTCCGCGAGGTCGTCGCCATGGGCCGTACCCCCTACAAGCGGGCCTTCGCGGGCGAGGACGCCGCCGACCGGGACGTGGTGGCCGAGGCCCTGGCCCACGTGGGCATGGCCCACGCGGCGCGGCGCCGCTTCTCCGCGCTGTCCGGCGGCGAACGTCAGCGGGTCCTGCTGGCCCGGGCGCTGGCGCAGGCCCCCGAGGTGCTGGTGCTCGACGAGCCGACCAATCACCTGGACGTCCGCCACCAGGTGGAGCTGCTGACGCTGTTGCGCGCCCAGCGCCGTACGACCCTCCTCGCCCTCCACGACCTCAACGCGGCGGCCTCGGTCTGCGACCGCCTCCACGTCCTCCACGACGGAGCGGTGGTCGCCTCGGGGACCCCGCGCGAGGTGCTCACCGCGGAGTTGCTGGCGGAGGTGTTCGGCGTACGGGCGGCGGTGGTGGAACACCCGCTGACGGGCGACCCGCTGATCGCGTTCGACCACCGGGCGCCGGCGGGGGCCGCGGTGCCGACGGCCAGGTGAAAGGCCCCGGGTCCGAGCTGACGGTGGTCGGCCCGGACCCGGTTCGCCTGAGGGCTACGGAGCCTTGGGAGTCATGTCACGGCACGATCGTCCAGCGCTGACGAGCGTCGTCGTTGCAGTTCTCGATCGTCACGTAGGCCGCCTCACGCGAGGACGGCACCAGGCACAGGTGCGCCCTCTCGTTGCGGAAGCGGAGGGTTCCGTCGCCGTACGTCTCCACCTGCCAGCGGTGGCCGGCGCCGTCCTCCCTGGCGCCGCGGTCGGTGCAGCTGTGCACCAAGGTGCGCTCACCGGCCCCGGGCTGGTGGGGGTCGATGAGGTCGACGCACTGTCCGCCGGCGCCGAGCCCCTTGAGCCGGACGAGGTTGTCGCCCCGGCCGGCGTACTCGATGTCCCACCGCTGGGTGGTGGCGTTGTCGGCGCGGCTGGTGCTCAGCGGGGTGCCGTCGCGGTCGGACCGGCCGAAGGTGTCCAGGTAGAGGCCGTTCCACGCGCGCAGCCGGACCCGCTTGTCACCGGGCTCCCACTCCCGCGCGTCCACCGCGCGGGAGTTGTCCCACCACTGCTGGGCGGGGCTGTCGCCGCACGGGAGGGCACCGACCGGCTCTTCGTTGCCCGCACCGGTCAGGCACAGGTCCGGATGGACCGAGTTGTGCCAGCGCAGCGGACCGCCGGGGGCACCCGGATCGTCGGGGTGCCACTGGGCGAGGGGCGACTCGCACGACAGCACGATGACGGAGAGCGGGAAGAACGGGTTGAGGCCGGGGCACAGCCGGTCGGCGGCGCGGCCCGCGAGAGCGCCCTGGGCGCCGGACGCGGCCGCGGGGCTGCCGCCGGCGGCGAAGCGGTACCAGTGCCCGCGCACGGTGCCCACACGGAACCGCTGACGGAGGTTGTACCGGTCCAGGCTGGTGGTCACCTGGTTCCCGGCGGTGTTCGGGGCGTCCAGGACCAACCCGGTCCGCTCGTTCTCGAGGGCCACGGAGAAGTTGTGCAACGGGCGGTCGGGCGCGGCCGGTACGGGGGTCGGAGCCGGTTCGAACTGGACGGGATAGTGGTCCGAGCCGCGTGCCGCGGGAATGTCCGCGTTGAACCGGGGGGTGCCGCGCGTGATCGCGTAGTCGAGTTCGCCGCCCCGCTGGTGGGTGGGGCGGTGCGGCCGGGCCAGTTGTTCGTTGCCCCTCAGGCGCAGGCTCCGCTCCCTGGCCTCCCGGTCGGAGCGGTTGACGATGTCGAGGTTGAAGTCGCCGACCATGACCCAGTTCTCGCCGGGCCGGGCGGCGTTGCGGATCCCCGTGAGCAGGTAGGGGACGTCCGCGCCGCGCGCGTGGACGTTGTAGTAGACGGTGTTGCCGATCCGTACGCCGAGGGCGCGGCGGTAGCGGTACTCGTTGCGGGGCTCGTCCCGGTTGTACAGCGGGTTCTCGATGACGCGGACCTCGGCCGCGGGGACCTGGGTGACCACCGCCAGGTTGACCCGGCCGCCCTGCCAGCGGTCCCGTCCCGTGGTGCTGTCGCGCTGCGGGTCGGTCTGGAGGTAGTACACGTGCCGGCGGTTGTGGTCGTAGTCCCACTGCGTGTGGCCCACATGGTCCGGCAGGCCCGCCGGGAACGGGTGGAGGATGGGGATCGACTCACCGGTGTCCCGGGCGTGGCTCGGCTCGGGGGGCGGTCCGTTGCCGACCTCCTGGAGGGCGACGACCGGGTGATGCAGCGTCAGCGGTCCGACCTCGCCGCTCCAGCGTATCCCGTGGTCGGAGCCCTGCATGTTGTAGCTGGCGAACGGCAGGCTGCCGTCGGAGGCCGGGCTCGCCCGCCGGTCGTCCGCCCGCGCCGTGTAGCCGCCCTGCCCCGGGCCGGCTCCGGCCAGCAGCCCGGCCGCCAGCAGCGCGGAGGTGAGGGCCGCGGTCAGCCGCGATCCGCGGCGGGTCTTGGGGCGGGGCGGCGGTAACGGTAATCGCATCGTGGTCTCCCTTGCGGAGCGATCGGGTCGCGGGTATGAACAACCGCGGACTCGATCCCTTCACTATTGGCAGGCCCACGTCAAGAGCCCCTTACACGCCACACGCCCCACCGGGGGGGGCGGGCGTTCCGGCCATACGCCGGCCCGTCAGTAGTACCGAGGACCGGAGTCGGTGGCCCGCACGGGCTGCGGGAAGCCCGACGGCTTCTTCCCCTTGTCGACCACCTCGCAGGCGTACTTGGACTGGGTGTTCAGGGGCGCCAGCACGGCCTTGGGGATGTCGTTGCACAGGGCGTAATCGATGTAGCCGCGGTAATTGCCGTAGAGCAGCCGGGCGACGCCGTCGCGGGTGAGGATGCCCTGGCTCGGGGTCGCCTTGAAGTTCACATAATTCTTCGAGAAGGCGGACTTCTCGCCGATGCTCACCTTCCACTCCACTTCCAGGCCCTCGTAAGTGGTCTTGCAGGTCACCTGGGTGCCGCTCGTCGTGCTCACGTCCTGGGGACACTCGGCGGTGATCTTTCCTGGCGCGCCGGCCATGTCCTGGGTCTTCTTGCGCAGCTCGTACGCGAGGTTCTCGCCGACCGGGGCGTCGGCGGCCGGGGACGGCTGCGCCTTCTCGTCGGGCACGGCCGGCGGATTCTCCAGCCTTTGCGACATCGGGGTGGCCGACGGCTTGGGCTTGGCGCCGCCGCTGTCCTTGCTGGACTTCTCGCCCCCGCATCCCACGGCGAGCAGACACACGGAACCGGCTATGAACACTGACACGATCTTCGATCTCACGACCGACACCTTAACCAGTGCCTTACCCGCGTCGTCGCGCCGTTACCGCCGGTGCCGTCGCCCTGGCGGCCTCCGCCTTCGCGGGAGTCGTCACCACGACCCCGGCGCAGGCCTCCGCTCCTCTACTCCCCCGCCGCAGCCACGAAGTGACCGGCCCGCCCGTCCCGCAGGACGACCCGTCCCAGCCGCTCGGCCTCCTCCCGCCGCACCAGCCGCGCCGTACCGTCCGGCATCCGCAGCACCGTCGTATGCCACGGCGTGGCCCACGCGTCATCCGCGTCCAGCAACCGGATCCCGAACTTGGCGGATCCGGGTCGCTGCGGATGAATGGACAGCCGCACGGACCGGGGGAAGTGATCGGCGATGAGATCGCCCCACGCACGGCTGCGGGCGATCACCCCGTACGCCCGCACGCGGCACTCCCGCTGCAACGCCGACCGGCTGCCGTCGAAGTCCGCCGTGTCCTCCACCAGGAACCGGGTGATGCCCCGGTAGAGCCTGGCCGTCTCCTCGTCCGTACGCGTCAGGGCGCGCAGCGAGTCGAGCGACGGCGCGTACGACTCGACGACGAGGCGGCGCTTCTCGTCGTGCGGCAGATCGCCGTGGACCTGCCGCAGGTCGAAGGTGTCGAGGTGGGCGAGGCCCTCCCGCTGGATGAGGGCGCGCAGTTCGTCCCCGTAGGCGTCGATGTGTTCGTCGGGCACATGGATGAGGTCACCGAAGATGTGCCCGTCCGAGCAGATGACCAGGCGCGCGCCCGGCGCGTAGATCTCGCCGATGCGGTCGCAGAGCCGGTCGAGGAAGGCCAGCGAGAGCCGCTCGCCCTCGTCGGGCAGGTGACCGAGGACCTTGGCCGGGTTGGGGGACTTGCAGGGGAATCCGGGGAGCGTGAGGACCATCGGCTCGCCCGTGTCGGTGAACTCGCGTATCTGGGCGAGCTGTTCCGGGTGGTCGGCGGGGTCCGGGGAGGACGCGCCGGTGGTGCGGTGGAAGGGCAGGAGCAGCCGGAGGATCCGGGCTTCGAGGGAGGTCGCGGCCGCGAGGGCTGTGGGGGTCATGGCGGGTATCACGTGCGGGGCCACTTCAGGTCGCGGGGGCATATGGGCGCGTCAGGGGTCTCAGGCCCCTCGGGCGTACCGGCCGTGTCGGTCACGTCGAAGGCGACGGGCAGTGCGGCCGTGCCCCGGCCGAGGACGGCGGGGATCCACTCGAGCTCGTCGTCGGGCACGGCGAGCCGCAGCCCGGGCAGCCGGGCGATCAGCGTGCCGAGGGCGACCTGGAGTTCGATACGGGCCAGGGCGGCGCCCGGGCAGAAGTGGGTGCCGTGGCCGAAGGCCAGGTGCGGGCCCTGCGGCCGGTCCAGGTCGAGGGCGTCGGGGCCGGGGAAGCGCTCGGGGTCGCGGTTGGCGGCGCAGAGGGAGACGATCACGGAGTCGCCGGCGGGGACGCGCCTGCCGTGCAGTTCGGCGTCCTCGGCGAGGAAGCGCCAGGTGGTGAGCTCGAAGGCGCTGTCGAGGCGCAGCAGTTCCTCGACGGCGCGCGGCATGAGGCCGGGTTCGGCGCGGAGCCGTTCCAGGGCCTCCGGATGGCGCGTCAGGGCCACCAGGGCGGTGGTGATCTGATTGGTGACCGGCTCCTGACCGGCCACGAGCAGCTGGAAGATCATGGAGTCGAGCTCTTCCGGGCTCAGCTCGCCCTCATCGCGGGCGGTGACGAGCCGGGAGAGCAGACCGTCGCCGGGGTGCTCGCGCCGGTCGGCGACGACCTCGGCGATGTACTCCTGGAGGCCGCGCAGCAGTGCCTCGTAGGCCGGTCGGCCGGGGTCCGTGGGGCCGACGGGCGCGACGACCTTGCCCCACTCGCGGCGGAAGCGGGCGGCGAGGTGCGGGGGCAGGCCGATGACCTCGGCGAGGACCTGGAAGGGGAAACGGGCGGCGAAGCAGCGCACGAGGTCGATGCCCTGGCCGTCGGCCGGCATCTCGTCGACGAGCGCGTCGGCCATCTCCTGGAAACGCGGCCGCAGCGCCTCCACGCGCCGTGGCGCGAAAGCATCGGTGATCAGACGGCGCATGGCGGTGTGCTTCGGCACGTCCTGGTGGAGGAGGTGGACCTGGAGCTGGGAGTGCTGCGGCTCGGGCATGATCGAGGCGCGGGCGCGCCAGCCGTCGTTGCCGAGGGCGTGGTTCTTGCCCAGCCGGGGGTCGGCGAGGGTCCGCTGCGCGGCGGCGTGCCCGGTGACCAGCCAGGCGGTGACCCCACTGGGGAAGAGCACCCGGTGGATGGGGCCGGCCTCACGCATCCGTGCGTACAGCGGGTACGGATCGCGCTTGTACTCGGGGCCGTAGAGGGGCACGGGATCGGGCAGCGGCACGGTGGGAGTCTCCTCGCGAAGTGATGGTCCCTTGAGGAGTCGTACCGTTCCGGGGGTGAGTTCCCGGCCATTTCGGCGAGGGGCGCGCCGGGCTCGGGGAGGGGTCCCCGATCTCCGGGTAGTCGGCCGCGGGGGCCCGCTGGTTCCCGGCCGGGAAAGGGACAATCCTCACGCGCCGGGAAGTGGCCGAAGCGCCCGGACGGCGGACCGTGCCGTGTCACGATGCGGCGATGACCGCACGTCTGGCACGCCCTCCGCTCCGCCCTTACGCCACCCTGGCCGGCTTCGTCCTGCTGCTGGCCGTTCTCTTCGGCGTCTCCTACGCGGCCGGTTCGGCCGCCGGCCCCGTAGCGCCCGGCCTCCACCGCGTGGGCGGCGCGACTCCGGGATCCGGCTCCGGTAGCGGAACCGACGGGAACATGGGCGGTATGCCCGGGATGGGTCACTGATGGGTACGACCACGACTACGACCACGGGTGCCACCGGTGCCACGGACGCCGCCGTCGTCACCGAGCTGATCGTCGGCGGGATGACGTGCGCCGCGTGCGTGGCCCGCATCGAGAAGAAGCTCGGCCGGCTGGAGGGCGTGAGCGCCACCGTCAACCTGGCCACCTGCCGGGCACGCGTCAGTCACCCCGCCGCCGTGCCGGTGGCGGAGCTGATCGCGGTGGTGGAGGGCGCGGGCTTCACGGCCGCGCTGCCGGAGCCGGAGAAGCCGGCGACGGACGCCGACGACGCCGGCGAGAACGGCCGGCCGGACGGCCCCGCCGTCACCCGCCTCCTCATCACCGCCCTGCTGTCGGTGCCGGTCCTGGTGCTCTCCATGGTCCCCGCCCTTCAGTTCGACAACTGGCAGTGGCTGTGCTTCGTCCTGGCCTCGCCGGTCGCGGTGTGGGGCTCCTGGCCGTTCCACGAACGGGCGCTGCGCGGGCTGCGGCACGCGGCCGCCACCATGGACACCCTGGTCTCGCTCGGCGTCCTGGCCTCCTACGGCTGGTCCGCGTACGCGCTCTTCCTCGGCGGCGCCGGGCGGCCCGGGATGCGGATGCCGTTCACTCTGGTGCCCTCGATGACGGGAGGTGCGGCGGACGTCTACCTGGAAGCGGTGGTCGGCGTACCGCTGTTCGTGCTGACGGGCCGGCTGCTGGAGGCCCGGGCCCGGCGCGGCACGGGCTCGGCGCTGCGCGCGCTGGCGTCGCTCGCGGCGAAGGACGCGGTCGTCCGGGACGCGGACGGCACGGAACGGCGCGTTCCCATCGCCCGGTTGCGGGTGGGCGACGTGTTCGTCGTACGCCCCGGGGAGCGCGTCGCCACCGACGGTGTGGTGGTCGCGGGCAGCTCGGCGCTGGACCTGTCGCTGGTGACGGGCGAGAGCGCGCCCGTCGAGGCCGGTCCCGGCACGGCCGTGGTCGGCGGCGCGGTCAACTCCGGCGGACTGCTGGAGGTACGGGCCGAGGCCGTCGGCGCGGACACCCAGCTGGCCCGGATCGCCAAGCTGGTGGAGGAGGCGCAGGCGGGCAAGGCCCGGGTGCAGCGCGTCGCGGACGCGGTCGCGGGCGTCTTCGTCCCGGCGGTGCTGGCCGTCGCCGTCACGGTCCTCGGCTTCTGGCTGGGCGCGGGCGCCGCCCCGCAGGCGGCGGTCACGGCGGCGGTCGCCGTGCTCGTGGTGGCCTGCCCCTGCGCCCTGGGCCTCGCCACCCCCACCGCGCTGCTGGCCGCCACGGGCCGGGGCGCGGGCCTGGGCATCCTGGTCAGCGGCCCGCAGGCGCTGGAGGGCCTGCGCCGGGTGGACACGGTGGTCCTCGACAAGACGGGCACGCTGACGACCGGTTCGATGACGGTCACGGAGGTCACGGGCGACGCGGAGGCCCTGCGCCTGGCCGCGGCGGCGGAGTCGGGCTCGGAACACCCGGTGGGGCGCGCGATCCACGCCCATGTGCGGGAGACGACGGCGCGGGACGCGGCGTTGCCGCGGGCGACGGACTTCACGGCGACGGCGGGAGTCGGCGTACGAGCGGTGGTGGAGGGCCGCGTGGTGGAGGTGACGCGGCCGGACGGGGCCGCTCCCGGCCGGGGCGCGGCCCAAGCCGCCCTCCCCACCCCTCTCCCCACCCCCCTCGCCGACGCCCTGGCCCGCGCCGAGCGCCACGGCCACACCGCCGTCCTCGCCCGCGTCGACGGTGAGCCCCGAGCCGTGATCGCCCTGGGCGACACCGTCCGCGCCGGCAGCTACCGCGCCGTCGACCACCTCAAGCGCCTCGGCCTGCGCCCCGTGCTGGCCACCGGCGACGGCGCGGCGGCCGCCCACGCCGTGGCCGACGAGCTGGGCATCGCCGAGGTCCATGCCCGGGCCACCCCCGAGGACAAGGCGGAGCTCGTCCGTACGCTCCGCGAGCGCGGCCACCGGGTCGCGGTCATCGGCGACGGGGTCAACGACACCGCCGCCCTGGCCGGCGCCGACCTCGGCATCGCCATGGGCGGCGGCACGGACGCCGCCATCGGGGCGGCCGACGTGACGCTCGTCCGCGAGGACATGGGTGCGCTGGCCGACGCCATCCGGCTGGCCCGCCGCACCTCCGTCACCGTTCGGTCCAATCTCCTCTGGGCCTTCGGCTACAACATGGTCACCGTGCCGCTCGCCGCGGTCGGGCTGCTCAGCCCGATGGTCGCGGCGGCGGCGATGTCCGTCAGCTCGCTGCTGGTCGTGGGCAACAGCCTGCGGCTGCGCGGCTGGCAGCCGCGCCCCGGGCGCACCACTGCGAACAAGCGGAGGACGCTCCGATGACTGATCCGATGAAGGAGATGAACGAAACGAAGGACTCCCTGCTCCGCACCGCGCGAGCGGCCCTCGTCCCGGTCGCGGCCTGCGCCGTGGCCCTCGGCGGGCTGACCGCCTGGACGGCCTCCGGCGCGGCGGGCCGCCCCGCCTCCGTGACGGTGGAGGGCGGCCAGGTCTTCCAGCCCTTCGGCATCGAGAGCACGGCGGCGATGTTCCGCCTGCGCAACACCGGCGACGAGGACGACGAGCTCATCGGCGTCGACGTTCCCTCAGCGGGCGGCGCGATGCTGAGCCGTACGGTCGTGAAGAACGGCGCGGGCAAGATGAAGATGATCGCGTCCACGACCGTCCCGGCCCGCGGCACGGTGGAGATGTCCCCGCACGAGCTGGACGTCATGGTCTACCGGCCGCCCCTGGTGCGCGTGGGCGAGCGGCTCCCGTTCGTCTTCCGCTTCCGGAAGAGCGGCGTCGTACGGGTGGACGCGGTGGTCGTCCGCCCCGGCAACAGGCCACTCACACAGCACTGAACCGCCGGAACGAACAAAAACGAGTGAGGGGCTGCGGTGCCACCCGGCACCGCAGCCCCTCACTCCGTCAATCGATCACCCGGCGAGCGCCGGCACCCGTTCCGGCACCCGCGCCGGAACCCGTTCCGGCATCGGCGCCGGAACCCGTACCGCCGCGGCTCCCCGCTCGGCCGCGTCCAGCTGCACGATCAGCGCCTCGCGCGCCCGCGCCACGCGCGAGCGGACCGTGCCGACGGGGCAGCCCGCGACGACCGCGGCCTCCGCGTAGGGCAGGCCCAGCAGCTGTGTCAGGACGAACGCCTCGCGGCGTTCGTACGGCAGCCGGTCGAGGAGCTGTGAGAGGGCGACGCCCTCGTCGAAGCCTGGCAGCTCCGCGGACTGGGTGCGCTCCGCCGCCGACTGCCAGTCGTCGGTGTCCGACAGCCGGGGCCGCGCCGCCTGGAAGCGGATCCGGTCCACGACCGTGCGGCGGGCGATGGACAGCAGCCAGGTACGGGCCGACGAGCGGCCCTCGAAGCGCGGCAGCGAGCGCAGGGCGCGCAGGAACGTCTCCTGGACGAGGTCGTCGGCGCCCTGCGGGTCATTGCTGAGCCGTGCCACGTACCGGCGGACATCGGTCTGTGTGGCACGGATGAATCGTTCCACCGCGTCGGCGTCGCCGCCGCGCGCCGCCAGTGCCCAGGCGGTCACGGACTCGTCGTCACGCATGGCGGCCCCCGGTGCTCGCGGCAGGGCCCGTGCCGGGGACGATGGCGGGGTGCACTGCGTCGACGTCCGTACCGCCATATCCGCCCGCGCCGACGGCGAGGAACTGCCGCCGGAGGTGTCCGGCGCGGCGCTCGACGCGCATCTTCCGGTCTGTGCCGAGTGCCGCGACTGGGAGAAACGGGTACGCCGGCTCAAGGTGCTCACGGCGGGTCTGGGGCTCGTGTGACGGGTGTGTCCCGTACGAGCGGACCGCCGGTGTGAGGGCAGGGGTCATCGCCCTGGGTCCTTCCTGGAATCCGGGCGACCGGTCGCACGGCGTGGCGTCGCTCGTGGTGACGAGGACGGCGGCCGTGGACGGGCGGGCCCGGTGAGGTGATTCGGCCCGGTCGGTCACCGCCGCGAGCCCGGAAAAGGAAGGGCTCAGACGACGGCGACGACGGGTCCGGGCGGACCGCGCGTGGCGAGGACATGGGCGTAGAGCAGCTGACGGAGCCGCTGCGCGGCGCGCCCGAAACCGGCCCGGACGCGGGGCGGCCGGGGCCGCGCCGGTACGTCGCGGAAGAGGAGGACCAGCGGGCCGCGCAGCCGCGCGGTGATGGTCCGGCCGAGCCGGAAGGCAGCCTGTTCGCCGCCGGAGAGCCAGAGGCCGCAGATGAGGGCGACGAGGACGTGGGCGGACCACATGCCGAGGGCGCCGTGCCCGGCGTGCATGGACATGGACATCCCGTCCATGCCGCCACCCATGCCGTGGTCCATGGGCATGGGCATCGACGGCATCGACGTGGACGCGGTGAAGCCACCGCAGACGACGTCGGACGCGGTGGCGGACGTAGCCGGAGCACTCGCCCCCGCCGCGCGGTCGGCGACGCTCTGCGCGACCGTGAAGAAGGAGTGCAGCCCCGTCTGCGCGCCCACCGTGGCGAGCGTGATCAGCAGGGGACCGCGTTCGCGGCCGGCCAGGAACCAGGCGCAGCCGCCCGTAGTCGTCAAGGCGACGGCTATCGCCCACCACGGGACGGTGGTGCCGGACATCACGGCGTGGCCCAGGGCAGCGAGCAGCACACAGACCGCTGCGAACACACCGGCTCGCAGCGCACGCGGGACCTGTCCGGTCTGCTGCCCTGCTCTCATGACGGAGACATCGTTGCACCCGCCCGGCGCGGGCCGATAGCGGGGGGCGCGCTGACGCCCGTACGACCCCCCGCTCGGGCGCACGGCTCCGACCCGTACCGTCCGCCCGGCGGTACGGGTCGGCGGGCCGCCAGGCTCGGGGGGAATGACCGGCGGCACCGGTCCCGTCGCGCCAGTGGGACTCGCGTTCTCGAGTCAACCGCGAGGAAGGCCCGGGCGGGAGCGTGTGCGAGGGGGTGGGCGCGGGTGCGCCGCGCACACCCCGTGTGAAATGCCGGCTTCCGCGAGGCTTCCGCGCGCGGCGTCCCGGGCTACCGACCGCCGGCCGGTGTCCCCGCCGAAGTCCCGCCACCCGCCTTGTCACGCTCGGGCAGCCAGGCGGCGCTGTCCTTGTCCCCGAAACGGCTGCCGATCGCGCCCTTGATCACGGAGAGCGCGGCGGGGAGCGCGGCGACGGCCGCGGCCTTGAGCGCGGAGATGCTGGTGAGGTCGAATCCGTCGGCGATGATGATGCCGAGGAAGGTGGTCACGTAGGCGGCGAGGGTTCGCTCGGCTATGTCGAGAAATACCTTACGGTTCACTGTGTTTCCGTTTCGGGAGTTCCTGATGTACGCGCGGAGGCACTGACGGGTGCCAGCGTCACCACTGTGACGTGTCCACCGCAACTCTCCGCTGTCCGTGTCCTACCCGCCGACCCGTCGGCACAGCCCTCTTCCGCTCGGCGTTCGCCGCGCACCCGCCCGGCGGTATGGTCACGGAGGCGGCCGACCTCCGGGAGGGTCCACGTGGTCAACCCCTGGCTCGCGATGGCGTCCGGCGCCGACCCCGCCGAGCGGAGCCGGACGATGGGCGGCGCGCACTCGGCGTTCGTCTCGGACGGGGTGGTGAGCCCCCGGGTCCGCGCGGTCGTCGCGGATTCGTGGCGGCGCTCGGCGGCCGTGCTGCCCGGTCCGGAGTTCATGGCTCCGGTGGAGCTGACCGACGACGAGCTGGAACGCCACCGGCGCGCGCACCCGCTGGCGCGCGTGATGCCGCTCCTGCGCGAACTGCTCGGCACCATCGCGGACGACGGCGCCCACCTGCTCGCGGTCTGCGACGCGGCGGGCCGGATGCTGTGGGTGGAGGGACACGCGGGGGTGCGGAGGGGCGCCGAGCGGATGAACTTCGTACCGGGCGCCCGCTGGGACGAGCGCCACGCCGGCACCAACGCGCCGGGCACGGCCCTCGCCCTGGACCACGCCGTGCAGATCTTCGCCACCGAGCACTACAACCGTCTGGTCCAGCCGTGGACGTGCGCCGCGGCCCCCATCCACGACCCGGTGACCGGACGACTGCTGGGCGCGGTGGACATCACCGGTGGCGACCACCTGGCCGGCCCGCACAGCCTGGCCCTGGTCCAGGCGACGGCCCGCGCGGCGGAGGCCCAACTGGCGTCCAGCCCTGCCGGAGGGCAGCCCGCATTGTCGGTCCTGGGCCGGGACGAGGCCCTGCTGGTAACGGCCGGGCGCCGATTACGCCTGAGCAGACGGCACAGCGAGATCCTGGCCCTGCTGGCGGCCCACCCGGCGGGCCTGACGGGCGACCAGCTCTCGCTGGCCCTGTACGGGGAACGCCCGGTGCCACCGGTGACCCTGCGCGCGGAACTGTCCCGACTGCGCCGACTGGTGGGCGCGCTGCTGCACTCGCGCCCGTACCGGCTGAGCGTCCCCGTGGAGACGGACGCGGCAGAAGTGGAACGAACGCTGACGGCGGGCGACCTGTGCGCCGCGCTACGGGCTTACGCCGGCCCGCTGCTCCCTTCGTCCGAGGCTCCGGGGATACAGCGGCTGCGCCGCCTCCTGGAGGACAGACTGCGCAGGGCGGTGCTGGGCGGAGGCGACGCGGGGGCGCTCCAGCTGTGGGCGGACAGCGCGTGGGGCGAGGAGGACCTGGAGGTGTGGGAGCGCCTGCTGGCCACGCTCCCCGAGGGCGCGGCGCACCGGGGCCCGGTGGCGGAGCGGGCGGGACGACTGCGGGCAACGTTCGTGCAACGGGACCGGGACTAGCGTCGCGTGACGCGCAGGACGTGCAGAACGTGCACGCGAGGCGCACCCCGAACCACCCCGGAACGCACGACGAACCCACCCACCCGAAGGGCCGCCATGACCCGCTACGCCACCCCTGGTTCCCCGGACGCGATCGTCACCTACCGCCCACGGTACGACCACTGGATCGGCGGCGAGTACGTACCGCCCAAGCAGGGCGGGTACTTCGAGAACCCGTCCCCGGTCGACGGCCGCCCCTTCACGGAGATCGCGCGGGGCACGGCCGAGGACGTGGAACGCGCCCTGGACGCCGCCCACGCCGCGGCCCCGGCATGGGGCCGCACCTCCCCGGCGGAACGCGCCCTCGTCCTGAACCTCATAGCGGACCGCATGGAGCGGAACCTCGAAATCCTGGCCGTCGCCGAGACGTGGGACAACGGAAAACCGGTCCGCGAGACCCTGGCCGCCGATATCCCCCTGGCCATCGACCACTTCCGCTATTTCGCGGGCGCGATACGGGCCCAGGAGGGCAGCCTCTCCGAACTCGACGAGGACTCCGTCGCCTACCACTTCCACGAGCCGCTGGGCGTGGTCGCCCAGATCATCCCCTGGAACTTCCCGATCCTGATGGCCGCCTGGAAGCTGGCCCCGGCACTGGCGGCGGGCAACGCGGTCGTCCTCAAGCCGGCGGAGCAGACCCCGGCGTCGATCCACGTCTGGCTGGACCTGGTGGCGGACCTGCTCCCGCCGGGGGTGGTCAACATCGTCAACGGCTTCGGCGTGGAAGCGGGCAAGCCCCTGGCCTCCAGCCCTCGCGTAGCCAAGATCGCCTTCACCGGCGAAACGACGACAGGCCGCCTGATCATGCAGTACGCCTCGGAGAACCTGAAGCCGGTCACCCTCGAACTGGGCGGCAAGAGCCCTAACATCTTCTTCGACGACGTCTCCGCCGCGGACGACGACTTCCTCGACAAGGCCCTCGAGGGCTTCACGATGTTCGCCCTCAACCAGGGCGAGGTCTGCACCTGCCCCTCCCGCGCCCTCGTCCAGCGCGGCCACTACGCCACGTTCCTGGAAGCGGCCAAGGCCCGCACCGAGGCGATCGTCCCCGGCCACCCCCTGGACACCGACACCATGATCGGCGCCCAGGCCTCCAACGACCAGCTGGAGAAGATCCTCTCCTACCTCGACATCGGCAAGCAGGAAGGCGCCCGCATCCTGACGGGCGGCGCCCGGGCCGACCTGGGCGGCGAACTCGCGGGCGGCTACTACGTCCAGCCCACCATCCTCGAGGGCCACAACCGCATGCGCGTCTTCCAGGAGGAGATCTTCGGCCCGGTCGTCGCCGTCACGTCCTTCACCGACTTCGACGACGCCATGTCCCTCGCCAACGACACCCTCTACGGCCTGGGCGCCGGCGTCTGGACCCGCAACGGCACCACCGCCTACCGCGCCGGCCGCACCATCCAGGCCGGCCGCGTCTGGACCAACTGCTACCACACCTACCCGGCCCACGCCGCCTTCGGCGGCTACAAGCAGTCGGGGATCGGGAGGGAGGGGCACCGGATGATGCTGGAGCACTACCAGCAGACGAAGAATCTTCTGGTGAGCTACTCGCCGAAGAAGCTCGGCTTCTTCTAGGAGGTATGGAAACGGCCTCTGACCTTGTTCCTTATCGTCGGCCATCACGCAGAGCGACGATAAGGAACAAGTTCATCGCTGTCAGACGACGACGATGGTCGTGTTGCCCCAGCCCCAACTCCCAGCGAGTTGGCCGCCCCAGGCGCCAGCCCTGAGGTGTACTTTCCGGTCACGGGCCAAACGACCGCTCCCAAGGACAGAGACGGCGCTGCCGCGGTAGTCCGCGGGGCAAGGGTCCTCGATCCATTTCCAGGATTCACGGCTGCTGCCGTACTCCAGGCCCATGTACTGACTGGGGCCGAACTTGTGCCGGCATTGGCCCTGCAGTGTCCCTGTGATCGTGTAGCGGTTACTGCCGTCGCTCGTGACGGTCACGTCAGCCCAGACGGCGTAACTGTTTTCGGTGGCAGAGGAGCTGTATCGCACGGTGGCTTTGGCTGTGGCTGCGGAAGCGGGGGCAGACGCAACCCCCCATGCCACGGCCAACGCCGTAACCGCGCAGGTCGCCACACGCGGCCACGCACGGCCGGGCCTGCCGCTGGAGCTGGTCCGAGTCGTCGTTGTCGTAGCGCATACCTGCCGCACCATTGCTGCCTCCCTGTTCAGTCGTATGCCTGCTGCTGGAGCGGGTGTGAAGGGCTCGGTCCTGCCGCAGTCGGCGTCCGGTGGCGACCGGATCGCTGGCTTAGGCCGTGGCGCCCGGTCAGAGTGCCCCGCCGGGGCCGTCGATGAGAGCACCCAGCTCAGGGCTTAGATCGCTCACCACCTGGCCGGCCCCGGGCAGCTCATTACTGACGACATGCGTCAGATCGGAAAGCCCCAGGTCTCCGGGATCCGCGTACGCCGACCCGGCTGGAGCCAGGATCAGCAGGACACACGCTGAGGTCAGCAGACCGAAACGCTTGAACACGGCACCTCCACAGGCTCATTGCCCCAGATCCGCCCATGCGCTGGGGCCGGTACGAGACTGTCCCTCAATGCCGCTTTTACGCTAAGAGCCAGAGCAGCTACACCAAGAGGTGAAGACCGGAACTGGTGTCCGCGCCGGCCACAATGCCCTCTTCGGCACCCCCGGGAGAGAGGCTAAGCACTCGCGGCGGTACTGGGGGGCGACCCCCACCGGACGCCAGAACCAACGAGCATCCAGCAGCCTCAGCCCTTCGATGAGGGGCTTTCCAACGCATTCTCGGCTTGTTCCTTGTCGTCAGGGCCAGCCACATGGTCACTCTTTAGGGTGACCGCAGTGTATGGGGCGGTCTTCCTCGTGATCCTGAACTCTGCGACGAGATCCAGGGGTTCACAAGGAAGGCCGTGGGATGAGTGTGCTGGTGCATACTGGCGAGCGGGAGGCGTTCGCGGACCTGTCACGCTTTCGGACGGCCTTCTACGGGTGTCTGTCCGCGCGAGCGGATGCGTTCTTCGAACTGGCCGACGCGCTGCTGTGCGCGGACGGGCCGACACGGACGCCTGTGGAGCTGTCGCTACTCGCCGAGCACCAGCGTGGCTACGGCTCGCTGTACGGAGCCTTGAACCACGGCCGCCTCGACACCGATGCCTTGCGTGACCTGCTGATATCGCTGCCTCTGCCACGGTTCGGCGGGCGGATCGTGCTCACCGTGGACGTCTCCCCGTGGCTGCGCTCGGACGCGGCGTGCTCGCCGGAGCGGCTGTTCTGCCTGGTCCACGGCCGTAACGGCCGCTCATCGGACCATGTGGTGCCGGGCTGGCCGTACTCGTTCGTCGCCGCGCTCACCCCGGACCGGACCTCGTGGACGCAGGTCCTGGACATGGTCCGCCTCGGCCCCGCCGACGACATGGCGCTGGTGACCGCCCGCCAGCTGCGGGCCGTGGTCGAGCGCTTGATCACGGCCGGGCAGTGGCGGGAGGGCGACAGGAAGATCCTTGTCGTGATGGACGCCGGCTACGACCCGATGCGCCTGGCGCACGTCCTGTCCGATCTACCGGTCGAGGTGGCCGGACGCCTGCGCTCGGACCGCGTCCTGCGGCTCGCGAAGCCGGCCTACCTCTACGACCCCAAAGGCGGCCGGCCTCCGAAGCACGGGCCCCGGTTCAAGCTCGCCGACCCCGCCACCTGGCCCGAACCCACAGTGCTGACCAGGAACGACACCGCGCGCTACGGCAAGGCCGAAACCCAGGCATGGGACCGGATACACCCCTTGCTGACCCACCGCTCCGCGTGGATCGACGACAACGGAGAACTTCCCCTGGTCGAGGGCACCCTGCTCCGGCTGAAGGTCGACCACCTCCCCGGCGACCGCGACGCGCCACCCATCTGGCTGTGGTCCTCCGCCATCGGCGCCGACGCCGAGCACGTCGACTTCGTGTGGTCGTGCTACCTGCGGCGCTTCGACCTGGAGCACACATTCCGCCTGTTCAAGCAGACCCTCGGCTGGGCCAGGCCACGGCTGCGGAGCCCGGAGGCGGCGGACAGGCGGACCTGGCTGATTATCGCGGCGCACACCCAGCTCCGCCTCGCGCTCCCGCTCACCGTGGACCAGCGCAAGCCCTGGGAGAAGACCAGCCGGCCCGGCACCACGCTCACCCCGACCCGCGTCCGCCGCAGGTTCAGAAACATCCGACCACACCTCCGCAGTCCGGCCCGTGCACCCAAACCGTCCAGGCCAGGCCCCGGACGGCCCCCAGGCATCCCGAACCGGCACCGGCCGACCCGCCATGACGTGGGCAAAACCGTCAAGCGACCCGAGACGCTGATCGAACGTGACCGAAGCAGACCGCAACGATCAGAGCCTCAATGCAGAGAGTGACCGCCCGATGTAAAGGAACAAGCTGACCTGCGCGGAAACAGGTTGGAGGCCCTCACCCGACGCCCTTGTCGACGGAGGGGGATCCGGTCTCCCCACCCGCGGCTGGGACTTGGAAGGCTGTTCCGCCGCCGGTTCAGGGCTGGCGGATATAATCCGCCGAGTGACGACCATGAGTACGGGCTCCGATGTCGGCGCCTTATTACGAGACTGGCGCCGACGCAAGAAGGTCAGCCAGAGCGAGCTGGCCCTGCAAGCCGACGCATCGGCCCGGCACTTGAGCTTCGTCGAGACGGGACGCTCACGCCCGAGCCGCGAACTGGTCCTGCGGCTCGCGGACTGCCTGGAAATCCCGTTGAGACAGCGCAATACATTGCTGGTATCAGCGGGTTACGCCCCCACGTACCAGGAGACGCCGCTGGAGGCTCCCCGGCTGGCAGCCGTCCGGGAAGCGGTCAATCGGATTCTGGGAGCCCACGCGCCGTTCCCGGCCCTGGCGGTCGACGTCGACGAGAACATCGTCGCCATGAACGCCGGCACGGAGCTGCTCCTGCAAGAGGTGTCACCCCACCTCCTCGTGCCGCCACTCAACGTGATGCGGATCTGCCTCCACCCCGAAGGTCTGGTGCGGCAGGTGGTCAACGCCGAAGAGTGGCGCAGCCACCTCACCGGCCGGCTGTACCGGCAAGCCATCTACTCGGGCCGGGAGAGCCTGCGTCGCCTGTACGAAGAGGTGAGCGCGTACTGGCCCGACGCCTCGACGCCTCCCGGCCGCGGCGAGGATCTCTCGGACACGATCGTCGCCTCGATCCGTGTCCTGGGTCTGGGCACCGAACTCCAACTCTTCAGCACCATCGCCACGTTCGGTGCGGCCACGGACATCACCGTGGCAGAGCTGTCCCTCGAGACGATGCACCCCGCCGACCAGCGGACCGCCGCCGCTTTCCGGCGCGCCGCAGACGCGCGGACCGCCTGCGTCGAGCGGCCCGGTCAGACCTCTGTCGTCATTCCGTCATAAAGTCCAGCAGATCCGCGTTGAACCGGTCCGCGTGGGTGGCGAAGAGTCCGTGTGCCGCGCCCTTGTAACGGATGACGGTACTGTGCGGGATCAGCGCGGCGGTGGCTCCCGCGCAGAGCCCGATGGGCGCGCCCAAGTCGTCCTCGCCGTGCAGGATGAGGGTCGGCAGGGTGATCTTTGCCGTCTCGGCCCGCTGGTCGCTGGTGAAGAGGGACCGGTAGATCTCCACGGCAGCCCTCGGCGAGCAGTCGAGGGCCAGCTCCGCCAGCCAGCGCGTGAGTTCCGGCGAGAGGGGCGAACCGCCCGGATCGGCGTGCGCGCCCCCGAAGAACTGCCCGGCGAGCTCCGCCGCCCAGCGCGGACGGTCCCTGACCATGGCCTCGGTCATCCCCGTGAAGGCGGCGATGTCCAGGCCATCGGGGTTATCCGGCGTCTTCATCATAAAGGGAGTGGTCGAACCGACCAGTGCGAGCCGGGACACCCGGTCGGTTCCGTGGCGCGCCAAGTAGCGCACCGCCTCCCCACCCCCGAGCGCATAACCGACCAGCCCCGCGTCGCGCAGGTCGAGGTGGTCCATCAGGGCGGCGAGATCGTCTGCGAGGGAGTCGTAGTCGTAACCGTCCCACGGCTGGTCCGAGCGCCCGCAACCGCGCCGGTCGTAGGTGATGCAGCGCAGGCCGTGAGCGGCCAAGTACGGCGCCTGGAACTCCCACATCCGGGAGTTCATCATCGCGGTGCCCAGCAGCACTACCGGCCGGCCGGCACCCCAGTCGTTGTAGAAGAGCCCGACATCGTCGCTCGACTTTACAAAGGGCATTCCCATATGATTCCCGTCCCGGCATTCCGCGTCAATTACCTCCGAGGTAATGAAGAGCGACGGAAAAGCGGCATGTGAAGCCGCGATAAGGGCGTGCACCCTCGGCCGCAGCAGCGGTGACGCAAACCTGCCATATACAACAACCGGCCATTAACGGCCCCGCGGCCACACGAGCACACCTCCACCCGCCACCCGATCCGACCCACTGTGCCCGCTTTTGACAGGGCCCCGCGCGCAAGGAAATGTACCGAATGTCGGTTGGCTCATAATCACCCCCACTCGAAAATATGTGCTTGCGGACCGCCCGCCCAATACAATGTTCTCTGGTCAATGAGCTGACTGCCGTAAACGGGGGCGTTGATGAAGAGTTCCATGGCTTTGTCGTGGAAAAAATACCGACCTGCTCGGCCATCGGACACTCCCACTCTTTCCAGCCGCTCCCTATAGCCTGCGGCTTCTCACGCTGGGCGGATGCCTGCCCCCGTGCGGCATCCACCGAAGGGGCGTGATTCTCCCCTCCTCGAAGAGACGCACTAGTCCGCAAGGAGAACAGAACGTGAGGTTCAGAGTGCTCGGCTCCGTCGGAGTCGAAGTCGGGGGCCGCTACCGCGGAATCTCCGGATCGCGCCAGCGCACGCTGCTGGCAAGTCTGCTCGTCAGCAACTGCAGGCCCGTGCCCGCCGAACAACTCTACGCGGAATTATGGGGCGAAAGGCCGCCGCCGACCGTGGAGAACTCACTGCAGGCCCATGTCTACCGGCTGCGCCGCACCCTGCAGACCCTGGCCGGCTCCGAAGGTACCGCGCCGCCCCTCATCACCCGGGCCCCGGGCTATGTCCTGGACATACAACCGGAGGACCTGGACCTGAACGTCTTCCGGGAACGCACCGCTCTGGCCCGCCAGGCTCTGGCCACCGACCCCGGCCGGGCGTACACCTACTTCGAAGAGGCTCTGGACCTGTGGCGAGGGTCGCCGCTGCAGGACGTGAGCCTGGGACCGCTGTGCCAGAGCGTGGCACTACAGCTGGAGGAGGAACACCTCAGCGCGCTGGAGGAAAAACTCTGGCTCGGCATCGACCACGAAGATCCGAACCGTGTCATCGGTGAACTCAAGAGAATGAGTACGGTACACCCCTGGCGGGAGCGGATCACCGAAATGCTGATGCTGGCCCTCTACCGCGGCGGACGCCAGGCAGAGGCCGTCGCTGCCTACAACAGCGTGCGCAGCCGGATGGTCGACGAGCTGGGCATGGAACCCTCGAAGCAGTTGGAGCTGCGTTTCCAGGAAATTCTGAACCAGGCCCCGTCGCTGCATCTTTCACCGCTGGCCCGCTGATAGAAGCTGATCGAACCGGCATTCGGTCTCCTGGACGGACGGCAGTCGTCGAGCCACCGTTCAGGAGACGGCGCCGTGCGCCACCGGGCCCGGTACGGGCGAGCCTCCGCCACCGACGGGGGCGGTGACGGAGGCGGTCCAGGAAGGGCTTGGCACTGCGGTCCGGTCATGTGCGGGCGATCGCCAGCACCGCGTTCTGCCCGCCGAAACCGAAGGAATTGCTCAGGGCCAGGGAGATCCGGGCATCGGTCGCCGTGGTGGGAACCTCGATCTCCAGTCGTGGATCGAGGGTGCGCAGGCCCGCGTTGGGCGGCACGAGGCCCGTTTCCACCGTCAGTACGCTGAGCGCCGCCTCCACCGCGCCGGCCGCGCCCAAGAGGTGACCGGTGACCCCCTTGGTCGACGTGACCAGCGGCCTGTCCGGCAGCACCTTGCTCAACATCCGTGCTTCGACAAGGTCGTTCAGCGGAGTGGAAGTGCCGTGCGCGTTGACATGGTGGACGTCCGCCGGGGCAGCACCCGCGTCCCGGAGTACGGCGCGCAGTACCGCCTCGACGCCCTTCCCCTCCGGATGAGGGCTTGTCATGTGGTGGGCGTCCGCTCCGGCCGCGTATCCGGTGATGCGGGCACGTGCGCGGGTGCCACGGGCCCTGGCATCGGCCATCCGCTCCAGGACGAGTACGCCGGCGCCCTCCCCCGCCACGAAACCGTCACGATCGACGTCGAATGGCCGGGAGGCGCTTCCCGGGTCGTCCTCGCGACGGGAGAGCGCTCCCATCTTGGCGAAGCCCGCCATCACCAATGGCGTGATCATAGCCTCGCTGCCGCCGGCCAGTACGACGTCGCAGCGGTCCAGCAGGAGCAGGTCCCGCGCCGTACCGATCGCGGTCGCCCCGGACGCACAGGCAGTGGCCACCACGATGTTGGGGCCGGTGGCCCCGAACTCGATGGCCGTCTGCCCCGCCAGCATGTTGGGCAGTTGCATGGGCAGTAG
Source organism: Streptomyces sp. NPDC037389 (assembly GCF_040636475.1). NCBI lineage: Bacteria > Bacillati > Actinomycetota > Actinomycetes > Kitasatosporales > Streptomycetaceae > Streptomyces > Streptomyces sp. NPDC037389. Next base: position 31,777 of record NZ_JBEZUS010000015.1, read on the forward strand.
CAGTGGCGAGACCTTGGCCGGGCCCTCTTCCAACAGCACACGGTGCTGTGCCTCCACGGTACCCGGGCCGCCGTCGGCACAGCCCAGTACGACACCGACACGCGCCCCGTCCCAGGTCGCCGGGTCGAGCCCGGCGTCCGCCAGTGCCTCTCGGGCCGCCACCAGGGCGAACCGCACGAAAGGATCGAGCCGCAGTGCCCGGCGTCCCCCCAGCAGCGCGTCGGCGTCGAAGTCCGGAACCCGGCAGGACAGCCGGACGGTGTTGCCTGCCAGGGCGGGGTCGAGTGCAGCGGTGGGCCGGCCGGTACGGACGGCCTCCCAACTCGCGTCGACCCCGACTCCCCCCGGCGTCACCAGGCCGAGACCCGTGACCGCGATGTCGGAGGCGGCCATCAGACCTTCGTGCTCCTCTGCTCCATCAGCCGGGCCATGTCACCGATCGTGGCGGCTTCCAGCAGTTCGTCGTCGCTGATGGCCATGCCCAGCTCCTTCTCCAGCAGCAGGGACAGCTCGACGACCGCCAGCGAGTCCAGCTCGACCTCCTCCCTCGTGGCGTCGGGCGTGACCTGCTCCGGCGACACCTTGAGCTTGCTGACCAGGATTTCCTTCAGGGTTTCAAACATGAGTCGTCTCCTTGACTTTGATCGGTCTTCGCTTGCGCTCCGCTCCGGCCACCGGGCCGGCTGTCAACCCGCCTTGATGTCAGGCCAGATCACGGTGGTCGCGCCCCACGCCAGCCCACCGCCGAAAGCGGTGAGCAGCAGCCGGTGCCCCGGCAGCAGAGCGCCCTCGGCCGCTGACCGAGCCAGCAGGAGGGGGATGGACGCGGCCCCCGTGTTACCCACGTGTTCGATGTTGGACAGCTGACGCGTGGCGGGGATGCCCAGTTCCTGCGCCACCGCGCTGAGGATGCGGGCGTTCGCCTGATGGGCGGCGAACCGGTCGACGTCGTCCGCGGTGGTCCAGCCGGCGGACTCGGCGGCCGACCGCGAGGCCGCTGTCATACGGGTGACCGCGTGCCGGTACGTCTCACGGCCCCGCATGCGGAAGTACTCCTCACCGGCTTTCGGCGCGACGCCGGAGGAACGGGTGCGGGAGCCGCCCGCCGGGACTTCGATCAGGTCGCTGAGCCCGCCGTCGCTGCCCAGGACGATCCGGCCGATCGCACCCGGCTCCTCGTGACCGCCCGCCCGCAGCACCACCGCACCGGCTCCGTCGGCGAAGATCACCGAGGTTCCGCGGTCGTTCGGGTCGATGATCGTGGTGAAGGCGTCCGCGGCGATCAGCAGGACGCGTTCGGCCACCCCGGACGCGATCAGTCCCGCGGCCGTGGCGAGTCCGTACAGGAAGCCGGTACAGACGGCCGCGATGTCGAAGGCCGCGACGCCACCCAGACCGAGCCTGTTGGCGACCTCGGGGGCGGTGGCCGGGCAGGGCCGGTCCGGTGTGGTGGTCGCCAGCACCACCGCGTCCGGGAGCCGCTCGCCCGCTGACTCCAGCGCCCTGCGTCCCGCCTCCACCGCCAGGTCGGAGGTGGCCGTGCCGGGCGTGATCACGTGCCGACGGGCGATCCCGGTGCGGCTGCGGATCCACGCGTCATCGGTGTCCAGCCGGGCCGCGAGGTCGTCGTTGGTCACCACGTCCGGCGGCAGGTACGCACCGATGCCGGTTATCACCGCCGCCGGCCCGTAGCGGCGGGTGATGTCCGCGGCCTCGGCAGCGACGGGGCTCACGCCGACGTCCCTTGGATGCCGAGCACGTCCGGGGGCAGTCCCATGTAGGCCAACCGGGTCCTGGCCATCTCGTCGGTCCAGTGCTCGGCCATGTCGTAACGCTGGTCGGGAGTGGTGTCGATCATCCGTACACCGGGCCAGATCTCGTAGTCGCCGACCTTGTCGGCGTGTTCGGCCATCCCCTGCTGGAAGAGCTCCTCGCGGTGGATGACGAACTCGCGGTCGGGCACCACGTCCCACATCCGCGCCCCGGCCTGAATGATCTCCAGCACCCGGTCCCGCGCCTCGGGATGCCGCTCCAGGTGCTCCTTGAGGATGGTGCTGGCCACCGTCAGATGGCGGATCTCGTCGATCGCCGTGCCCCGGGAGATCTCCCCCGTGGCCGGGGACAGCGGGGTCCATTTACGTTCGCTCAGCTCGGCCGCCGGAGCGAGCACCCCTTCGATGACGATGGCGAACACGGCGACGCCGCCGATGAAGTCGCCCTGGTCGCGCACGATGTCGAGGGTGAAGTCCTCCACCGGCTGCAATACCCGGCGCCGGTAGTCCGCCGACATCTCTTCGATGTCCGCCAGGAGCGTGGCTTCGGACATACCGAGCTCCACCAGGTGATTGCGGAAGACCCGGGCGTGCCGCGCCTCGTCCAGCAGCTGGGTGGCGTAGAACTCCATCTCCGGGACGCCGGGGGCAATGGTCACGTAGTGGCCGAGCAGCCGGGTGGCGATCTCCTCGGACAGCCCGCGGAAGCCGAACTCCAGGACCAGGGCCTCGCGCAGCGGTCCAGGGGCGCGCAGGAAGTTCGGCACGCCGGCGTCCTTGTGGTGTCCGCTCTCGCCCCGGTCACGCAAGGTGCCCTGCGCGACGGAGGTGATCCAGTAGGCGAGGTCGCAGTCGCGCGGCCCGAGCGTCAGTTTCATGGCCCCGTCCAGGAGGCCAGGGGCGGTGTCCCAGTCGGCCTCGGGTGCCGTGGTTCCGTCGTAGGGGGTGGTGGTCATGGTCCTGCCTTCTCCTTCATGGGACGTGGTTCTGGTGCCACGAGGCGTCAAGAGCCGGATGCCGGTGCCGGCCCGGTGAAGGCCGAGCCGCCCCGCAGACAGACCCCCATCAGCAGCGGGGCCTTCGACACCCGGGTCACGCTGCTGATGGTCGTGCCGTGCGGCCGGTCCTCGTGGCGTACCGTCACGACGGTGACCGGCGCCGCGAGCCGGCGCAGCGCCTCCTGCCGGACGAGGGGTGCTCCCGTCACCGTGGTCACCGGATCGCCTCCGGTGCCGCGGCTCCCGGTGCCTCGGCGGAGTGCCGCGCGGCCGGTATGTGCCCGACCGGCGCCGGGTCCGGCACATGGCCGACCGGCTTGGGGTGCGCGATGCCGAGGTCGTCCAGCAGTCTCAGGTAGCCCTTCTGCCGAACCGGCTCGAAGGGCAGCGCGAAGGCCTTCATGAAGTTGCCGAACAGGCCGCGGTCGCCGAAGAGGTGGAAGGGCAGCACCAGCAGCGCCCACTCCGGCCGGACCAGCCAGCACCACAGCGCCGCGACGGCGCCCTGGGTGATCAGGCTGTGCATCACGTTGTAGAGCACGTAGTAGGTCTTGGCGATGGGCTTGCCGCCACCGCGCCGGAACGCGATGGCTCCCGGGATGTAGCCGATCAGGTCGATGTAGAGGAACAGCGCGATCGCCGGCAGCCAGCGGATCTCGTCGAGGCGCGCGATGATCAGTCCGGTCGTCACGGCCAGACCGACCAGGTACTCGGCGCGGTGCAGGGAGTAGGTCCTCGGCGTCTCGAAGGGGTTGGCCTGGTCCACGGTTCGCCTCCTGTGTCTTACCGCGGTTCATGGATGCGTGGGCTCATGCCGTGACCGGGGCCCCGGCCTCGGGAGTGCCCAGGTCCACGTCGCCCAGCAGTTCGGTGCCGGGGAAGAGGCCGGCGACCGCCCAGGCGATGGTCTCCTTGATGACGCGTTCGGCGATGGGGTCGAGGATGCCTTCGAGACTGGGGATGCCGAAGTCGAAATCGGCTTCGAAGCGCAGGCGGACGTCGTCGCCGTCCTGCGTCAGCAGCCAGGTGCCGGCGAAGCTGTCGAAGTCCCCGTCGGACTGTTCGAAGTGGATCTCCAACGTGTCGGGGTGGAAGCGATCGTCCTCCGTCCAGCGCAACAGACCACTGCGGAACTCCAGTTCCCAGCTGGAGCTGCACTCCTCCGCCGGGTGGGCGGCGTGCACGGTGGTGGCTCGTACGTGCGGTGCGAGCTCCGGGTACCGCTCCCAGCGCTGGACGGCTTCGAAAACGGTCTTCGCCTTCTCGGAGCGCACCAGGACGTCCAGTTCGACATGTCGCACGATCGGTTACCGCCTTCCGGGCATCGTGGCCGAGCCGCTGATCAGGTGGCGGGTGGCCTTGTCGAAGGAGTCGAGCAGAAAGTCCATGTCATGGTTGGTGAGGACGGCCGGCGGCGTGAAGCGCACCACGGAACTTCCGTTCATGGAGTGGTTGGCGACGACCCCCTGGTTGAACAGCTCGATCAGCAGCTCGCCGGCCAGGCCGGCCTCGACCAGTTCGACGCCGATCAGCAGACCCTGGCCGCGGACGTCGACGAGCTGATCGGGGATGTTCCGGTGGGCTATCTCCGCGATCCGCGGCAGCAGCCGAGCCCCCAGGTCCATCGCACGGGTGACCAGCCGGTCCTCATGGATGGCCCGTATCGCGCCCTGCACGGCGGCCATCAGCAGCGGCTGGCCGGAGAACGTGGCGGTGTGGACGTACGGGTCCTTGTCGAACGGGCGGAACGCCTTGCGGGTGGCGACGGCCGCGGATACCGGGACCACCCCGCCGCCCAGGGCCTTGCCCGCGAGCAGGACGTCGGGGACGACGCCTTCGGTGTCGGCGCCCCACCACTCGCCCAGCCGCCCGAAGCCGGACTGCACCTCGTCCAGGATCAGGAACCCGTCGTATTCGCGGACCAGTTCCTCGACCTGCTTGAGGTATCCCTTGGGCGGGATGATCACTCCGCCCTCGCCCTGGACGGGCTCGAGGATGACGCAGACCTCGCCGGGGTGCGCGGCGAGCTCGTGCTCCAGGGCCTCCGCTTCGCCGAAGGGCAGATGGGTGAAGTCCGGGATCAACGGACGGAAGGGCTTCTGGTAGACCTCCTTCGCCGTGGCCGACAGCGCACCGAGGGTCTTGCCGTGGTACCCGCCGTGCATGGCGACCGTGCGGCGGCGGCCGTTGGCCCGGGCCAGCTTGAGGCCGGTTTCCACGGCCTCGGCGCCGGAGAGCGCGAAGTGCACCCGGTCCAGGCCGGGCGGGGTGATGGAGACGAGCGCCTCGGCCGCCCGCGCCACCGTGGGCTCCAGCAGGATGCGGGTGGCGGTCGGATGGGTCCGCAGCTGGCGCTCGACCTCCTCCATGACGACGGGGTGCCGGGCTCCCATGATGAAGACGCCGTAGCCACCGGCGTTGAGGAAGCGCTCGCCGTCGCTCGTGGTGAGCCACGCCCCGGAGGACTCCACCTCCATATGGCTGCCGAACAGTTCGGCGAGGGTGGCCCGCCCCTTGCTCAGGTGGGCGCGGTACAGGCCGAGGATCTCCTCCTCCGTGTCGGGGGTGGTCCTGGCCTCGGGTACGACGGTCATCGCGGGGCTCCTGTGGGCAGGTACGCGCCGGGCGGCGGCGCGGGCGTGGACGGGTGGGAGGCGGGGGTCACGCCAACTCCAGCGGGGCGCCGGCGAACCACTTGAGCAGCGGGTTCTCGGCGGAGGCCCGACCCGGCGGGTGGAACATGAGCGGGCGGACCGCGGCAGCCAGCCGGGCGTTCTCGTTCGACCGGATGAAGTCGATGCCGCCGAGCAGTTCCAGCGACCGGTCCGCCGCCCCGGTCAGGGCCTCCTGAGCGGCGTACCGGGCCACCAGTACCTCGGCGACGGCCGCCTCGCCCGCCAGCCCGTCCCGTACCGCCCGGGCGGTACCTCCCAGCAGCGCGAAGGCCGCTTCCACGCGCAGCGCGAGTTCCGCGCGGTCGTTCGGGCCGCCCCGCTCCCTGTCGATGACCCGGTCGACGAGGGCCGTCGCGGCGCCGGCGTAGCCCGCGGAGATCAGGAGCTCGAACCAGACGAATCCGGCTGTCTGCAGGTCCTCCAGACGGCCGGGGTCGTCGGCGGCCGTCGTCACCACCAGTTCCTCCGAGACGAAGACGTCCTCGAGCCGCACCTCGTCGCTCTCGGCGGCGGCGAGTACCTCGTTGTCCCAGAAGTGGTGGACGGACAGGCCGGGCGAGGACGCCGGCACCAGGGCCAGGGCCAGTTCGGGCGTGCCGTCCGCGCCCGGCACGGCGATGCTCGCGGTGAGCAGGTCCATCGAGCCGGCCAGGCTGCAGGGCTTCTTGGAGCCGTTGAGGAGGTAGCCGCCCTCGGTCCTGGCCGCGGTCACCGCCGGGGCGAGGATGTTCTGCTGGGTACTGCCCTCCGCCCAGCCGGAGGCCAGTAGCCGCCTGCCGGGTGCCACCTCGTGCAGCAGTTCGAGCTGGGCGGCGTTGAGCCGGCCGGGGTCGGCGGCCAGGGCGTAGAGCATCGCCACGGTGAAGTGGTGCATGGCAGTCGCCGCCGCGAGCGAGGGGGACAGTGAGCCAACGGCGCGTTGCACGCGAATGGCCTCCAGCACGTCGGCCCCGAGGCCACCGTATTCGGTGGGGACCAGCAGACCCGCTCCTCCATGGTCGCGGAAGAGGCCGATCACCTGGCTGCCGCGGGCCTCCCGCTCCGCGTACGGAATGCTTTCCAGGGTCTTGAGCAGGCCCGGGAAGAACCGCTCGGTCAGTTCTCTGGCGTGTTCGAGTGAGCGCATGGAACATCCAATGCCGATTCGGGCACCGCTGCCGCCCCGCGGGGCCGCGGTGTCAGGAGCCGAAGACCGCGTCGCGCGGGCTGATGTCGTCGGCGATGCTGACCCCTTGCACATGCGAGGTCTTGAGCATCGGGTAGTTGGCCTCGCCGAAGACGCCACCGGTCAGCCCGGTGCCTCCGTGGCTGGGCAGATACGGGAGGAACCCGATGTGCGAGTCGTTCACCTTCAGCAGGCCGCCGTTGACCACGCGCTGCACGAACGTGTCGATCACCGCGGGTTCCTTGGCCCACAGCGAGTTGCGCAGTCCGTAATCGTTGCTGTTGACGAACGTGACGAAGTCCTCCAGAAGGCTGTCGTCGTCATCGGCCTCGGCGACGACGATCGGCAGCAGCGGGAAGAACGTCTCGTGCCGTACGACGTCGAACCCGCGGGCGTGGACCAGGCCGTCGACGCGCAGCACGGTCGGCTGGAGGAACACCCCGGATTCCGACGGGGTTCCGTCCAGTTCGGTGCGCCGGCCGCCGGTGACCAGCTCGGCGCCCTGGTCCAGGGCCTGCCGGAGCAGGGCGAAGAAGCGCTCGCTGCGGCGTACGGGCGACAGCAGGACGTCCTCGTCCTCCGGGTATCCGGGACGTACCTCCGCGGCACGCTCGGCGACCTCCGCGATGAGACGGTCGGCGATGGAGGGATGGACCAGCACGTAGTTGGGGACCATGCAGATCTGACCGGAACCGTAGAACGCCTCGGCGATTGCCTCGGCGGCCTTCGCCACGTCCGCGTCCTTCCAGACCACTATGCCGTCGTTGCCGGCCAGTTCGAGGATCGGTTTCTTTCCGGCGGCGACGCAGCGCTCCTGGAAGCGCAGGCCCTCCTGGCTGCCACCGATGTAGAAGATGTCGTCGATCAGTGGGTCGGCCAGCCAGCGCTCCAGGGTCTGGCGGGGGTTGCCGCACACCGCGTTCAGCACGCCCGGAGGCGCACCGGCTTCGTCCAGGAGCGGCCCCACCACGTCCCGCATCAGCCACATCGTGCTGAGCGCGATGCTGCGCGGGGCGCGGACGACCACGCTGTTGCCCGCCATGAGTGCCAGTACGGCCAGGGCGGCGCTCGGGGCCGGGGCGTTCTGCGGAGGGTTGAAGGCGATCACGCCGTCGGGCTGCCTGCGGACGATCAGCCGCCGGGGCCCGTGCCGGAACTCGGTGTGCATCTGGCTCCGGTACCACTCCAGGCTCTCCTCGCTGAAGACCTGCAGCAGGCAGCTCAGCTCCCATCGGGCGAGCCGTACCGGGTGGGCCTCGGTGACGAGCATCTCCACAAACTCGTCCTGATGTCGCAGGAGTTCCTCGCGGAATCGGGTGCCCAGGAGCATGCGGCGCTCCAGTGGCACCGCGGCCCAGCCGGGTGCCGCCGCCGCTGCCGCCTCGGTGGCGAGGTCGATCGCGTCGTCGCCGGCGATGGCGCAGCGGCCGGCGACATAGGGGTGCTGGGCGGCTTCGGACTCCGGGTCGCTTTCCAGTTCCCGTTTGAGCCCGACGCTGGTGAAAACATCCTCGAGCAGCGACCGGGAACTGACCGTATAGACCCAGCCGTCGCCGTCGACGTCCTTTCCGGCTATGTAGAGCTTGTAGCTGTGCAGTGGCTTTTCGCGCATGAATACGCCTTCCCGGTGTCACCGGCACGCGGGGCGGTTCGACTGATCTGGTCCCCGTATCGCCGCACATCACTTCCGAAGCGGATCGATGCTTTCAGCCCGACCTGATCCGCTGCTGACATCTCCCTGACCGTCGGCCCGGCTCCCTTCCGTGCGGCATGAAAAAGCCCGGCCGCCGAAGTGAGGCAGCCGGGCCCGTATACATGTCCGTCGCGGAGAGGGCAGGATTTGAACCTGCGTTGGCGTGAACCAGACCGCCGTTGAGCCAACGGTCCCCGATAGGCCGCTCCGGGCACCTCTCCTCGATCCCGGCGTGGTATCCCCCGCCGTTCACGGGAATGAGCATGGCACATGGATCTGATACGCACCTGACACGCCTCTGACACCGGAAAGTTCCCCCCTTCCGGCAGGTAATTCCAGCTGCTCTAATTTCCCTGTAGCCCCCGACCCAGTCCTGCCAGACCCACCCGACAGGGAGCACAGCATGCCCGCGCCCACATCCGCAGAAAGCCTGGTCCTGCATGCCGTGCGCCGGCACACGCAGGCGGAGAACCCGAGTTCTTTTCTCGCCCTGAACAGCGGAAACGAAATATTTACCGACCCGGCGGCGGACGGCGTGATCATCTACCGGCACACCGGCCGTTTCCTGGTGCAATTAGGCGGCCCGTTCGCCGCGGCGGATTCCTACGGCGCACTGCTGGACCGATTTGCGGCACACGCACGCGCCCTGGGGCTGGGCCTCGTCGGGGTGCAGCTCCAGCGCGCCGACGCCGAGCGTTACGCCCAGAAGGGCTTCACCGTGAACCAGATCGGGGCCTCCTGGGCGGTGCGGCTGCCCGACTTCACGCTGCGCGGGACCAAGTTCATGCAGCTGCGCAACAAGATCTCTCGTGCGCTCCGCAACGGCCTGCAAGTCAGCGAGGTGGACGCCGACCAGTGGCAGGACCGGCTGCGGGAGATCGATGGGGCCTGGCTCGCCACCAAGGGCGAGGCGCCGCGGGCCCTGGAATTCCTGGTCGGGCAGCTCGGGGGCCCGGCGCAGACGCATCGGCGGCTTTTCCTCGGCACGATCGAGGACCGTCCGGTGGGATACATTTCCTATTCACCGGTGTACGGGAGCCGCGCGGGCTGGATGCACGATCTCAGCCGCCGTATCCCGGACGGCTCTCCCGGACTGATGGAGGCCATCAACGCCCACGCGATCGAGGTATTCAGGTCGGAGGGGGAAGAGTGGCTGCACTTCGGGTTCACACCGTTCACCGGCCTGGACGAGGACCTCGAACTTCCCGGGCACAGCCCTTCCTTCCACTGGCTCATGCGCTTTCTGTGGGAGCACGGGGAGCAGCTGTACCCGGCCAAGTCCCAACTGGCCTACAAGGAGAAGTGGGCACCGGAGCTGCGGATTCCCGAGTACGTGGCCTTCGACGGCGAAGCGTCGCTCGCCGGTTTCGCCCATATCTTCCGTGCCTGCAACGCCTTTTGAGACACCCATATTTTTCTGCCCCCCACACACAAACCCCCCCACAATCCCCTCTGCCACCAGGAGATGACCATGTCCCAGGCCCAGCAGCAGGTAGGCAAGCCGGATTACAAGAGTGTGGAGTCCCTGCAGAACTCGCTGGTCGAGTTCCTCATGGCGATCATCGGCGCCCCGGACGACGAGACGCTCGCCCGTGACGCGGACGCGGCCGTGCGGGCGCTGGACGCCCGCCTCCGGACGGGGCCGGCCGGTACCTGACGGCGGCCGCGGGAAACGACGGAGGACGGCAGGCCACCGGCCTGCCGTCCTCTTCCGTGCCGTCCCGTATCGCGGTCAGCGGTCCCCGAGTGCCGCCTCCACCAGCTCGGCCACCCGGTCGGGGCCGGCCTCCTCCAGGCTCTCGAACCCCTCTACGACCTCGTTCTTGCCACCGGTCGCGAGGAACTTCTCCCGTACCAGGTCGCGGTGGCGCGCCCGGGTGTCCGGACCCGCCGCACCGAGCGGGATGTCCCGGCGCACGCAGAAGGACCGGCCGTCCGCGAGGCGCACGGTGACCCGGGCGCCGGTGTGCTTGGTGGCGTACCGGAAGTCCGCCGCGGGAGCGGCGGTGCGGCCGAGCAGGGCGGCCCGGTCCGGGCCCGCGAACGCCCGGAGCCATGCGGGCCCGCGGTCCGCCGCCTGCCGGAGCGCCTCGCCGAACGGGGCTTCGCTGTGCCACAGGTCGCGGGTCATCAGTGGGTCCTCCATCAGCCGCACCCGCTCCGCCAGCCGCCATCGCCGGGAGTCGTCGGTCGCCGGTGCGGTGAAGTCCGCCACGGTGAGGGCGCCCTCGATCAGCGCGGTGGCGACCGCGTACGGGACGGACAGCGGCAGCACGCTCGCCGGCGTACGCGGCCCTTCGTCGTGCGCGCGGGCCAGCCGTTCGGCGTGCATCGTGTAGAAGGAGGTCTCGACGATCACCTCGGTGATGTCCTCGGGGCGCACGGGATCCGCGGCGGACTCCGCCGCGTCCGCCAGCCGCCGGCGGATCTCCAGTGCGCAGTCCACCGCGCTGTCGACGCCGGGGCCGCCGGGGCGGACCTTGAAGGACAGCGTGTCGGTGTGCCACCGGCTGCCGAGCCCGGTCGTCACCGCCTCGGGCAGGGGCACGGCGGCGAACTGGGCCAGGAAGCCCTGCGGGTGTTCGAGGACGTCCGGTGCCGAGGTCACCCCGGCGCCGGCGGCGTCGCACGCGTCCATGGCCATCCGTACGGGCGTGAACGCCGACAGCACGCGGGCCTCGCCGCCGAGGAAACCGTGCATGAGGGTCCACGGCGGCATCGTCAGGGCGAGCCCCAGTGCCCGGGCCCATTCCGGCGCCGCGGCCCCGGTGCCGTGGAGCCGTCCGGCCACCCCGCCGACCAGGCTCGTGTGGGCAGCCGTCTGTCCCCGGAACGGGCCCAGGGTGGCGGCCGCGGTGACCCGTGCCGCGCACTCGTTGGCCGCCACCACCGCTGTGAGGAGCGCTCTGCCGTCCGCACGGCGCTCACGGGCGTAGGCGAGCGGCACCGCCACGGTCGAGTTCGACAGGTGGCCGGCGTACGCGGTGTCGTCCAGGTTCAGCCAGGACCCCAGCCCGGCGAGCACACAGGCCGCCCGCGCGGGATCGGGCTGCAGCGGCCCACCGAAGGCGCGGACGAGCTTGCCGCCGAGCGGATGTGCCAGCCCGGCGCGGATCGCCGCCAATTGGGAGACGAGCTGGCTCTTGGCCAGGTCGGTCACGCGCCGCGGCAGGTCCTCGAACCGCAGCGTGGCCGCCCACCGGGTCAGCTCGCCGAGGAGCGGCTCCGGCGCCTTCATCGCCGGTCCGGCCGGGCCGCGGTGGCGCACAGTACGGGCAGGGCCGCCGGCAGCACGTCGATGGTGCGCCGCGACCCGGCGTCCGGGGCGAGCTCCCCGTCGTGCTCGAAGCACAGTGGCAGTCCATCGGTCCGTTCGAAGGTGACGCTGCGGCCCGTCGCGTACACCACGCCCGGGCGGCCGACGTGCTCCCCGCCGAGCAGCAGCGCGGGAACGTCGCCCGGGTCGGTGTCCGCGCCGACCACGCAGACGTCCAGCAGCCCGTCGTCCAGTTCCGAGTGAGGCAGGACGAGGTAACGCCAGGCGCGGTGCCGGCCGCCGCCGACGTTGGCCAGGACGGTGTCGCCCTTGTGCACCACCACGCCGTCGACCGTGACCCGCCCCGCGTACGGGGAGAACCGGGCGGCCGCGTGTTCCAGCCCGGCCTTCAGCCGGTCCTTGCCGCTCAGCGGGATGTCCCTGGCGCTGCTCAGGACTTCGGCCGTCAGCCCGGCGCCCGCGCCGAGGACGATCAGCTCGCCCGTCTCCCGGACGCGGGCCAGGTCGAGCCGGCTCGGCGCCGGCCGCCCGGCGCCGAGCGCCTGGTCCACCGCGTCCTGCCAGGGCCGCTCGCCCCAGTGCGCGCGGTAGTTGGAGTTGCCGGTGCCGGCCGGGACGATCAGCAGGGCCACCCCGTCGGCCGCCCGGTCGCCGGTCACCATGCCGTTGACGACCTCCAGTACGGTGCCGTCGCCGCCCATCGCGACCACCACGCGCAGGCCCCCGTCGTGCGGGGCCGCCACGTCCATCGCCACCAGCCGCGTCGCGTCCCCGCGGCTCCCCGTGCGCACCACGCGCACGTCGGTGTACCGGGCGCAGCGCTCGGTCACCTCGGTGATCAACGCCTCGGTCACCGCGCCCGCACGGGGATTGGCAATGACGAGACAGCCTTCCAGACGCGGGACGTCGGGGTCCGCCATGGATGCACTCCTGTGGGGTCGTGGGGACTGGCCGCGCAGCAGCATCTCCGGCCCGGCTGACCAGCCCCTGACGGCCGGCTGACGCGCGTTCCGCGCAATCCGTTTCCGTTAAACCCGCATTACTCGACAGGTAATGGACAGCGCGTCCGGCCGGTGCAACGCTGGCCGCGTCCGACCGGCCCGGAGGGAAGAATCCCTCCGGGGTCTTTTCCATGAAAGGAAACCTTCCTTGAGCAACATCACAGGGCTCGTGGACCGGTATGTCTCCGCCTGGAACGAAACGGATCCGGCGCGCCGGGCCGAGGCGGTCCGCGAGATCTGGGCGGAGGCTGCCCTGTACGCCAACAGCAGCCAGGAGTTCCTGGGCCACTCGGGCATCGAAACCGCCATTCGCGAGGCGCAAGAGGAATTCATGGAGAAGGGTTTCAGCTTTGTGCTGAATTCCTATGCGCAGAATCACGATGCCGTGCGCATCACCTGGGACATGGTGCCTTCCTCGGGTGGTGCACCCATCACCCGCGGAACGGAATACCTGATTCTCGACACGGACGGCAAGGTCCGCACCGACCATCAGTTCCCGGAGGAACTCCCGGCTTCCGCATGACCGGTCCCCGTGTTCCGTGACCGCCGGGCCGGGCGGCGGCCGCCCGGCCCGGCGGCATAGTGAGGAGAAACCCAGTGCCCGACCTGGTGACGTTCGACGTGACGAATCCGCTGTTCAAGGCGGACCCCCATGAGTTCTACGCGCGATTGCGCGAAAGCGGCCCCGCACACCGTGTGTACCTTCCGGGATACGGCGACGTCTGGCTCATCACCACCTATGCCGACGCCCGCGCGGTGCTGGCCGACCCCCGGCTCTCCAAGGACCCGGTCAATGTGCCCGAGGCGCTGCGGAAGGCCATGGTGGAGGCGGGCGGGCAGGACAACTTCCAGCTGATGGCCCATATGCTCAACAGCGACCCGCCCGACCACACGCGGTTGCGCAAGCTGGTGGTCAGGGCGTTCACCGCCCGGCGGGTGCGCGAACTGCGGCCCCGCATCCAGGAGATCACCGACGCGCTGCTGGACGAGGTGGTCGCGAAGGGCAGCGCCGACCTGATCGACGACCTGGCCTTCCCGCTGCCGATCACGGTCATCTGCGAACTGCTGGGCGTGCCCACGGCCGACCAGGAGGACTTCCGGCGCTGGACGTCGATCCTGGTCTCCGAGGACGAGGAGCTGCTGCCGCAGTTGCAGGACGCCTTCGACCAGCTGAACGCCTATATGACGGACCTGGTGGGGCGCAAGCACACCGAGCAGGACGACGGGCTGCTGTCGGCCCTGGTGTCGGTGGCGGAGGACGGCGACTCCCTCACCGACGCCGAAGTGGTGTGGATGGCGTTCCTGTTGCTGGTCGCCGGGCACGAGACCACGGTGAACCTGATAGGCAACGGGTTGCTCGCGCTGCTGCGCCATCCCGGTCAGCTCGCCGCGCTGCGTGCCGACGAGTCGCTGCTGCCTGCGGCGGTGGAGGAGATGCTGCGGTACGACGGGCCGGTCGAGACGGCGACGTGGCGGTTCACGACCGGCCCGGTCAAGGTCGGCGACGTCGTGATCCCGTCGGACGAGTCGCTGCTCGTCGTGCTGGCCTCCGCCGATCGCGATCCGGGCCGGTTCCCGGCCCCGGACACCTTCGACATCGGCCGGGCGGACAACCAGCACGTCGCCTTCGGCCACGGCATCCACTACTGCCTGGGGGCTCCGCTGGCACGCCTGGAAGGGCAGGTCGCGATCGGGTCCGTGCTGCGGCGGCTGCCGGATCTGGCCCTCGCCGTGGAGGACGGCGACCTCGAGTGGCGGCTGGGAGTCGTCATGCGGGGGCTGCGGAATCTGCCCGTACGGTTCACCCCGGGCTTCGTGGCCCGCTGAGCCCCCGCCCCGGCGACGGGGCGGCCGCTCATTCCGGCGTCGCCCCGTCCCCGTACCGCGCGGCCATCGCCGCGAGCGTCCGCCGGAGACGATCACGGAGCTCCGGCGGGCCGACCACCTCGGCCTCCGTTCCCATCGACAGCAGCGCGGGGAGCGCCCTTTCGGCGGACTCTATGGGCACGGTCACCCTCGTCCAGCCATCCGCGTCCAGCGGGCCCGCCGAGCGTTCGGCCGCGCGGGCGGCCGCCGGCTCCAGCAGCTGTCCGATGTCCCGCAGCGCGGCGGGCGAGAGCCGCAGGACCACCTTCTCCCGGAACCGGCGCGCGTCGAAGGTGGCCAGATACTCGTGCCAGTGACCGGCCAGGTCGAAGCCCTCAGGGTGCTCGAACGTCTCGTCGAGCGCCTGCAGTTCCAGGATCCTGGACACCCTGTACGTGCGGATTCCGTGGTCGGACCCGGCCACCAGGTACCAGCGGCCCGCCTTGAGCACGACCCCGTAGGGGCAGACGGTGCGCAGCACCTCGTGCGGCGCGGCCCAGCGTTCGTACCGGATGCGTACGGTCTGCTGGTTCCACACCGCGTCGGCCAACGCGGCCAGTTGGGGCGCGTCGTCGGAGTCCTGGTACCAGCCGGGAATGTCGATGTAGACCCGCCGGCGGGACTGTTCGGCGTGCTCGCGCATCTCCGGCGGCAGGGCGGCGCTCACCTTCAGCCGCGCTTCGGCCGCCACGGGGCCGAGTCCCAGGTCCGCCGCGGCCGTGGGCAGTCCGGTCAGGAACAGCGCGCGGGCCTCGTCGGCAGTGAGGCCGGTGAGCCGGGTGCGGTACCCCTTCAGGAGCTGGTAGCCGCCCGCGCGGCCGGCTTCTCCGTACAGCGGGATACCCGAGGCGCTGAGCGACTCCATGTCCCGGTAGACGGTGCGGACGGACACCTCCAGGGTCTCCGCCAGCTCCTGCGCGGTCATCCGCCCGCGCGTCTGAAGCAGCAACAGGATGCTCACCAGCCGACTCGCACGCATGTTTCCAGCCTATGCCGGTTCACTGACACTGGATGTCAGTGAACCGGCTCTAGCCTCACTCCGATTCACTCGACAAAGGATGGAAGACCTCGTCATGACCAGTCCCCAGGCTGTAGTCCGGGCAGCTGACCGACCCTCGTGGGCGCCGTTGGCCGTCGTTCTGATCGGCGGCTTCATCGCCTTCCTGGACTTCTTCATCGTCAACGTCGCCATCCCCTCCATTCAGCACGACCTGGGCGCCGGCGCGCCGGAGACACAGCTGGTCATGGTGGGTTACGGTGCCGCCCTGTGCGTGGGGCTCATCACCGGCGGGCGGATGGGCGACCTCTTCGGCCCCCGCCGGATGTTCCTGACCGGGCTCGCCCTGTTCACCGTCGCCTCGGCGGCCTGCGGGATGGCGCCCTCCATCTGGGTGCTCATCGGCGCCCGCATCGTCCAGGGGCTCGCCTCGGCCCTGCTGGCGCCGCAGGTGCTCGCCATCGTGGGCCACGTCTACACCGGTGCGGCCCGGGCCCGCGCCTTCGGTGCCTACGGGCTGATGCTGGGCCTGTCCGGCTTGTGCGGACAGCTCATCGGCGGCGTGCTGATCGCCCTGAACGTCGGCGGGCTGGACTGGCGGACCATCTTCCTGATCAACCTTCCGATCGGCGCGGTCATCCTCGTACTGACGCCGAAGACGATCCCCGACATCCGCCCGGGTGCCGGTGCCCGGCTCGATCTGGCCGGCGCCGCGCTGGGCACGGTGAGCCTGGCCGCGGTGATGCTGCCGCTGCTGGAGGGCCGGGAGCAGGGCTGGCCGCTGTGGGCGTGGGTGTCGCTGATCGCGGCCGTACCGCTGTTCGCGCTGTTCATCACGCACCAGCGGCGGCTGGCAGCGCGGGACGCCGCGCCGCTGATCAACCCCGGGCTGTTCCGCAGCCGAGGCTTCACCTTCGGCGTCACGGCCTACTGCGTCTACTTCATGTCCATGGGCTCGTTCTTCCTGCTCTTCGCGATCTACATGCAGGAGGGCAAGGGCCTGGGCGCCCTGGCTTCGGGCCTGCTTTTCACCACCATGAGCGTCGGGTTCTTCGGTTCTTCGTTCCTCGCCACGCGGATCGCCGCCCGGATCGGCAACCAGGTCATCGCCGTGGGCGCCGGGCTGGTCGCCATCGGATACACGGTGGTGGCGGTGATCGTCGCACAGCTCGGTACCGTCGGTGCACCCGGCTGGGTCGCCCCCGGCCTGCTGATCGCCGGTTTCGGCATGGGCCTGGTCGCCGCGCCGCTGCCGGCCGCGGCCATGGCGGACGTCGACCCCCAGCACGCCTCCGCGGCTTCCGGTGTGCTGTCCACCGCGATGGAGGGCGGCGCGGCCCTGGGCACCTCCCTCGTCGGCCTGGTCTTCTTCGGCGTCCTCGGCGACTCGCCGGTGTCGCAGGACTACCCCCGGGCCTTCTACCTCAGCATCGCGCTCATCGTCGTCTTCCCGGTCGTCGCCGCCCTGCTCGTGCAGGCGCTGCCCAAGCCGGCCGCGGACCCGGCTCCCGAGAGCAGCGGCGCGGACACCAGTGTGGGGGAGCCCGTCGCCGGGCACTGAACCGGCGGCTGCCCCATGAGAATCCGGGCTTCACCACCCGCGACCCGGTGGTGAAGCCCGGAGCTTTTTCTTGCCGGCCCGCGGCTACCAGGTGACCGGCAGCGAATCCAGCCCGTGGAAGACGGTTCCCTGACGGAACAGCCCGTCCGCTTCGTCGACGGCCAGCTCCAGAGTGGGAAGACGGCCGAACAGGGACGTCAGGGCGAGTTCCATCTCCAGCCGGGCCAGCGGCGCGCCCAGGCAGTAGTGCGGGCCGAGCCCCCACTGGAGGTGCGCGCCGGTGTCCCGGTCGACATCGATGACCGCGGGGTCCGAGAAGACCGACTCGTCGTGGTTGGCTGCGGGAATGGAGATCACCACCGCCTCTCCCTTGTGCACGGTGACGCCGCCGAGGTCCAGGTCCTCCAGGGCCACCCGGAGGATGGCGTCCTGCGACAGCGACCAGAACCGCATCGACTCCTCGACATATCGGGGAATCAGTTCGCCGGGATCGGCCATGACACGGGCCCGCAGCGCGGAGTCCCGCAGCATGCTGAGGACGCTCAGGGCGATCTGATTCGTCGTGGTCTCGTGGCCGGCGACGAGGACCAGCCGGGCGATGCCCACGATCTCGTCCCGGGTGATCTCCCCGGCCGCCGCCCGCACGGCCAGCCGGCCGATCAGGTCCTCGCCGGGCTCCCGGATGCTCCGGTCGGCCATGTCCTCCAGGTACCGCGTCATCTCCAGGAACGCCGCGTAGGATTCCTCCGGATTTCCCTGGGAGAGGGCACCGCGGGTCTTGTCCGTGAAGAACTCGGAGTCCTCGTCGGGCACTCCCAGCACCCGGGCGATGACCAGCGTCGGCAGCCGCATGGAGAAGACGTCGTGCAGGTCCGCCGGGCGTGGCAGCGCCTGGAGTTCGTCGAGGAGTTCATCGACCAGCCGCTGGATCGCGGGACGCATCGTCCGCACCCGACGGGCGGTGAACTCGGACGCGATCATGCCGCGCAGCCTGCTGTGCTCGGGGTCGTCCATGCGCAGGAAGGAACTCGGCCGACCGCCCGGCGGTACCTGGAGCCGGACGGGGGCGCCGGGGGCGAGTTCGTCGGCGCTCAGCCGCGGATCCTTGAGAGCCTGGTGGACGTCCGGGTAGCGGGTCACCAGCCAGGCGAGCTGCGTTCCCACCGCACCGGCCGGTAGCCGGATCGCGCTGGGCGGCCGCTGTCGCAGCTTGGCCAGGACCGGCGCGGGACAGCCGTCATGGGTGCGGGCGAAGGGCCAGTCGAGGACGTCCTCTTGTGCGTCGAGCGTCATTCGTACCTCGCTTGTCCAATGAGATGTGCGCGGGCATTGCCTCGGCATCCACTATTGGCGGGCATGCTGACGCACGGCTGACCCGTATCTGACACACGACTGACCCGGCCGGCGACAAGCGCACGGCCGGGCCGGAAGAGGGGTGGATCAGCGCGGCAGGCCCACGTACTCACCCATGGACGCCGCCGCGTGGTCGAAGAACGCGACGGGGTCGGCCGCCACACCGGCGATGTGCCCGTACACCGCGAAGCCGGTCATGCCCAGCAGCTGGGTCCAGGCGATGTTCATCCGCGCGATGACAATGTCCGGAAGCCCCGCCGAGATGCTGGAGGACAGGATCTCGACGTTGCGCCGCATGCCCTCGTCGAGCGGCGGGGTGAGGGCGTGCTCCCGCAGCGCCTCGGACTTGACGGCCTCCCGCACGATGCCGATCAGTGCGACGGGCGTCCGCCCGCCGGCCGCCATGGTTTCGGGCGGCGCGTCGTAACCGCTGAGCGGCGGCCCCCAGACGAGCGCGAACTGCCGGGGTTCGGCCACGGCCCAGGCACGCACGCCGCGGCACACCCCGACCCACCTTCCGAGCAGGCCGGCACCGCTCTCCTCGGCCTGGCGCGCGCCGTGTTCGGCGCTGTCCCCCATCGCGTCGTAGGCGTCGAGGATGAGCGCCGTCAGTAACTCGTCACGGCTCGGGAAACGCTTCTCGGCCTGCGCGGGATCGATGCCCAGCCGCTTCGCCAGATCCGGCACCGACAGGTCGTCGCCGCCGTGCCGTGATACGTCCCGCATCGCCTCCTGCTTGATCCGGTCTGCGATCTCGTCACGGCCGTTCTCGGCGTGAACCTCGGACTGCATGTCGGGGGAACCTCCTGGTACCACTCGTCTGTTGCTCGCCCTCACGTTGTCAGCTCCGGCCATGGCTGTCGATTACGTCGTGGGTAAGGACGGCTGTGCGGCTTCACGGGAGGCCATCTCCCGCAAAGCCGCACAGCCGTCCGCCCGGCCGTCGCTCCGGCGCTCAGCCGCGGCTCCCCGCGAGCCGGTAGAGGTGGCGGGTGAAGTCCGAGGTGACCGCCAGCGCGTGCTTGTCGATGAAGAAGTGGCCGCCGGAGAACTCACTGTGTCCCAGGTACTGCGGGCTGCGCGGCACCCAGGAGGCGAAGGCGTCGTCCTCCTCCATCAGTGGGTCGGACTTGCCTCCGTAGGACACCAGCGGGCAGGGCACCTCTGCGCCCTCGTCGACGCGCTGCGCAGCGACCGAGAGGTCGGCCCGCAGCGCCGGGATGACCATCTGCAGCATCTCGGGGTTGTCGTAGATCTCGGCAGGGAAGGAGCCCAGCTTCTTGATCCAGCCGACCAGCTCCTCCTGCGGCATGCCGATGTGTTCCTTGGTGGGGTTGAAGAACCCCTCCGGCGCCCAGCCGGACATCCCCAGCAGCAGGGGCCCCGTGATGCCGTCGTCGTTCATGCGCACCGACAGGTGGTACGCCAGCTGAGCCCCGAGGCAGTGCCCGAAGAAGGCGAACGGGCGGTCGTCGCATTCGGCGACCACGGCCTCGTAGAGCCCGTCCAGCAGCGGCTCCCACTCGGTGTAGGCCACCTCCTCACGGCGCTCCTGGCGGCCGGGCAGCGTCACCGCCTGCGCGCCGATGTCGGACGGCAGCAGGTCCGCCCAGTCACGGTAGATGATCGCCCCGCTGCCCGCGTGCGGGAAGAGGAACAGCCTGATCTCGGCCTCCGGCCCCAGCTCGCCGGGCTGGAACCAATGTCCGGGGGCGGACACCTTCTTGGCGATGGATTCCTTCACCGTTGTCCCCTCGGGGTGACGTAGGAATGATGCGTCGGACGCGATTGACGCGTCTGATGTGGTCGTCTTCGTTGTCAGCCGCGTACCGCGGGCAGCACCGTCTCGGCGATCTCCTTGAGCCGGGACTCCGGGTGGAGCGACCCGATGCGCAGCACCACATGCCGCGCACCGGCCCGCACATAGCCCGCCAGCCATTCCGCGCACTCCTCGGCGCTCCCCCAGGCGTACGCCTGCAGGGCTGACATCTGCTCCAACGAGCGGCCGTAATAGTGCCGCAGGTAGTCGTCCAGCTCCCGGCGCGCCCGCTCCCGGTCGTCGTCGACGGTGATCGTGGCATAGAGCGCCGGGGTCACCGCGTCCGCAGGCCGTCCGGCCGCCTCGCTCAGCCCGCGAATCCGCTGCCAGGCACGGCCGTACGCGCCCGCCGTGGGCAGGAACGGCAGCCAGCCGTCGTACATCCGGGCGACCCGCTCCAGCACCCGGGGCGTGTCGCTGCCCGCCAGCCACAAGGGTGGCCCTCCCGGCCTGTGCGGCACGGGCAGCCGGTCGAGCCCCTCGGCCTGCCAGCGCCGTCCGGTGAAGCCGGTCGGCGCGCCGTCCTGGGTGCTGCGCCACGCGCCGCGCCACAAGGCCGCGGTCTCGTCCAGCCTCCCCGCCCGGCCCTGGAAGGGCACGCCGGCGGCGGCGAACTCCGCCTCGGACTCGGGGACGGGGAAGCCGGCGCCGAGGCCGAGTACCAGCCTGGAGCCGCACACCTGGTCCAGGCAGGCGATCATGTTCGCGCCGATCAGCGGAGGGCGCAGCGCGGCCGTGAGGGCGGCGGTGCCGAGGGTGACCCGGCTCGTCGCCGCCCCGACCGCGGACAACAGGACGAGGGGGTCCAGCCGGGGCCGCGCGGTGAGCGAGTCGCCCGCCCACACCGAGTCGAACCCGAGCAGTTCGGCTTGGCGCGCGAACTCCAGCAGCGGTTCCGCGGCGAAGTCCCCTCTGATCGCCTGCTCCCTGGTGGGAAGCAGGACGCCGACACTCAAGTCTCCAGAGGAGGGCCCGTTGGCCATGGGAGAGTTCCTTCCGGATCAGAGGGTGGTGGTCGCCGTGCGCAGTTCCTCGCGTACGGCCCGGCGGAGGATCTTGCCGGCCGGGTTGCGCTCCAGGGCGTCCACGAAGTGGAAGGCGGTGGGAATCTTGTAGTCGGCCAGCCGGCCGCGCAGGAAGAGCAGCAGCTCGCGCGGGGTGACCGTGGCGTCCGGCCGCGTCACGACACAGGCGTGCACGGCCTCCCCCCACTGCGGGTGGGGCATCCCGACCACCGCTGTGTCGGCCACCGCCGGATGCTCGGCGAGCTGCGTCTCCACCTCGGCTGGGTAGATGTTCTGCCCGGCCACGATGATCGTGTCGTTGATCCGGTCGCACAGGAACAGGTGCCCGGACTCGTCGAGATAGCCCGCGTCCCCCATGAGCAGCCAGCCGTCCACGAGGGTTTCCCGGGAGGCGTCCGGCAGGTTCCAGTATCCGAGCATGGCGGCCGGAGTACGGACGCACACCTGGCCTATACGGCCGGGCGGCAGCGTCGCGCCCTGCTCGTCGATCACCTTCAGCTCGTTCCCGGGACATACCAGCCCGGCCGAGCGCAGCAGCGGGCTGCCCGGCCGGTGTTCGTCCGGCGGCAGGCACACCGCCACGCTGGCGGTCTCCGTACTGGCGTAGATCTGCGCGAACGCACAGCGGTACACCTCCATGCAGCGGGCGAGCAGGTTCTCGCTGATCGGTGCCCCGCCGTAAGCGATCTTGCGCATCGACTGGAACGCGTCCGGCCCGGCCCCGTCCTCGTCGAGCATCATCTGCAGCATGGCCGGCGCGGCGAAGGTGATGGTCACTCCGTGCTCCCTGATGAGCCGAACCGCCTCCTGCGGGATGAACGCGCGCATCACCACGTTGGTCAGCCCGGCGTTGAAGCCGTGCATGAACCAGCCGATGCCGGCCGTCCCCAGTCCGGGCAGCGAGATGAGACTGACGTCGTCCGGGAGCCAGTCGATCCAGTCCACGCCGGCGACGGCGAACTGTTCCGGCAGGGTGAAGAAGCTGCGGTGCGGGATGACCGCGCCCTTGGGCTTGCCGGTGGTGCCGCTGGTGTAGATCTGTACGACGGCGTCGTCCGGGTCCGCGCCGAGGTCGATGTCGGTGCCGGGCGAGCCGGCCCACCACTCCCGCAGGCCCGCGCCCGGGTCGGGGTCACCGGCCCGGTCGGTGGTGACCACGCGGAGCCGTCCGGGCAGCTCCGCTCCCACGCGCTCGGCCAGGCCGCGGAACTCCTCGTCGACGAAGAGGAGTTCCGCGCCGGAATCGCGCAGGATGTGGTCGATCTCGCCGGTGGTCAGCCGCCAGTTGACGGGTACCAGGACGGCTCCGGCCTTGGCGCAGCCGAGGACTGCGGTGTAGTAGTACTCCGACTCCCGGCCGAGGTAGGCCACCCGCGTGCCCCGGCCCACTCCGGCCGCCCGCAACGCGTGCGCGAGGTGGTTGCTCACGCGGTGCAGCTCCCCATAGGTGACCTGGCGGTCCTCGCAGCGGATCGCGACATGACCGGCGCGGGCCCGGGAGTGCGCCGCGGACGTCGCGACCAGGGTCCAGTCCCTCGCTACGCTCACTCTCTCCTCCAGAAGCTCGTGGGCCCGTGGGTTCGGTGGGCCTTTGGGTTCCATGGGCGGGCGGGCCCCGTAGGGACAGGCGCCGGTACTCATCCGGTCACCGGTGCGGCTGCCATGAGCCGGCTGTCGAGGAATTCGGCCAGTTCCTGGGGCGTGGGATGGTCGAAGGTCAGGGTGGCCGGCAGCGCGATCCGGAAGGCCTTCTCCAGACCGGTCCGCAGGTCCAGGGCCATCAAGGAATCCAGCCCGAGTGCCACGAACTCGGTGCCGGCATCCATGTGCTCCTCGTCCTCCGCGTGCAGCGCGACGGCGAGGAACTCCAGCACCATCCGCCTGATCGTCAGCTTCCGCTCACTCTCCGGATTGGCCAGCAGCGCGTTCACGTCGAAGCCGTTGTCCTCCCGCGTACGGGCGCGGACCAGCCTGGAGTACAGGGCGTTGTCGAGCATGCTGGGCGCGACATAGCGGTCCCAGTCGAACTCGCCGGCCACCCGTTGGGCCGCCGGACCCGCCAGCAGCCGTTCCAGCGTCCGCAGGGCCCGCACGGGCGAGAAGAACCGGACGCCGCTGCGCCGCAGTTCTCGACCGAGGTTCTCCTCCAGCCGGGCCGACATGCCGACCCGGCCCCACGCGCCCCAGTTCACCGCCAGGGCGGGCAGACCGGACCGGGCGCGCCAGGCCACCAGGCCGTCCAGGAAGGCGAAGGCGGCGGCGTAGTGGGCCTGGGTGGCGCCGCCCAGCACCGAGGCGATCGAGGAATGGACAACGAAGAAGTCGAGCTCGGGGAAGTCCAGGCTCGCCTCGTGCAGCAGCCAGCCACCGTATGCCTGCGCACGCAACTGCTCGTCGACGGCCTCCCAGGTCAAGGAGCCGATCAGCGACTTTCCCGCGGCGCCGGCCGCGTGCACGATGCCGCCCACGGGCACGGCGGCGTCCCGGAGCCCGGCCGTCAGCCGCGCCACGTCTTCGGCGGAGCCGAGGTCGGCCCGCGCGAGGGTCACCTCGGCACGCTCGGACAGCGCCGCGAGCAGCTCGGCGGCTTCTGGGGTCGGCTGCCCGCTGCGGCTGACCAGGACCAGGTGGCGGGCGCCGAGATCCACCAGCTTCTCGGCCGTTACCAGGCCGAGCCCGCCCAGGCCGCCGGAGACCAGATAGGTGCGGTCGGGCCGGACCACAGGGGCCGGGCTCCCGGTCGGACGCGGACCGGCCGTGGCCGTCGACGCGGACGGCTCGGGTGCGAGGGACACCACGACCCGCGCACCGGAGGTCCCACGGCGCACCGCCTCCAAGGCCTCCCCCACCTCGTCCACTCCGTACACGTCGACGTCCGGCGTGGCCGGGCCGTCGCTGTCCGCCATTCCGGCGGCGCCGGCCAGCTCCGTCAGGCAGATGTCGCCCGGCGCGGGCGAGACCGCGTCCGACGGCACGGTGACCGTCCGCCGCAGCGTGCCGTGGTGGCGTGCCACCACGCGGTCGCCGACGGCCCACCGCGCGACCCCGTCGCCCACCGCGAGGACCGTGCCGGTGCAGCTGGTACCCGGTACGCCCGGTTCCGTCAGGTCCCGGCCGGTCAGGCCGACCGCGTGCACCAGCACCTGGACGTGGCCGGCCGCAGGAGCGATGTCCTCCGCGGGGACCGGCACAAGCTCCGCCACATCGGTGCGGGTCCCGCCCTGTCGCGAGGCGCCGTCGTCCTGGCCGTACTGCTCCCCGTCCGCGCCGTCGCCCCCGGTCCGGACCTCGAAGCCGCCCTGCCACGCCGGGGTCCGCTCCCCCGTCAGCAGACGGCGTACATGGCGCCGCACGCCCCGGTAGGCCACCTGGTACTCACCGGTGTCCTGCGCCAGCCACTCGTCGAACAGAACGTCCGGGTCGGTGTCCCGCCCGGTGTCGACCAGCGTGGCGCGATGCTGCGGATACTCGTTGAGCAACACGTGACCGAAGCCCCACAGCGTCGCCGCGACCAGTTGCTCACCGGTGCCCGGCACGTCGCCGGGCAGCCACTGGCCCCGCTCGGTCACCAGCCACAGCCGTGGTGACCGCCCCTGCTCCCCGCCTGACAGCGCGGCCACCAGTGCCAGCAGGTCCCGGTAGTTGCGCTCGCATTCCGCCCGCAGCCTCCCGGCGGACATCGGCGTGTCGTCCGCGTGCCAGAGCCAGCACACATCGGTCACGGAGGTGTCCTCGAGCGCGGCGGGCAGCTCCTGGACCGAGCCGACGGGCGACAGCCGTACACCGCGCTCGGCGGCCCGTTCCCCCGCCGCTGTCAGCCACTCACGCCGGTCCCCCAGGACCAGCACATGACGCGTCGCCTGCTCCGCTCCCCGTGCCGGGCTCCGGCGCAGCCAGACCGGCCGGTGCAGGAACGGCGTGGGCGCCGGGCGGCCGACCGGTGCCAGCCGCACGCCGGTCAGCTCGGCCACGGGCAGCCCGCCCTCCAGGAGCAGCAGGTCGGCCGACCGCCGGGCGGGCCCGTCGGCGGCCACCCGAGCCACGATGCGCAGGTCCCGGCTACGCGGCTTTTTGAACAGCCGTACGGTGCCGAAGCCGACCGGCGCGAAGGCGGGACTGTCCTCGTCAAGCGCCGCTGTCGCTTGCAGGGCGCTCTCCAGGACCTCGACGGGCAGCTGCTCGACGGGGTGCGCCCGCCGGGCGGACAGGGTCGCGGTGAGCACGCCGCCGGGGTGTCTCGTGACGCCGGTGAGCAGCCGGAACGCCTCTCCGTACACCCGCCCCACCGAGGCGAGATCGGTGTACACGTCGTCCTGGCCGGCCCGCTCGGCGGCCTCGCCGGGGGCACCGGCGAGCGCGTCCAGACCGGTCACCGGCCCGCCGCCCGGGGCCCCGTCGTCCAGTACGGCGGTGGCGTGCCGGACTTCGTCCGTCGTGGGCCCGCTGACCACCTCGACGTCGGCGCCGCCGCCGGGCCGTCCGCGCAGCCGGGTACGTACCTCCACCGCGGCGTCCTCGGGCAGCGTGAGGGGGTGGTCCAGGCGCAGGTCGCGTATGACGCCCTGGGTGTGGCCGTACACCGCGTCCTGCGCGGCCAGCAGGAGTTCGACGTATGCCGCGGCGGGCAGCAGGGCGTTGCCCTCGGGGTCCGTGTGGTCGGCCGACCAGGCGGGGCTGCCCGGTGCCAGGACGGCGCTGAACTCCCGGGTCCACTCCGGGGCGTCCGCCGTGTCGTGGCCCGTCGGCAGGCCGGGGCCGCCGTCCCGGTCCTCCGACGACTCCTGGCCGAGGAGCGGGTGCGTGGCCGGGCCCTGTCGCGCCACGCCGCCGGCCGGACCGCCGGCGCCGTCCAGCGGCAGCCAGTAGCGGCGGCGTTGGAACGCGTACTCGGGCAGGGTGACGCGCGGAAGCTCACGTCCCGCGTGCACACCCGGCCAGTCCACCGAGATACCGGCGGTGTAGAGGTCCGCCAGGCCGTGCAGGATCGCGTCCGTGCCCTGGCCGCGACGGCGCAGGCTGGCAGCCCAATGGTGCTCGTCGGTCAGGCACTGCTTGGCCAGTGCCGTCAGTGCTGCCGACGGCCCCAGCTCGACGAAGGCATGCCGGCCGCGCTTCTCGATCGCCCGGACGCCCTCCATGAAGAGCACCGGCTCTCCGATGTGCCGCACCCAATACTCGGGCGTGCCGATCTCGCGGAAGGCGGCGACCTTGCCGGTGACGTTGGAGACCAGCGGAAGGGACGGTTCGTTGAAGGAGATCCCGTCGAGCGCGGCCCGGAACTCGTCGAACACCTCGTGCATCAGCGGCGAGTGGAAGGCGTGCGAAACGGAGAGCGGTTCGACTCGCAGGCCGCGCTCTCGCAGCCGCCCGACCAGCTTGTCCAGCGGCTCCTGGGCACCGGAGACCACACACTGGCCGGGGGCGTTGACCGCCGCCATGGCGAGCTCGGGCGACTCTTCGAGCAGCGGCTCGACCTCGTCCGCCGGCGCGTGGACAGCGGCCATGCCACCCGCCGTCCGCACCGACTGCATCAGCCGGGCCCGGACGGCCACCAGTTTCACCGCGTCCGGGAGCGAGAACAGCCCGGCCACCGCGGCCGCGACGACCTCGCCGATGCTGTGCCCGATGAGCACGTTGGGCCGCATGCCCCAGGACATCCACAGCTTCGCCAGGCCGTATTCGAGGGTGAACAGCGCCGGCTGGGTGTATTCCGTACGATCTATCAGCGTGGCGTCGTCGGCCGTGCCGAGCAGCAGGTCACGTACCGAGATGTCCAGGTACTCCGCGAACATCCGGTCGCACGTGTCGACGCTTTCGCGGAACACCGGGAACCGCTCGTACAGGGCGGCGCCCATACCGCTGTACTGAGTGCCCTGCCCGCTGAAGAGGAACGCGACGCGACGTGTCTTGCCGGCGGAGGGTGGCTCGTCCTTGGCCAGCTGGGCCTTGAGCAGCCCGGACAGTCCGCCCAGATCCTTGACCACGCCCGAGAGACGATGGGAGAAATGCGCCCGCCCCAAGTTGGCCGTGTAGCACAGCCGCTCGATGTCAATGTCGGGATCGTCGGCCAGGAATTCCTGGTAACGCTCGACCTGGCGGCGCAGCGCCGCGGCGTTCTTGCCGGACACGGTGAACACCGCCGACGGCCGTTCGACGTCGGTGCCCTGCTCACCGGCTGCGTCCTCGCCCCCGCCGGTCGGCGCACGGTGCGGCGCCTCCTCCAGGACGACCGCGGAAATCGTGCCCGCGAATCCGAAGCTGTTCACCACTGCCCGCCGCGTGTCGTCGCCCGGCCACGGGGTGCACTCGGTCGGCACCCGGACGGGGTAGGTGTCCCACGGGATGCGGGCGGAGGGTGTGGTCAGGTTCAGGTGCGGGTAGATCGTGCCGGAGCGCAGTTGCAGGACCGTCTTGATCACGCCGACGACGCCGGACGCCGGCTCCATGTGCCCCAGATTGGTCTTCACTGAACCGACCATCAGCGGATTCTCACGGGTGTGCGACTCCGCGAAGACATCGTTGATGGCGCCCAGTTCGATCGGGTCGCCCACCGGGGTACCGGTTCCGTGCGCCTCCACATACTGGATGTCGCCCGGTGCCAGCCGCGCCGCGCCCAGGGCACGGCGGATCACCAACTCCTGAGCGGGGCCGTTGGGCACGGTCAGCCCGGCACTGTCCCCGTCCTGGCCGATGGCGGTGCCACGGACCAGGGCCAGCACGGAGTCACCGTCACGTTCGGCGTCCGAGAGCCGCTTGAGCACCAGCATCCCGCAGCCCTCGGCCCGTGTATAACCGTCAGCGGCGTCGTCGAACGTCTTGCACTGACCGTCAGCCGCGAGCATCTGGCCGTGGGAGAACATCACCATGATGCGAGGGTGGTGCAGAGCGTTCACGCCGCCGCACAGGGCGATGTCGCACTCCCCCTGACGCAGTCCCTGCACCGCCATGTGCAGTGCGCTGAGCGAGGAGGAACACGCCGTGTCCACGCTGACGCTGGGACCACGCCAGCCGAGGAAATACGACAACCTGCCGGACAGCGGGAACATCGTGATGCCGGATGCCAGATGACCGTCGAGTTCCTCATAGGGCAGCCCGTCGATCTCCAGCGCGTAATCGATGGAACTCGCTCCGACGTACACGCCTCCGTTCCCGCGCCGCAATGGGGTGGGATCGATGCTGGCGTTCTCCAGCGCATGCCAGGCCGTCTCCAGGACCAGGCGCTGTTGGGGGTCGATGTACTGGGCTTCTTTGGGCGAGATATTAAAGAAAGGGGCGTCGAAGAGGTCAATGCGGTCGAGGAAACCACCGCCTGCCGTATGAATCTTCCCCTTCTCGTCGGCACTCGCCGGGGTGAATACGGAGGCGTCCCAGCGGTCCTCGGGAAGCGCCCGGATTCCCGAGCGTCCCGCTCGCAGGAATTCGTCGAACTCATCGAGCGACTCGGATCCGCCGGGAAAGCGCAGCCCGATGCCGACAATCGCGATCGGTTCGTACTTCTCTCGTAACAGCGTCTCGACGGTGTTCCCTGCGGGCGTCGCCACGGACTCACTCGGCATCCGCGCGCCTCCTGTCCTAGTCCTCGTCATGGGGCGTCAGGGCATTGCGGGGGTCATGGACGGCTGTTCGCGGACCGGGCCGGACCGGACGGGGCAGCGGCCAGATACTCGACGAGCCGGCCGACCGTCGGTTCGTTGAACAGCACTGTCGCGTCGATGGCCACCCCGAGCAGGTCTTCCAGGCGTTTCCTCATCGCGCCGAGCGCGAGCGAGGTGAGACCGAGGTCGAAGAAACTCGTGTCCAACTCCAGCTCCTCGTCCTCGCCCATCAGCAAGGCTTCTTTGAACTGGGTGACGACCTTCTCCTCCAACGCATCGCGACGCTCGACCCACGACAGCTCGCGCGGGGGCCCACCATCAGGCAGGGAATCAACCATCTCCGTTCCGCCCCTTCGCGTAGGGAACAGGGGCACGTTTCCGGTGCCGCCCGATGTCCCACCCGATACAAACAGTGCGGCCTGACGCGCCCCTGACCGAGCGCTGATGCCGCCCACCGGCCCCCACACCGCCGGATCCGGTTTCGCACTTCCGGGTCCGGGGACCCTGGAGGCACCGACGCGAGCTGCTCCTGGAGCGAATTTCTTATGCCGATTCCGATGAGGCGGAATTCCATCCCGCACAACGCCGGGGTCCGACGCCGCGACGGCAGGCGGGCAGGCGGGCGACGGAATTCAAGGGCCTCCCGGCCGCGACGTACTGGGCCTCACGGCCCTACCTGGAGAGACTCGGGGCCGTACCGGCGCCCGGCCTGTTCGGCGCCATCGGGTGCGACCCTCACCCGCCGTTCGACACAGGCAGCCCGGAGAAGGCGGATGACGCGACGCGGCGGCCGGCGCTGAAGCCGGTCGAGGGTCACTGGGCAGTGTCTATCGCTGTCGGCCTCCGCCGTCTCATTCCGTGAAGATCCGGTCCAACTGCCGTTCCAGGACCGTCACCGCCGACTCCGTGCCGCGCTGGCCGACGAGGATGCTCGTACCCAGCCCCGCCGACAGGGCGAGCAGGGCGATCGCTTCAAGGCGGGGGTCCGTCCCCGGGTGGGTGAGGTCCGCTTCCCGGGCCTGCCACAGGAGTTCGGTCAGGTGGTCCTCGGCCGCCTCCGGGTTGCGGATGAAGGGCTGGGCGGCGAGGGCCTCGTCGGTCACGGCCAGGACGGCGTACGAGGTGTAGACGAGGTGGAAGGTGCGGCCGGCCTCGTCGGTCGGCAGTGATGCCATCAGGAACGCCTCGATCACCGCGCGCGGGCCCGGGGCGTCGCCGGCCGCCCGGAGCCGGGCGGCCACCCGTTCACCGAACCGCTCGCTCAGGTGCTCCAGCCCGTAGAGGAGCAGCTTCTCCTTGGTCTCGAAGTAGTACTGCACCAGCCGCAGCGACACTCCCGCCTCCGCCGCCACGTCCCGCATCCGCACGGCGTGCAGTCCACGGCGTCCGGCGACGCGGAGGAGTGCCTCGGCGATCTCGGTGCGCCGCTCCGCGTGGTCCACACGCTTCGGCATCGGTTGCGGCTCCGTTCTTCAGTGGCGATGGGCCGGGCCTCTTTATGGTACCGCCGTATCAGGTTGATGATACCGTCGTACCACGAAGAACAGGTGATCGTTCCCGAGGAGGCCACCCGTGCCCCAGACCGCCACCCACGCCAAAGCCCGTCCCGACGTCGCGCGATACGTCAACGACGCCCTGCGCGACCGCTACTTCGCGGCATGCGACGCCGTCTACGCCCTGGGGGCGACAGCCGTCGCCGAGACGGACGTGGAGACCTCGTTCGGGACGACGCACGTCTACCGCTACGGCCCCGACGGAACCGGCGACCCCGCCGGCGCCTCCCGCACCCCGATCGTCCTCGTGCACGGCTCCGGCAGCTGCTCCGCGATGTGGTACCCGAACACGCCCGCGTTCAGCGCCGAACGCCCCGTCTACGCGATCGACACCCCGGGCGACCCGGGCCGCAGCGTGCACCGCGAGCCCCTCCACCGGCCCGAGGACGCCGCACGGTGGCTGGACGAGACGCTCGCCGGGCTCGGCCTCGACCGCGTCCACCTCGTCGGCTCCTCCTACGGCGGATGGCTCGCCCTGAACCAGGCGCACCGCGGGTCCGGCCGGCTCGCCTCGGTCACCCTGCTCGACCCCGGCGGCCTGGAGAAGGTGGGGCTGCGCTTCTTCGTCTGGATCTTCGTCAGCCTCTTCGCGACCTCCGCTCCCAAGGCGCTGCGCCCCCGGCTGGCGCGCCGGCTGGAGCAGCCGGTTCTCATCGTGCCGGAGCTGCGCGCGATGATCAGGGCGGGAGTCCGCGCCCACCGCATCCGCCGCCCGGCCCCGCTCCCCCTCTCCGAGCGGGAACTGGCCACCATCCGCACCCCGCTCTATCTGGTGCTCGGCAAGCGCAGCCTTCTCGTCCACCCGCGGCGGCAGGTGGAGCGCGTTCCGCGCCTGATACCGGGGGCCCGCGCCGAGATCATCGCCGACACCGGCCACGGGCCCCAGATCGATCACGCGGAGGAGATCAACCGCCGCATGCTGCGCTTCATGGATTCCGTCGAACGCAAGCCGTGGTCCTGACGGGGCGTCACAGCACCCGTCAGGACCACGCCGCAAGGGCCGTCCGTCAGTGACTGAGTCAGCGAATGAGTCAGCGAATGATCAGCGCGTTGGCCATCAGCCGCGGCCCCGTGCTGTCGGAGGGCCGGTTGATGAGCCGGCCGCCGACCACCATGGTGGTGGATCCGCCGCCGTCGAAGTTGAGGGCGTTCACCGCGCCGAGGGAGCGCATGACTTCCGCGCTCTCCCGGAAGGACAGCCCCGCGCTGTAGCCCGGGCGCCGGCCGTCGACGGCGACGAACAGCAGCGAGCCGTCGGCCGTGACACCCGCGAGGCTGCGCGGGTGCCGGTGGGTGCTGAAGTAGTCGAAGAAGCCGGGGTCGTCGGGGTAGTTGAAGCCCTCGGTGTCCGCGGGGATGTCGACGCGGCCGTCCCGGAGCAGTTGCGGGCCGCCCGAGGCGACGTCCATGGCGCGTCCGGCAGTGGCCGTGAGGGGCCGGCCGTTCCGGTCGAGGACGGTGGCCGTCACGGCCACCGTCTGCCCCTTGCGGGCGTGGGCGCGCAGCCAGTCGGCGCCGTCGCCCGTACCGGCGAGCAGCGTCGTGCCGGACGGGAACGTGCCGCCGCGCTTGTCGCGTACTTCCAGCACCTTGCCGTTCTTGTCGAGGACCACCGCGACGCCGTCGCCGGCGTGCACGGGCCCGTAGAAGAAGTCGGTGTACTGGATGACCTCGGAGTCGTCGGTGCACTGGACGTCGTGGCGCGGCCGCTCGGTGGGCAGGTCGCCCCCGGTGCCGCCGCAGTTGCGGATGTAGCCCGGGGAGCGGTTCAGCCCGTCGAGCTCGCGCTGGGCGCCGTCGGCGGAGCGCAGGCGCAGGTGGGTGCTCAGTTGCTGGACGGAGGGGCGTGCGCGCCGGTCGGAGGGCAGGACGAGGGCGCTGGTCCCCTGCACCGCCTCGCTGACGAGCTTGCCGCCGACGACCGACAGGCCGGCGACGTCGCCGAAGGTGCCGTCCTCCTCGTCCGAGCCGTAGCTGCCGTTGATCCCGGCGATGCCGCCCATGTGCTTGACCATGTCGGCCAGCGTCTCGCCGCCCGGTACCCGGTCCAGGGACTGTCGCACCTGGACCCGGTTCCGCTGCGCGGCGGAGACCCGCAGCACGTCGACGACCCAGGGACCGGTCCGGCCGTTGCCGTCCTCCCCCGTGAAATAGGTGTGCGTGGGGCGGAAGCCCGCCGCCCGCAGGTCCTTCACCAGCAGGGCGGCCGCATCCCGGTCGGCGAGCTCGCCGACCCGTACGCGCCAGCCCCACGGCCGCTTCGAGGGCAGGTCCTGGGGGCGCTCGTCCACCCTGCTGACGGCGGGGGCGAACCCGGCGGCCTTCAGCTTGGCGGCCAGGGAGCGTGCCGCGCTCTCGTCCTTCAGCAGCGCGACCTCGATGGTCCAGTGGTCACGGGCGTCGGGACGGCCGCGCTTGATCCGGGTCCAGGTCACGCCCGGGGCCACCTGGGTGGTCGTGCGCGTCTCCGGCAGGTTGGTGTCCCCCAACGGGAGTCGCTGTACGGCGGGTTGAGCGGCGGTCCGATCGGCGGGTCGAGCGGCCGCCTGGGCGTGCAGGCCCGTGGCGGGCAGAACGAGCGTCAGTACGGCCAGGCCGGCGGTGAGCGCCGACCGGCGCATGCGTCTGATCTTCACCACTTTCCTCCCTGCCCTCTCTGTGTCGTGGCGCTGTGTCGTGGCGCTGTGTCGTGGCGCGGGCTGTCGCCGCAGTCTGTCCGCGCAGCGTGTCGCCCACGAGAACGCTCAGCTCAGCATGGCGTAATGGAGCGGAAACAAGATGCCGCTGTGCCCGACGAGTTGGGCCGGTTCACCCTGTGGGGGCGGCCTCATGGCGTCACGTGGACACGGGGCCGCACCGTCCGCACCGTCCGCGAAAATCTCCCATCATGCCGCAACCCGGCCCACCGGGCAGCGAAAACCTCCACGCGGATCGTTCAACTCACCGCGCCCGCTACGCTACTGGGTGCAACGGCTCTGCCTCCCCTGAGTGCCTCGCCCGCCGGGCGGGGCCCCGGCACATACCCGGGATCGTCAAGAGGTGAAGGAGCCGGCTGATGGTGAAACCGAGGAGCAGGAGGAGGCGTCGGGGACGGCGCCCCGGCCGGGATCGTCAGGACGCTCAGGACTGGGTGACGCTCTCGGCGGTGCTTCTGAACGCGGTTGCCGCCATCGCGCGGTGTTGTGACCAGCTGCTGCGCTGAGGCGTACGGCTGGGGCGGTTCCGGACGACTGGTCGGCTCCACCGGAAGGTGTGGACCCGACCGCCGCTAGGTCGGCCGGGTCCACACGATGCCTCGCACGCGACGGGCCTGGCTCTCGGCAACCTCCGGAGCCGGGCCTTTCGTGTCCCGTACGAGAGACTGGCCTCCGCCGTTCGTGCCGTCCGTTCCGCGGAGCTCGGTCATCGTCGTCCGCGGCCGCCCGGCGTTCTCCCGGCGGCGCCGGCTGACCGCGAACGTCACTCTAGCAATCGGTCAAGCGCCTGCCACCCCTTTGACCTGCGACGACGAGAATCCGGCCACAACGGGCCAGGCCAAACGCCCACCGTCCGCCAGGCCTCGCCATACCTTCGCCACCCCTGTCAGCAGCCGGAACGCCGTCGAGGGACCGGATACCTCGCCCCCGGGTGGCGCGCGGCATGGCGATTGCCGCGGCCGGCCACCCCCTGCCTCCCTCTACCTCCCACCCCGCCTCCCGCGCCCCCGCCACGCCGTACGGGCCCCGGATTCAGCCGCGGGACCCATCCCTCTCCCCCGACCGGCCCATGTTGCTTACCGAATGGAGCAATACAACTACCCTGCGGATGCTCCGTCCGGAGTGGGGGGTGAACCTCGGAAACGAAGGAGGTACACCCAATGAAGTCAATCCGTACCGCTCTCTGCGGCACCCTGACGGCAGTCGCCGTCTGCGCGGCACCCGCCGCATACGCCCTCGGCTCCTCCAACACCCCGGTCAAGCCGCCCCAAAGCAGCGTCGTGCAGCACACCGGTCATGACGAGGACTGCGACGACGACCACGGCCGTGGCGACCACGACCACGGTCGTGATCACGGCCGTCACGACCGTGACGACTGCGACGACGACGACCACGGGCGTGATCACGGTCGCGACCACGAGGACCACGGCCGCGAACACGGCCGGGACCACGGGCGTGACGACCACGGCCGCGACCACGGGCGTGACCACGACTGGGACGACCACGACGACCATGGTCGGGACGACCACGGGCGTGACCACGGCCGGGACCACGAGGACCACGGCCGCGAACACGGCCGGGACCACGGGCGTGAGGACCACGGCCGTGACCACGGTCGGGACGACCACGGGCGCGACCACGGGCGTGAGGACCACGGCCGCGAACACGGACGTGACGACCACGGCCGCGAACACGAGCGACCGCACGGCCGCAACCACACGGGTGGTGGCGCCACGGCGCCGGTGGCCGCGTCCGAGTCCACGTCCGTCGATGCCCCCGCACTCGCCCTCGCGGGCGCCACGGTGGGTATGGCCGGTGGGCTGATCTGGTACCGGCGCCGCGCCAGCGCGGCCAAGCGGTGACAGGGAGCGAACCGGCGTCATGTCAGAAGCGCGCACAGGCGGTTCGAAGCGCCGCCTGCTGACCGGGGTGGCCTGGGTGGCTCTGCTGCTGGCCCTGTGGCTCTGGGGTCACGACACCGCGGAGGAGCCGATAGCCTCGGCTCCCAAGCCCGGTGACGTGGCCACCGCGGGCCGACCCCCTGCGCGCGGCCTGCCCCCGGCACACCAACCGTTGCCGGGGGCGGGCCCCCTCGCACTCGCCATCAAGGCGGTGGGGCTGAAGGCCCCGATCGAGGGGCACGGGCTCGACCCGCGCGGTGGCGTGGAACCGCCCCCGTACGAGCGGCCCAACGCCGTCTCCTGGTACCAGGACGGCCCCGCGCCCGGAAGCACCGGCACCGCCGTGCTCGTCGGGCACGTCGACACCACGACCTCACCGGCGGTCTTCTACGAACTGAGCTCCCTCAAGCGCGGCGCGAAGATCAACGTCACACGTGTGGACGGCTCCACCGCCGAGTTCACCGTCGACGACATCACCGTCGTCGACAAGGACCACTGGGACGACGACAAGGTCTACGGCCCCCGCGACACCAACCGCGCCGAACTCCGCCTGATCACCTGCGGCGGCGACTACGACCGCGCCCAGCACGAGTACACCGCCAACCTGGTGGTCTCGGCCTATCTGACCGGGACCGGCCGGACCCTCCCCGAACCCCGCGTCACCCCCGACACCCAGGGCTCCTCCGACGGCCAGGGCACCTCCGACACCTAGGCCCCACCGAACCACCCGCCCGTTCGCCCCGCGCCTCGGATTCCGGTCCGAAGCGCTTCGCTGCGTCCGCCACCGTTCGCCCCGGCACGCATACTGACCTCGGCACCACGACACCACGGCACCACGGCAGTGCGGCACCACGAAAGGGACGGACACGGCACGGGGGGTTCGATGCCGGAGCAGAGCACGTCACTACAGGAACTGATCGCCCGTCAGCATCGCTCGGGACTCGTCGGCCGCCAGGCGGAACTCGCCTGCTTCCAGGAGAACTTACGGCAGCCCGCCGACGACCCCTCCCACCGTTTCGTCTTCCACCTCCACGGCGCCAGCGGAGTGGGCAAGACCTTCCTGCTCCAGCAGATGATCAGTGGCGCCCGGGCGCAGGGGGCCCTGACCGCGTACGTCACCGACGCGGCCCGCACCGTCGTCGACACCATGGCGGCCATCGGCGCGGAGCTGGCGCGCCAGGGCTTCCCCCTCAAGAAATTCGACGGCCTCCTCACCACCTACCACCGCAAGCTGCGCGAGGCAGAGGCCCTCGCCCACGCGGCGCAGCCGGCGCCCGGCCGGGACCGGGACGGCTCCCCCTCCGCCTCCAGCCGGGTGGCTGCGCGGATCGGGCTGGCGTCGCTGGGGCTGGTGCCCGGCCTCGGGTTCGTCGCCGAGGCGGCCGACGCCACCGAGGTCGCCCAGGCGACGGACCGGCTGCGGGAATGGCTCGGCGGTCATTTCCACAACCGCGAGGACGTCGAACTGGTGATGTCCCCGGTGCGGACGCTCACGCCCGTCTTCGCCAAGGACCTCCACGACATCGCGGGCCGCCGCCCCTGGCTGGCGCTGTTCTTCGACGACTACGAGCGCACGGCGCCGGTGCTCGACGACTGGCTGCGCGAGCTCCTCCTGAGCGACGTCCACGGCACGCTCCCCGGCAACGCCGTGATCGCCCTCGCGGGACAGCAGCCGCTGGGCTACGCCGGGTGGGGCGACCAGCTGGGCGTGGTCCAGCAGATGCCGCTCGACGTCTTCACCGAGGCGGAGGCCCGGCAGTTGCTGGCCGCGAAGGGCATCACCGACGAGCGCGGCGTCGCCGTGCTGCTGCGCGAATCCGGCAGGCTGCCCCGGCAGGTGGCCCTGATGGCCGAGAACGGCCCCGGCGACCCGCATCTCGCCGACGTCAGCGGCGCCACGGTCGAGCGGGTCCTCAAGGGGGTGGACGACCCGGTCCGGCGGGCCGCGGCGCTGGCGTGCGCCGTCCCCCGCCTGCTCGACGAGGACGTCTACCGGGCCGCGGTCGACCCGGAGGCCGCCGGCCTCTTCGGCTGGCTGCGCACCCTCGCCTTCGTCACCGACCAGGGCGGCCTCTGCCAGTACAACGAGCCCATCCGGGCGGCCTTCCTGCGCCATCAGCGCCACCACTCGCCCCAGCGCTGGTACGACCGGCACCGGGCGCTGGCCGACGCGTTCGAGGGGTGGCGGTTGCGGCTGGAGGAGGCCCTGGCGCCGGAGGAGCGCTGGGCCGACGACCGCTGGCTGCGGTACGCGGTCGAGGAACGCTACCACCACGTGTGCGCGTTCCCGCAGAGCTCGCCGCGCACCACGATGCGCTTCCTCGTCGACGCCTGCGCCTGCGAGCCGCCCCGGGTCCGGACCTGCGCCGACATGCTGACGCAAGCCGGCGAGGCGGCCGGCCTGGAGGCCGCCCGGAGCCTGGGGCAGCGGCTGCTGGACGTCCTGCCGGACGAGCGCGCCGACGTCACCCCCGCCCTGGACGTCCTGCTGGACGGGCCCGGTCTGGACACCGCCGGACGGGTCGCGGCGCTCGTGGCCCGGGGCGAGCGGCACCGCAGGTCCGGGCGCGCCGAGGAGGCGCTCGCCGACTACCGGGACGCCCTGCAGCTGGATCCGGCCTCCCCGCGCGTCTACCGGGGACGCGGCGCCCTCTACCGCGCCATGTCCCGGCTCGAGGAATCGCGCGCGGACTTCACCCGCGCCCTGGAACTCGCCCCCGGCGACCCGGTCACCCTCGCCGGGCGGGGCGTCACCCACCGGCTGATGGAACGCTTCGGCGACGCGCTGGCCGACCTGGCGCGGGCCGTCGAGATCAGCCCCGAACTCCACTGGGCCCACGCCGAACGCGGCTGGTCCTATCTGTCCACCCGGCAGCCCGAGGACGCCGCCAAGGCCTTCACCCGCGCGCTCGGCCACCGGCCCGGCGACTCGCTGCTGTTCATCGGGCGGGCCTGCGCCCACCGCTGCGCGGGCCACTACGACCTGGCCCTAGCCGACTGCGGCCACGCCCTGCGCCTCAAGCCGGACTCGTGGTGGGCGCACGCGGTGCGCGGCGCGACGTACCGGCTGCTGGAGCGGTACGACGAGGCGCTCGCCGACCTCACGCGGGCCATCGATTTGCGCCCCGGCTACGACTGGTGCCTGGCCGGGCGCGGGGAGGTCCACCGGCGCGAGGGCCGGTTCGAGGAGGCGTTGCGCGATCTCGACGAAGCCCTGCGCATCCGGCCGGACAACGACTGGGCGCTCGCCCGGCGCGGCGCGGTGCACTGCGCCCAGCGGCGCACCCAGGAGGCGCTGGCGGACTTCCAGCGGTCCTGGGACAGCATGCCCGACTACGACTGGACGCTCGTCCGGCCGGGCGGGACCTACCGGCACGTCGGCCACGAGTTCGACTGGTACACGGCTCCGGGGTGAGACCCCGGCGGCGGGCTCCCTCGCGTTCCTCTGGCGATCAGCTCCCGGCTCGGGGCAGGCTGTCGTCCCTCAGCACATGGGCGCACATGGAGGAGGGATATTCCATGAATCCTCACTTAGGCCGGCGACAAGGGCACCACCCATGAGCGGGCACGGGAACGGCGGGGGCGTCTCGCGGATCGCCCTCACCCCCGCCGCCGCCGGACTCGTCCGGCGGCTCGGCGAGCGGCACGGGCCGCTGATGTTCCACCAGTCGGGCGGCTGCTGCGACGGCAGTTCGCCGATGTGCTACCCGCGCGGCGAGTTCCGCACGGGCGGCTCGGACGTACTGCTGGCCGAGCTGGTCGTCGACGGGGTGGCGGATCCCATCGGGTTCTGGATGTCGGCCGACCAGTTCGAGCGGTGGCGCCACACCCATCTGACGGTGGACGTGGTGCCGGGGCGGGGCAGCGGCTTCTCCCTGGAGGCTCCCGAGGGGGTGCGCTTCCTGATCCGCTCACGACTGCTGACGGACCGGGAGGCCCGCGCCCTCGACGGTGCCGCCGCCACACCCCCCACCGGCTGAGCCCGCGCCCGCCGGCCTCCGTCCGTCAGACGGAGGCCGCGTCCGCCAGGGAGAGCGTGTGCAACCGGTCCGGCGGGCCGGGGCGGGCGTAGTACCAGCCCTGGGCCGTGTCACAGCCCAGCAGCCGCAGGTGGTCCGCCTGGGTGCCGGTCTCCACGCCCTCGACCGTGACCGACAGGTCGAGGGTGTGGGCGAGCGAGACGATGCCCTCGACGATCTTCACATCGACGGGGTCGGCGGGGGCGCACTGCATGCCGCGGGTGAAGGAACGGTCGAGCTTGAGCGTGCTGACGGGCAGCCGGCGCAGGTACGAAAGGTTGGAGTAGCCCGTGCCGAAGTCGTCGAGGGCGATGTCGACACCGAGGTCGGCGAGCTGGCGCAGCGGGCGCAGCTCCTCCTCGTCGGCGCCGATGAGGGCGTTCTCGGTGACCTCCAGGCACAGGGCGGAGGGGTCGAGGCCCGCGTCGTCCAGCACGGCGACGGTGTCGGCGACGAGGCCGGGGTAGCGGAGCTGGGACGGCGAGAGGTTGACGTTGACGCGGAAGGGGGTGCCGCCGGGGCCCTCGGTGTGCCAGGAGCGGGCCTGGCGGGCGGCCTCTTCCAGGACCCAGCGGCCCAGCGGGACGATGAGGCCGGTGCTCTCGGCGAGGGGTATGAAGCGGTCCGGGCCGAGCACCCCGTGCACCGGGTGGAGCCAGCGGACGAGCGCCTCGGCGCCGCGCACGGTGCCGTCCTCCAGCCGTACGAGCGGCTGGTACTCGATGAAGAACTCGCCGTTGTCGAGGGCGGCGGGCAGCCGGTTGGTGAGGCCGTGGCGGGCGATGGCGCGGGCGTCGGAGTCGGCGTCGGCGAGCTCGTAGCGGTTCCCGCCGGCTGCCTTGGCGCGGTACATGGTGATGTCGGCACTGCGCAGCACCTCGGCGGCGCCGAGCTCGCCGGCGGTGCCGTCGACGATGCCGATGCTGGCCCTTACGGACAGGTCGCGGCCGTCGAGGTGGACGGGTTCGGCGAGGGCGGCCAGCATCCGCCGGGCCAGCGCGGTCGCCTCGCCGGGGGCGGCGGGGCCGGTGATCAGGGCGACGAACTCGTCGCCGCCGAGGCGGGCGACGAGTTCCCGGGGCCCGGTGGCGCAGGCGCGCAGCCGTTCGGCGACGGCGACGAGCAGCCGGTCCCCCACGGCGTGGCCGAGGCTGTCGTTGACGGCCTTGAAGCCGTCGAGGTCGAGGTAGCAGAGGCCGAAGCGGCCGGCTCCCTCCTCGGCGGGCTCCGCGCCGCTCCCGGTCTCCAGGGCCTGGTCGAGGCGCTCGAAGAAGAGAGTGCGGTTGGGCAGGCCGGTGAGGGGGTCGTGGGTGGCCTCGTAGCGCAGGCGCGCCTGGAGCTGGCGGCGCTCGGTGATGTCCTCCATCAGCGCCAGCTGGTACTGGGGTTCCCCGGCGGCGTCGCGCAGGAGGGTGACCGACATGTCGGTCCACACGACGCTGCCGTCGCTGCGGTAGTACGGCTTCTCGACGCGGTAGTGGTCGCGGTCGCCGCGCACGAGCTCGCGGTAGAGGCTCCAGAACTCGGGGGCGTCGTCGGGGTGGACGAGCTCGCCGACGTTGCGTCCCGTCACCTTGCGGCCGGGGCTGCCGAACATGCCCTGGAGCGCGCCGTTGACGTCGATGATGCGGCCGTCGACGTCCGCGATGCCCACACCCACGGAGGTGTCCTCGAAGACGGCGCGGAAGCGGGCCTCGCTGGTGTGGAGGGCCCGTTCGGCCTCGGCGAGGGCGGCGCGGGCCGCTTTGGCGGCGGCCGCCTCCTCGGCGCGGGCGTGCTCGGCGAGGGCCTGGGAGAAGCCCGCGGCGACGGCGTGCTGGAGGCGGGAGCAGCGAGCGCGGCTCTCCTCGGCGGGCATGGGGTGGCCGGGCGGCAGGTAGAGCACCAGATAGGCGTCGATGACGCCGAGGATCCGGGGCAGCGCCTCGGCCTCGGTGCAGTGCGCGGCAACCAGTGCGGCACCGACGTCATGGGCGGGCCGGGGGTCGAACGGCCGGGCGTGGAGGGCGTCACGGAGTACGGCTGCCAGCGGGACGAGATGGCGTTCGAACTCGGCGCGGGAGACGGATGCCGTCAGCGACGGGTGGACCGCTCGGCTCCATATGGCGGCGAACCGCCGCAGCCGGTCGTCACGCAGATCGCAGCCGGCGGTTCCCTTGGCCGGTTCCCTCGCGGCGTACGAAACCGGGGAGGCGGTTTGCTTCACGCGCAGCATTCTGCCACTGAACCGTCCGGTCACGGCTGCCACCCCGCCCCGGCGTGCCGCGTCCGTATGGGATTCCGGTTCCGGATGCGGGCGGCGGTCGCAGTCACGGCGTCCCGTTGAGGGCATGTCGGCGATGAAGAACAAACCGCACGGTCGATGCCGTACCGCTTCTTCTCCGGCGCGACCCTCGGCAGACCCGACACGTGGGGCAGGGACGGGTCGATGCCCCGGGGGGCCCTGGTGGGACGCTCCATCAGACTGTGTCTCCAGCTCATCACAAGGGTGTCGGGGAGTGTTGAGCAGAGGCTACTGATCGTTCGTTCGAATGGAAGCGTCAAGTGGAAATGACTCATCCGCATTCGGCCATCGACCACCTTCGCCTCCTGCGGGTGCGTCCTCCACGGCAGTTCGAAACCACCCGATCGCGTGACATGCATCTCCTCCGCCCCAGAGGGTTCACCGCGACCGCGCGGTGGCGGGACGTGGCGATGATCACGAAATCGATCACTATCGGCCGCTTCCCGGCCACTGCTGCAAATGATCACATGGAGGATGTATGTGCGATACATGTGGGGGGTCCCGTGATGACGGGGATCGTCACCGGGGCCGGACGGCGGCCCCGGTGGACCGGGGCCGCACCGGTCAGCGCACCCCGACCGAGGCCAGCGCGCGTGCCTGGCGGGTCGTCGGGCGCACCGGGAAGTAGAGGTAGCAGACGCCGCCCGAGCCGCTCTTGACCTGCCCCTGGGCGTTGTGGCGCTTGGTCCGCAGCCAGATGTTCTCGAACTGCCGACGCCTGTAGACGCGTTCGACCGCGGCGTCGGAGGGGCTGGCCGGGTCGTTGGCGACGACGTCGCCGCTCCCGGTGAAGCCGGTCACGCACATCAGATGGCCCGACGTGCCGTAGCCGGCGCCGTCGAGCTCGGTGGCGAGGAAGGACTGCGAGGTGATGACGGGGATCCCCGCGCGGATCAGACGCTCGGCGTCGTCGAGCGAGCGGAGGCGGGTGACCACACCCTGGAGGTCGTGGTACGTGGCGGCGTAGGCGGCGTTGAAGGGCCAGTTGCCGCAGCCCTTGTACTGGTTGTCGTAGGTGTACCGGGCCGCGTGGCAGACCTGGGGGTCCGTGTAGGAGGGGTCGACCCAGGCCAGGTCGTGGGCGGAGGGCCGGCGTCCCCAGTACTCGACGACCATCTGCGAGGAGGTGGGACTGCACCACGCCTCGCCGCCGTTGTCGTACTCCGGGTACTGGCCCTTGTGGATCTCCTGCGAGTAGCGCGGGACCCGCAGCTTGTGGCCCGCTCCCTCCCCCGGCCGCGAGGCGGGCACCGTGAAGCGGTCGGGGATGTCGGAGGCCATGGCGCCCAGCCGCCAGACGGTGGGGGTCAGCCGGGTGCCGGGCCTGCGGTAGAGAGTGAGCCTCAGCTCGTACGCGGCCAGGCGCGTCCCGCTCGCGCGGTCGTCGACGGCGAGGGTGTCGGTGGAGACGCTGCTGCGCTTGTCGCCCTGGCCGTCGACCGAGGTCCGCCGGATGTCGCCGGACGCGTCGCCGGAGGTCCAGCGGCCCATCACGTACCAGGGGGTGCGGGTGCCGTCGGCGTAGACGGCGCGCAGCTCGGCCTGGAGCCAGGTACCGGCGGGGGTACGGGCGTTCCAGGAGACGACGATCTCCGTGGCGGGCACGTCCAGGCGGCGGAGCGGGGAGAGCCAGGTGGCGTGCTCCCAGCGGGCCGTGGTGCCGGTGTGCGGGTCGGTGTAGTCGACGGCGCCGAGGGAGCGGTCGATGACGAGGCCGGGGCGGTCACCGCCGACGACCTCGGTGCCGGCGCCCTTGCCGCCGGCCCACTGGGGGAAGGTGGACCAGGCCCGGTAGTCGACCGACCCCTCCGGGCGGGCGGAGCCGCCGCCGGCCGGGGTGCCCGCGGCGGAGACCGAGGCCAGCGGCCCGGTCACGGCCGTGAGGGCGAGGGCGGCGGTGAGCACGGTGCGGCGCGGTGTGGGTCTGCTGGACATATGGTCCCCCAGTCGTCTGTGGTCGGTGCCGCGGGCCTGCCGGACCGGCCCGGCAGGCCGGACCACTATCGCGCCACCGGGCGGCCCAGGCCAGTGATTCCCGCACGGCGCGTCCCCCATACCGCGACGGGCGCGGACGGGTCCCGGCCACGCGGTCCTAGGGTGGTGCGGTGAACGAACGAACCACGCTGGACGGCCTGGCCCGCCGGCTGAGCGCGCTGCCCCCGTCCGTCGGCCCCGTACGGCTGGTCGCGGTGGACGGGCACGCGGGCTCGGGGAAGACCACCTTCAGCGAGCGGCTGGCGGCCGCCCTGGGCGGCGCCCCCGTACTCCACCTCGACGACCTCGCGACGCACGAGGAGCTGTTCGAGTGGACGGGCCGGCTGCGGGAGTGGGTGCTGGACCCCTTCGCACGCGGCGATACCGCGCGCTACCGCGCCTACGACTGGGTGGCACGCCGATTCCCGCCGGAGGAACGGGAGTTGCCCGCCGCACCCGTGGTCCTGCTGGAGGGCGTGGGCGCGGGACGACGGGAACTGAGGCCGTATCTGGCGTGCCTGCTGTGGATGGAGTTGGCGGATGAGGGCTCCTGGGAAAGGGGTCAACTCCGCGACGGCCCCGAACTGACCGAATTCTGGGACGGCTGGAAGCGAGCGGAGCGCGCGCATTTCGCCGCCGACCCCTCCCGGCCCTTCGCAGGACTACTGGTACTCCAGTGCAACGAGGGGTACGAGATGCTGGAGAGGCGCCCGAAAACCGACTGACCCCCACACCTCCTCACTCTCCGTGCACACCCACGCCCGAACCGCGCTAAGGGTGCGTAGGTTCCCCGCCTACTGCCTCAACT
Source organism: Streptomyces sp. NPDC037389 (assembly GCF_040636475.1). Taxonomy (NCBI): domain Bacteria; kingdom Bacillati; phylum Actinomycetota; class Actinomycetes; order Kitasatosporales; family Streptomycetaceae; genus Streptomyces; species Streptomyces sp. NPDC037389. The sequence continues at coordinate 75,809 of NZ_JBEZUS010000015.1, forward strand.
CGGCTTGACCCAGGGGGCTTACAGGACTTACGTTCTCAATGTGCGGTCGGCCAAGGCCGCTTGCAGACGCGAAGCCCCCGGTTGTTCCCCCGTGATCGGGGGCTTCGTACTGCCCTCCGCCCGGCGATTCGCACCGTTTGTTCCCTCGCACCGCCGTACGGGGTCACCCTGGGTGATCGCTCTCCGGATCGCTTTCCCGGCCGCCCCCGGCTCACGCCCGTGCCGCGAACCGCTCCCCCACACCCTTCGGCCGACACCGATCGCGCAGGTACGATGCGAGACGGCGCACCCGATGACGGGCGGCCCCGGGCCGGCCGCGCGGGACGCGCCGGGCATTGATGGTCAACTCCCGTCCACAGCACAGCGGTTCGGAAAGGCGCGGCCAAGGCACTCGCCCGTCGGCACGGCACGCTACGGGGGCAGGTTTGTGGGGGACGTGATGGATCTCGGCATGCAGGGCCCGCCCGCCCCGGCCGATCTCGCCTGGCTGCGCGCCGTCGACGCCTACACCATGGGCGCGTACACCGAGGCCGAGAAGGAGTTCCGGGCGGCGGTCCGCGCCGACCCGGGGATGGCCGACGCCTGGCTCGGTCTCCACGCGCTGCGCGCGGAGACCACCACCGCGCTGCTGCGGATGTACCGGCACCGCGACCGCTTCGGCGAGCAGCGCGCCCGCCACCGGCGGCCCCTTAACTCCTGGTACTGGCTGGGCTGGTGGGTACAGCCGGTACTGGAGAGCCATCGCGATCTGCTGCTCGCCCATGCCTCGCACTGGCTCGACAGCAGGCACGTCCCCGAGCTCGACCGCGCCCTCGCCGGCTGTCCGCCCGCGGAGACCGACGCCCAGGTGCGCTTCCTCCACGCCTGCCGCGCGTATCTCGTCAAGGACTGGGAGCAGCTCGTCCGCCACACCGAGCCGCTCCTGGACGACCCGCTGCTCGGCATCGAGGCGGGCCTGTTCGGCGGCATGGCCCGGGTGCGCCTGGAGATGTACGGACAGGCCGAGCCGCTGCTGGCCGCCGCGCTGATGCGCTGCCGCAGCGAGCAGCCCCAGCGCAAGGAGCTGCGCTACTGGCTCGCCCGCGCCCACGAGGGCACGGGCCGCAGCGCCGCCGCCCTCCCCCTCTACCGGGCCGTCCACCGCGTGGACCCGTCCTTCATGGACACCGCCGCCCGGCTCACCGCCATCGCGGACGCGGACGGCCTCGACGACATCCCGGCGGACCTCGCGCCCGTACCGCTCGGCGGGCCCGTCGCCCCCGAGCCGCAGGAACCCGGCGGGGAGCCCGAGCCCCAGTCGTTCACCGACCCCCTCGACCTGCTGACCGGCACCGATCCCGATCCCGCGCCCACGCCGGGCGGCACTCCGGGCAACGCTCCCGTCGAGGCCGACGGCGTACGGGAGAAGTTCCGCGTCCCGGCCCAGGGCGGCCCGCCGCCCGCGCCCGGCCGCTCGGACCCGGTCCTGCTGGCCAAGGCCCTCGCCGAGCTGGAGCGGATGGTCGGCCTCGAGCCCGTCAAGCGGCAGGTGCGGGCGCTGTCCGCACAGCTGCACATGGCCCGGCTGCGGGCCGGCCAGGGACTGCCCGTCCAGCCCCCCAAGCGTCACTTCGTCTTCTCCGGCCCCTCCGGCACCGGCAAGACCACGGTCGCCCGGATCCTCGGCCGGGTCTTCTACGCCCTGGGCCTGCTCGGCGGCGACCATCTCGTCGAGGCCCAGCGGGCGGACCTGGTCGGCGAGTTCCTGGGCCAGACGGCCGTCAAGGCCAACGACCTGATCGACTCCGCGCTCGGCGGGGTGCTCTTCGTCGACGAGGCGTACAGCCTCTCCAACTCCGGCTACAGCAAGGGCGACGCCTACGGCGACGAGGCCCTCCAGGTCCTGCTCAAGCGCGCCGAGGACAACCGCGACCGGCTCGTCGTCATCCTGGCCGGCTACCCGGAGGGCATGGACCGCCTGCTGGCCGCCAACCCCGGGCTGCACTCCCGCTTCACCACCCGCGTGGACTTCCCCAGCTACCGCCCCGCCGAACTCACCAGCATCGGCGAGGTCCTGGCCGCGGAGAACGGCGACGCCTGGGACGAGGAGGCACTGGAGGAACTGCGCAGCATCAGCGCCCATGTGGTGGAGCAGGGCTGGATCGACGAACTCGGCAACGGGCGCTTCCTGCGCACCCTGTACGAGAAGAGCTGCGCGTACCGGGATCTACGGCTCTCGGGCTACGCGGGGACGCCCACGCGGGACGATCTCGCGACGCTGCGGCTGCCGGATCTCATGCAGGCGTACGGGGAGGTGCTTTCGGGGCCGGGGTGGGGATCGCCCCGGCGCCGCCAGGGAGATCCGCAGGATCCGGCGCCGTGACGGCTCCCGCCGCGGTGGCGATCAGCCACCGCGGCGGGGACCGGCGGTGCCGGACCGGGCTCAGCCCGTCAGCGCGGCGGTTCGCTGCACCGGAACCGCCGGCGGAACAATCCGGTGGGCCGGGTCCCGGACCTCGCCCACCAGCTTCTCCAGCACGTCCTCCAGCGCCACCAGCCCCAGCACCCGCCCCGACGAGTCCGCGACGGCGGCCAGGTGGGCGGCGGCCCGTCGCATCACGGTGAGCGCGTCGTCGAGCGGCAGCTCGGCGCGGATCGTCTGGACGCGGCGCCACACGTGCTGCGGCACCGCCCGCTCGCGGTCCTCCAGGTCGAGGACGTCCTTCACATGCAGATAGCCCATGACGGCGCCGCCCGGGGAGGCGCATATCGGGAAGCGGGAGTAGCCGGTCCGGACCGTCAGCTCCTCGACCTCGCGGGGCGTGACCGACGGGTCGACCGTCACCAGCGTGGCCGGGTCCAGCAGGACGTCCGTGACCGGGCGGCTGCCCAGGCCCAGCGCGTCCTCCAGCCGCTCCTGCTGCTCGGGCTCCAGCAGGCCGGCCTGCCGGGAGTCGTCGACCAGCCGGTTGAGCTGCTCACTGGTGAAGACCGCCTCCACCTCGTCCTTGGGCTCGACGCGGAAGAGCCGCAGCACCCCGTGGGCGCAGGCGCCGAGCAGCCGGGTGACCGGCCGGCACAGCCGGGCGAAGGTCACCAGGCCCGGGCCCAGCCACAGCGCCGCCCGGTCGGGGGCGGACATGGCCAGGTTCTTCGGCACCATCTCGCCGATGACCAGGTGGAGGAAGACCACCAGGGCCAGGGCGATCACATAGCCCAGCGGATGGATCAGCCCTTCGGGGAGACCCATCGCGTGGAAGGCGGGCTCCAGCAGCCGGGCCACGGTCGGCTCGGCGACCGCGCCCAGCGTCAGGGAGCAGACGGTGATGCCGAACTGGGCCGCCGCCATCATCTCCGGCAGGCTCTCCAGCCCGGTCAGGACGGTACGGGCCCGCCCCGACCCCTCGGCGGCCTTCGGCTCGATCTGGCTGCGCCGTACGGACACCAGCGCGAACTCGGCGCCCACGAAGAAGCCGTTCGCCAGCACCAGCAGGACGGCGAACAGGAGTTGCAGCACGTTCATCGCCGCTCCCCCACGGGGGCGGCGTCCGAACGGACGAACCGCACCCGCTCGGCGCGGTGGTGCCCGACCCGGCGCACCTGGAGCCGCCAGCCGGGCAGCTCGGCGCCGTCGCCCGGAGCGGGGATGCGCCCCAGCAGGCCGGCGACGAGGCCGGCGACGGTCTCGTAGGGCCCGTCGGGCGCCTCCAGGCCGATGCGGCGCAGGGTGTCGACGCGGCAGCCGCCGTCGGCGTCCCAGACGGCGCGCCCGTCCTCGCAGGGCACCGCCACCAGGTCCGGCCGGGCCGCGTCGAGCGCGTCGTGCTCGTCGCGGACCTCGCCGACGAGCTCCTCGACGATGTCCTCCAGGGTGACCACCCCGGCCGTACCGCCGTACTCGTCGACGACCACGGCTATCGGCTGCTCGCTGCGCAGCCGCTCCAGGAGCGGCTGGACGGGCAGGGTGCCGGGGACGAGCAGCGGGGCGACGGCGATGCGCGCCACGGGGGTGCGCAGCCGGTCGTGGCCGGGAACGGCCAGCGCGTCCTTGAGGTGGACCATGCCGACGACCTCGTCGAGACGCTCCCGGTAGACGGGGAAGCGGGAGAGGCCGGTGGCGCGGGTGAGGTTGAGGACGTCCTCGGCGGTCGCGGTGGACTGGAGGGCGCTGACCTTCACCCGGGGGGTCATGACGTGCTGGGCGGTCAGCCCGCCGAGGGAGAGGGTCCGTACGAAGAGGTCGGCGGTGTCCTGCTCCAGCGCGCCGGCCCGGGCGGAGTGCCGGGCGAGCGAGACGAGTTCGCCGGGGGTGCGGGCGGAGGCCAGCTCCTCGGCGGGCTCCACGCCCAGGGCCCGCACGAGCCGGTTGGCGACCGCGTTCAGCCCGGTGATCACGGGCCGGAAGAGGTGGGCGAAGACGCTCTGCGGGCCGGCCACGAACCGGGCGACCTGGAGCGGCCGGGAGACGGCCCAGTTCTTGGGCACCAGCTCGCCCACGACCATCTGCACGGCGGAGGCGATCAGCATGCCCGTGACGACGGCGGCGCCGGGCGCGGCGGAGGCCGGCAGCCCGGTGGCCGCGAGGGGGCCGGTGAGCAGCCGGCCGAGGGCGGGCTCGGCGAGCATGCCGACCACCAAGGAGGTGATGGTGATGCCCAGTTGGGTACCGGAGAGCTGGAAGGACAGCTCCCGCAGCGAGGCGACCACGGTCCGGGCCCGGGGGTCGCCGTCGGCGGCGGCCCGCTCGGCCTCCGGCCTCTCGACGGTCACGAGACCGAACTCGGCGGCGACGAAGAAGCCGTTCGCCAGGATCAGCAGGAGCGCTGCCACGAGCAGCAGAAGAGACACGGTGATACTCATGACGCCGCCTCGCTGTGGGGGGCGGCGCAGGTACTACAGGACGATCCGTCCATTGCCGGAGTACGTCACTCCTCGGTTCGCAGGTGTCCCCGGTGCGGGGCGGGGCACGTGTGTGCCCGTGGCACCAGAGTAATCAAGGAACCGTCGACGGCATCGTCAGGTCACGTACCCGATCGCTCACGTCATGAACGTGATCGTTCAGGTGGGGAAACGAAGTGTGTCGTGGGTCAGTCCGCGGAGTGGACGGTGCCGTGGGCGTCGACGAGCGCGCGCAGGGCGCGGGCGTCGGCGATGGCCTGCTGCTTGGCGATGCCGGTCTGGATGCCCATGGCGGGCAGGCTCGTTCCGTCGGAGAGGTCGAGGTGGACCCAGGAGTCGCCGGAGCGCAGATTGACCCGTACGATCTGCGCCCAGGCGAGTCGGCGGACGGTCGTCAGATTGGTGACGGTGATGCCGTCCTCGGTGGCGACGACCTTGGGGCGGCTGAGCAACGCCAGGACCCCGAACCCGAGCAGCCCGGTGCAGATGAACGTGATCCGGTCGCCCGTGGTGAACGTCTCCAGCAGCAGCGGCATCACCGTGAGCACGACGAGCAGGGCCCCGCCGATGCCGAGGAGCACGGCGCGGGTGCGGGTCGGGCGGAAGGTGACGGGCAGCCGCGGCGAGTCGGCGTGCGGCACGGGGGTGGTCACGTCGGTGTTCTTCCTCGGGTCGGTGGGTGCTCGGGGCCCTACGGGACCGTCAGAGGCGGCAGGCGTGGATGCCGGTGGTCAGGATGGCGCGGGCGCCCAGCTCGTAGAGCTCGTCCATGATGCGCTGGGCGTCCTGGGCGGGGACCATCGAGCGGACGGCGACCCAGCCCTCGTGGTGCAGCGGGGAGACGGTGGGCGACTCCAGGCCGGGGGTGAGGGCGACGGCGCGCTCGACGTGCTCCACGCGGATGTCGTAGTCCATCATCACGTAGCGGCGGGCGACGAGGACGCCCTGCATCCGGCGGAGGAACTGCCGGACCTTGGGGTCGTCGGCGGGGGCGCCGTGGCGGCGGATGACGACGGCCTCGGACTTGAGGATCGGCTCGCCGATGATCTCCAGTCCGGCGTTGCGCAGGGTGGTGCCGGTCTCGACGACATCCGCGATGATCTCGGCGACGCCGAGCTGGATGGCGGTCTCGACGGCGCCGTCGAGGTGGACGACGGAGGCGTCGACGCCGTTGTCGGCCAGGTGCTTGGTGACCAGGCCGGCGAAGGAGGTGGCGATCGTCATCCCGCCGAACTCGCTGACGTCCTGGGCCGTGCCCGGGCGGGTCGCGTAGCGGAAGGTCGACCCGGCGAAGCCGAGCTGCATGATCTCCTCGGCCTTGGAGCCGGAGTCGAGCAGCAGGTCACGGCCGGTGATGCCGATGTCGAGGCGGCCGGAGCCGACGTAGACCGCGATGTCGCGAGGCCGCAGGAAGAAGAACTCGACGTCGTTCTCGGCGTCGACGAGGACGAGCTCCCTGCGGTCCTTGCGCTGGCGGTAGCCGGCCTCATGGAGCATCGCCGACGCAGGCTCGGAGAGAGAACCCTTGTTGGGGACGGCGATGCGCAGCATGAGGTCGTTTTCCTTTTGTGCGGAGAGAAGAAAGGGGTGGGGGTGTGATCTCTGGTCCGGTGGATCCGGGTGGATCAGAGATGAGCGTATACGTCGTCGAGGGAGATGCCCCGGGCCACCATCATCACCTGAAGGTGGTACAGCAGCTGGGAGATCTCCTCGGCCGTGGCCTCGGCGCCCTCGTACTCGGCGGCCATCCAGACCTCGGCGGCCTCCTCGACGACCTTCTTGCCGATGGCATGGACACCCTTGCCCACCAGCTCGGCGGTGCGGGAGGTGGCGGGGTCGCCGGAGGCCTTCTGCTGGAGCTCGACGAAGAGCTCCTCGAACGTCTTCTTGGACATGGTCCCCCTACCCTACGCCGCTCCCGGCCGGGGTCAGTGCCAGGGCTCGGAGACCGAGCGCAGGGTGACCGCCGTGGCGACGGCCGCGGTGACCGCCTCGTGGCCCTTGTCCTCGGTGGAGCCCTCCAACCCGGCGCGGTCCAGGGCCTGCTCATCGTTGTCGCAGGTCAGCACACCGAAGCCAATGGGGACGCCGGTGTCGACGGAGACCTGGGCCAGGCCCTGGGTGACGCCCTGGCACACATAGTCGAAGTGCGGGGTGCCGCCGCGGATGACGACGCCGAGGGCGACGATGGCGTCGTAGCCCCGGCCGGCCAGCACCTTGGCCACGACGGGCAGCTCCCAGCTGCCGGGGACGCGCAGCAGCGTCGGCTCGTCGATGCCGAGCTCGTGGAGGGCCCGCAGGGAGCCGTCGACGAGACCGTCCATCACCTTCTCGTGCCACTGTGCCGCGATCACCGCCACCCGGAGGTCCTGGCAGTTCTTCACACTCAGCTGGGGGGCGCCCTTGCCGCTCACTTGCCTTCTCCTCTGTCGTTGCTTCTGATCACTGGTTGCCGCAGGTGGACACGCGCTGCTCGCCGTCGAGCCACGGCAGGTCGTGTCCCATGCGGTCCCGCTTGGTGCGCAGATAGCGCAGATTGTGCTCGCCGGCCTGGACGGGCATGGGCTCGCGGCCGTTGACCTTGAGGCCGTGCCGGACGAGGGCGGCGGTCTTGTCGGGGTTGTTGGTCATCAGCCGCAGCGAGCGCACCCCGAGGTCGGTGAGGATCCGCGCGCCGACGCCGTAGTCCCGGGCGTCGGCCGGCAGGCCCAGTTCCAGGTTGGCGTCGAGTGTGTCGTGGCCGTCCTCCTGGAGCCGGTAGGCGCGCAGCTTGGGCAGCAGGCCGATGCCGCGGCCCTCGTGGCCGCGCAGGTAGAGGACGACGCCCCGGCCCTCGTCGGCGACGCGCTCCAGGGAGGCGTGCAGCTGCGGTCCGCAGTCGCAGCGCAGCGAGCCGAAGACGTCGCCGGTGAGGCACTCGGAGTGGACGCGCACCAGGACGTCCTCGCCGTCGCCGAGCTCGCCGGCGACCAGCGCGATGTGCTCGACGCCGTCGACGGTGGAGCGGTAGCCGTAGGCGGTGAAGTCGCCGAAGGCCGTGGGCAGCCGGGTCTCGGCCTCGCGGCGGACGGTGGGCTCGGCGGCGCGGCGGTAGGCGATCAGGTCCTCGATGGAGATGATCGACAGGCCGTGCTTACGGGCGAAGGGGACCAGCTCGGGCAGCCGGAGCATGGCGCCGTCCTCGCCGGCGATCTCCACGATGGCCGCGGCCGGGCGCAGCCCGGCGAGCCGGGCGAGGTCGACGCCGGCCTCGGTGTGGCCGTTGCGGGCCAGGACGCCGCCGGGCTTGGCGCGCAGCGGGAAGACGTGGCCGGGGCGGACGAAGTCGCCGGGGATGGCGGCCGGGTCGGCGAGCAGCCGGATGGTGACGGCACGGTCGGCGGCGGAGATGCCGGTGTCGGTGCCGTGGGCGCGGGTGGCGTCGACGGAGACGGTGAAGGCGGTGCGCATCGACTCGGTGTTGCGGGTGACCATCTGCGGCAGGTCGAGCCGGTCGATGTCCGGCTCCTCCATGGGCACGCAGATCAGGCCGCGGCACTCGCTCATCATGAAGGCCACGATCTCGGTGGTGACCTTCTCGGCGGCGACGATGAGGTCGCCCTCGTTCTCGCGGTCGGCGTCGTCCACGACGACGACGGGCCGGCCCGCGGCCACGTCGGCGATGGCGCGCTCGACGGGGTCCAGGACGATCTCGTCGCTCGCGTACCAGCTCTGCAGGGCGGTCATGCCGCCACTCCTTCCGTAACGGGGGTGGCCGCGGTGCTCATACGGGAGCGCAGCCACCAGTCGCGCATGCCCCACAGGACGAGGGCGAAGTAGACGACGTAGACGAGGCCGGAGAAGGCGAGCCCGCTGTCGAAGGCGAGCGGGACGCCGACGACGTCGACGAGCAGCCAGGCGAACCAGAACTCCACCAGGCCACGGGCCTGGGCGACCATCGCGGCGAGGGTGCCGACGAAGATGTACGCGTCCGGCCAGGGGTTCCAGGACAGTTCGGGGACGGCGGTGAAGAGGGCGCCGACGGCGACGGTGCCGACGGCGGTGCCGGCGAGCAGCACCGCGCGCTCGCGCCAGGAGGCGAAGCGGATGGCGAGGGAGCCGTCCTGGGCCTGTCGCCTGCCGCGGGTCCACTGCCGCCAGCCCCACGCCGCGACCCCGATGACCAGGAGCTGCTTGCCGACGCCACCGCTGAGGTGGGCGGAGGCGTAGGCGGTGACGAGGATGACGCCGGACAGCAGCTGGGCGGGCCAGGTCCATATGGAGCGGCGCCAGCCGAGGGCGAGGGCGGCGAGGCCTATGGTGTTGCCGATCATGTCGGACCAGATCACCTTCTGGCCGAAGGCCGAGAAGGCCTCCTGGCTCAGCCAGTCGAGGGCGCTCACGCCACGACCTCCTCGGTGCCCGCGGCCTCCTGGGCGCCGGGCCGGCCGAGGAGCCGCTCGACGTACTTGGCGAGGACGTCCACCTCGAGGTTGACCGGGTCCCCGGGCTGCTTGATGCCGAGGGTGGTCAAGGCGAGCGTGGTGGGGATGAGGCTGACGGTGAAGAAGTCGTCACCGGCCTCGACCACGGTCAGGCTCACCCCGTCGACGGTGATGGAGCCTTTCTCCACCACGTAGCGGGCGAGCGGGGCCGGGAGGGCGACCTTCACGATCTCCCAGTGCTCGCCGGGCACGCGCTCGACGACGGTGCCGGTGCCGTCGACGTGGCCCTGGACCAGGTGGCCGCCGAGGCGCCCGCCGAGTGCCATGGGGCGTTCGAGGTTGACGCGGGAGCCGGTGGCGAGGGCGCCGAGGCTGGAGCGCTTGAGGGTCTCGGCCATCACGTCGGCCGTGAACTCGCCGTCCGCGGTGTCCACGACGGTGAGGCAGACGCCGTTGACGGCGATGGAGTCGCCGTGCTTGGCGTCCTCGGTGACCAGGGGGCCGCGCAGCCGGAAGCGAGCGGAGCGACTGGGGATACCCCCAGCGGTAGCTGAGGGACTGTCGCCGAACTCCTCGACGGCGACGACCTCACCCAGTTCTTCGACGATTCCGGTGAACACTGTCAGTTCTCCTCGGTGGCGGGAGCGGTGGCGGTAGCGAGGGGGGTGGCGGTGACGCGCAGGTCGGGGCCGAGGCGGGAGACGTCGGTGACGTCGAGACGCAGTGCCCGGTCGATGGTGCCGATCCCGGCGTCACCGAGGGCGGCCGGTCCGGCGCCCAGCAGGGCGGGGGCCAGATAGCCGATGACACGGTCGACGGCGCCGGCGGCCAGGAAGGCGCCGGCGAGGGTGGGCCCGCCCTCCAGCAGGACGGAGCGGATCTCGCGGCGGTGGAGGACGTCGAGCAGCGCGCGGATGTCGAGTCCGGTGCCGCCCTCGGCGCGCGGCAGCCGTACGGTGTCGACGCCGGCGAGGTGGCGGGTGTCGGCGTCCTCGGCCACGGCGACGAGCGTGGGCGCGGCGTCGTCCAGGACGCGGGCGCCGGGCTTGACGGTGGCGTGGGTGTCGACGACGACGCGCAGCGGCTGGGTGACGGTGCCCCGGCGGAGCAGTCCGCCGCGTACGGCCAGGTGGGGATCGTCGGCGCGCAGGGTGCCGGAGCCGACGACGACGGCGTCGGACTCGGCGCGCAGCCGGTGGACGTCCGCGCGGGACTCGGCGGAGGTGATCCAGCGGCTGGTGCCGTCGGCGGCGGCGCTGCGGCCGTCGAGGGTGGCGGCGTACTTCCACACCACGAAGGGACGGGCGTGGCGCACGGAGGTGAGCCAGGCGGCGTTGCCCTCGGCGGCCGGGTCCGTGAGGAGGCCGCCCTCGACGTCGACGCCGGCCGCGGCCAGGGTGGCCGCGCCGCCGGTGGCGGTGGGATCGGGGTCGGCGACCGCGTAGACGACCCGGGCGACGCCGGCCTCGATGAGGGCCTGCGCGCAGGGGCCGGTGCGGCCGGTGTGGTTGCAGGGTTCGAGGGTGACAACGGCGGTGGCGCCCCGCACGTCGTGGCCGGCGTCGGCGGCGGCGCGCAGGGCGTTGACCTCGGCGTGCGGGCCGCCGGCCCGCTGGTGCCAGCCCTCGCCGAGGACACGGCCGCGGGGGTCGAGGACGACACAGCCGACGACCGGGTTGGGGCTGGTGGAGCCGAGGGCTCGGGCGGCGAGCGCGATGGCGCGTCGCATCGCGTCTGCTTCGGTCGCGGTGGCCACCGGGGTCCTCCTGCCTCATAGGGCAACGGACTCCGGGGCGTCGTTTGAGGAACGACGATGAGCGGGACCACCGCGGCGGGGACCGTCCGGCCGGGGACGGGAGAGGGTACGACGGTGCCAGTGGTGAAACCGGTGGAACCGCCACCCATCCGCGTCACCTGTGACGGTGGTGCCGATGCGTGCCCGCCGCGCACTGCCTCCCATCCGGACTTTAACCGTCGGTCCAGGAATTTCACCTGGTCAACCGGCCGCCGGCTGCGGTCGGGTCGCGGACTGTAACCGCCGGTTCGGATTTTCACCGACCCCGGAGTGCGCTGCGTAAAAATATTCGCTCAATAGTACAGGGTGCCTGACCTGCGGTTTCTTGATCTGCGGGCCGGACGTTCCGAGCGTACGCCGGGCGGCGGCGCGGTGTCCATGGGGACTTGACACAGTGCGCCGAGGCTCACACCGAGGGCGACGAGGGAATACGGCACCTTGGTCCGGACCTATTGACGCACTGGTCTAGTCCTCTTAACCTCTGCCACACCTCCGAGCCACGTCTTTGAGAAAGCACGAAAGGCCCGCCGGTCGCCACACACCACGGGCCACAGCACGTCGCAAGCCCCCCACGCACCGCGCTCGCAAGAGCCCCCACTGTGAGGAACACGCTCGTGTTGTCCCTGAAGAGACCATCCAGACCCCGAGCCCGAAGAGCCGCCGCACTCGCGTCGGCGGGCACCGCGCTGGCCGGGCTGCTCGTCGGCACCCTCTCGGCCACCGCCTCGCACGCCCAGGACCAGTCCGCCTGCCGCCCCGACGGCCTCTACACGACCCCGGGCGTCGACGTCCCCTACTGTTCGGTCTACGACACCGCCGGCCGCGAGAAGATGGGCGCCGACCACCAGCGCCGCGTCATCGGCTACTTCACCGGCTGGCGCACCGGCAAGGACGGCACCCCCGCCTATCTGGCCCCCGACATCCCCTGGGACAAGGTCACCCACCTCAATTACGCCTTCGCGCACGTCGGGGCGGACGACAGGATATCCGTCGGCGCGGACGGCCCGGACAATCCCGCGACCGGAATGACCTGGCCCGGAACGACCGGTGCGGAAATGGACCCGGCCCTCCCCTACAAGGGCCACTTCAACCTGCTCAACAAATTCAAGAAACAGCACCCGGACGTGAAGACCCTCATCTCCGTCGGTGGCTGGGCCGAGACCGGCGGATACATCGACGAGAACGGCAAGCGCGTCGATTCCGGCGGCTTCTACAAGACGGCCACGAACGCCGACGGCTCCGTCAACCAGGCGGGCATCGACACCTTCGCCGACTCCGCCGTCGCGTTCATCAAGAAGTACGGCTTCAACGGCGTCGACATCGACTACGAGTACCCGACCTCCATGAAGGACGCCGGGAACCCCAAGGACTGGGCGCTCGCCAACGCCCGGCGCGGCGGGCTCAACAAGGGCTACAACGCACTGCTGAAATCCCTGCGCGAAAAGCTCGACCGGGCCGGCGCCGCCGACGGGAAGCATTACATGCTCTCCGTCGCCGCGCCCTCCTCCGGATACCTTCTGCGCGGCATGGAGACCTACCAGGCCACGAAGTACCTGGACTACGTCAACGTCATGTCGTACGACCTCCACGGCGCCTGGAACGAATTCGTCGGCCCGAACGCCGCGCTGTACGACGACGGAAAGGACGCCGAACTCGCCAAGTGGGGCGTCTACACGACCGCCCAGTACGGCGGCATCGGCTATCTGAACGGCGACTGGGCCTACCACTACTTCCGCGGCGCCCTGCCGCCCGGCCGGGTCAACCTCGGTCTGCCGTACTACACCCGAGGCTGGAAGAACGTCACCGGCGGCGCCGACGGCCTGTGGGGCCAGGCGAAGACGACCGCCTGCCCGGCCGGTTCGGGGCTGACGACCTGCGGCGACGGCGCCGTCGGCGTCGACAACCTCTGGCACGACCTCGACGACAACGGCAAGGAGTCCCCCGCCGGCTCCAACCCCATGTGGCACGCCAAGAACCTGGAGAAGGGCGTCGCCGGGGACTACCTCACCCGCTACGGCTTCCCCGCCGGCACCAAGCTCACCGGCACCTACGCCCGCCGCTACGACGCCAAGCTCACCGCGCCCTGGCTGTGGAACGCCGAGAAGAAGGTCTTCCTCTCCACCGAGGACGAACAGTCGGTGCAGGCCAAGGCCCAGTACGTCGTGGACAAGGGCCTCGGCGGCACCATGATCTGGGAACTCGCCGGCGACTACGGCTGGAACGCCGCCAAGGGCCAGTACGAGCCCGGCAGCACGCTCACCTCGGCGATGTACGACGCCTTCAAGTCCGCCCCCGCCTACGGCGCCCGGCGCGCGACCACCGACCTGCCCACCCAGGCCCTCGACATCGACGTCAGCCTCACCGACTTCCCCCTCGGCGACTCCAACTACCCCATCAGCCCCAAGCTGCGCATCACCAACAACAGCAAGACCACCATCCCCGGCGGCTCCGAGTTCCAGTTCGACTACGGCAATTCGGCACCGGGCAACGCCAAGGACCAGTCCGGCTGGGGCCTGAAGGTCGTCCGCAGTGACCACACGGCGGCGAACAACGTCGGCGGCCTCAAGGGCGACTACAACAGGGTCTCCCTCAAGCTGCCCTCCTACCAGCCGCTCGCCCCGGGCGCCACGGCCGTCGTCGACTTCGTCTACTACCTCCCGGCCGCCACCCCGTCCAACTGGACGGTGACCGTCGGCGGGACGACGTACGCGCTGGCCGGCGACCTGGCCCGGGGGACGACCGTGGTCGACCCGGGCGGCGCCACCCCGACCCCCACCGGGACCCCGACGGCGACCCCGACGGCGACCCCGACCGCCACTCCGACCGGTACACCCACCGCCACCCCGACCGGCGGCACCTGCGCCGCCCCCGCCTGGGACACGACGACCGCCTACAGCGGCGGCGCCACCGTCTCCTGGAAGTCCCACAACTGGAAGGCCAAGTGGTGGACCAAGGGCGAGGAGCCCGGGACCACCGGCGAATGGGGCGTATGGCAGGACCTCGGCACCTGCTGATGCACTGGGGTCCGTGAAGACGGGCCGATGCCGAGGAGGGGTCGCATGGACGGCAGCACGGGACGCGTGGAACACGGCGGTCCACCGGCGGCGGTACGCCGGGCCAGGGTCGCGACGGCGGCGGTCTTCGCCGTGCACGGCGCGGTCACCGGCAGCTTCGCCACCCGCGTCCCCTGGTTCCAGGACCACCTCGGCATCGGCGCCGGCCGGCTCGGGCTGGCGCTCGCCCTGCCCGCGATCGGCGCCTCGCTCGCGATGCCGCTCGCGGGGCGGATAAGTCACCGCTACGGCTCACGGACCGCGCTGCGCGCCCTGCTCGCCCTGTGGTGCGCCTCGCTGGTCCTGCCCGCCGTCGCCCCCGGGATGATCACGTTCTGCGCGGCGCTGGCGGTGTACGGGGCCACGTCCGGGATGTCGGACGTGGCCATGAACGCCCTGGGCGTGCGCACCGAGGAGCGGCTGGGCCGCTCGATCATGTCCGGGCTGCACGGGATGTGGAGCGCCGGGGCGCTCACCGGTTCGGCGGCGGGCACGGTCGCCGCGCACGCCGGTACGGACGCCCGGGTCCATCTCGGGCTGGCGGCCGGCGTCCTGGTCCTGCTGGGCGCGGTCGTGTGCCACTGGGTGCTGGATCTGCGCGCCGAGCCGGAGGAGCATCCTCCGCCGCGGTTCTCGCTTCCGCCGCGCTCCGCGCTGGCCATCGGGGCGGTGGGGTTCTGCGCCGTCTTCGCGGAGGGCGCGAGCCTGGACTGGTCGGCGGTCTATCTGCGGGACGTCGTCGGTTCCGGCGCCGGGGTCGCGGCGGGCTGCACCACGGCCTTCGCCTGCACGATGGCGGCGGCCCGGCTGGCGGGCGACGCGGCGGTGCGGCGCTTCGGGCCGGTGCGCACCGTACGGGCCGGGGGCGCGCTGGCGACGATCGGTGGAGTGCTGGTGGTCGCCGGGGGTTCGGCGGTGCCGGTCATCGCCGGGTTCGGCCTGCTGGGGCTGGGCATCGCGGTCGTCGTGCCGCTGGCCTTCGCGGCGGCGGGGCGCAGCGGGCCCGAGCCCGGTCAGGCGATAGCGGGGGTGGCCACCATCACCTACACCTCCGGGCTGGTGGCGCCTGCTGTCATCGGGCAGATCGCGAACGCCAGCTCGCTCACGGTGTCCTTCGCGCTGGTGACGGCGGGGGCAGCGGGGCTGGTGGCGGGCGCGGGCGTACTGCGCGCGCCGGTCCGCGCGGCGACGTCCGGCCGGGCCGCCGCGGCGGTCGAGCGCCGCTAGACCTGCGGCGCCGCACGCCGCCGCGGGCCGTGCGCCGAACCCCGGAGGGTGCGACGACGGCCCGCGGTGGAGGGGGATTGTTCAGGCGCGAGGGGTCAGATCAGGATGCCGCCCCAGATTCCGCCTCCGTGACCGCCGCCCCAGCCGCGGTTGCAGTCCTCGCCGCCACCCCAGCGCTCGTGGTGGCCGCCCCACTTGCCGCCGCCGCAGTCGTCTTCCCAACCGCCGTGGCGGCCGCCCCAGCGGCCACCGCCGCAGTCGTCATCCCAACCACGGTTGTGGCCGCCCCAGCGGCCCTCGCCGCCCCAGTTCCCGCCGCCGCCCCAGCGGTTGTGGTGGCGGTTCGTCCAGCCGCCCAGCCAGTCCCACAGGTTGCTGTGGCTCCAGACGTGCCGGAAGACGTGGTGGGTGTGGTGGTCGCAGTCCTCGTGGTGACGGCCGCGGTCGCGGTCGCAGTCGCGGTCACGGCCCCGGTCACGGTCGCGACCACGGTCGCAGTCCCGGTCGCGACCCTTGTCCCGGTCACGGCCCTTGTCGCGGTCGCGACCCTTGTCACGGTCCTTGTCGCGGTCACGGCCGTGGTCCCGGCCGCGGTCGCAGTCACGGTCGTCGTCCCAGCCCTTGACCTGGTTGCCGGACGCGATCTGCGGCGCGGCCTGAGCGACCCCGGCGACCGGAACGACGGTTGCGGCGGCGATGATCGCGGCGGCCGCGGTGCGGCCGACGTGCTTGCGCATGTGTGTCTCCTGAATTGCAGGAAATCGGACACAGAGACGCATACCTCGCATGAGCTGATAAACATCCGGCGGTCGTGGCCATACAGCCCTACGAGGTGTTAATTGCGCCGATCGCAGCAACACCCCGCGCGGGGCGGCCCGCCGCCCGCAGGCTCCGGGCGCGCGGGAGCACCCGCCGGGCCCGCTTAGCATGGTCCGGATCATCACAACGCGAACATTTTGGGAGCAGTCATGGGCCTGGGCGTCCGCTGGACCCTGCACGGGGACGGGCGCACCCCTGCCCCCGGCGCCGTCGTCAGACCGGATGAACGGCTCTCGTGGCCGAGGACCGCGGGGCTGGGCGCCCAGCACGTGGTCGCGATGTTTGGCGCATCTTTCGTAGCACCCGTATTGATGGGCCTCGACCCGAATCTCGCGATCATGATGTCGGGCGTCGCCACGATGCTCTTCCTGCTGGTGACCCGCGGCCGGGTGCCCAGCTATCTGGGGTGCAGTCTCTCCTTCGTCGGCGTCGCGGCGATCATCCGGGCCCAGGGCGGCGACAGCTCGGCGGTCACCGGCGCGATCCTCGTGGTCGGCGTGGTGCTGTTCCTGGCCGGTCTGGTGGTGCGGCGGTTCGGCGCGCGGATCATCCACGCGGCGATGCCGCCGGTGGTCACCGGCGCCGTGGTCATGCTGATCGGCTTCAACCTGGCGCCGGTCACGGCACGGACGTACTGGCCGCAGGACCAGTGGACGGCGCTGTTCACCATGCTCTTCACCGGGCTCGCGGTGGTGTGCCTGCGGGGCTTCTGGTCCCGGGTCGCGATCTTCCTCGGCCTGCTCTTCGGCTATGCCCTGTCATGGGTGTCCGACCGGCTCTTCGGCAAGATCCACTCGGTCAACGGCGGCGCCGAGGCCGTCGACCACTGGCGGCTGGACCTCTCCGGGGTGGCCAAGGCGGACTGGATCGGCCTGCCCTCGCTGCACGGGCCGAGCTTCGGCTGGTCGGCGGCGCTGGTGGCGCTGCCGGTGGTCATCGCGCTGATCGCGGAGAACGCCGGGCACGTCAAGGCCGTCGGCGAGATGACCGGCGACCGGCTGGACGACCAGCTGGGCCCCGCGATCGCGGCGGACGGCGCGGCGACGGTGCTCTCCACGGCGGTCGGCGGGCCGGCCAACACCACGTACTCCGAGAACATCGGCGTGATGGCCGCCACCCGTGTCTACTCCACGGCCGCCTACTGGGCCGCCGCCTTCTTCGCCCTGCTCTTCGGCGTCTGCCCGAAGTTCGGGGCCGTCGTCGCGGCGATCCCGGGCGGCGTGCTCGGCGGCATCACCGTCATCCTGTACGGCATGATCGGCCTGCTGGGCGCGCAGATCTGGGTCCACAACAAGGTCGACCTGCGCAATCCGCTGAACCTGGTGCCGGTGGCCGCGGGCGTCATCATCGGCATCGGCGGCGTCTCCCTGAAGTTCGGCAAGAACTTCGAACTGGGCGGCATCGCGCTCGGCACGATCGTGGTCCTGTCCGGCTACCACGTCCTGCGGGCCCTGGCCCCGGCGCACCTCAAGGCGCAGGAGCCACTGCTGGACGAGGGCACGAGCAGCTACGACCCGGTCGAGGGCGCCACCGGCGACGGCGAGGCCCCGGCGCGCGACGAGGCGTGATCGCACCCGGGGCGCTGCCGCCTGCTTCCGGCGCGGCGCCCCGGTTCACCCGTTCCGGTTAACTGTCGGACCAGTCCGCCTACGCTCCGCATTCACCTGTCACTCTGTGTGCATGACGATGGCGCGGGCACAGCCGGCGGTGCCCGCCGGTATCGAGGGGGTCCTGGCGCGGATGCGGGCGCTGGAGGCCGCGCTGCCGCCGGGGGACGGGGTGGCCGTCTTCAACCGGGTGTATCTGACCGTCACCGAGGAGGTCGGCCGGCGGGCGGCGACGGGGGGCTTCCGGGACCGTAGCGCCACGACGGAGCTGGACGTGCGCTTCGCCGAGCGCTATCTGCGCGCCGTCGACCAGGCCGCGCGGGGGCGGCGGCAGCCCGCCTGCTGGCGACCGCTGTTCCAGCTGCGCGGCCATCCGGCCGTCCGGCCGCTGCAATTCGCGCTGGCGGGGATCAACGCCCACATCGGCCATGACCTGGCGCTGGCGCTCGTCGACACCTGCCGGGCGCTGGAGGTCGAGCCGCACGCCCTCCAGAGGGACTTCCACCGGATCGGCGAGACGCTCGTCGCCCTGGAGGAGCGGATCCGTGAGGAGCTGATGCCCGGTCCGGATGTGCTCGACGTCGCCGATCCCCTGACCCATCTGGTCGGCTCCTGGACCCTGGAGGCCGCGCGGAACGCGGCCTGGGCCTCGTTCCGCGCGCTGTGGGCGATACGCGACCTGCCCGAGCTGGCCGAGGAGTTCACCGACCGCGTCGACGCCGGCGTCGGCATGGTCGGCCGCTGTCTCCTCACCCCGCTGGGCTGACGCGCGCCCGCCCAACCCGTACGAACGGGCGGGCGCGCGTCAGCGGCCGGAGCGGTGGAGCGGCTCAGTCCTCCGGCAGCTCGACGGGCGCGATCTCGTCGAAGACGTCGCCCGGGCCGGGGTTGGTGGCGTCCGTGCCGCCGCCGAACTGGTGCATGACGCCCCACACGGCGTTCAGCGCGGTCTGGATCGCGCCCTCGGCCCAGCCGGCCGTCCAGGAGATGTCGTCGCCCGCGAGGAAGATGCCGCGCTTGTCCTCGGGCAGCCGCTCCTGCATGAAGTGGGTGTACAGCCGTCGCTGGTAGCGGTAGTGACCCGGCAGGTTGGCCTTGAACGCGCCCATGAAGTAGGGCTCGTTCTCCCAGGAGATCGTCACCGGGTTGCCGGTGATGTGCTTGCGGATGTCGACCTTCGGGTAGATCTCGCCGAGCGACTTGAGCATGACCTCCAGGCGCTCGTTCGCCGACAGCGGCAGCCACTTGAGGCTGTCGTCGCACCAGGTGTAGGAGAGGCAGATCACGGCCGGCTTGTCCGGGCCGTTGTCCAGCAGATAGGTGCCGCGGGTCATGCGGTCGGTGAGCGTCATCGACATGACGTCCCGGCCCGTCTCCTCGTCCTTGTCCAGCCAGAACGGCCGGTCGACCGGCACGAAGAGCTTGGACGACTCCATGTAGTGGGTGCGCTCGATCGCCGTCCAGTGGTCGATCGGGAAGAGCGAGTCGTCGCACGCGATCTTGGAGAGCAGCATCCAGGACTGCGCCGTGAAGATCGCCGCCCGGTAGGTGCGGATGTCGCCGGTCGCGTCGGTCACCGTGATGCGGTTGCCCGCCGTGCGGTGCAGCCGTGTGACGGCCGGGCGGGGGGCGCCGCCGTGCAGCGAGGACAGCGAGGTGCCCTGCGCCCAGTGGACGATCTTCTCCGGCTCGCGCTCCCACAGCCGCAGCGGAAGCTGCTGGCTGCCGCCGACGATGCCGCGGTGGTGGTCGTCCGCCTCGGTGTAGACGACGCGCAGGATCTCCAGGATGGAGTTGGGGAAGTCGGTGTCCCAGCCGCCGGTGCCGAAGCCGACCTGGCCGAAGATCTCCCGGTGCCGGAAGGACTTGAAGGCCTCGGAATCGCAGAGGAAGCCGTAGAAGGTCTGGTCGTCGAACTTCTCGACGAGCTTCGCCCAGATCTCGCGGATGCGCGGCACGTCGCGCTCGCGCATGGCGCGGTTCATGTCGGAGAAGTCCGCGCCCTCCTCCAGGCAGGCGTTCCACGCGGTGGCGACGTCACGGTAGACCTGCGGCAGGTCGTCGATCGTCTCGGCGTAGTGCGACTCGCCCTTGAGGTCGACGACGGTCGAGGGGGTGTCGGGCGCCAGCGGGTTGGGGAACGGCTTGGTCTCCAGGCCCACCAGGTCGATGTAGTGCTGGAAGGCGGTGGAGGACGGGGGGAAGCGCATCGCGCCCATCTCCGCCGTGAGCTCCTCATCGCAGCCCTCGAAACCGACGGTGCGCAGCCGGCCGCCGATCTGGTCGGCCTCGTAGACGACGGGCTTGAGGCCCATCTTCATCAGCTCGTACGCCGCGACGATGCCGGACAGACCGCCGCCGATGACGGCGACCTCGGTGCCGTGCTCGGTGGCCGGGATCTGGCCGAGGCCCGCCGGGTGGGCGAGGAAGTCGTCGTACGCGAAGGGGAAGTCCGGGCCGAACATGGTGATCGGCGGCTCGACGGGCTGGGCCTGCTCGTGCTCGTCGTGGGCGGCGGGGGGCACCGTGGACGTCATCGGCTGGACTCTCCTACTGGCAGGGGGTGTTGAGGGGGTGCGCGGGGCGGGTGCCGCGGGTCAGGTGAGCGAGGTGTAGAGCGCCGGGCGGCGGTCGCCGAGATAGGGGTTCTCGGCGCGTGACGCCCGGAGCAGCTCCGGGTCGACGTCGGCGACGACCAGGTCCTCGCCGGCGCCGGCCCGGGCCCGTACGGTCCCGTCCGGGGCGGCCAGGCAGGACAGCCCAGCGAAGGTGAAGTCGCCTTCCACGCCACAGCGGTTGGCGTAGGCGATATAGAGCTGGCTCTCCCACGCGCGGGCCGGGACGATCGTCTGCGGGACGATCTCGTACGGCCGCATCAGCGCGGTGGGGACGAGCAGCAGCTCGGTGCCGGCCAGGGCGTGCGCCCGGACGGCCTCGGGGAACTCGACGTCGTAGCAGATCAGGATCCCGATCCGGACGCCGTCGAGCTCGGCCTGGACGACGAGGTCCCGGCCGGGGGTGAAGCTGGTGGTCTCGTACTCGCCGAAGAGATGGGTCTTGCGGTAGTTCGCGAGCCGGGTCCCGTCGGGGCCGATCAGCTGGACGGAGTTGAAGATCTCCGCGCCGTCGCGCTCGGGGTAGCCGTAGCCGATGGCCAGGCCGTGCTCGGCGGCGATGCGCGCGACCGCCCGGGCGCCGGGGCCGTCGGCGGGCTCGGCGAGCCCGGCGACGGCCGCGCCGAGGGCGTACCCGGTCAGGAACAGCTCGTCGGTGAGCAGCAGCCGGGCGCCGGCGGCGGCGGCCCGGCGTGCGGCGTCGTCCAGGGCGGCGATGCTGTCGGCGGTCGAGGCGGGAACGCCGCTGGGGCCTTGGCAGAGCGCGATACGCAGCGGCGTCATGCGTCCTCTTCAGCAGTCGAGCAGGTCAGTTCAAACGCTCATACGTTTAAACGACTCGACGGTAAGGTTTCGGCTCTTGGCCGGACAAGGCGCGGACGTTGCGCGACGATGGTGGATTCGTTGCGCGTTTTGACCCGGTAGCGGCGAATCGTTGCGTCGGGCCCCTGGTTCTCAAGGGCCGGACAGCGGAAGTCAGCCCTGGACCTCCCGCACCCACGCCGCCAGACCCGCCACGAAGCCCGCCCGCTCCTCCGGCGTCAGCCCGTCCAGCGCCCGCAGCAGCGGCTCGCCCCGCAGCGCGACGAAGGTCTCCAGCAGGGGCCGGTAGTCCGCCGTCAAGGAGACGAGCACTCGGCGGCGGTTCGCCGGGTCCTCCGACCGTTCCACGATCCCCGCCCGGCTCAGTGCCCCCACCAGCTCGCTGGCGGTCGGCAGGGAGACGTGCAGCCGCCCGGCGATCTGGCCGACGGTCAGCGGTACGCCGGCCAGCAGATGCGGCAGCACGGCGCCATGACGCGCCGTGAGCCCGTGCTGCTCCATGGCCTCGCGCAGCGCCGGCGGCATCTGCTCCCGGACCCTCACCTTGCGGAAGAAGGGCTCCAACAGGGGGACGAGGGCGATGACTTCGACCTCTTCGGCGGTCGGGGTGCGGGGCGGTGTCCCGGTTCTGATCGCGTGCGGCATACTTCGATTGTAGATGCTTTGGAACTCCGAACCATTGGGATATCCGAAAGGTATGGGTGGCCGAATCATGCCGTCGATCAGCTACAGCGATGCCCTCAACGACGCCTTGGAGCGCATGAAGGATCTGGGGTACGAGCGCGGCCAGGGCGTCGACCTGGCCAATCACGGCCCGATGGGGGCCGAGGCGCTGGCCCTCCTGGGGCACGAGGACGAGGTCTCCCGGTGGGTGGAGCGCTACCGCCGCGCCATGGAGCACCACGAGCCGCCGGCCCCGCGCTTCCCCCTGGACCCCGCCGACGAGTCCTCCTGGCGCCCCGCGCTCGGGGCGTTCCACCGGGCCGGCGACTGGGAGGCCCTCTTCACCCGCGAACTCGCCGAGGCGCACTGGCGCGAGGTGCTCGTCCGCTGGTGGCCGCGACTGCTTCCCGGCCTCTTCGCCGGGCTGACCCACGGTCTCATCCGCACCGCGCACGCCGTGCGCGGCCTGTACGCCGCCGAGCGGCCCACCCCGCTCCAGCTGGACGAGCTCGCCCGGGGGCTGGCCTACTGGGCCGCCCGCTTCACCGAGCTCCCCGGCCGCCCGCGCCTGGGCGGGACGTACGAGATGGCCGGCGCGATCGCCGCGCTCCCCCGCGTCCCGCACGACGGGCCGCTGAGTCCGGAGGTCCCCCGGCAGCGCCTCGCCCGGCTCGCCGAACTCCCGGGCTACGGAGAGGCGTTGGAAGCGCTCGCGCCGGACCACGCGGACCGGCTGCTGAGCGAGATGACCCTGCGGTTCGCCGACGTCTACCTCGCCCACCCCGAGGTCTTCCCCGTCCCGCTGATCCACGGGGTGACCGCGCCCGCGGCCGCCCGGCTGGTCCTCCCCCACCTGCCGCCGGAGCTGCACGAGCCGACGCTGGCCGCCCTCTGGCAGGTCCACACGACCTTCCTGCTGGCGTTCACGACCGACCGGCGCGGCGAGGGCACCGACGCCTGGCGGGCGGAGGCGGAGGCGGCTCCCGCGCTCCCCGAGCTGGCCGCGCGGGCGGTGGAGCACGGCGACGAGCACGTCATCAAGTTCACCGAGGCCTGCGTGCGCGAACACGCGCTGCGGCCCGACCCGCGCTATCTCGCCGCGGCCTTCGCCGCCCAGGGGCGCGTCAGCCGGCTGGACACCGGTGGCGCGATCGGCGTCGCCGGCCGCGGGTGACCCCTTGGGCCGCCCCGGTCAGGACGGGGCGCCGGAACTGAAGCGGCGCAGCAGCGGCGAAAGGACCAGCACGGACTTGGTGCGCTCCACGAAGGGCTCGCCCGCGATGCGCTCCAGGACCCGCTCGAAGTGGCGCATGTCCGAGGCGAAGATCTGCACGATGGCGTCGGCCTCACCGGTGACGGTGGAGGCCGACGCCACCTCCGGGTAGCGCGAGAGGCCCCGGTGGATCGCCTCGGGCGAGGTGTTGCGACGGCAGTAGAGCTCGATGAACCCCTCGGTCTCCCAGCCGAGCGCCGCCGGGTCCACGCGTACGGTGAAGCCGGTGATGGCGCCCTCGGCGCGCAGCCGGTCCACCCTCCGTTTGACGGCGGGCGCGGACAGGCCGATCTCCGCTCCGATGTCGGCGTAGGAGCGCCTGGCGTCCTCGGCCAGGGCATGCACGATGCGTTCGTCGAGCTCGTTCAATCGCACGGCGGGTGGATCACTTTTCTCCGGGTCATGGCTGCTGCTACCAGCAGTAGATCACGTGCCCGGCCCCGCTCCCGACCCGTGCGCGGCGGGAGCGGCTCATCTGCCGAGGGTGGTGACCATGGCGGAGGGCCCGGGGAAGTCCTCGACCAGGGCGTCCATCAGGACTTCGTCGACGCGCTGGCCCATCCAGCGGCCGGATTTGCGGAAGCGGCCGGTCGGCCGGAACCCGGCCTTCTCGAAGGCGGTGATCCCGGCCCGGTTGGGTTCCAGGACCTTCAGCCAGACGGTGTGGAGCCCGCCCAGGTGGAAGGACCAGTCGAGGGTCAGCCGGGTGGCCTCCTCGGCGAAGCGCCGGCCGCGGTGGGCCGGGGCGATCAAGAGCGAGAACTCGGCCCGTCGCTCACGGGCGTCGACCCGTAGCGAGGTGAGGCCGATGGGCTGCTTGTCCTTGAGCCGGACGATCTCGAAGCACGAATGGTCACGGTCGCCGAGAGCGCGGTCCCATTCGTCGGCCCGGGCCTCCCACGTCTGCGGGAAGCCGCTGCCGCGGCCCAGGACGCTGCCGGGGTCGGTCTCCCATTTGTGGTACTCGGTCAGCATCTCGTCACGGGGCATGCCCAGGGCGAGCCGGTCGCCGGTCAGCAGGAGGTGGGGGCTGCTCATCGGATGTGATCCCTTCCGTGCCCCGGACGGCCGGGCCGGGGCCGTCGACATACCCGGCTGCCGGGTTCGACATACGTGGCTGCCGGGCCCGCGCGGAGCGGACCCGGCAGCCAGGGATCATAGGGCGGCGCGGAAGAAGATCACTTCCTGTTGGAAGGCTTCCGGGACTTGGCGGAACGCTTCGCCGCCGGCTTCGCGGCCTTGGCGGGGGCCTGGGCCGTCTTCGCCGCCGCCTTCGGAGCCGCCTCGGGCGCCTCCTGGGCCACCTCGGTCACATCCGCCACCAGCTCACCGCCGGCCTCCCGGGCGAGCCGCGAGCTGCGCATGCCGTAGGCGAAGTAGAGCACCAGGCCGATGACCATCCAGCCGCCGAAGACCTCCCAGGTCACGACGTCCAGGCTGGTCATCATGTAGACGCACAGGGCGCAGCCGATGGCGGGGAAGACCGGGGCCAGCGGCACCGTGGTGTCGCCGAAGGGAATCCGCACACCCGAAAGCGGTACCCGGAAGCTGCGCTGCATGGTCGGGCGGGTGAACCGCAGCACGATGACGGCGATGTTGACCAGCGCGAAGGCGAAGAGCGTGCCGATGCTGGTGGCGTCCGCGAGCTGGCCGAGCGGCACGGCGGCGGCCAGGACTCCGCAGAAGAGCGAGACGATCACGGTGTTGGCGACCGGGACGCCCTTCTTGCTGACCTTGGCGAAGGACTTGGGGACCAGTCCGTCGCGGGACATCGCGAAGAGGATGCGGGTCTGGCCGTAGAGGACGGTCAGCACGACGCTGGCGATGGCGATGACGGCACCGGCGGCCAGGAGGACGGCCCAGAAGCTCTGACCCGTGACGTCCTTCATGATCCCGGCCAGCGCGGCCTCGGAACCCTCGAACTTCTTCCACGGCAGGGCACCGACGGCGATGGCCGCGACCAGGACGTACAGGGCGGTGACGATCAGCAGCGAGAGCATGATCGCCTTGGGCAGGTCCTTCTTGGGGTCCTTCGCCTCCTCACCGGCCGTCGACGCGGCGTCGAAGCCGATGTACGAGAAGAACAGGCTGGCGCCCGCGGCGCTGACGCCGCCGAGGCCGAGCGGCATGAAGGGGGCGTAGTTGCCGGCGCGGATGCCGGTGAAGGCCACGGCGCAGAAGAGCAGCAGGGCCACGATCTTCACGCCGACCATGATGGCGTTGGCGCGGGCGCTCTCCTTGGCGCCGCCCAGCAGGAACGCCATGCACAGCAGCACGACGAGCAGGGCCGGCAGGTTGAAGACACCGCCGTCCACGCCGGGCGGGTTGGCCATCCACGTCGGGATGGTGACGCCGATGGTGCCCTCGAGGAGCTCGTTGAGGTACTGGCCCCAGCCGACGGCGACGGCGGCCACGGAGACGCCGTACTCCAGGATCAGGCACCAGCCGCAGACCCAGGCGACGACCTCGCCCATGGTGGCGTAGGCGTACGAGTACGAGGAGCCGGAGACCGGGATGGTGCCGGCGAGCTCGGCGTAGGACAGGGCCGAGAAGAGCGCGGTGAGACCGGCGATCACAAACGAGATCACCACGGCGGGGCCGGCCTTGGGCACGGCCGCGCCCAGCACCACGAAGATGCCGGTGCCCAGCGTGGCGCCGATGCTGATCATCGTCAGCTGCCACATGCCGAGCGAACGGCGCAGCGTGCCGCCCTCGCCCTGGCCGCCCTCGGCGACCAGTCGCTCGACGGGCTTGCGGCGCATCAGGCGGGCGCCGAAGCCGGCGGTCGGCAGCGGGGCACGCTTGTCGTCGGCGGTCACGGCCGACGATGCGCCTTTGTCCAACACTGGGGTCGATCCCACAGGGGTCGCTCCGTTCAATGATTCCCGGTCGGGGGGTGGCCGGTCGGGAGCGACGGCACGGCAGCCCCAGGGCGCGCCGGCATGGCAGAGCAAACCCGTAGCGAGGGGGTACCGCCGAGCAAGCGGTATCCGCCACTCCACGTTCTGCGCAGACCTTACGAGGTGAGGGCCCGCGCTCGTAATGCACCATTCTTGCGTATGCACGTTCGATCATTGCGTCGGGGTGCCTTTAGCAGTGAATCATTGCGCACGGTGTCATGAATCGGTACAGGGGTAGCAAAAAAGGGGCGCGACCCGGCGAACCGGATCGCGCCCCTTCCCGGGCGGTGCGGACTACTGCCAGCTGGCGTGCAGCGGCTTGCCCTCGGCATAGCCGGCGGCGCTCTGGACGCCGACGACGGCCCGCTCGGCGAACTCCTCCAGGGAGCCCGCGCCCGCGTAGGTGCAGGAGGAACGGACACCCGCGATGATCGAGTCGATCAGGTCCTCGACACCCGGGCGGGCCGGGTCGAGGAACATCCGGGAGGTGGAGATGCCCTCCTCGAACAGACCCTTGCGGGCCCGGTCGTAGGCGGACTCCTCGGAGGTGCGGTTGCGCACGGCACGGGCCGACGCCATGCCGAAGGACTCCTTGTACAGACGGCCGTCGGCGGTCTGCTGGAGGTCGCCCGGGGACTCGTACGTCCCGGCGAACCAGGAACCGATCATGACGTTGGAGGCACCGGCGGCCAGCGCCATCGCCACGTCACGCGGGTGACGGACGCCACCGTCGGCCCAGACGTGCTTACCGTACTTCTTGGCCTCGGCGGCACACTCCAGCACCGCGGAGAACTGCGGGCGGCCCACGCCGGTCATCATGCGGGTGGTGCACATGGCGCCCGGGCCCACACCGACCTTGATGATGTCCGCGCCGGCCTCGATGAGGTCGCGCACGCCCTCGGCGGCGACGATGTTGCCCGCGACGATCGGGACCCGCGGGTCGAGCGACCGGACGGCCTTGACCGCGGAGATCATGCCCTCCTGGTGGCCGTGCGCGGTGTCCACGACGATGGTGTCGGCACCGGCGTCCAGCAGGGCCTTGGCCTTGCCGGCCACGTCGCCGTTGATGCCCACGGCGGCGGCGATGCGCAGCTTGCCGTCCTTGTCGACGGCCGGGGTGTACAGCGTCGCGCGCAGGGCGCCCTTGCGGGTCAGGATGCCCGCCAGCCTGCCGTCCTTGTCGACGGCCGGGGCCAGCTTGCGGTGCGCGGCGTCCAGCTGGTTGAAGGCCTCACGGGGGTCGATGTCGGCGTCGAGGAGCAGCAGCTCCTTGGACATGACCTCGGAGAGCTGGGTGAAGCGGTCCACACCGGACAGGTCGTGCTCGGTGACGACACCGACGGGACGCTGGTCCTCGTCGACGACGACGCCGGCGCCGTGGGCCCGCTTCGGCAGCAGGGACAGCGCGTCGGCGACGGTCTGGGTGGGGGCCAGCACGATCGGGGTGTCGAGCACGTGGTGACGGCCCTTGACCCAGGAGATGACCTCGGTGACGACCTCGATCGGGATGTCCTGGG
The DNA here is from genome assembly GCF_040636475.1 of Streptomyces sp. NPDC037389. Lineage (NCBI taxonomy): Bacteria > Bacillati > Actinomycetota > Actinomycetes > Kitasatosporales > Streptomycetaceae > Streptomyces > Streptomyces sp. NPDC037389. The sequence goes on from NZ_JBEZUS010000015.1 coordinate 103,402, forward strand.
GAATGACGACGATGCCACCGCGGCGGGCGACCGTCTCCGCCATGCGGCGGCCGGCGATCGCGGTCATGTTCGCGACCACGAGCGGAATGGTGGTGCCGGTCCCGTCGGGGGCGGAGAGGTCCACACCCTGGCGGGAGCCGACCGCGGAGCGGCTCGGCACCATGAACACATCGTCGTACGTCAGGTCGTACGGCGGCTTCTGGTCATTGAGGAAACGCACGTGCTGATACATCCCAGTCGTTCGAGGTGACCCCCGACAAGGCATGCCGAGGGAAAAGCACGTACTTCATTCTCCCATGCCGACCGGGGCGCCGTGCCAGTCCCGAACCTCCAGGGCTGTCCGGGAGGGCCTTGGCCGATCCTCCAAGCCCCGCCGGTGACCTGCGAGGATCCCGGTGAAACCCGGTGAAACCAGGCGAAAACCGGGAAGTGCCCGCCTGCCTACACCCCGTCCGGGTCGGCACGGTCCAGGGCCGGGCGGGGGCCCGGGCCCGTCTCGTTGAGGAGGAAATCGGCGGCGGCGGTGTCCGTGACCAGGCTGGTGACCAGGCCGGAGCGGAGCACCGCGCCGATCGCCGCCGCCTTGCGCAGCCCGCCGGCGATCGCGACGACCTCCGGTATGCGGCGCAGCCGGTCGGCCTCGACGGTGATGCAGCGCTCGCCCAGGTCCCGGCCGATGCGGCGGCCCTCGGCGTCGAAGAGGTGCGCGGACATCTCCGCGGCCGCGCCGAGGGAGGCGTAGTGCTCGCGCTCCTCCTCGGTGAGCATGTCGTAGACCGTGGAGACGCCCGACTCCCAGGAGCCGATGGACACGGCGGCGACGGTGACCCGGTCGAAGTACTCGAAGGCCCGGGCGATGCCCGTCTGGCCGCGCAGGGCGGCGGCGGTGGCCGTGTCCGGCAGCAGCATCGGGGCGTAGATCGGGTGGGCCTCGCCGCCGGAGACCTGGGCGGCCCGGCGGACGGCCTCCACCGAACCGCGCTCGGCGGTGCCCGCGTCGTAGACGCCGGTGAGCTGGACCACCGTGCAAGGGGGCAGCCGGTGGAGGGCCGCGGCCATGTGGATGGTGGAGCGGCCCCAGGCGAGGCCGAGCACATCGCCCTCGTGGACCAGCTCGCCGAGCAGGCCGGCCGCGACCTCGCCGAGGTTCTCCGGGTCGGCGGCGTCGTCGGCGGCGTCGGCCGGGGACTCCACGACGACCGCGTGGCGCAGGCCGTAGCGGGCGCGCAGCGCGTCGGAGCGCTCCGCGTCCAGCTCGGCCGGCACCCGGATCTCGATGCGCACCAGATCGCGCTCGAGCGCCGTCTCCAGCACACGGGCCACCTTGAAGCGGCTCACGCCGAACTCCTCGGCGATCTGGATCTTCGACTTGCCCTCGAGGTAGAAACGGCGGGCCATCGCCGCCGCCTGCACCAGCTCGGCGGGCCCCATAGGCGTGGCTGAACGGCCGCCCGTCGACACCGCGGTCTCCTCACTACTGTGGTCAAGCTTGCTGCTACCGGTGGGTAGCTACTGATGTGGATGTAGCTGTTTCTGCTGAAGGTGTCCCGCTGTGACGCGTGGACCCGATGTCATCCTGTCAGATTCGACGGTCCGTGATCAGACCTCGACCTCGGCCCTCAGCAATTCGGGCGAGCGGTACGGACCGCTCAGTGCGCGCAGGCCCAGGGCGCGGTGAGGGTGGCCTGCTCCGCCTGGGCGCGCAGGGCCCGTACGGCCTCCGCCGGGTCGTCCATACCGTAGACGGCGGAGCCGGCCACGAACACGTCCGCGCCCGCCTCCGCGCACCGCTCGATGGTGGCGGCCGAGACGCCGCCGTCCACCTGGAGCCAGATGGGGAGGTTGTGGCGCGAGATCAGCTCACGGGTGCGGCGGATCTTGGGCAGCATGATGTCGAGGAACGACTGGCCGCCGAAGCCCGGCTCGACGGTCATGATCAGCAGCATGTCGAGCTCGGGGAGCAGGTCCTCGAAGGGCTCGATGGGCGTGGCGGGCTTGAGCGCCATCGACGCCCGGGCCCCCAGCCGCCGGATCTCCCGCGCGAGCCGTACGGGCGCGTGGGCCGCCTCCGCGTGGAAGGTCACCGAGCCGGCGCCCACCTCCGCGTACTGCGGGGCCCAGCGGTCGGGGTCCGCGATCATCAGATGGCAGTCCAGCGGCGTGTCGGTCGCCTTGAGCAGCGATTCGACGACGGGAACGCCGAGCGTCAGATTGGGGACGAAGTGATTGTCCATCACATCGACGTGGAGCCAGTCGGCGCCCCGCACGGCCTGCGCCTCGTCGGCGAGCCGGGCGAAATCCGCGGAAAGGATGCTGGGGTTGATCTGCGCTGCCATGCCCCAAGCCTGCCATGCCGCCGCTTATGCCTGTGACACGGGCCCCGGCGGCGGCCGGGGAGCTCGGCCGTCGGCCGGGGACGCTCGCGCCCCCGGCCGGGAGGTCAGCCCGTACGGCGCAGCAGCGCCAGATACATCGCGTCCGTGCCGTGGAGATGCGGCCACAGCTGGACGTCCGGGCCCTCGCCCAGCACCGGGACGCCCTGCATGAAGGGGCGGGCGTCGATCCACTCGGCGGGTGGGGCCTCGCCACCGCGGCCGCGGAGCACGTCCTCGACGACGGCCCGGGTCTCCGCCAGGTGGGGCGAGCAGGTGGCGTAGCCGACGACGCCGCCGACGCGCACGGAGCGCAGCGCCTCGCGCAGCAGTCCCCGCTGGAGCGGCGCGAAGCCGGCCAGGTCCTCGGGGCGGCGGCGCCAGCGGGCCTCGGGACGGCGGCGCAGGGCGCCCAGACCCGAGCAGGGCACATCGACCAGGGCCCGGTCGAAGGACCCCTCGCGCCACGGCGGACGGGTGCCGTCCGCGGCGATGACCTCGTACGGGCCGGGGTTGCCTTCCAGGGCGCGGGCGACGAGGCGGGCCCGGTGCGGCTGCTTCTCGGACGCCAGCAGCGAAGCGCCCCGCTGCGCGGCGAGCGCGCCGAGCAGCGCGGCCTTGCCGCCGGGGCCCGCGCAGCCGTCCAGCCAGCGCTCGTCCGGCCCGTCCACGGGGACCTCGGCCAGGGCGAGGGCGATCAGCTGGCTGCCCTCGTCCTGGACGCCCGCGCGCCCCTCCCGGACGGGCTCCAGCGCGCCGGGCTCGCCGCCCTCGGCGAGCCGGACCGCGCAGGGCGACCAGCGGCCGGGCAGGGCGGAGTCCTCGCCGACCGCCGCGATCAGCTCCTCGGTCGTGGCCCGGCCGGGGCGGGCGACCAGGGTGACCTCGGGGCGCTCGTTGTCCGCCTCCAGCAGGTCCTCGATGCCGGCCCGGGGGCCGCCGAGCGCGTCCCACAGCGCGGAGACGATCCAGCGCGGGTGGGAGTGGACGACGGCGAGGTGCTCCTCGGGGTCGTCCTCGTAGGGCGGGGCGACCTTCTCCAGCCAGCCGTCCAGGTCATGGGCGGTGATCCGGCGCAGGACGGCGTTGACGAACTTGGCCCGCCCGTCGCCGAGCACCACCCGGGCCAGCTCGACGGTGGCCGAGACCGCCGCGTGCGTGGGGATGCGGGTGCCGAGCAGCTGGTGGGCGCCGAGGCTCAGGACGTCCAGCACCGGCGGGTCGACCTCGCGCAGCGGGCGGTCCACGCAGGCGGCGATGATCGCGTCGTAGGTGCCCTGGCGGCGCAGCGTCCCGTAGACGAGCTCGGTGGCGAGGGCGGCGTCGCGGGTCTCGAAGCCCTCCTGCTCCCGGGCCTTGCGGAGCAGCGGCGGGAGCACCAGGTTCGCGTACGCGTCCCGCTCGTCGACGGCCCGCAGTGCCTCGAAGGCGAGTATCCGCACCGGGTCCTTCTTGGGCCGGCGGTAGGGCTTTGCGGGGCGCTTGCGAGGGGCCTGGTCGTTCACGAAAGGTGCTCCGGAGCTGGGGTGATGAGGAACTCCAGCCTACGCCGGATCACTCCTGCCCCACCCCGGGCCACCGCCGGCTCGCCCCGGGCCACTCCTGGCTCACTCGTCGCCGAGCTTCTCGCCTTGGGCGATGCGCACGCCGCGCGCCCAGTCGGCGGCCTGCATCGGCTTCTTGCCCTGCGGCTGGACCCACTGGAGCCGGACGGCGTGGGAGCCGGTGCCCACGTGGACGGAGTTCTTGGCGGCGGCCATCTCGCCGGGCGCCAGGTCCGTACGGGCGGGGTCGAGGGCCACGGACATGACCTTCAGGCGCTCGCCGCGGAAGGTCGTCCAGGCGCCGGGCGCCGGGGCGCAGCCGCGTACGACGCGGTCGGCGCGCAGGGCGGGCGCGGCCCAGTCGATCCGGGCGTCCTCGACGCTGATCTTCGGGGCGAGCGTGATGCCGTCCGCCGGCTGCGGCACGGCCTTGAGCGTGCCGTCCTCGATGCCGTCCATGGTCGCGGCGAGCAGCCCGGAGCCGGCGAAGGCGAGCCGCGTCAGCAGGTCGCCGCTGGTGTCGGTGGGGCGGACGTGCTCGGTCAGCACGCCGTAGACGGGGCCGGAGTCCAGGCCCTCCTCGATCTGGAACGTGGAGGCGCCGGTCATGTCGTCACCGGCGAGGATCGCGTGCTGCACGGGGGCGGCACCACGCCAGGCGGGCAGCAGCGAGAAGTGGAGATTCACCCACCCGTGGGTGGGGATCTCCAGGGCGGCCTTGGGCAGCAGGGCGCCGTAGGCGACGACGGGGCAGCAGTCCGGGGCGATCTCCCGCAGCCGGGCGAGGAAGTCCTCATCGCGCGGCCTGACGGGCTTGAGCACCTCGATGCCGGCCTCCTCGGCACGCTCGGCGACGGGGCTGGCGACCAGCCGGCGGCCACGCCCGGCGGGCGCGTCGGGCCGGGTGACGACGGCGACGACCTCGTGGCGGTCCGAGGCGATCAGGGCATCGAGGGCGGGAACGGCGACCTCGGGGGTACCGGCGAAGACGAGCCTCATGGGTGGCGGACTACCTCTCTGGTGAGCGGCGTCTCAGTCTAGAGGCGCCCTTGCCACAGGGGGCGTGCGGGCTGACACGCGCCCCATTCCGGCGGATGTACGCCCCCATACCGTGACCCAGCGGCCCGTGGCGCGTTGGGTCAAGAGAGATTGACCGAAACGGGCCGCAACTGCGGCCCGCCTTCCTTTCTCCCACCCGAACGTCCCTTTAACCGCCGGTCCGAGAGGCTTGTTCATGCCCGACCACGCAACCCACGACGCCCAGGCACGGGCCAGCCTGCATCTCCTGGTCCGGGACATCGAGAGGGTCCGCCGCCAGGTGGACGCCCTGCGCACCCTCACCGCCCAGCTGGGCAATGTCTACCGGCCGCGCCGCACCGGCCCGTCGGCGGGCTTCGTCGTCTACGGCCGCGCCCCCGCGCCCACCGTCCGGCTGGCGCAGGAGCTGCGGGACAGCGTCGAGACGCTGGTCACGGCGGCGGTGGACTTCGACCGTTCGCTGGGCTTCTCGTGGGACGCGGTGGGTTCGGCGCTCGGCGTCACCAAGCAGGCGGTGCACCGCCGCTACGGCGCTCGGCGCGCGGGCGCGCAGGCCACGGCCGAGGCACCCGACTCCGTCCGCACGGCGGACCCCACGCCGGTACCGGTCGTCCCGGCGGCCCGTACGGTCCCGGGCCAGCCCTCGGCCCACCGCGAGGAGCCCCGCGCGTCGGCGTTTCCGGGCCCCCGGAACGGCTGATCTCCCCGGGCCGGGGAGCGGGGCGCGGGCACGGGGTGAAGCCCCGGAAACGCCGGCCCCCATCCCCTGGGTCGGGGGCGCAGCCCCCGGAAACGGTGAAATGGGGGCACCTCCCAGCGGTAGCCGGGGGAGGGACCGGGGCCCTCCCCGCCGCAACGGCGAGCGACCCCCACCGGGGAGCCCGGCGGTGCCGAACAGACCACATGTGGGGCACCCACCGGCCCGAGGCCGGTCCGGCACCGCCGACCTCCACCATCGTGGCCGTCGCCCGACGCTGCGGAAGGTGGACACTCCGCACGGGACCGGTCACCGGTCACCCAATATCCGGCGGATCCACCCGCAACCGCACCGCCTCCCCCTCCCGCCGAGCCAGCCGTATCGCCTGCGCCGTCTTGAGCGCGGCCGCCAGCGCCGCGCCCTGCCCGGGCCGCACCCGGAGCAGGGCACGCTCCCAGTGCTCACCCGGCGGAGGGTCGCCCGCCCGCCGCGGCCGCCCCGGCAGGGGCGGCGGCAGCGGGACGGGCCCGAGCACCTCCGCCCCCTCCGGCAGCTCCGCCATCGCGATCAGCTCCGCGACAGCGGACGGCGGCCCCGAGACCTCCGCCATCCGCGACACCGGCGGAAAGCCCAGCTCCGCCCGGTCGGCCAGCTCACGCACCGCGTGCCCGGCCGGGTCCCAGCGGACCAGGGCCTGCACCGGCCGCAGCGTCGGGTCGGCCACGACCACGACCGTGCCACCGGCCTCCTGCCCCCGCACCAGCGCGGCCGCGCCCAGCCAGCGGCGCAGCGCCTCCTCCCCCGCCCGTAGGTCAGGGCGGCCGAGCAGGGCCCAGCCGTCCAGCAGCAGGGCCGCCGCGTAACCGGCGCCCTCGGCGACGGGCTCGGCGCCCGGCGTGGAGACGACGAGCGCGGGCCGGTCCGGGACGGTGTCCAGGACGTGATCGCGCCCGGACGTACGGACGGGCACGGCCGGAAACGCCCGGCCCAGCTCCTCGGCGGTCCGTCCGGCTCCCACGACCTGGGCGCGCAGCCGGAAACCGCCGCACTCGCCGCAGTGCCAGTCGCGGGCCTCCTGCCCGCACCAGCCGCAGTGCAGCAGGCCGTCGTCTCCGGAGCGCGCCTCCAGCGGCCCGGCGCAGTGCGCGCAGCGGGCGGGCTCGCGGCAGCGCTCGCAGGCCAGCCTGGGCACATAGCCCCGGCGCGGCACCTGGACCAGCACCGGCCCGTGCTTGAGGCCCTCCCGGGCGGCCTCCCAGGCCACCGTGGGCAGCCGGGCGGCCCGGGCGGCGGCGTCCCGCGCCTCGTCGGCCTCCCCGACCGTACGGATCCGGGGCGCGGTGACGCGGATCCGGTCGCGGGCCGCGACCAGGGGCAGGGCCCAGCCGGTCTCCACCAGCTGGGCGGCCTCCACCGTGCAGCCGAAGCCGCCCAGCAGGAACGCCGCCTTCTCGTGGGCGGCCCTGAGCAGCAGCACCTCACGGGCGTGCGGCTGGGGCGCGTGCGGCTCGCTGTGGCTGGAGTCGCCGTCGTCCCAGATGGCCACGAGGCCGGGATCCCGTACGGGCGCGAACATCGCGGCGCGGGTGCCGACCACGGCCCGTACCGCACCGCGGCTGACCGCGAGCCAGCGACGGTAGCGCTCCTCGGGGCCCGTGTCGGCGGTGAGCAGCACATGGCGCCCGGCGCCCAGCAGCTCGCCGAGCGCGGCGTCGACGCGGGCGGCGGTCCGGCCGTCGGGCACGACGATCAACGCCCCGCGCCCGGACGCGAGCGCGGCGGCGGCGGCCCGGGCCAGCTCCCCCGGCCAGTGCGGCCCGGGCAGCGCCGTCCACACCGCGCGGGGGGCGTCGCCCCGGGCGATGGCCTGGAGGTAGGCGGACCCGGTCGGATACCGCGCCCAGCTGCCGGGCTCCGGCGCGGCGGGGTGAGGGGCCGGCCCGGGCGACGGCTCGGCCTCGATCCGGGCGTGCCGGGGCGGCACGGCCAGCTGCAACACATCGGCGAGCGAGCCCGCGTACCGGTCGGCGACGGCCCGGCAGAGCCCCAGCAGCGCCGGGCTCAGCACCGGCTCGGGCGACAGCACCTGCGCGAGCGCGGCCAGCGGCCCCTGATAGTCGGACTCGGCGACCCGCTCCACGATGAACCCGTCGAGCAGCCCGCCCCCCTCCCGGCGCCCGCCCCGTACGTTCCGTGTGCCCGCGCCGAAGCGCACCCGCACCCGCACCCCGGGCCGGGCCTCGGCGTCCAGCTCGGCGGGAACGGCGTAGTCCCACAGCCGGTCGAGGTGGACCGGGCCCTTGTCGACCAGCACCCGGGCCACGGGCAGCTCCTTGGCCAGCACGGCCCCCCGCCACGTCCGCGGCTTGGCCCGCGGCACCTTGGCCTTGCGCACGCTCTCCCGGATCAGCGCGAGCTGCTCCGCCTCGGGACCCTCCCGCTCCGACCGTCCGTTCTCGCTGCTCACAGCCCCAGTCCTACCAGACGCCACTGACAGCGGTGGCCGAGCGCGATGCGCCTGGGCGGCGGGGAGTGCGCGAAGAGGAAACAGGAAACTTTTCTGTTGACCTTGCTCGCCCGGGGCGCCGCGCCGCAATCTGACTCGCGGCGCCCCGGGGGGCCGCCGGCGAAAGGGAAACGAGGGGGATCCGCGTGCTCGAGCAGTCACGTCACTTCGGACACGAGCTTCGCAAACTGCGCCGCGCCGCGCGTATGACGCTGGACGACCTGGCCACACGTGTCCACTTCAGCAAGGGCCACCTGAGCAAAGTGGAGCGCGGCGACAAGCCGGCCAGCCCCGAGCTGGCGCGTCTGTGCGATGTCGTGTTCGAGGCGGGGGGCGCGCTCATCGCCCTGGTCCCGGAGGAACGCCGACGGCAGGAAGCGGAACCCTCACAAGTGAGCACCGGTGACGAGGAGCTGTGGTCGATGGAGTTGCCCCCGGACGGGCCGAGCCGGTTCGAACCTCTGGGCCGCAGGCAGGTCGTGGCGAGAGCGGCCGCTTCGGTTGTCGGTGTCCGTATGGGTCTCCCCCGCCCACCGGCCGGCCCCGAGGGGGAGACGCTGCTGGAGATATCCCGTTCCTTGTTCGGCCAGTACCGGCAGCTCGGCCAAGCGGCCGCTCCCGAGGCCGTGCTGCCCGCCTTGATCGCGCAGACGCACATCTTACGGAGCCTCGCCCTGCGCGCCGGTCCGCGCACCCGCGCGGGCCTGCTGGGGCTGGCTTCCCGCTACGCCGAGTACATCGGCTGGCTCGTACAGGAGACGGGGAACGACCGGTCCGCTCTGTGGTGGACGGAACGCGCCGTGCGCATGGCGGCCGCCGGCGGCGACGACCACCTCGCGGCTTACGCCCTCGTGCGGAGAGCGCTGATCGCCATGTACCGGCAGGACGCCGCCGAAACGATCAGCCTGGCCCGTCAGGCGCAGCGGGGCCCGTTGCCTCCGCGTATCCGGGGCCTGGCCGCGCAGCGCGAGGCGCAGGGGCACGCGCTCGCGGGGGACTACGACTCCTGCATGCGCTGTCTGGACCGTGCCCGCGTCCTGCTCGCCATCCCCGGGGCCGACCCGGACACCCCCGTCATCGGCCCCACCAGTCTCTCCGACCCGGTCGCCATGGTGACCGGTTGGTGCCTGCACGACCTGGGCCGGCCACGGCGGGCCGCGGAGGTCATGGACGCGCAGGTACAGCGGTTACCGGGCAACGCTCTGCGATCCCAGGCCCGCTACGGCGTACGCCGCGCCCTCGCTCATGCCACCGCCGGTGACATCGACCACGCCTGCGATGTCGTGGCGCCCCTGCTCACCGCCACCGTCGCAGTGGGTTCCGCCACCATCACCGCGGACCTTCGCCGACTGGAACGCACGCTGGCCCGCCACCCGCGCAATTCCTCTGTTCGCGCACTGGCACCCGAGCTCACCGCCGCACTGCATTTCGTCTCCACGCACCATCCGTCAAGCTGAGAGGAAGAATCGCCATGCCCGACATCTTCATCAATTACCGGACCGGTGACGGCGAGAAGACCGCCACGGTGCTCGACACGGCACTGTCGGCCCGTTTCGGGGATGAGAAGGTCTTCCGCGCCTCGAAGTCCATCCGACCCGGCACGCTATTCCCCGAAGCACTGCGAAAGGCGGTCCGGAGCAGCAGCGTCCTGATCGCGGTCATCGGGCCGGGCTGGGCACAGCACCCCGGTCTGCGCGACGCGAAGGACTGGGTGCGCCAAGAGATCCTCGAAGCCTTCGAGTACGGGATCGAGGTCCTCCCGGTGCTCGACGGGCGCACGACGGACCGGCTCCCGAAAGCCGCACTTCCGAAGAAGCTACAGCGAATCGCCGACCTCAATTCGCTGCGATTCGACCACCAGAACGCCCAGGCCGATCTCACCCGGATCGGAGACGCGCTGGCGGAGCTCGTCCCGCACCTCGCCGCCGCCGACAACAGCACCGCCCGAACCGAGCCGGCCACTTCCGTGCAGAACTCCGTGAGCGGCGGCACTCAAGGCACGGTCGTCCAGACACGGGACTTCACCGGCACCGTGGGCACTTCCCTCCACGGAACGCGGGGGCCCGTGCATACGGGCAGAGGTGACCAGTACGTCGGGTCGCAGCACTTTTCCGGGGCCGGATCGGGAGCCGGCGCCGCCTATGTGGCGAGCGACCTCCAGGGAGGCATCCGGCATCACTTCGGCCAGACGAACGGCACCGCGGACGACGAGCAGTGAGGGAACGGATCGGTTCCTTCCTGTCGGGGGGCCAGGGCCCCGTCCACACGGGCGGCGGCAATCAGATCTTCATCACCGACCCCGGCGACTTGCTGAGGAATACGTATGGCCAGACGCCCCGCACCATTGCCGAGGACCAGCTGCGGTGGCTGCGACAGCGCTTCGTCGCCCCTTCAGGCCTGGGCGAGGCGCGGGAACTGCTGAGACAAAGCGGGACCGTGCTGCTGAACGGCGACCCGGGAAGCGGTAGGCACTCCGCAGCACAAATGCTCCTGTATGAACTCGCCAAGGACGGGGGTGCTTTCCACGAACTGACACCGGAAGGCAAGAAGCCGTATCTGATCGCGGACTACATCGGCGAGAACGACCGGCTCCTACTGAACATGTCCACGCGCGACGAGGATCTATGGAGCGATGTCCAGGACGAGCTCTCCTCGTTCCGCAGGACAGTGGTGGAGCGCCGGGCCCATCTGGTGGTGGTCCTCCCCCACCGCCTTGTGCACCGGCTGCATCCACCGTTCCAGCAGTTCCGAGCCGATATCGAGCGCCCCTCGGGACGGGAAGTGCTCCGGCGCTACGCGCGCCTGGCGGGAATCGACCCCGGCGAGACCGCGACATTACCCGCGGACCTGGTGTCCTATCTGGACCGGAAACCACCCCTGCGGGAAGTCGCCGCCCTCGCTCACTACCTGGCACGCGCCCATGCCTCGTCGCCCGGGGCGGGCGGATTCCCCAGGTGGTGCGAAGAGGCCCTGGGGGCGGTGACGGACCGGGCCAAGCAGGCCGCGGACGACGTCGCGTCCCTACGGGAAGGGCCCCAGCGCGCCCTCCTGCTCTCCACGGCCATGCTGCACGGCTCGCATGCCGACGCCGTGCACCGCGCCACCGGCGACCTGCTGCGCGCCGTGGGCTATCCGGACGACCCGGTGCCCCTGCTGGAGCGGGCCGATCTCGCCGAGCGATTCAAGGCGATCAACGCCGAGAGGGATCCGGAAGGCAGGGTCCGGTTCACCGGTCTCGGCTATGCCCCGGCCGTCCGGGCGCACTTCTGGGGCACCATGCCGGAGCTCCGCGCCCATTTCCGGACCTGGGTGGGAGGCGCCGTCGAACTGCGCACACTGACGCAGGGCAACCGTGACCGTCTGATCGCCCGGTTCACGGAGCAGTGCTTGCGAACGGAACGGCCGAGCGACCTGGTGACCCTCGTGGAGCGGTGGGCTGGATCGGCACATGCCGACACCGCACTCCGCACGATCCGGCAGCGAGCGGCCGCGCACAGTCTCGAGCACGGCCTGACCCACGAGTCATGGGGCCATTTCTTCCGGGCGAAGATCTACGACTGGTCCCGTGAACGCCGCCTGGCGACGGGGCTCGCCGAGGTGCTCGTCGGAGTCTGCGGTGAGGTCATGGCGGTGCGCCACCCGGACCAGGCCATGGTCCGGCTGCACCATCTGGCCAGACGAGAGCGTGGCACCACACTGGCGCGAGACGCCCTGCTCCGGCTCGTACGCGCCGATCGCCGCCTCCACCGCAGGCTCCTCGACCGGCTCGACCGTGACATCGCCCAGGCGGACTGGCCGGCCGACGTCGACCTCTTCCTCGCCCTGGCGGACTCCGTGCCGTCCCGCCCGTCCCTCGTCACCGCGTCCGGCATGCGGCGCCAGTGGGTCGCTTGCTGGAGGGCGGCCCTTCAGCAGCGCCCGCGCAGCGCCTGGAACGAACTCATGGAGCGCTGGCTGACCGTGGCGTCGGAGGACAGCCGGTACCGCGACGGTCTTCTGTCCGTGCTGGTCGATTCCGGCGGACACAGGAGCGATCTCCTGAGCCTCCTCTATGTGGCCACGCGCGACTGGGCCTGCTCGGCGGAGAGCACGCCGGGCCGCAGCCGACGCGCCGACGTGGCGGACCGCTTCCTACAGATGATCGATGCCGCTCAAGGCCTGTAGGCGACGCACTCACCTGTAACACCCAACGGGAGAGAACACACGATGACCTCTGGTCACAAGACCCTGACGGCGTTCCTCACCGTCATCGGCGCATTACTCATCGTCATCATCGGGCTGTGCGTGGAATGGCCGCTCTGGGCATGGCCCGCGTCGACTGCCGTCCTTGCCATGGCCGCGGTGGTGGCTGTGAAGGCGGCGGACCGCCGGCGGAGCCCTTTCCCCCGCGAACTGATGCTGGAGCCCGACCTGCCGATTCCGCCCCTGGAACGCCGGGAGCAGCGCATCACGGATGTGGCTCTGCCGAGCGACACCGACGACTATGACTTCATCTTTTCGGCGACGGTGCGCTGGTGTCCCATCGACGACGCCCCGGCGGACGCCCCCGTCGTCAACGCCGGCTCGCTCGCCATCGACGCCGTGCTCAACCGGGCCCGTGAGATCACGTCGCGGAAGTCACCCGGCCGGAGCGCGCTGGCTCAGTACCAGCTGGACGGCGAGCTGGGAACGATGCTGCCCGACCCGACAGGCCGGGTGTATGCCATGGCGGAGAACGTGCTGCTCACCCTCGCCGACCAGGACCGGGAGCGGCTGGCGAAGCTTTCCGCCGTGCGCAAGGACGAAGCGGTCTGGGAGCACGAGCGGAAATACGAGCAGAGCAAGCGCGCCTACCTGGGCGGGGATGTGCTGAAGAACACCGGCAGCGCGGTGGTGTGGTGGCTCGCGAAGAACGACGACAAGATCGACAAGGCGGTGGCGGATCTCGGTCTCCTGGCTCAGCTCTCGTCGGCCGCCAACGATCAGGACGTCCCCGAGCGGTTTCGGCACCTGGTGCCTCATCCGGTGCCGGAATGGCACGAGCGAGCGGCCGAGCAGGGTGACGAATACGAGGCGGTCGAGGAGAAATACCTGGAATCGCCCGACAAGACATCCGGTGATACACCCGGTGAGCCCTCGGTCGCGGACCGCTTCGACGAGATGCTGACCGCGATGGGGTTCGACGATGACGACCCTCGCCGGGCACTCTTCGCCCAGCGGGTCGCGAGAGCCGCCGACGCGGCCGACCAGCACGGAACAGCCGAGGAGATACGGCAGCGCTTCGACGCGCCGCAGGCCCCGGACGACGGCACCGACCCGCTGTTCGGCCCACCGGGCGGGGAACCCACCGAATGACACCGCTCGCACCGATGGCCGGTGCCCTCCGAAGAGGGCACCGGCCATCGGCTCGGTGTGGTGTGCGACCGGGCGGGACTTACAGCCCCGCGGCCTTGCGCAGCGCGTCCACGCGGTCCGTGCGCTCCCAGGTGAAGTCGGGGAGCTCGCGGCCGAAGTGGCCGTACGCGGCGGTCTGGGCGTAGATCGGGCGGAGCAGGTCGAGGTCGCGGATGATCGCGGCCGGGCGGAGGTCGAAGACCTCGGCGATGGCGTTCTCGATCTTGTCGGTGTCGACCGTGTTGGTGCCGAAGGTCTCGACGAAGAGACCGACGGGCTCGGCCTTGCCGATCGCGTAGGCCACCTGGACCTCGCAGCGGGCGGCCAGGCCGGCGGCGACGACGTTCTTGGCGACCCAGCGCATCGCGTACGCGGCGGAGCGGTCGACCTTGGACGGGTCCTTGCCGGAGAAGGCGCCGCCACCGTGGCGGGCCATGCCGCCGTAGGTGTCGATGATGATCTTGCGGCCGGTGAGGCCGGCGTCGCCCATGGGGCCGCCGATCTCGAAGCGGCCGGTGGGGTTCACCAGGAGGCGGTAGCCGTCGGTGTCGAGCTTGATGCCGTCCTCGACGAGCTCCTTGAGCACGTGCTCGACGACGAACTCACGGATGTCGGGCGCGAGCAGCGAGTCCAGGTCGATGTCGGAGGCGTGCTGCGAGGAGACGACCACGGTGTCCAGGCGCACGGCCTTGTTGCCGTCGTACTCGATGGTGACCTGGGTCTTGCCGTCGGGGCGCAGGTACGGGATGGTGCCGTTCTTGCGGACCTCGGACAGGCGGCGCGAGAGCCGGTGCGCGAGCTCGATCGGCAGCGGCATCAGGTTCGGCGTCTCGTCGCAGGCGAAGCCGAACATCAGGCCCTGGTCGCCGGCGCCCTGCTTGTCGAGCTCGTCCTCGTCGCCCTCGACGCGGCTCTCGTAAGCGGTGTCGACGCCCTGGGCGATGTCGGCGGACTGCGCGCCGATGGAGACCGAGACGCCGCAGGAGGCGCCGTCGAAGCCCTTCTTGGACGAGTCGTAGCCGATCTCGAGGATCTTGTTGCGCACGAGCGAGGCGATCGGCGCGTAGGCCTTCGTGGTCACCTCGCCGGCGACGTGCACCAGGCCGGTGGTGATGAGCGTCTCGACGGCGACGCGGGACGTCGGGTCCTCCTTGAGGAGGGCGTCGAGAATGGAGTCGCTGATCTGGTCAGCGATCTTGTCGGGGTGACCCTCGGTCACGGACTCCGAGGTGAACAGGCGGCGGGACACATCGCTCCCTGGGGTTGCAGCGGCTGCTGGCTGATCATTGACAGACCCGGCCGAGAGCTGCGCTCGACTCGGATCCGTAGCCAGTTTATCCGGCCCCGTCGCTCTCCGAACATCCCGCCCCCGATGACATTGGGCACGGCCTGTGACTCCCGTCACGAAAGCCGCACAGACCGTGCCCGGAACGCGTCAGCCCAGGCGGGGGACGACGAGGTCCCAGACCGTGTCCGCGAGGGCTTCCTTGGGGCCGTACGGGACCGGGGTCTCGGTGCCGTCGGGGGCGAGGACGACGGCCTCGTTCCGCTCGGAGCCGAATGTCTTCCGCTCCCCCACCTCATTGACGACCAGCAGGTCGCAGCCCTTGCGGGCGAGCTTGGCGCGGCCGTTCTCCAGCACGTGGTCGGTCTCGGCGGCGAAGCCGACGACGACCTGGCCGGGGCGGGGGCGGTCCGCCGAGAGCTCGGCGAGGACGTCCGGGTTGCGCACCAGCGCCACCGGCTCCGGCTCCTGCCCGTCCCGCTTCTTGATCTTGTCCTCGGCGTAGCCGGCCGGCCGGAAGTCGGCGACGGCCGCGGCCATCACCACGGCGTCCGCGTCCGCGGCGGCCTTGAGCACGGCCTCCCGCAACTGCACCGCCGTCCCCACGCGCACCACGTCGGCGCCGGCGGGATCCGGCAGCTCGCTGTTGGCGGCGACCAGGGTGACCCTGGCCCCCCGGGCGACGGCGGTCCGGGCGAGGGCGTAGCCCTGCTTGCCGGAGGAGCGGTTCCCCAGGTAGCGCACGGGGTCCAGGGGCTCCCGGGTGCCGCCGGCGCTCACCACGACATGGCGGCCCGCGAGGTCGGCGGCCATGCCCTCCGCTCCGCGCGCCAGGACCCTGCGGCAGACCTCGAAGATCTCGCCGGGCTCGGGCAGCCGGCCCTTGCCGGTGTCGACGCCGGTGAGCCGGCCCACGGCGGGCTCGATGACGATCGCGCCCCGGCGGCGGAGCGTCGCCACGTTCTCCTGGGTGGCCGGGTTCTCCCACATCTCGGTGTGCATGGCCGGGGCGAAGACCACCGGGCAGCGGGCGGTGAGGAGCGTGTTGGTCAGCAGGTCGTCGGCGAGGCCGTGCGCGGCCTTGGCCAGCATGTCGGCGGTGGCGGGGGCGACGACGACGAGGTCGGCCCGCTGGCCGATCCGCACGTGCGGCACCTCGTGGACGCTCTCCCACACCTCGGTGCCGGCGGGGTGGCCGGACAGCGCGGCCCAGGTCGCCTCCCCCACGAAGTTCAGGGCCGACGCGGTGGGCACCACCCGGACGTCATGGCCGGACTCGGTGAGGCGCCGCAGCAGCTCGCACGCCTTGTAGGCGGCGATCCCGCCGCTGACCCCCAGGACGACGTTGGGCTTGTCCATCGCTCTCGCTTCTCCCCACGATCCCCGTACACGCACGCACGTCTGTACGGACCTATGCTGCACGACTTCCGGGGGACGGCCCCCGGGCCCCCGGTACACCAAGGGCCCGGCAGATGCTCTGCCGGGCCCTTGGTGACGAAAAAATCCGGTGCTTACGCCGCCGGGGCCTCGATGGCCTCGGAGGTCAGCAGGCCCGCGTTGATCTCGCGGAGCGCGATGGAGAGCGGCTTCTCGTGGACGTGGGTGTCCACCAGCGGGCCGACGTACTCCAGCAGGCCCTCGCCGAGCTGCGAGTAGTACGCGTTGATCTGACGCGCGCGCTTGGCGGCGTAGATCACCAGGCTGTACTTCGAGTCGGTCGCCTCGAGCAGCTCATCAATCGGCGGGTTGATGATGCCCTCGGGCGCGGTGATGGAAGAGGACACTCTCTGCCTTCCGAAGGGGGGGTGAAGAAAGATGTTCAGCGCAGCAAGGCTAGCAGCTCGCGTGCGACGTCCTCGACGGAGGTGTTGACCAGCGTGGTGTCGAATTCCGACTCCGCCGCCAGCTCCACCTTCGCCGCGGCCAGCCGCCGCTCGATGACCTCGGGCGACTCGGTCCCCCGGCCGGTGAGCCGACGGACCAGTTCGTCCCAGCTCGGCGGCGCGAGGAAGACCAGCCGGGCCTCCGGCATGGTCTCGCGGACCTGCCGGGCGCCCTGGAGGTCGATCTCCAGCAGCACGGGCTCGCCCGCCTCCAGGCGGTCCAGCACGGCCTGGCGGGGCGTGCCGTAGCGGTTGCCCGCGAACTCGGCCCACTCCAGCAGCTCGCCGTTGGCGATGAGCTTGTCGAACTGCTCGTCGTCGACGAAGAAGTACTGGACACCCTCCCGCTCGCCGGGGCGCGGCTTGCGGGTGGTGCAGGACACCGAGAGCCACACCTCGGGGTGGGCCTTGCGCATATGGGCGACGACCGTGCTCTTACCGACTCCGGAGGGGCCGGAGAGCACGGTCAGCCGCGGTTGTCTGGCCGGGGGTACGGGGGACGTCCCCCGGGAGACTGAGGTACTCATGCAGCGATTATCCCGGTTCCCGGGAGTGCCCGGTAACGCCGGACCGCCCGGGAGGGGCGGTCGGGGCCACCGGGCCACCGCGGCGGGGCCTTCGGCTCAGGCCGCCTTGCTGCCGAACTCGCGCTCCAGAGCGGCGATCTGGTTGGAGCCGAGACCGCGCACACGACGGCTCTCGGAAATTCCGAGCCGCTCCATGATCTGCTTGGCACGGACCTTGCCCACCCCGGGGAGACTCTCCAGGAGGGCACTGACCTTCATCTTGCCGATGACTTCGTTCTTCTGGCCCTGCTCGATCACATCGTGCAGAGAGGCGCCGGAGTGCTTGAGCCGATTCTTGACCTCGGCGCGCTCCCGGCGAGCCGCGGCGGCCTTTTCGAGCGCGGCTGCGCGCTGTTCAGGGGTAAGGGGCGGAAGAGCCACGCCTACGTCACCTCGGAAGTCGAACTGGATACGGACCGGTGAGGAACCTAGTCGGCCCACACCTGGGGGGCAACGAGCAACGCGCTTGCGCGTTCGCTCTCGTCGGAGACTAGCGGCCGATCCCGCTCCAGTCAGCGAGAACAAGCGAAAAGTCCTGGTCAGACTCGCTCGACCAGGACTTTTCCGGGCATAATGACCGACAATTTTCTTTGGCGGTTGGCGTTAACTCGCCGGTGTGGCCGACCTGGGACGCATCGCCCCGCTGTGACCGACGTCGCTCAGCCCGCCACCGCGTCCCGGATCTCGCCCGCGAAACGGTCCGCGCTCTCGCGCAGCGCGGCCATGTCGGGGCCGTGCCGCAGCACCCCGCGGCTGACGTTCGGGACCACGTCCCGCACGGCCGCGCCGAAGACCTTCGGCAGGTCGGCGGCGGTGGCGCCCTGCGCCCCGATCCCGGGGGCCAGGAGCGGTCCGTCGATGGCGAGCTCCGCGCCCGCCGCGGTCAGGGAGTCACCCAGCGTGGCGCCGACGACCGCGCCGTACGAGCCCATGGGCGTGGCGCCCGCGTTCTCGGCCCGCAGGTGGTCCAGCATCGTCGCCGCGACGCTCCGGCCGTCGGCCCGCACCGCGTGCTGCACCTCGGCGCCCTCCGGGTTGGAGGTCAGGGCGAGGACGAACACGCCCGCGCCGCTCTCCCGGGCCAGGTCCAGCGCGGGGCGCAGCGAGCCGTAGCCGAGGTAGGGGCTGACGGTCACGGCGTCGGAGAACAGCGGCGAGGCCGGGTCGAGGTAGGTGGCGGCGTAGGCGGCCATGGTGGAGCCGATGTCGCCGCGCTTGGCGTCCATCAGCACCAGCGCCCCGGCGGCCCGGGCGTCGGCCACGGCCCGCTCCAGGACGGCGACGCCGCGCGAGCCGAAGCGCTCGAAGAAGGCGGACTGCGGCTTGAGGACGGCCACGCGGTCGGCCAGGGCCTCCACGACGGTGTGGGTGAAGCGCTCCAGGCCGGCGATGTCGTCGGACAGGCCCCAGTCGGCCAGGAGGGAGGCGTGGGGGTCGATGCCGACGCACAGCGGACCCCTGGTGTCCATGGCGCGGCGCAGCCTTGCGCCGAAGGGTTCGGTGGTCATGGGGTTCCCTTTCCGGGTCGGGTGCGGGCCGGTGGTCGGTGTGTGCCCACCCTCCCCCAGCTACCGCTGGGAGGTGCCCCCAGCCCTGCGGAACGAGTGGTCACAACCCGGCTCGGTCAGCGGGTGGCTGCGCCGACGGCCTCGGCGAGGGTCTTGTACGGGCTGGCGGCCAGGCGGGCGGCCAGGCCCTTGTGGATCTTCCGGCACCAGAACGGGCCCTCGTAGATGAAGGCGCTGTAGCCCTGGACGAGCGTGGCGCCCGCCAGGATGCGCTCCCAGGCGTCGTCGGCGGTCTCGATGCCCCCGACACCCACCAGGGTGATCCGGTCGCCCACACGGGCGTACAGGCGGCTCAGGACCTCCAGCGAGCGGGCCTTCACGGGGGCGCCGGACAGGCCGCCGGCGCCGATGGCCTCGACGGTGCGCTTCGGGGTGGCGAGGCCCAGGCCGTCGCGGGCGATCGTGGTGTTGTTGGCGATGATGCCGTCCAGGCCCAGCTCGACGGCGAGGTCGGCGACGGCGTCGACGTCCTCGTCGGCGAGATCGGGGGCGATCTTCACCAGCAGCGGGACGTGGCGCGAGGTGACCGTGCGGTCGGCGGCCTCGCGGACGGCCGTGAGCAGCGGGCGCAGCGACTCGGTGGCCTGGAGGTTGCGCAGCCCGGGCGTGTTGGGCGACGAGACGTTGACGACGAGGTAGTCGGCGTGGGCGGCCAGGCGCTCGGTGGAGGCGACGTAGTCGGCGACGGCCTCCTCCTCCGGCACGACCTTGGTCTTGCCGATGTTGACGCCGACGGTGGTCCGGAAGACCTCCTTGCGGGCCGCCAGGCGCTCCGCCACGGCCGCCGAGCCGTCGTTGTTGAAGCCCATGCGGTTGATCAGGGCGCGGTCGGCGACGAGGCGGAAGAGGCGTTTCTTGGGGTTGCCCGGCTGGGGCTGGGCGGTGACGGTGCCGATCTCGACGTGGTCGAAGCCGAGCATGGCCATGCCGTCGATCGCGGCGGCGTTCTTGTCGAAGCCGGCGGCGAGGCCGAAGGGGCCGTGCATCCGCAGGCCGAGGGCCTCGGTGCGCAGCTCCTTGTGGCGGGGGGCGAGGACGGCCGCGACGAAGGTGCGCAGGACGGGGACGCCGGCCGCCCGGCGGATCCACGAGAAGGCCAGGTGGTGGGCTCGTTCGGGGTCCATCCGCTGGAAGAACAGTCGGAAGAAGAGGGAGTACATGTGGTGGCGGGCCTTCCACAGCCGAAGGGGAGGTTCCGTGGGACCGCCCGTCCGCCCCGGCGAAAGCCGGGGGGGGAGGGGGGGGGGGGGAAGGCCCGGGGCGCGGGCGGGGGGACCCCC
>NZ_JBEZUS010000015.1:123523-147287 GCF_040636475.1 Streptomyces sp. NPDC037389
CCCTGTCTTAGGGCGCCGGCGCCCAACCCCCCCCGCGGGGGTGGCGCGCGGGCCCCCCCGGGCGCCCCGGCGCCGGGCCGCCGGGGCGGACGGGCGGGGAGGATCAGGACCTGGCGGCGGTCAGCTGCTCCGCGTGCTCCTGGAGGGAGCGCACGCCCACGTCGCCGCGGCTGAACGCCTCGATGCCCTGGACGGCGGCGGCGAGCGCCTGGACCGTCGTCAGGCACGGCACCGCGCGGGCCACGGCGGCGGTGCGGATCTCGTAGCCGTCGAGGCGGCCGCCGGTGCCGTAGGGGGTGTTGACGATGAGGTCGACCTCGCCGTCGTGGATCAGCTGGACGATCGTCTTCTCGCCGTTCGGGCCCTCGCCCTCGCTCTGCTTGCGCACGACGGTGGCGTTGATGCCGTTGCGCTTGAGGACCTCGGCGGTGCCGGAGGTGGCCAGCAGCTCGAAGCCGTGGGCGACCAGCTCCCGGGCCGGGAAGATCATCGAGCGCTTGTCGCGGTTGGCGACGGAGACGAACGCGCGGCCCTTGGTGGGCAGCGCTCCGTAGGCGCCGGCCTGCGACTTGGCGTAGGCGGTGCCGAAGAGGGTGTCGATGCCCATGACCTCGCCGGTGGAGCGCATCTCCGGGCCGAGGACGGTGTCCACGCCGCGGCCGTGGATGTCGCGGAAGCGCGACCACGGCATCACGGCCTCCTTGACGGAGATCGGCGCGTCCAGCGGCAGAGTGCCGCCGTCGCCGGTCTTCGGCAGCATGCCCTCCGCGCGCAGCTCGGCGATGGTCGCGCCCAGGGAGATCCGGGCGGCGGCCTTGGCCAGCGGCACGGCGGTCGCCTTCGAGGTGAAGGGGACGGTGCGGGAGGCGCGCGGGTTGGCCTCCAGGACGTAGAGGATGTCCCCGGCCATGGCGAACTGGATGTTGATCAGGCCGCGGACGCCGACGCCCTTGGCGATGGCCTCGGTGGAGGCGCGCAGCCGCTTGATGTCGTAGCCGCCGAGGGTGATCGGGGGCAGGGCGCAGGCGGAGTCGCCGGAGTGGATGCCCGCCTCCTCGATGTGCTCCATGACGCCGCCGAGGTAGAGGTCGTGGCCGTCGTAGAGGGCGTCGACGTCGATCTCGATGGCGTCGTCGAGGAATCGGTCGATGAGGACCGGGTGCTCGGAGATCAGGCCCGCGTGCCGCTCCAGGTAGCCGGCGAGGGAGGGCTCGTCGTAGACGATCTCCATACCGCGGCCGCCGAGGACGTAGGACGGGCGGACCATCACCGGGTAGCCGATGCCGGCGGCGATGCCCTTGGCCTCGTCGAAGGAGTAGGCGGTGCCGTACTTGGGCGCGGGCAGCCCGGCCTCGGTGAGGACGCGGCCGAAGGCACCGCGCTCCTCGGCGAGGTCGATGGCCTCCGGGGAGGTGCCGACGATCGGCACGCCGTTGTCCTTGAGGGCCTGGGCCAGGCCGAGCGGGGTCTGGCCGCCGAGCTGGACGATGACGCCCGCGACGGGGCCCGCGAGGGACTCCGCGTGGACGATCTCCAGGACGTCCTCCAGGGTGAGCGGCTCGAAGTAGAGCCGGTCGGAGGTGTCGTAGTCGGTGGAGACGGTCTCGGGGTTGCAGTTGACCATCACGGTCTCGTAGCCCGCGTCGCTGAGCGCGAAGGAGGCGTGGACGCACGAGTAGTCGAACTCGATGCCCTGGCCGATGCGGTTCGGGCCCGAGCCCAGGATGATCACCGCGGGCTTCTCTCGCGGCGCGACCTCGGACTCCTCGTCGTAGGACGAGTAGAAGTACGGGGTCTTCGCGGCGAACTCGGCGGCGCAGGTGTCGACGGTCTTGTAGACCGGGCGGACGCCCAGCGCGTGGCGGACCTCGCGGACGACGTCCTCGCGCAGGCCCCGGATGGCGCCGATCTGGGCGTCGGAGAAGCCGTGGCGCTTGGCCTCGGCGAGCAGCTCGGGCTCCAGCTTCTCGGCGCCGGCCAGCTCGTCGGCGATCTCCTTGATCAGGAAGAGCTGGTCGACGAACCAGGGGTCGATCTTCGTCGCCTCGAAGACCTCCTCCGGGGTGGCGCCGGCGCGGATGGCGGCCATGACCGTGTTGATCCGGCCGTCGGTCGGACGGACCGCCTTCTCCAGCAGCTCCGCCTTGTCGCCGGGCGCGGAGACGAAGTCGAACTGCGAGCCCTTCTTCTCCAGCGAGCGCAGGGCCTTCTGGAGGGCCTCGGTGAAGTTGCGGCCGATGGCCATGGCCTCGCCGACCGACTTCATGGTCGTGGTGAGGGTGGCGTCGGCGGCCGGGAACTTCTCGAACGCGAAGCGGGGCGCCTTGACCACGACGTAGTCGAGCGTGGGCTCGAAGGACGCCGGGGTCTTCTCGGTGATGTCGTTGGGGATCTCGTCCAGGGTGTAGCCCACGGCGAGCCGGGCGGCGATCTTCGCGATCGGGAAGCCGGTGGCCTTGGAGGCGAGCGCGGAGGAGCGCGAGACCCGGGGGTTCATCTCGATGACGATGACCCGGCCGTCGTCGGGGTTGATCGCGAACTGGATGTTGCAGCCGCCGGTGTCGACGCCGACCTCGCGGATGATCGCGATGCCGACGTCCCGCAGGATCTGGTACTCACGGTCGGTGAGCGTCATCGCCGGGGCGACGGTGATGGAGTCACCGGTGTGGACGCCCATGGGGTCGAAGTTCTCGATGGAGCAGACGACCACGACGTTGTCGTGCTTGTCGCGCATCAGCTCCAGCTCGTACTCCTTCCAGCCGAGGATGGACTCCTCCAGGAGCACCTCGGTGGTCGGGGAGAGCGTGAGGCCCTGGCCGGCGATGCGGCGCAGCTCCTCCTCGTCGTGGGCGAAGCCGGAGCCGGCGCCGCCCATGGTGAAGGAGGGGCGGACGACGACCGGGTAGCCGCCGAGGGTGTCGACGCCCGCGAGGACGTCGTCCATGGTGTGGCAGATGACCGAGCGGGCGGACTCGCCATGGCCGATCTTGGCGTTGACGGCCTCGACGACGCCCTTGAACAGGTCGCGGTCCTCGCCCTTGTGGATGGCCTCGACGTTGGCGCCGATCAGTTCCACACCGTACTTCTCCAGCACACCGTTCTCGTGCATGGAGATGGCGGTGTTCAGCGCCGTCTGGCCGCCGAGGGTGGGCAGGAGGGCGTCGGGGCGCTCCTTGGCGATGATCTTCTCGACGAACTCCGGGGTGATCGGCTCGACGTAGGTGGCGTCGGCGATCTCCGGGTCGGTCATGATCGTGGCCGGGTTGGAGTTGACCAGGATGACCCGCAGGCCCTCGGCCTTCAGGACGCGGCAGGCCTGGGTGCCGGAGTAGTCGAACTCCGCTGCCTGGCCGATGACGATCGGGCCGGAGCCGATGACCAGAACGGACTGGATGTCGGTGCGCTTAGGCACGCTGGCCCTCCATCAGGGTCACGAAGCGGTCGAACAGGTACGCGGCGTCGTGCGGTCCTGCTGCTGCCTCGGGGTGGTACTGGACGCTGAATGCCGGCTGGTCGAGGAGGTGGAGACCCTCGACCACGTCGTCGTTGAGACAGACGTGGGAGACCTCGACGCGGCCGTACGGCGTGGCGGTCGCGCCCTCGAGCGGGGCGTCGACGGCGAAGCCGTGGTTGTGGGCGGTGACCTCGACCTTGCCGGTCGTGCGGTCCTGGACGGGCTGGTTGATGCCCCGGTGGCCGTACTTCAGCTTGTAGGTGCCGAAGCCGAGCGCACGGCCGAGGATCTGGTTGCCGAAGCAGATGCCGAACAGCGGGGTCTTCCGGGAGAGGACCTCGCGCATCACGGAGACGGGGTGGTCGGCGGTGGCCGGGTCGCCCGGGCCGTTGGAGAAGAACACGCCGTCCGGGTTCACCGCGTAGACGTCCTCGACGGTCGCGGTGGCGGGCAGGACGTGCACCTCGATGCCGCGCTCGGCCATCCGGTGCGGGGTCATGCCCTTGATACCCAGGTCGATCGCGGCGACGGTGAACTTCTTCGCGCCGATCGCGGGGACGACGTAGGTCTCCTTGGTGGCGACCTCGGCGGAGAGGTCGGCGCCCTTCATCTCGGGGGCCTGGCGGACCTCGGCGAGCATCGTGCCCTCGTCCGGCAGCGCGCTGCCGGAGAAGATGCCGACGCGCATCGCGCCGCGCTCGCGCAGGTGGCGGGTGAGGGCGCGGGTGTCGATGCCGCTGATGCCGACGAC
Source organism: Streptomyces sp. NPDC037389 (assembly GCF_040636475.1). NCBI lineage: Bacteria > Bacillati > Actinomycetota > Actinomycetes > Kitasatosporales > Streptomycetaceae > Streptomyces > Streptomyces sp. NPDC037389. Next base: position 127,729 of record NZ_JBEZUS010000015.1, read on the forward strand.
GCCCTGCTTGATGAGCTCCTCGTCCAGGGAGCGGCGGGAGCGCCAGTTGGAGGGGACGCGGGCGGGGTCGCGGACGACGTAGCCGGCGACCCAGATCCGGCCGGACTCGGGGTCCTCGTCGTTGACGCCGGTGTTGCCGACGTGCGGGGCCGTCATCACGACGACCTGGCGGTGGTACGAGGGGTCGGTCAGGGTCTCCTGGTAGCCGGTCATGCCGGTGGAGAACACGGCCTCGCCGAAGGTCGTCCCGATCGCCCCGTAGGCGCGGCCGCGGAACGTACGACCGTCCTCCAGGACGAGTACGGCGGGGACCTTGCTTCCCCTGCTGGAGGTCGTCATCGTGCGCCTTCCGTAGTGCTGTTCATGGTGCTGATCGCCTCGACCCAGGCGGCGTGCCCGGCCGCCCGGTCGGAGCGGAAGCCCGAGTCGATGGTCTTGTCGCCGTGCTGCCAGGTGATCACGAGCAGGCCCTCGGGGAGGACCTTGCCCGCGATGCCCGTCTCCAGGCGGGCGCCGCGCAGGGCGGCGGCGGGGATGAAGAAGTCCCGGGCGCCGGGCCGTACGACGTCGACGCCCTGCTCCGTAAGGGTGAGCTCGGCCTTGCTGCGCGTGCCCAGCCCCTGCGCCACGATCCGGTCGAGCCACTGCCCGGAGGTGGTGGAGCCGTGGTAGCGGCCACTCATCGTGAGCGTGGCCTCACCCTGGCCGGAGGGGGCGGTGGGCAGCTCGGGCAGGTCGCCCTGGAGCGTGCCGCGCCACTTCCAGCCCTCGCGCATCAGCCAGTAGAGCAGTGCGACGAAGAGCAGCAGCCCCACCACCCAGCCGGCGCGCGCGGCCCAGTGGGTGACGTCGGCGGACTTCTGCTCCGCCGCCAGAGTGATGATTTGTGCAGGTGTCACGCGAGATTCCCGTCCACGACCGTCGCCCGGCCCCGCAGGAAGGTGTGGGTGACGCGCCCCGGCAGCTCACGACCCTCGTAGGGGGTGTTGCGGCTGCGGGAGGCGAAGCCCGCGGGGTCCACGACACCACGGTAAGCGGAATCGACCAGCGTGAGGTTGGCGGGCTCCCCCGGGGCGACGGGGCGGCCGTGACCGGCGAGGCTGCCGATCCGGGCGGGCTTGAAGGACATCCGCTCGGCGACCCCGGCCCAGTCCAGCAGCCCGGTCTCGACCATGGTGTGCTGGACCACCGACAGGGCGGTCTCCAGGCCCACCATGCCCATGGCGGCCGCGGCCCACTCGCAGTCCTTGTCCTCGTGCGGGTGCGGTGCGTGGTCGGTGGCGACGATGTCGATCGTCCCGTCGGCCAGGGCCTCACGGAGCGCCATCACGTCGCGCTCGGTGCGCAGCGGCGGGTTCACCTTGTAGACGGGGTTGTACGAGCGGACGAGCTCGTCGGTGAGGAGCAGGTGGTGCGGGGTGACCTCGGCGGTGACGTCGATGCCGCGCGACTTGGCCCAGCGGACGATCTCCACCGAGCCGGCGGTGGACAGGTGGCAGATGTGCACCCGGGAGCCCACGTGCTCGGCGAGGAGGACGTCGCGGGCGATCACCGACTCCTCGGCGACGGCCGGCCAGCCGCCCAGGCCCAGCTCGGCGGAGACGACGCCCTCGTTCATCTGGGCGCCCTCGGTGAGCCGGGGCTCCTGCGCGTGCTGGGCGACGACGCCGCCGAAGGCCTTCACGTACTCCAGGGCGCGGCGCATGATCACGGCGTCGTCGACGCACTTGCCGTCGTCGGAGAAGACGGTGACCCCGGCGGCGGAGTCGTGCATGGCGCCGAGCTCGGCGAGCTTCTTGCCCTCCAGGCCCACGGTGACGGCGCCGATGGGCTGCACGTCGCAGTAGCCGGACTCCTTGCCCAGGCGCCAGACCTGCTCGACGACGCCGGCGGTGTCGGCGACCGGGAAGGTGTTGGCCATGGCGAAGACGGCGGTGTAGCCGCCGCTGGCGGCGGCGCGGGTGCCGGTGAGGACGGTCTCGGAGTCCTCGCGACCGGGCTCGCGCAGGTGGGTGTGGAGGTCGACCAGGCCGGGCAGCAGGATCTTGCCCTCGGCCTCGACGACGGTCGCGCCCTCGGCGCTCAGGCCGCTGCCGACCTCGGCGATGGTCTCGCCGTCGATCAGGACGTCCTGCGGCTCGCCGCCGAGGACCTTCGCACCACGGATCAGGATCTTGGACATTACTTGTTCTCCTCGGTGCGGGCGGTGTTCGTGCCGACGGCGGGCTCGGAGCCGCCGAGCAGCAGGTAGAGGACGGCCATCCGGGTGCTGACACCGTTGGCGACCTGCTCGACGGCCGTGCAGCGGTCGGAGTCGGCGACCTCGGCGGTGATCTCCATGCCGCGGTTCATCGGGCCGGGGTGCATCACGATGGCGTGCTCGGGCATCTTCGCCATGCGGTCGCCGTCCAGGCCGTAGCGCCGCGAGTACTCGCGCTCGGTCGGGAAGAACGCGGCGTTCATCCGCTCGCGCTGCACCCGCAGCATCATCACGGCGTCGGACTTCGGCAGCACGGCGTCGAGGTCGTAGGAGACCTCGCAGGGCCAGGTGTCGACGCCGACGGGCACCAGCGTGGGCGGGGCGACCAGGGTGACCTCGGCACCGAGCGTGGTCAGCAGGTGGACGTTGGAACGGGCCACCCGGCTGTGGAGGACGTCGCCGACGATGGTGATCCGGCGGCCGGACAGGTCCTTGCCGAGGCCGGCGTCCCGGCCGACCAGGCGGCGGCGCATGGTGAAGGCGTCCAGCAGCGCCTGGGTGGGGTGCTCGTGGGTGCCGTCACCGGCGTTGACGACGGCCCCGTCGATCCAGCCGGAGTTGGCGAGCCGGTAGGGGGCGCCGGAGGCGTGGTGGCGGATGACGACGGCGTCGGCGCCCATGGCCTCCAGGGTCAGGGCGGTGTCCTTCAGGGACTCGCCCTTGGACACCGAGGAGCCCTTGGCGGAGAAGTTGATGACGTCGGCGGAGAGCCGCTTGGCGGCGGCCTCGAAGGAGATGCGGGTCCGCGTCGAGTCCTCGAAGAAGAGGTTGACGACGGTGCGGCCGCGCAGGGTGGGCAGCTTCTTGATCGGCCGGTCCGCGACCCGGGCCATCTCCTCGGCGGTGTCGAGGATCAGGACGGCGTCGTCGCGGGTGAGGTCGGCGGCCGAGATGAGGTGGCGCTTCATCCGGGTGCTCCGTGGGTGTGGAGGTGTGCGAGGGCTGTGGCCGGGCATGCGGCGGCGCACGGACCCGCCCCGCGGGTCCGTGAGGGGCTCGCTACTGCCCGTCGGCCGGGGCGGTCGTGCCCGCGCCGAGGAGCACGCTGTCGCGTCCGTCCTCCTCGGTCAGGTGGACCTTGACCGTCTCCCGCAGCGACGTGGGGAGGTTCTTGCCGACGTAGTCGGCGCGGATCGGCAGCTCGCGGTGGCCGCGGTCGACGAGGACGGCGAGCTGGACGGCGCGCGGGCGGCCCAGATCGTTCATCGCGTCGAGGGCGGCGCGGATGGTGCGGCCGGAGAAGAGCACGTCGTCGACGAGGATGACGAGCCTGCCGTCGATGCCCTCACCGGGGATCTCGGTCCGGGCGAGCGCACGGGCCGGGCGGAGCCGCAGATCGTCGCGGTACATGGTGATGTCGAGGGAGCCGACCGGGGTCTTGCTCCCCGTGATGTCCTCGAGCTTGGCGGCCAGCCGGCGGGCGAGGAAGACACCGCGGGTGGGAATGCCGAGGAGCACGACGTCGTCGGCGCCCTTGGCGCGTTCGACGATCTCATGAGCGATACGGGTGAGGACCCGGGCGATGTCCGGTGCTTCGAGCACGGGACGCGCACTGGGAATTGCGTCCATACGAAACGGACCTCCTTCTCCGCCTCACGGGACGGACATTAAAGGACGTCGGATTTACAGGATTCACCGTACCAGGACCCACGACGAACTCCAGCCACAGCCACTGACGGCCCAGGGCGGGGCCCATTCGGCTTGACGAACCGAGATTACGCTGCGTAACCTCACAGTGAGTTACCAGTCGCGCGGCGCGGCCGCGCGATCGATAGAGTGTCCGGGGAGCTTTATGTCCAGCGAATACGCCAAACAGCTCGGGGCCAAGCTCCGCGCCATCCGCACCCAGCAGGGCCTCTCCCTCCATGGTGTCGAGGAGAAGTCCCAGGGCCGCTGGAAGGCCGTCGTCGTGGGTTCTTACGAGCGCGGCGACCGTGCCGTGACCGTACAGCGCCTGGCCGAGCTGGCCGACTTCTACGGCGTGCCCGTGCAGGAGCTGCTGCCCGGCACGACGCCCGGCGGCGCGGCCGAGCCCCCGCCGAAGCTGGTCCTGGACCTGGAGCGGCTCGCCCACGTCCCGGCCGAGAAGGCGGGCCCGCTCCAGCGTTACGCCGCCACCATCCAGAGCCAGCGCGGCGACTACAACGGCAAGGTCCTCTCGATCCGCCAGGACGATCTGCGCACCCTTGCCGTGATCTACGACCAGTCGCCCTCGGTGCTCACCGAGCAGCTGATCAGCTGGGGCGTTCTCGACGCGGACGCCCGTCGCGCCGTTCAGCACGAGGACGCGTAACCGTCCACCGTTCTTGACAACAAAACCGCCGTGGGGCGGGAAACCATCCGGTTTCCCGCCCCACGGCGGTTTTTCGTCTGTGAGCTCGCGCTAGGCGCGCCGAAGACTCGGCTTGAGCTCCTTGAAACGACCGAGGAGACCATTGACGAACGCGGGCGAGTCGTCGGTGGAGAACTCCTTGGCGAGCTCCACCGCCTCGTCGATCGCCACGGCGTCCGGGGTCTCGTCCTCCCAGATCAGCTCGTACGCGCCGAGCCGGACGATGCCACGGTCCGCGGCCGGCATGCGGTCCAGGTCCCAGTCGATCGCGTAGGTGGCGATCAGCTCGTCGATCCGGGCCGCGCGCTCGGCGTAGCCCTCGACCAGCTGAATCGTGTACGGGTTGACCGGCGGCTGCCTGTCGTCGGTCCGGGCATGCCGGATCCAGTCGGCGAGGACCGACTCCACGGACGAGCCGCGCTGGTCGGCCTCGAAGAGGATCTGGAAGGCGCGCTTACGGGCCTTACTGCGGGCGGACACGGTTAGCTGCTCACCCGGCCGAGGTAATCGCCGGTGCGCGTGTCGACCTTGATCTTCTCGCCGGTGGTGACGAACAGCGGGACCTGGATCTCGTAGCCGGTCTCCAGCTTCGCGGGCTTGGTGCCACCGGTGGAGCGGTCGCCCTGAACACCCGGGTCGGTGTGCTCGATGACCAGCTCGACGGCGGCCGGGAGCTCGACGTAGAGCACCTCGCCCTCGTGCGTGGCGACCGTGGCTTCGAAGCCCTCGATGAGGAAGTTCGCGGCGTCGCCGACGGCCTTCCGGTCGATCATCAGCTGGTCGTAGTCCTTCATGTCCATGAAGACGAAGTACTCGCCGTCCATGTACGAGAACTGCATGTCGCGGCGGTCGACGGTGGCCGTCTCGACCTTCACGCCCGCGTTGAAGGTCTTGTCGACGACCTTGCCGGAGAGCACGTTCTTCAGCTTCGTACGGACGAAGGCGGGGCCCTTGCCGGGCTTGACGTGCTGGAACTCGACGACGGACCAGAGCTGGCCGCCGTCGAGCTTGAGCACCATGCCGTTCTTGAGGTCGTTCGTGGATGCCACGGTTGCGGTATCTCCTGGGCTGGTGGAACCAGAAAGTGCGATGCGCCCTTTAGAGCGCGAGCAGCTCTTTGGTCGTAATGGTGAGTAGCTCGGGTCCGCCGTCCGCCTCGGGGCGGACGACGAGCGTGTCATCGATCCGGACGCCGCCCCGTCCCGGGAGGTGGACTCCCGGATCTACGGTGACCGGCACGCAAGCGTCCAGTTTACCCATTGCCGACGGTGCCAGCCGAGGGTCCTCGTCGTTTTCGAGCCCGACGCCGTGACCGATCCGGGGTCCGACCCGTTCGCCATGGCCCGCGGCCTCCAGTACGACCCGTGCCGCGCGGTCCACGTCACGGTACGCCGCGCCCGGCGCGAGGGCCTCCCGGCCCGCCCGCTGGGCGGCGAAGACCTGCTCGTACAGCTCGATCTGCCAGTCCGCCGGAGAGGCCCCGATGACGAACGTACGGGCGATCTCGCTCCGGTACCCACGGTAGTCCGCCCCCAGGCAGACGCTGAGGAAATCGCCCTCCTCCACCCGTCGGTCGGTCGGGACGTGCCCGGCCCGCCCCGAGTGGGGCCCCGCCCCCACCGAGGTGGGGAAGGCCGCGCCGTCCGCGCCGTGGTCGATCAGCCGGCGCTCCAGCTCCAGCGCCAGATGACGCTCGGTGCGGCCGACGAGTATCGACTCCAGCAGCTCGCCGAGGGCCTGGTCGGCGATCTCGGCGGCGATCCGCAGCGTCGAGATCTCCTCGTCGTCCTTGATCACCCGCTGTTGCTCCACGGCCGTCCCCAGGTCGCTCAGCCGCAGCCGGGGGGCGACCGAGCGCACCGCGCGGTGCCGGGCCACGGTCAGATGGTGCTCCTCGACGGCGAGCGACCGCACCCCGCGCTCCGCGGCCCGCTCGGCGGCGGCAACGGCCGGATCGCCCTCGGGCGTGGGCAGCACCAGGACGGTCAGTCCGTCCCCGGGGCGGCTGGCGCCCGTGGCGTCCACGAACGGGTCGCTCGCGCACACCAGCGCGTCCTCGCCGTCCGGGCCCAGGAGCAGCGCGGCCCCGGGCGGCGCGCCGCCCGCCAGATACCGGACATTGGCGCCGCCGCAGACCAGGGCGGCCTCGCCACCGGCCGCCGCGCACCGCTCGCGCAGCCGGGCCCGGCGCGTCGCGTACACCTCGGACATGCTTCCGAGCGTACGTTCGGCGGCCGGTTCCGGCCTTTCCAGCGCCTCCGACCGGGGCCCTACCAGTTGGTCAGGGCCCGGGCGACGGCCTCGTCGAGCAGCCGGGCGGTGGTGGGGACGTCCAGCTGGGAGTTGTCGATGATGGGCAGGCCCGAGCCGTACCAGCCGGCCATCCGGCCGTGGATCCGGGCGACCTCCTCGTCACCGAGCCGGCGATTGCCGCTGCGTTCGGCGTTGCGTTCGAGGACGACGTCCAGGCCGGGCAGCAGCACCACGGGCAGCAGTCCCGGGCCCACGTGCCGCTTCCAGCCGCCGAGGCCGACGACGGGCCGGTCGGGGAAGACGGCGTCGTCGAGGATGCAGGAGATGCCGTTGGCGATGAAGTTGCGCGCGGCGAAGCCGCAGGTGCGGCGGGCGAGGCGGTACTGGGCTTCGGAGTGGTCGTTCCACCCGGACTGCGGATCGGCGAAGCCGGAACGCACCCATTCGCGGACGTCGTCGAGGCTGATGTGCGCCGTGGGCACCCGGCGGGTGTCGGCCCAGTGCCGGGCGACGGTGGTCTTGCCCGCGCCGGCCGGGCCGATGAGGAGGACGGCGACGGCGGCGGTGGTCGTGTCGGCCACGGCCAAGGGCGGGGGGCCGGAGGGCAACGGGGGGTGCGGTGGTGGCGGACCCACGGGGTACTGCATCCGGTGGCACTCCGTCTCGTTCGGGCGGCGGGGCGGTGGGTTCCGGACCGGGGCCCGAAACCCGACCGGAGCGTACCCGAGAGTAGGCACCCGCCCCGCCACCGGGGAAACGCCCCCGCTAGCCCCCGAGTTCCTCCGCCAGCGCCCGCAGCGCCAGCCGGTACGAGCCGATGCCGAAGCCCGCCACCGTCCCGCTGGCGACGGCCGCGATCACGGACGTGTGGCGGAACTCCTCCCGCGCGTACGGGTTGGAGATGTGCACCTCGATGAGCGGCGCCGTCCGCTGGGCCGCCGCGTCGCGCATCGCGTACGAGTAGTGCGTGAACGCGCCGGGGTTGATGACGACCGGCAGTTGGCCGTCGGCCGCCTCGTGGAGCCAGCGCACCAGCTCGCCCTCGTCGTTGGTCTCCCTGACCTCGACGGCGAAGCCGAGCTCGGCGCCGAGCGCCGTGCACGCCTCGACCAGCCCGCGGTAGGAGGTCGAGCCGTAGACGTCGGGCTCGCGCGAGCCGAGCCGGCCCAGGTTGGGCCCGTTGAGGACGAGGACCTTCCGGGGATCGCTCACGCCGCTCACGCCGCTCACGCCGCGATCTCGGCGTGCGCTGCCAGCAGCATCGCCGGGTCCGGGCCCTCCAGGACCGTGGGCCTGGCCAGGCCGTCGAGGACGATGAAGCGCAGCCGGTCGCCGCGGGTCTTCTTGTCGACCTTCATCGTCTCCAGCAGCTTGGGCCACTGGTCGCCGCGGTAGGTGACGGGCAGGCCGACGGCGGTGAGGATCGCGCGGTGCCGGTCGGCGGTGGCGTCGTCCAGACGGCCGGCGATCCGGCCGAGTTCGGCGGCGAAGACCATGCCGACGGCGACGGCCGCGCCGTGCCGCCAGTTGTAGCGCTCGTTCTTCTCGATGGCGTGGGCGAGCGTGTGACCGTAGTTCAGGATCTCGCGCAGGCCCGACTCCTTGAGGTCGGAGGAGACCACCTCGGCCTTGACCCGGATGGCCCGCTCGATCAGCTCGGAGGTGTGCGGGCCCTCGGGAGTACGGGCGCCCTCGGGGTCGGCCTCGATGAGGTCGAGGATCGCCGGGTCGGAGATGAAGCCGGCCTTGATGATCTCGGCGAGGCCGCTGACGTAGTCGTGGACCGGCAGCGACTCCAGCGCGGCCAGGTCGCACAGGACGCCGGCCGGGGGGTGGAAGGCGCCGACGAGGTTCTTGCCCTCGGCGGTGTTGATGCCGGTCTTGCCGCCGACCGCGGCGTCGACCATGCCCAGGACGGTGGTGGGCACCGCGATCCAGCGCACGCCGCGCAGCCAGGTGGCGGCGACGAAGCCCGCCAGGTCGGTGGTGGCCCCGCCGCCCACGCCGACGATGACGTCGGTGCGGGTGAAGTTGGTCTGGCCCAGCGCCTTCCAGCAGTAGGCCGCGACCTCGACGGTCTTGGACTCCTCGGCGTTCGGCAGCTGGATCGCTATGGCCTCGTAGCCCTGGGCTGCCAGGTCCTCGCGGATGGCCTCGCCGGTCGAGGCGAGCGCCTCGGGGTGGAGCACGGCGACCCGCTTGGCCCGGGTGCCGATGAGGCCGGGCAGCTCGTCCAGCAGCTGGCGGCCGACCAGGACCTCGTACGGCGCGGTGCCCGCGCTGCCGGCGACCTGGATGCGGGTGGGGGCGTCGGTCATGCGTTCCTCACTGCGGGGAGTCAGTGGTGTCGGTGGTGGGCGCCGGGGAGAGCCGCAGCGCCTCGAGTACGGCGTCGGCGACCTCGGCCGGGGTGCGGCCGCCGGTGGAGATCACGGCGCGGGCGACCTCGGTGTAGAGCGGCCGGCGCGCTTCCATCAGCTCGCGCCAGCGCTTGCGGGGGTTGACGGCGAGCAGCGGGCGCGGGGCGTCCAGGCCCACGCGGTGCACGGCGTCGGCGAGTTCGACGTCGAGGAAGACCACGGGCAGGCCCTTGAGCAGGGCCCGGGTGCCCGGGTCCATGACGGCGCCGCCGCCGAGGGCGAGCACCCCGGGGTGCTCGGCCACGGCGGTACGGACGGCCTGCCGCTCCAGCTCGCGGAAGTGCGGCTCGCCCTCGTCGAGGAAGATCTCCGGAATGGGCTTCCCGGCGGTCTCCTCGATGTCGGCGTCGGTGTCCCGGTAGCCGGTGCCCAGCCGCTCGGCGAGCAGGGCACCGATGGTGGACTTGCCCGCGCCGGGCGGGCCCACCAGGACGAGGACGGGGGTGGTCACTTGATGGCCAGGTTCTCGAGGTAGCCCTGGACGTTGCGGCGGGTCTCGGCGACGCTGTCGCCGCCGAACTTCTCCACCACCGCGTCGGCGAGGACGAGCGCGACCATCGCCTCGGCGACGATGCCGGCCGCCGGGACGGCGCACACGTCGGAGCGCTGGTGGTGGGCCTGGGCGGCCTCGCCGGTGGTCACGTCGATCGTGCGCAGGGCGCGCGGCACGGTGGCGATGGGCTTCATGGCGGCGCGGACGCGCAGCAGCTCGCCCGTGGTCAGGCCGCCCTCGGTGCCGCCGGAACGGCCGGAGGTGCGGCGGATGCCGTCCTCGGTGGCGACGATCTCGTCGTGCGCCTTGGAGCCGGGCACACGCGCCAGCTCGAAGCCGTCGCCGACCTCGACGCCCTTGATCGCCTGAATGCCCATCAGGGCGGCCGCGAGGCGGGCGTCCAGCCGGCGGTCCCAGTGGACGTGCGAGCCGAGGCCCACCGGCACGCCGTAGGCCAGGACCTCGACGACGCCGCCGAGGGTGTCACCGTCCTTGTGGGCCTGGTCGATCTCGGCGACCATCGCCTCGCTCGCCGCCTCGTCGAGGCAGCGCACCGGGTCGGCGTCGAGCTTCTCGACGTCGCCGGGGGTGGGGTACACGCCGTACGGGGCCTTGGCGGCGGCCAGCTCGACGACGTGGGAGACGATCTCGATGCCGGCCGCCTCCTTGAGGAAGGAGCGGGCGACGGCGCCGAGGGCGACGCGGGCGGCGGTCTCACGGGCGGAGGCCCGCTCCAGGACCGGCCGGGCCTCGTCGAAGCCGTACTTCTGCATCCCGGCGAGGTCGGCGTGGCCGGGGCGGGGGCGGGTGAGCGGGGCGTTGCGGGCCAGCTCGGCCAGCTCGGCGGGGTCGACGGGGTCGGCCGCCATGACCTTCTCCCACTTGGGCCACTCGGTGTTGCCCACCATGATCGCGAGCGGGGAGCCCATGGACAGTCCGTGCCGGACCCCGCCGAGGAAGGTGATCTCGTCGCGCTCGAACTTCATCCGCGCGCCGCGTCCATAGCCGAGCCGTCGCCGCGCCAGGTGGTCCGCCACCATCTCCGTGGTGACCGGCACGCCGGCGGGAAGTCCCTCCAGCGTCGCCACGAGTGCGGGGCCGTGCGACTCCCCCGCCGTCAGCCAGCGCAACCTGCTCAACGGTGCTCCTCTGCTCGCGCGCTCGAATCTCATGCCGCCCAGCGACCCGGGGGCGCTGCGCGACGGTGGGCCGGGGAGCGCGACCCTGGCCCGCCACCCCGATCCTCCCATGCCGGGCGGACATTCCCGGCCGCCGGTCCAGGGTGTGGAACGGCGGAGTCACGTGGTGGACGGCCGGGTCAGCGCGTACGGGCGGCCAGGGCGGCCTCGCCGGCGGCGCGCATGGCCGCCAGGGGGGCCGGGGCGCGGCCCGTCATCAGCTCGACCTGGAGCACGGCCTGGTGCACCAGCAGGTCCAGGCCGCCGAGAACCGTGCCGCCGCGTCCGTCCCAGGCGGCGGCCAGCGGGGTCGGCCAGGGCTCGTAGAGGACGTCGAAGAGGGTGCCGGGGCGCTCGGGGACGGATCCGGCGAGGGCGTCGGTGGCCCCGGCGGGGGTGGTGGCGACGACCAGCGGCGCGGTGAGGGCCTCGGCCGCCCGCGACCAGTCGGCGGTGCGCACGGGCACGCCCAGCCGCTCGCCCCACTCGCGCATCTCCGCGGCGCGTTCGGCGCTGCGGACGTAGGCGGTGACCTCACCGGTGCAGATCCGGGCGAGGGCGGCGAGCGCGGAGGAGGCGGTGGCGCCGGCGCCGAGGATCGCGGCGGAGCCGACCGTCTCCACGCCGCGTTCGCGCAGGGCGGCCGCGATGCCGGGGATGTCGGTGTTGTCGCCGAGACGGCGGCCGTCGTCGGTGAGGACGACGGTGTTGACCGCCTCCACGGACCGGGCGGTGGCGCTGACGTCGTCCAGCAGCGGGATCACCGCCCGCTTGAGGGGCATGGTGAGGGAGAGCCCTGCCCAGCCGGGGCCCAGCCCCGCCAGGAAGGCGGGCAGCGCGCCCTCGTCCACCTCGAAGCGGTCGTACGTCCACTCCCCCAGGCCCAGTTCCGCGTAGGCGGCCCGGTGGAGGACCGGGGAGAGCGAGTGGGCGATCGGCGAGCCGAGCACCGCCGCCCGGTGCCGTGCGGTCACTGCGCGGCCGCCTTCTTCGCCTTGTTCTCCTGCTCGTACCGCTGGCGGTTCTTGTTGTGCTCCGCGTTCGTCACCGCGAACAGCGTCTCGTTCTCGTTGATGGAGACGAAGTAGTACCAGGGGCCGTCCGCCGGCTGGATCGCGGACTTCAGCGCCTCCAGGCCGGGGTTGCTGATCGGCCCGGGCGGCAGGCCCTTGATGTTGTACGTGTTGTACGGGTCCTTGAACTTGCGCAGATCGCTGACGGCGCCGACGTCGAGGGTGCTCTGGCTCTTGGCGTAGTTCACCGTGGAGTCGAAGTCGAGGAGGCCGTAGGTCTCCTTGTTGTCCGGCTTGAGCCGGTTGTAGACCACCCGCGAGATCTTGTCGAAGTCGTGCTTGTACTTGCCCTCGACCTGGACGAGGCTCGCGACGGTGATGACCTGCATCGGGGACTTCAGCCCCAGCGCGGCGGCCTTGCCCGCCACGTCCTGCGCCTCGTAGTTCTGCTTGGCGCGGGCGACCATCTGGCGCAGGAGGTCCTCCGGCTTGGTGCCCTTGCCCGCGCTGTACTGCGAGGGGAAGAGGAAGCCCTCCAGCGGGTCCTTGACGTCGGGGTCGCTGTTCGCCCACTCGGGCAGGCCCAGGTTCTTGGCCTGGCTCTTGGCGACGCCCTTGGTGGTGCCCGCCGCGAGCCCGAGCTTCTTGTCGATCGTGGAGTAGATCTCGGCGGCCCGAATGCCCTCGGCGAAGGTGAGGAAGTTCGCCGAGTTGGTCATCATCCCCACGGCCGCGGCGCCGGACATCTCCTTGTGGAGGGTGTACGTGCCGGGCTGGATGGACTTCTTCGCGGCGGCCGCGGTGAAGGCGCCGACGCTCTTGACGACCCCGGCCTTCTGGAGGACCTGGCCCATCTCGGTGAGGCTGGCGCCCTTGGGGATCTCGACCTGCACCTGGCCGTTGCCCTCGCCCTCGTAGTCGGGCGCGGTGCCGTAGTGGGTCTCCCAGTAGTCGTAGGCGAAGTAGCCGGCGCCGCCCAGGCCGCCGACGAGCACCACGGCGACCAGCAGGCAGGCGGTGCCGCTGCGGCGCTTGGTCTTCTTCTCCCGGCCCTTGCCCTTGCCGCCCTTGCTCCTGCCCTTGCCGCGCCGGTCACGGCCCCGGGCGGGCTCGTCGCCGTCGTCGGGGTCGTCGTCGAGGAGGGCGGGGGCGGAGGCCCGGTCGTCGATGTCGTCGAAGAGGGAGATCTTCTCCTCGACGGGGTCGGCGGGCACGGTCCGCACCTGGGGCATCTGGTGGGTGCCCGTGTGCTGGCCCCCGGGGGCCTGCGGCACCGGGTGCTGGCCGGTGTGCTGGTTCACGGGCATCTGATGAGCGCCCGTGTGCTGGTCCACGGGCATCTGGTGCTGCCCGGTGTGCTGGTTCCCCGGGTGGAGGGCCTGGTGCTGGCCCGTGTGCTGGTCCGGGTAGCCGTGGGCACCGGTGTCGTACTCGTAGTAGCCCTGCTGGCCACCGTTCGGGTACGTGCCGGTCTGCTGCCCGACGTACTGCTCGCCCTGACCGTTGGTGGAGTACGGGCCGGGGCCCCCCGCGTTCTGCGAGGGGTCCCAGCCGTAGTCCTGCTGACCGGCGTAGGGGGGCTGCGACTGCTGGGGCTGCTGGGGCTGCGTGTACTGCTGCCCGGTGTAACCCCGGTCCCCGTACAGGGGGTCCTCGGGATGCCACGGTTGGGAGCCGGAACCCCGGCCGTACTCAGTCATCTATCCCCTAGAGCCGCACAGCGGCAGCCAGTGCGCTCGGTGAAGCGCGGAAGTCCGACGTCTGGTCCTGCCCTGAAGACATTCGAACAGCTGCCATGTCGCGCGGAACGTTACCGTATTGCGATCAGATGACCACGTCGACGGTCTCGCCCGGAGGCCGCCCGGAGACCTTCTCGGTCTCCAGGGCGTTCTGGAGGATGACCACCGCGGCCGCCTGGTCCACCACGGAACGGCCCTTCTTGGCGTTGACGCCGGAGGCGCGCAGCCCCTGGGCGGCCGTGACGGTCGTCATCCGCTCGTCGACCAGCCGCACCGGCACCGGAGCGACCCGCCGGGCCATCTCCTTGGCGAAGGTGCGGACCTTGGCCGCCGCCGGGCCCTCGCCCCCCTTGAGGGAGCGGGGCAGACCGACGACGACCTCGATGGGCTCGTACTCCGCGACGATCGCCACCAGCCGCTTGTGCGCCTGGGGGATGTCCCGGCCGGGGACGGTCTCCACCGGAGTGGCGAGGATCCCGTCGGGGTCGCACGAGGCGACCCCGATCCGGGCGTCCCCGACGTCCACGGCGATGCGCCTGCCGCGTCGCACGTCAGGCCGCCTCGGCCACGAGGCGCTCGACGGCGGCCATGGCCTCGTCGAGGACCTCGGGGTTCTGGCCGCCGCCCTGGGCGACGTCCGGCTTGCCGCCGCCACCGCCGCCGAGGGTCTTCGCGGCCGTACGGACCAGGTCGCCGGCCTTCAGACCGCGCTCACGGGCGGCCTCGTTGGTGGCGATCACGGTCAGCGGACGGCCGTTGGCAACGGTGAACAGGGCCACCACGGCGGCCCGGCCGCCCTGGATGCGGCCGCGGACGTCGAGGACCAGCTTGCGCAGGTCGTCGGCGCCGGTGCCGTCCGGCACCCGGCCGATCGCCAGGGCGATGCCATGGATGTCCTTGGCGCCCTCGGCCAGACCGGCGGCGGCCTGGAGGACCTTCTCGGCGCGGAAGCGCTCGATCTCCTTCTCGGCGTCCTTGAGCTTGGCGAGCATGCCGGAGATCTTCTCCGGGAGCTCCTCCGGACGGCCCTTGACCAGCTCGGTGAGCTGGGCGACGACCGTGTGCTCCTTGGCCAGGAAGTTGTAGGCGTCGGCGCCGACGAGGGCCTCGACACGGCGCACGCCGGAGCCGATCGAGGACTCGCCGAGGAGCTTCACCAGACCCAGCTGGGCGGTGTTGGCGACGTGCGTACCGCCGCAGAGCTCCTTGGAGAAGTCACCGATGGTCACGACGCGGACCCGCTCGCCGTACTTCTCGCCGAACTCGGCGATGGCACCGGCCTTCTTGGCCTCGTCCAGGCTCATGACCTCGGCGTGGACGTCGAGCTCGCTGGAGAGGACCTCGTTGATGCGCTGCTCGACGTCGGTGAGGACCGAGCCGGGCACGGCGGCCGGGGAGCCGAAGTCGAAGCGGAAGCGGCCCGGGGAGTTCTCCGAACCGGCCTGGGCGGCCGTCGGGCCCAGGGCGTCGCGCAGCGCCTGGTGGGTGAGGTGGGTGGCGCTGTGGGCGCGGGCGATGGCGCGGCGGCGCTTGACGTCGATGACGGCGTAGGCGGAGGCGCCCACGGTGACCTCGCCGACCTGGACGACGCCCTTGTGGACGTGCACGCCGGGGACGGGCTTCTGCACGTCCCGGATCTCGATCACGGCACCGGAGTGGAGCTTGATCCGGCCCTGGTCGGCGAGCTGACCGCCGCCCTCGGCGTAGAAGGGGGTGCGGTCCAGGACGACCTCGACCTCGTCGCCCTCGGTGGCGGCCGGGGAGGACACACCGTCGACGAGCAGACCGACGATGGTCGACTCGCCCTCGGTCGTGGTGTAGCCGGTGAAGTCGGTCTCGCCGGAGGTGTCCGCGACCTCACGGTAGGCGGACAGGTCGGCGTGGCCGGTCTTCTTGGCCTTGGCGTCGGCCTTGGCGCGCTCCCGCTGCTCCTTCATCAGACGGCGGAAGCCGTCCTCGTCCACGGAGAGGCCCTGTTCGGCGGCCATCTCCAGGGTGAGGTCGATGGGGAAGCCCCAGGTGTCGTGGAGCAGGAACGCCTTGTCGCCGGAGAGGATCGTGCCGCCGGCGGCCTTGGTCTCGGTGACGGCGGTGTCGAGGATGTTGGTGCCGCCCTTGAGGGCCTTGAGGAAGGCGGCCTCCTCGGCGAGCGCGACGGTCTCGATGCGCGTGCGGTCGGTGAGCAGCTCGGGGTACTGCTGGCCCATCGCGCGGATGACGACGTCGAGCAGCTCGGCGACGACCGGGCCGGTGGCGCCCAGCAGGCGCATGTTGCGGATGGCGCGGCGCATGATGCGGCGCAGGACGTAGCCGCGGCCCTCGTTGCCGGGGGTGACGCCGTCGCCGATGAGCATGGTGGACGTGCGCATGTGGTCGGCGACCACGCGCAACGCGACGTCGGTGTTCTTGGCCGTGCCGTACTGGACGCCGGTGAGCTCGGTGGCCTTGTCGATCACGACACGCAGGGTGTCGGTCTCGTACATGTTCTGCACACCCTGGAGGATCATCGCCAGGCGCTCGAGGCCGAGGCCGGTGTCGATGTTCTGGCTGGGGAGGTCTCCGAGGATCGGGAAGTCCTCCTTGCCCTCGCCGGCACCGCGCTCGTACTGCATGAAGACCAGGTTCCAGATCTCCACGTAGCGCTCGTCGTTGACGGCCGGGCCGCCCTCGACGCCGAACTCCGGGCCCCGGTCGTAGTTGATCTCGGAGCACGGGCCGCAGGGGCCCGGGACGCCCATGGACCAGTAGTTCTCCTTCTTGCCCAGGCGCTGGATGCGCTGGGCCGGCACGCCGATGACGTCGCGCCAGATCCGCTCGGCCTCGTCGTCGTCGAGGTAGACGGTGATCCAGAGCCTCTCGGGCTCCAGGCCGTAGCCGCCGTCCGCCACGGGAGAAGTCAGCAGCTCCCAGGCGTACTTGATGGCGCCTTCCTTGAAGTAATCGCCGAAGGAGAAGTTGCCGCACATCTGGAAGAACGTGCCGTGGCGGGTGGTCTTGCCGACCTCTTCGATGTCCGGGGTGCGGACGCACTTCTGCACGCTCGTGGCGCGCGGGAAGGGCGGCTTGACCTCACCGAGGAAGTAGGGCTTGAAGGGGACCATGCCCGCAGGGACCAGCAGCAGCGTCGGGTCGTCCGCGATGAGCGACGCCGAGGGGACGACGGTGTGCCCGCGCTCCTCGAAGAAGCGCAGCCAGCGACGGCGGATTTCAGCCGACTCCATCAGTGGTCCTCTTTCCGGGTGAACGAGTTGTAGGTGTGGTGCTGTTCGAGAGCGACGAGGCGGCGCTGCTCGGGAAGGGCACGGCGGTCGGGCTCCGGCGGGGCGACGGAAAGGCCCAGGGCGTCCTTGAGGGCAGCCTCCCGGTCGGCCATGCCGTCGCGCACGTCGAGGGCGAAGAGCTTGACCTTGCGGCCGGCGATCACGGCCCGGTCGGCCGCCTGGAGCGCCAGGCTCTCCGGGGTGAGCTTCGCGAGCTTGCGGTTGACCTTGGTGGTGGCCCAGACACCGGCTGCTACACCGGTGGTGAACCAGAACGTGCGGCGGAACATTTCCGGGACTCAGCCCTTCCCACGGGTACGACGGCCGCCGAACCGGGCGGACGGCAGTTTCTTGTCGACGGCCCTGCCGACGAAGACGGTGCTCCGCGGCTCCGGCTCGGTCTTGCGGCCCATCGCGCGGCGTACGCCGTAGCCGAACGCGGCGACCTTGACCAGGGGGCCGCCGAAGGCGGAGGAGACGGTCGAGGAGAGCGCCGAGGCGTTCGCCGTGACCTCCTGGACGTCCGCGGTGATCGAGTCGACGCGGGCGAGCTGGGTGTTGGCGGAACGGACGGTCGCGGACGCGTCGGCCAGCAGCGGGACGGCCTGCTCGGAGATGTCGTCGACCAGTTTCGTGGCCGCTCTCAGCGTCTGCGCGAGCCGCACCAGCACCAGGGCGATGAACGACACGAGGATCGCCCAGAAGACGGCCACGAGGATCCCGGCCACCTCTCCACCGGACACGCTGCACCGCTCCCTAGCTGTTGTCTTTCACTGCTTCTCGGGTACCGACCTTATCGCGCCGGGCCTCCGGGGCCGTACCGCATTACCGGTCCGTACGGCACGGATGTACGACGGATATCCGGGCCTCAAGACCCCCGGAAACGCGCCAGCCCGCCGCCCGCGGCCACGAGGGCCGACGGAACGACGGGCTGGGCGAAAGGAGAGGTGCTACGTCCGGCTCAGCGGGCGTAGTACTCGACGACGAGCTGCTCGTCGCAGATCACCGGGATCTCCTTGCGGTTCGGGTCGCGGTCCAGGCGGAACGCCAGCGCCTGCAGGTTGACCTGCAGGTAGCGCGGGGTCTCGCCCTCACCGGCGTAGCCACCGGCCATGGCGACCTGGAACGGGTGCTTGGCACGGCTGCGCTCGCGAACGGTCACGACGTCGTTCGGACGGACGCGGAAGGACGGCTTGTCGACCTTCTTGCCGTTGACCTCGATGTGGCCGTGGACGACCATCTGGCGCGACTGGTAGACGGTGCGGGCGATGCCCGAACGCAGGACCAGGGCGTCGAGGCGACGCTCGAGCTCGACGACCAGCGCCTCGCCCGTCTTGCCCTCGGCCTTCTTGGCGCGGTCGTAGGCGCGGGCCATCTGGCGCTCGCTGATGTCGTACTGGGCGCGCAGACGCTGCTTCTCGAGCAGACGGACCTTGTAGTCCGAGTTCTGCTTGCGGCCACGGCCGTGCTCGCCCGGCGGGTAGGGGCGGGCCTCGAAGTACTTGACGGCCTTCGGCGTCAGCGCAATGCCGAGCGCGCGAGACTTCTTGACCTTGGGACGCGACTGGTTAGGCACGTTCTCCAGACCTCCGTTGATAAGTTAGGTTAGGCTTACCTTACTCAAGGAGATCGCATGTCTCGTCCGGGGAACACCAGTCACATCACGGACAGCACGAAAGGATCCACAAGGGATTCCGAATCCACAAAGGATTCCGACGCTCTTGATGGCGTCGACGTGACGGAGGTCCGATCAGATCGTGGTCAGCCGCGTCCCAGCGGACTTGAGATCGCACGGATGCCGTCAGCAGCCGAGCGCACACGAACTCTCGTACAGAGTACATGCTCCGCGATGCTGCTGATCCCCGGGCTGGCCGGCTCCCACCCCGACCAGCTGCTGCCGGACGTGCGGACCGTGGGCCCGGACGGCGAGGTCTTCCTCGTCCTGCCCGCCGATTCCCCGGCCGTGCGGGCCGCCACCCACGCCCAGGACGACGAGCTGGCCGTGGTCCTGGAGCTCACGGATGTGGCGCCCGTCTCCGTCCCCAACCGTATCCGCGGCCGCGCCTGGCTGTCCGGCTGGCTGACCTGTGTGCCCGGGGTGGCCGAGCCGGGCCGGATGCTGCTGCGGCTGGAACTGGGCGAGGCGAGCGTGGACGACCTGTGGGGCGCGGAGACCGTCGAGCCCGACGCCTTCGCCCAGGCCTGCCCCGACCCGCTGGTCGAGCACGAGACGGAGCTGCTCCAGCACCTCCACTCCGGCCACGGCGACCAGGTGCGGAGCCTGTGCGCGCTGCTCGGCGACCGCGAGAGCGACGCGTGGGACGCCTACGTATCGGCGGTGCCGGTGGCGCTGGACCGCTTCGGCCTCCGTGTCCGCTTCACCCGCCGCCACGGCTCCGGCACGACAGCCGACCGCTCCTTCGACGCACGCTTCGAGTTCCCCGAGCCGGTCGAGGACGTCGTCGCCTTGCGGCGGGCGATGCACCAGTTGTTCGACGCGGTGGGTTACTGAGTCCTCAGACGCCGGACGGGGGGGGGTTTTTGACCCCCGCGGGGGGGGTTTGCGCGGGGGGGGGGGGGGTGAGTCGGCGGGGGCGGGCGGGGCGCGCCC
>NZ_JBEZUS010000016.1:0-84948 GCF_040636475.1 Streptomyces sp. NPDC037389
GTGTTACACCGCGGAGTCCTCACCCCCCCCCCCCCCCCGGCGGCCCCCCCCCCCGGGGGGGGGCCCCCCCCCCCGCCCCCCCCCCCCCCCGCCGTGTTCATGACCGTCGGTCACCCGGTAGTGTCCCCGCGTGACCAGCGACATCACGTTATTCGTCAACCCCGCCGCGGGCCGCGGCCGCGGCGCCCGCGCCGCCCGGCCCGCGGCGGCGGTCCTGCGCGCCGCCGGTTTCTCCGTCCGTACCGTCCTCGGCCACGACGCCCCCGACGCGCTGCGCCGCGCCCGCGAGGCCGTCGCCGGCGGCACCGGAGCGCTGATCGCCGTGGGCGGCGACGGCATGGTCTCGCTCGCCCTGCGCGCCGTCGCCGGCACCCCCACCCCGCTCGGGGTGATCGCCGCCGGCACCGGCAACGACTTCGCCCGCACCGCCGGCCTGCCCGTCCGCGACCCCGCCGCGGCCGCCGCGATCGCGGCCCGCTCGCTCAAGGGCGACGGCGGCCGCCCCGTCGACCTCGGCCGGGTCGGCGACACCTGGTTCGGCACCGTCCTCGCCTCCGGCTTCGACTCGCGCGTCAACGACCGCGGCAACCGGATGCGCTTCCCCACCGGACGGCTCCGCTACGACGCCGCCCTCCTCGCCGAGCTCGCCGCGCTGCGCCCCATCCCGTACCGGCTGCGCTTCGACGACGGCCCCGAGCAGCACATCGAGGCCACGCTCGTCGCCGTCGGCAACGGCCGCTCCTACGGCGGCGGCATGCGCGTGTGCGCGGACGCCCGGCTCGACGACGGCCTCTTCGACGTCACCGTCGTCGGCCCCTGCCACCGCACGACCCTCCTGCGCGTCTTCCCCCGGGTCTACCGGGGCACCCACCTCACCCACCCCGCGGTGACCACCCACCGGGCCGCCACCGTGACCATCGAAGCGGACGGGATCACCGGCTATGCCGACGGGGAACCCCTGGGAGCGCTGCCGCTGACGGCCGAGACCGTCCCGGCGGCGGTACGGCTCCTGGGAGCTCGATAAAGATCAGGTGACTGTCGGAGGTCCCCGGTAGGCTCGTAGACAAGATGACCGACGACATGTCCCCTGCTGAGCGCTACGCCCTGGCACGGCAGCGCGCCGCCGAGCAGGCCACCGCGCTCGCCCCCTTCCGCGAGATGTACGACTTCGAGCTGGACCCCTTCCAGATAGAGGCCTGCAAGGCCCTGGAGGCGGGCAAGGGGGTGCTGGTCGCCGCGCCGACCGGCTCCGGAAAGACCATCGTGGGCGAGTTCGCCGTCCACCTGGCCCTCACCCAGGGCCGCAAATGCTTCTACACCACGCCCATCAAGGCGCTCTCCAACCAGAAGTACGGCGATCTCGTCAAGCGCTACGGCGCCGACAAGGTCGGCCTGCTCACCGGCGACAACAGCGTCAACGCCACCGCCCCCGTGGTCGTGATGACCACCGAGGTCCTGCGCAACATGCTCTACGCCGGCTCGCAGGAGCTGATCGGCCTCGGCCATGTGGTCATGGACGAGGTGCACTACCTCTCCGACCGCTTCCGCGGCGCCGTCTGGGAAGAGGTGATCATCCACCTCCCCGAGTCCGTGACCCTGGTCTCCCTCTCGGCCACCGTCTCCAACGCCGAGGAGTTCGGCGACTGGCTGGACACCGTCCGCGGCGACACCGAAGTGATCGTCTCCGAGGAGCGTCCCGTCCCGCTCTGGCAGCACGTGCTCGCCGGCCGCCGGATGTACGACCTCTTCGAGGAGGAGACCGACCACGGCGGCCGCGGCGCCGCCCGCCGCGAGGTCAACCCCGACCTGCTGCGCATGGCCCGCATGGAGAACAGCCGCGTCTACAACCCGCGCGAGCGCCGCCGCGGCAAGATGGTCCGCGAGGCCGACCGCGAGCGCGAGCGCCGCCAGCGCAGCCGCATCTGGACCCCCGGCCGCCCCGAGGTCATCGAGCGGCTCGACGCCGAGGGCCTGCTGCCCGCCATCACCTTCATCTTCAGCCGCGCCGGCTGCGAGGCCGCCGTCCAGCAGTGCCTCTACGCCGGCCTGCGGCTCAACGACGACGAGGCGCGCGCCGAGGTCCGCGCCATCGTCGAGGAGCGCACCGCCGCCATCCCCGACGAGGACCTCCACGTCCTGGGCTACTTCGACTGGCTCGAGGGCCTTGAGCGCGGCATCGCCGCCCACCACGCGGGCATGCTGCCGACCTTCAAGGAGGTCGTCGAGGAGCTCTTCGTCAAGGGTTACGTCAAGGCCGTCTTCGCCACCGAGACCCTCGCGCTCGGCATCAACATGCCCGCCCGCTCGGTCGTGCTGGAGAAGCTGGTCAAGTGGAACGGCGAGCAGCACGCCGACATCACCCCCGGCGAGTACACCCAGCTCACCGGCCGTGCCGGCCGCCGCGGCATCGACGTCGAGGGCCACGCCGTGGTCCTGTGGCAGCGCGGCATGGACCCCGCCGCCCTCGCCGGCCTGGCCGGCACCCGCACGTACCCGCTGCGCTCCAGCTTCAAGCCGTCGTACAACATGGCGGTCAACCTGGTCTCGCAGTTCGGCCGGCACCGCTCCCGCGAGCTGCTGGAGACCTCCTTCGCCCAGTTCCAGGCGGACAAGTCCGTCGTCGGCATCTCCCGCCAGGTCCAGAAGAACGAGGAGGGCCTCGCCGGCTACCGCGAGGCCATCGACTGCCACCTCGGCGACTTCGAGGAGTACGCGCGGCTGCGCCGCGAGCTGAAGGACCGTGAGACCGAGCTGGCCAAGCAGGGCGCCACCCAGCGCCGGGCCGCCGCCGCGGCCGCCCTGGAGCGGCTCAAGCCCGGTGACGTCATCCACGTCCCCACCGGCAAGTTCGCCGGCCTGGCCCTGATCCTCGACCCGGGCCTGCCGCCCGGCCGCTCCGACCGCCACCGCGGCTTCGACCACCAGGACGGCCCCCGTCCGCTGGTCCTGACCGCCGAGCGGCAGGTCAAGCGGCTCGCCGCGATCGACTTCCCGGTGCCGGTCGAGCCGCTGGAGCGGATGCGCATCCCCCGCTCCTTCAACCCGCGCAGCCCCCAGTCCCGCCGCGACCTCGCCTCCGCGCTGCGCACCAAGGCCGGGCACATAGTCCCCGACCGCCACCGCAAGGGCCGGGCCCCCGCCGCCGACGACCGCGAGATCTCCGAGCTGCGCGCGGCCATCCGCTCCCACCCCTGCCACGGCTGCTCCGACCGCGAGGACCACGCCCGCTGGGCCGAGCGCTACCACCGCCTGCTGCGCGACACCCGCCAGCTGGAGCGGCGCATCGAGGGCCGGACGAACACCATCGCCCGCACCTTCGACCGCATCTGCGCCCTCCTGACCGACCTCGACTACCTCCACGGCGACGAGGTCACCGAGGACGGCCGCCGCCTCGCCCGTCTCTACGGCGAGCTCGACCTGCTCGCCTCCGAGTGCCTCCGCGAAGGCGTCTGGGACGGCCTCAAGCCCGCCGAACTGGCCGCCTGCGCCTCCGCCCTGGTCTACGAGGCCCGCGTCGCGGACGACGCCGCCCCGCCGAAGCTGCCCACCGGGCCCGCGAAGAACGCCCTCGGCGAGATGGTCCGCATCTGGGGCCGCCTCGACGCCCTGGAGGAACAGCACAAGATCAACCAGGCGGAGGGCGTCGGCCAGCGCGAACCCGACCTCGGCTTCGCCTGGCCCGCCTACCAGTGGGCCTCCGGCAGTGGCCTGGACGAGGTGCTGCGGGAGATCGAGATGCCCGCGGGCGACTTCGTCCGCTGGACGAAGCAGCTCATCGACGTCCTGGGCCAGATCGCGGTGGCGGCCCCGGCGGGCAGCCCGGTCACCCGCAACGCCCGCAAGGCGGTCGAAGGGCTGCTGCGGGGGGTTGTGGCGTACTCGTCGGTGGGGTGAGGCCACCGCCCGCCGGGATCGGCCATGGCTGATCCCGGCGGCCCGGGACCGCGCGTGCCGGGCATACGCGGCCCTGGACGAGGCCCTGGATTACGCGTGCCGTGCGATGGACAGCCTGAGCACACCGGAAGACCGGAGTCCGCTGTTCGGGAAGGTGCACGCATGAAGAGAACGCCGCTGAGCCGGAGCATCCCCCTCGCGATCGGCGCCGGGCTCGTGGGCCTCGTCGCCGGGAGCGCTTCGGTGCTCGTCGCCGCGCCGTCCGACGCGGCGGGCAGGGCCGCCGCGGTCGCCGTCGCTCCTCATCCCGTCAACGGCGACGTCCTGCACATCGGCCCGAACGGGACGTTCGGCGGCATCGTCGACTGTCCCGCCGGTGAAGTCGTCACCGGCGGCGGTGGGTACGCGAGCGACCCGTACGCCCTGCGGCTCAGCTCGTCCTACCAGAGCGGCTCCAGGGCCTGGGTGGCCTATGGGCAGAACGTCAGCTCACGGACCGTGGACGTGTACGCCCAGGCGATCTGCACCCGCCCCTGAGAGGGCCTCTGACGCGCCCCCTGAAGCGTCCCTCAACGCGCCGTGTCCTCCGGCCCGGGTTCCTGTCCGCCCTCGTCGTGGCGGTTCCGCTTCCGGTTCCGTTTCCGGGTCAGCAGGTAGGTCGCCGTCGAGGCCAGGACCGCGGCCAGGGTCGCCGTGCCGGCGATGGCGGCGGCGAGTTCGCCGAGGGAAACGCCCTCGGTGCCGTCGTCGTCCTCGTCCGGTGCCGTCTCGCTCGTCCGGTCGACGATCTCGTCGTAGCCCCTCGGTCCGTCGCAGAACTCGCGGTTGCCCGGGTCCATTTCGGGGACGACGGTCAGTTCGACGGACTCGGCCGGATCCTCCTCGCCGCCGTCCTTGAGGTCGACGGGGTAGGTGCCGGGGGCGAGGTCGCAGGGGACCATGCCCGCGACCCTGGTGTACAACCGGCCGTTCTTGCCCTCCCGGAAGCGCTTCTCCTTGAGGGTCAGCTTCTTGACGAACGCGGGTGACTCGACCGTGAGATGGCCCTCGTGGGCGTCCAGCGTGGTCTGGCCTGTGGTGACCGTGAAGACCACCTCGCGGCCGCGCTGGGTGGGCCCGGCGGCGGCTATGGACGACTCGGAATCCGAGGAATTCGCGGAATCGGCGGAATCGCCGGGATCAGTGGATTCGGCGGAGTTCGAGGAATCCGGGGGAAGCGCGGAACCCGGCGCGGCGGCCGTCAGGACGAGGGCCGCCGCGGCGAGGGGCGTGAGCGACGCCAGGGCTGTCCGGGCACGTTTCATGCGGGGAGGATATCCATGACCTCCCGTCAGGGGAGGGCTCAGGCCGCGGCCCCGGCCGCCCCGCCGCCCTCCTGCTCGGCCTCGACCTGCTGGTTCCACTCGCGCTTCGCGGCCTGCCAGCCGTCCTCGTCATGACCCCGGCGCCAGTAGCCGGAGATCGACAGCCGCTCGCGCGGCACCTCGCGCTCCACGCGCAGATGGCGGCGCAGCTCCTTGACGAAGCCCGCCTCGCCGTGGACGAAGACATGGGCGTCCCCCGCCGGGAACGCGAGCGACCGCACGGCCTCGACCAGGGCCTCGCCGACCGGGGCGCCGTCGCGCGTCAGCCAGGTGACCTCGACGCCGTCCGGCAGCTCCAGCTTCTGCTTGTCGTCCTCGCCCGGGACCTCGACGAACGCGTGGACGACAGCGCCCTCCGGCATTCGCTCCAGGGAAGCGGCGATGGCGGGCAGCGCGCTCTCGTCACCGGCCAGCAGATGCCAGTCGGCGGCGGGGTCCGGGGCGTAGGCGCCGCCGGGGCCGAGCATGCGGATCTCCGCGCCCGGCTCCGCCGTCGCGGCCCAGGGGCCGGCCAGGCCCTCGTCCCCGTGCACCACGAAGTCGATCACCAGCTCCCGGGCGGCCCGGTCGAAGGAGCGCACGGTGTACGTACGGGTCCGGGGCCACTGGTCGCGCGGCAGGTCCCGGCGGATGACCTCCATGTCGAAGGGCTCGGGGTAGGCCACGCCCTCGACGGGGAAGAGCAGCTTCACATAGTGGTCCGTGCACTCCCCGGCGCCGAACTCCGCGAGCTCCTCGCCACCCAGGACCACACGCACCATGTGCGGCGTCAGTCGCTCCGTGCGCAGCACGTGCGCGCGGGTGAGCCGAGGCGCTTTGCGGACGGGACGGTCTGCCATGGCTGTCTCCCCTGATCCCCAGGTCGTGAAAGTTAGGTCTGCCTAACCTAACAGTTCATCCGCCCAGAGCGCTCAGCAGCCGCTGCAACGAGCCGCCCAGCCCCCAGCGCTCCGCCAGCGATTCCAGCACCTCGGGGTCCAGGGGCTCCCTCGGCAGCGCCGCGTCGAAGGGGGCCAGCGGCACGTCCCCGGCCACCCGGACCACCTTCGGTGCCACCGCCAGATACGGCCCCGCCTCGGCCAGCCGCTTGCGCTGCGCCGGGCTGATCTTCGCCGCCGGGTCCTCGACCGCCGCCAGGATCCCGGCCAGGTCGCCGAAGGAGGTCAGCAGCTTCGCCGCCGTCTTCTCGCCGATGCCCGGCACGCCCGGCAGCCCGTCGCTGGGGTCGCCGCGCAGCAGGGCCAGATCCGCGTAGCCGGGGCCGTCCACCCCGTACTTCTCGCGGAGCGCGGCCTCGTCCACGGCCTGGAGCGAGCCCATGCCCTTGACCGGATACAGCACGCGCACGCCACGCGCGTCGTCGACGAGCTGGAAGAGGTCGCGGTCGCCGGTGACGATGTCCACCGGGCCCGCCGCGCGGCCCGTCAGCGTGCCGATCACGTCGTCGGCCTCGTAGCCGACGGCGCCGACGCGGGCGATGCCGATCGCGTCCAGCACGCTCTCGATCACGGGCACCTGCGGGGAGAGGGTGTCGGGCGTCTCCTCCTC
Organism: Streptomyces sp. NPDC037389; assembly: GCF_040636475.1. NCBI lineage: Bacteria > Bacillati > Actinomycetota > Actinomycetes > Kitasatosporales > Streptomycetaceae > Streptomyces > Streptomyces sp. NPDC037389. The sequence goes on from NZ_JBEZUS010000016.1 coordinate 6,807, forward strand.
GTCGGGGCCGCCCTCGACCTCCTCCGCCACCCGGTGCGCCTTGTAGGTCGGGATGAGGTCGACGCGCCACTGCGGGCGCCAGTCGAAGTCCATGCAGGCGACCAGATCGTCGGGCTCGTGGTCCTGGACCAGGCGGGCGATGAAGTCCAGCAGGCCGCGCACCGCGTTCACGGGCGTGCCGTCCGGGGCCTTCACCGACTCCGGCACCCCGAAATAGGCGCGGAAGTAGAGGGAGGCGGTGTCGAGGAGCATCAGGCGTCGCGTCACGGCTCGATCATGCCGCACCCCACCGACAGTCACCCCTTCGCCCGCGTTCACGCACCGCGTCCACGTGGTGACCGCGCCCCACCCCGCGTGTGAACCGGATCACTGTTCCGTTTGCGCCGAATGCCCCTGGGCAGGCGCGACGCCGGAGTGGCTCCGCCCTGCCAGGGGGACGGGCGTGGCCGAGGTACAACCCGAGAGGTTTATGTGTCCAGGCTGAAGGCCGAGCATCTGTACAAGGTGTTCGGCAGACGACCCGAAGCCGCCGTCCGGCGACTCGAAGACGGCGCGAGCCGCGACGAGCTGCGCGCGGACGGCACCACCGCGGCGGTGATCGACGCGTCGTTCGAGGTCGAGGCCGGCCAGATCTTCGTGGTGATGGGCCTCTCGGGCTCCGGGAAGTCCACCTTGCTGCGCATGCTCAACGGGCTCCTGGAGCCGACGTCCGGGAGCGTCCTCTACGACGGCCGGGACCTGACCGGGCTGTCCCCGGCCGAGCTGCGCGAGGTGCGCTCGCACAACATCAGCATGGTCTTCCAGCACTTCGCCCTCTTCCCGCACCGCAGCGTGCTGGAGAACGCCGCCTACGGCCTGGAGGTGCGCGGCGTGCCGCGCGCCGAACGGCTGGAGCGCGCCGCCGAGGCGCTGGAGCTGGCCGGGCTCAAGGGCTGGGAGTCGTCCTGGCCCGACGAGCTGTCCGGCGGTATGCAGCAGCGCGTCGGCCTCGCCCGCGCGCTCGCCACCGACGCCGACCTGCTGCTGATGGACGAGTCCTTCAGCGCGCTGGACCCGCTGATCCGCCGCGACATGCAGGACCAGCTGCTGGACCTCCAGAAGCGGCTCAAGAAGACGATCGTCTTCATCACCCACGACCTCAACGAGGCCATGCGCCTGGGCGACCGCATCGCCGTCATGCGCGACGGCCGCATCGTGCAGAACGGCACCGCCGAGGACATCCTCGTCCGGCCCGCCAACGACTACGTGGCCTCCTTCATCCAGGACGTGGACCGCTCCCGGGTGCTCACGGCCGGCTCGATCATGGCCGAGCCGGCGGCGGGCGCGGCGCCGGTCGCCGTGCCGGACGGCACCACGACCGTCAGCGCGGAGACGCCCGTGGCCGAGCTGTTCTCCACGTTCTCCCGCAGCGATTCCCCCGTCGCCGTCACCGACGACAGCGGTGAGGTGACCGGCGTCGTCACCCGGGACGGCCTGCTGGCGGCCCTGGCGGATCAGCCGGACGTCGAGCAGCCGGACGTCGAGCAGCGGGACGGCAAGCCGGAAGCCGGAGAGCCGGAAGAAGTCCCCGCCCCCCTTGCCCCGGCGTCCGGGCCGGAGGTGATCACCCATGCCTGAGATCAACCTCGGTGGCTGGGCGGAATCCGCCGTCGGCTGGCTCCAGTCCCACCTCTCCTGGCTCTTCGACGTCGTCAGCACCGTCCTGAACGGCATGTACGACGGCGTCCACGCCGCCCTCGGCGCGCCCGGGGCGCTGCTGATGGCCGGCATCCTCGCCGTCGTCGCCTGGTGGCTGCGCGGCCTGCCCGCCGCGGTCCTCGCCTTCGCCGGGCTCGCGCTGATCGACTCCTTCGGGCTGTGGGACCGGGCGATGGCGACGCTGTCGCTCGTCCTGGTCGCCAGCCTCATCACGCTGCTGTTCGCCGTGCCGCTGGGCATCTGGGCGGCCCGGGACCGCCGGGTGAGCGGGGCGCTGCGGCCGGTCCTCGACCTGATGCAGACGATGCCCGCCTTCGTCTACCTGATCCCCGGCGTGATGTTCTTCTCGATCGGGCCCATCCCCGGCCTGATCGCCACCATCGTCTTCTCGATGCCGCCCGGTGTGCGCATGACCGAGCTCGGCATCCGCCAGGTCGACGGCGAACTCGTCGAGGCCGCCCGGGCCTTCGGCACGACCCCGCGCGACATCCTCGTCCGCGTCCAGCTTCCGCTGGCGCTGCCCACCATCATGGCGGGCGTCAACCAGGTGATCATGCTGGCGCTGTCCATGGTCGTCATCGCCGGCATGGCGGGCGCGGGCGGTCTGGGCGAGTCGGTCTACGCGGCCGTCACCCAGGTCGACATCGGCGGCGGTGTGGAGAGCGGCCTCGCGGTCGTCGTCCTCGCCATGTACCTGGACCGGATGACCGGTGCGCTGGGCCGGCGGGTCTCCCCGCTGGGCCGCCGTGCCGCCGCCAAGGCCGACGCCGCGGCGGGTACCGCCGTAGCCGCCAAGGTGCTGCGGTACCGGCCGGGCACGGCTGTCGCCGCCGTCGGCGTCGTCGTCCTCGCGCTCGTCGCGGGCGGCATGCGGCTGGCCGACGGCGACGGACGGCAGACCGCCGCCGCGGGCGGGAGCGTCGGCCAGGGCCGTACGGTGAAGCTCGGCTACTTCCCCTGGGACGAGGCCGTCGCCTCCACCTACCTCTGGCAGAACATCCTGGAGGAGCGCGGCTACAAGCCCGAGGTCAAGCAGCTCGACCCCGGCCCGCTGTACACGGCGCTGGCCCAGGGCCAGATGGACGTCCAGTTCGACTCCTGGCTGCCCACCACCCACCAGCAGTACATGGACCGCTACCGCGACAAGCTCACCGACCTCGGCTCCTGGTACGGGCCGACGTCCCTGGAGCTGACCGTGCCCTCCTACGTCAAGGGCGTCGACTCGCTCGCCGACCTCAAGGGCAAGTCCTCGATGTTCGGCGGGAAGATCGTCGGCATCGAGTCCAGCGCCGGCATGATGGGCAAGCTCAACGACAAGGTGCTCAAGGAGTACGGTCTGGACGGCGAGTACAAGGTCGTCTCGTCCTCCACCTCCACGATGCTCGCCGAGCTCGACCGGGCCCTGAAGAAGAAGGAGCCCATCGTCACCACGCTCTGGTCGCCGCACTGGGCGTACGGGAAGTACGACCTGAAGAAGCTCAAGGACCCCAAGGGCGCCTGGGGCGCGGGCGAGCAGATCCACGCCGTCGGCAAGAAGGACTTCGCCAAGGACTTCCCGAAGATCGCGGAGTGGGTGAAGAACTTCAAGATGTCCGAGAAGGACCTCTCCTCCCTGGAGGCGGAGATCCAGAACGGGGGCAAGGGCAAGGAGAAGGAGTCGGCCCGGCGCTGGCTCGACGCCCACCCGGGCCTCGTCGACAAGCTGGCGCCCGTCGGCGCCTGACGAAGCTCCTGCCGGCGCCTGACGAACCGGTGTACGGCGGGCGTACGGTGGGGCGGTGAGCCCGATGGGCGGCCGCCCCGCCGTACGCCGAGTCGTCTCCCTGGTCCCCTCGCTCACCGAGGCCGTGGCCGGGACCGGGCCCGGCCTGCTGGTGGGCGCCACCGACTGGTGCGACCACCCGGCCGGGCTCGACGTCGTCCGGATCGGCGGCACCAAGAACCCCGATGTGGCACGGATCGCCGCCCTCGCGCCCGACCTCGTCCTCGCCAACGAGGAGGAGAACCGCGCCCCGGACCTGGGCGCGCTGCGCGCCGCCGGGCTGGACGTGCTCGTCACGGAAGTCCGCACGCTGGAGCAGGCGTTCACCGAGCTGGAACGGGTCCTGGTGCGCGGCTGCCGGCTGCCCCGGCCCGGCTGGCTGGACGACGCCCGCGACGCCTGGCGGGACGTGCGGTCCGCGGGGCCGCTGATTCCGGCCGTCGTCCCCGTCTGGCGCCGCCCCTGGATGGTGCTGGGCCGGGACACCTTCGCCGGGGACGTCCTCGCCCGGCTCGGCGTCGCCAACGTCCACGCCGGGCACCCCGAGCGCTATCCGCGCGTCCCCCTCGACCGGCTCAACGCCTGCGGCGCCGAGCTGGTCGTCCTGCCCGACGAGCCGTACCGCTTCGGCGCCGACGACGGCCCGGAGTGCTTCCCCGGGCTGCCGTCGGCGCTCGTCAGCGGCCGTCACCTCACGTGGTACGGGCCATCTCTCGCAGCGGCGCCACAGGTGCTGGGCGCGGCGCTGCGAGCAGCCGGCCGCTGACCAGCCCGACGGCGGTACGGGCCCCGGCGACCGCCCAGGCGGTCACCAGCAGCGCGTACAGCCCCACCGCCAGCCAGGTCAGGGCGGTCAGCCCCGTGCGGTGGGCCAGGGCGGCGGCGCCGGTGACGCAGGTGCCGATGGGGAAGGTGAAGGCCCACCACGTCATCGCGAAGCCCATGCCCCGGCGGGCGGCGCGGATCACCATGGCGGCGGCCAGCGCCAGCCAGAGCAGGGCGAAGCCGATGACGGGCATGCCGTAGAGGACGGCGAATCCGGCCATGGCCCGGGCGTAGGGCTCCGCGACGACGCCCGGCGCGGCGCCCGCGACGGCGTTGACGGCCGTCGTGGACTGGCCCAGCGGGCCGAGGACCAGGAACAGGGCCGGCGTCAGCGCGAGCGGCAGTGGCCCGTGGTGGACGAGCCGGGAGAAGACCACCGGCAGGATCAGCAGCGTGGCCAGCAGGCTCATCCCGAACAGTCCGTAGCAGCCCAGCAGCAGCGCCTCCCGCCACTGCCCGGCGGGCAGGTGCGGCACGAGCGCGGGGCCGAGCGCGGCGGAGACCATGGGCGCCACGACCGGCAGCAGCCACACGGGCGAGGCGTCACCGGGGGCTATCTTGTGCCGGGTCACCATCAGGTACGGGATGGCGGCCGCCGCGCCCAGTCCGACGACGGTGCCGGCGGTCCACAGCACGGCGTCGACCTTGACGGCCGCGCTCTCGCCGATCACGCCCGTGCCCACGGAGAGCGTGCTGCCGCCGACGGCCAGCAGGGCCATCGCCAGACAGCCGTAGAAGGGGGCGACGGCGGGGTCGCCGAGATGCCGCCGGGCCTGGTCGGGGTGGTGGGTCCAGTGGAGGGCGCGGGCGGTGAGCAGGGTGAGCAGCATCAGCGCCGCCAGCGCCCACACCGCCTCGCACGCCCCGCGCAGCCCCGGCACGCTCACCGGCAGGGTCGCTCCGGCGGAGGCGACGATCGCGGTTCCCATGACGGTGGCGTACCAGTTGGGGCCGAGGTGGCGGAGGGGGGTGTGGGTGCTCATGAGCCCACGATCGCGCGGACGTACCCCGCTCACCAGGACCTTTGTCCCTATGAGGGCATAAGCTGGAGTTATGAGCGGTGATTCCGGCCCCCTCCCCGTCCCCCTGGCCCACCGGGTCCCCGACCTCGGCGCCCTGGAGCTGCTGCTCGCCGTCGCCCGGCTGGGCAGCCTCGGCCGGGCGGCCCGGGAGCTGGGCATCACCCAGCCCGCCGCGAGCGGACGCGTACGGGCCATGGAACGCCTTCTCGGCGTCGCCCTGGTCGAGCGCTCACCGCGCGGCTCGCGCCTCACGGACGCCGGGGTGCTCGTCACCGACTGGGCACGCCGGGTCGTCGAGGCCGCCGAGGCCCTCGACGCGGGCGCCCAGGCGCTACGGGGACGGCGCGACTCGCGGCTGAAGGTCGCCGCCAGCATGACCATCGCGGAGTATCTGCTGCCGGGCTGGCTGATCGCGCTGCGCACGGAGCGGCCTGGCACGGCCGTCTCGCTGAGCACGGGGAACTCGGCGGCCGTGGCGGAACGCCTGCTCGCGGGCGAGGCGGACCTCGGCTTCGTCGAGGGCCTGGACGTACCGGCCGGCCTGACCGGCACCGTGGTCGGCCACGACCGCCTCGTCGTCGTCACCGCCCCCGGCCACCCCTGGGCCCGCCGCCGCACCCCCCTGGAGGCACCCGAACTGGCGGCCACCCCACTGATCCTCCGCGAACGCGGCTCGGGCACCCGCCAGGTCCTCGACGCGGCCCTGGCCACCCACGGCGGCCTGTCCGACCCCCTGCTCGAACTCGCCTCCACGACCGCCGCGAAGGCGGCCGCGGTCAGCGGCGCGGGCCCCTCCGTCCTGAGCGAGCTCGCGATCGGCGAGGAACTGGCGTCCCACCGACTGGTCGAGATCCCGGTACGCGACCTCTCCCTGATCCGCGACCTCCGCGCGGTCTGGCCCACGGGCCACCGGCCCGCGGGGCCGGCCCGGGATCTGCTGGGGCTGACGCGGACTCAGGCCTAGGCGAGTTGTACGCCCGGCGTTGTACCGGGAGGACCTTGCCGTTGAAGCCGTTGCCGCCATCCAGCGCGTATCCCGAGGAAGGCGCCACATACTCCAACGGACGCGCTGTCGCGGCGAGCCGAGGGCCCACTCCCAGGTCACGAACCACCTCCCTCCGACGCCGCCCGCACCAGCTCCGCCATCAGCCGCAAGTCGTCCCGTACCTCCGGGTGCCACTGCACCCCCAGCGCGAAGCCCGAGCGGCCCGCGTATTCCACCGCCTCCACCGTGCCGTCCTCCGCGTGGGCCGAGGCGATGAGGCCGGCGCCCAGACGGGCCACCGACTGGTGGTGGTGGGTGGCCACGTCCAGTGGGGCGTCGGCCAGGAGGGTGGCCGTCAGGGTGCCCGGGACCGGTTTGACCGGGTGGTCGGCGAAGGTGCCCGGGGCCGGGTTGTGGCCGTCGTGGCCCACCTCGTCCGGGAGGTGCTGGCAGAGCGTGCCGCCCGCGTGGACGTTCATCAGCTGCATGCCGCGGCAGATGCCGAGTACCGGGACGCCACCGGTCAGGGCGGCGTCCAGCAGGGCCAGCTCCCAGTGGTCGCGCTCGGGTACGGGGGCGCCCGAGCGGGGGTGGGGGCAGGCGGCGTAGAGGGTGGGGTCGAGGTCGTCGCCGCCCGCCAGGACGAGGGCGTCCAGGCGGGCCAGTACGGCGGGGGCGGTGGAGGGGTCGTCCGGGGGCAGCATCACCGCGAGGCCGCCCGCCCGTTGGACGTGCGCCGGGTACGCGGCCGGGAGCAGCGCGGCCGGCAGGTTCCAGGCAGCTCCCCAGCGGGCCCGGGTGAGGTAGGTGGTGACGCCGATGAGCGGCATGCTCATTCCTTCCGTTCCTCGTGCGGTCATTCCCGGGTCAGCTCCGCCTCCGCCGCGGCGAGGGCGGCGAACTCCTCCTCGGGCGCGCTCGCCACCAGCCGGTGCCGGCTGTAGAGGGCGAAGTAGCCGGCGGCGACCGCGTAGACGGCCAGGGCGATGAGCGCGGCCGTGACGTCGACCAGGAAGGTCGCCACCAGTGCCGCGCAGGCCAGGACGAAGGCCGTGGTCGAGGTGGCCACGCCGCCCGGGGTGCGGTAGGGGCGGGGCAGGTCCGGTTCGCGGCGGCGCAGGACGATGTGGGAGAGGGACATCAGCGCGTAGGAGATGGTGGCGCCGAAGACGGCCACGTTGAGCATCCGCGCCCCGTCGCCCGTGGCCGCGGCCAGGGCGAAGCCGATCGTGCCCGGGACGAGCAGCCCGAGCCAGGGGGCCTTGCGGCGGCTGGTGAGGGAGAGGACACGGGGGAGGTAGCCGGCGCGGGAGAGGGCGAAGAGCTGGCGGGAGCCGGCGTAGATGAGGGAGAAGAAGGACGCGATCAGGCCCGCCAGGCCCGCGTAGTTGACGACCCTGGCGAGGACGCGGCCCTTGCCGTCGGAGTCCAGGGCGGCGACCAGGGGGTTGCCGGCCTCCTGGAGGGCGTTCGCGCCGCCCGCGCCCGTGGCGGCCAGGAAGGTGAGCAGGGCCAGGAGCAGCAGGATGCCCATGGACGTGGCCATGGCCCTCGGCAGCGTACGGGCCGGGTCGCGGGTCTCCTCGGCGGCCAGCGGCACGCCCTCGACGCCGAGGAAGAACCACATTCCGAACGGGAACGCCGCCCAGATGCCCAGCAGGCCGAACGGCAGCCAGGAGGACGAGCCGAAGGCGTGCGGGTCGGCCGGGACGTCGTTGAGGCGGGTGGCGTCGAAGTCCGTGAAGGCGCCCGCCGCGAAGACGAGCAGGGCCGCCACCGCCACGCCCGTCACCAGGAAGCTGAAGCGCAGGGCCTCGCCCACGCCCCACAGGTGGATGCCTATGAAGATGGCGAAGCAGGACAGGTATACCGGCCAGCTCGATGTGAGGCCGAACAGACGCAGGGATTCCACGTAGTCGCCGATGAAGATGGAGATGGCCGCGGGGGCCAGGACGTACTCGATGAGGATGGCCGTTCCCGTGAGGAACCCGCCCCAGGGGCCCAGGGCGCGGCGCGCGAAGCCGTAGCCGCCGCCCGCCGTGGGGAGGATCGCGGCGAGCTCGGCGAGGGCGAAGACCATGCACGTGTACATCAGGCCCATCAGCGCGGCGGCGACGGCGAGCCCGCCGAAACCGCCGTGTGCGAGGCCGAAGTTCCAGCCGGAGTAGTCGCCGGAGACGACATAGGCCACGCCCAGGCCGGTGAGGAGCAGCGGACCCGCGCTGCCCCGGCGCAGGGAGCGCTTCTCCAGATAGCCGGAGGAACCGGAGGAGCCGGAGGAAACCGTGCGTTCGGCCATGAGCGCTCCTGACGACAGGGTGCCGGGCAAAGGTTTTGCGCCATACCTTTGTGGTCCCGACGGGCGCCGCGCAACCCCTGCGCGTTAAACCGTGGTTACGGAGCCGGGGCTCCTCACGCCAGGAAGCCCCGCAGCAGCGCCGCGGTGCCGTGGCAGTGCTCCCGCATCACCTCGCGCGCCCCGTCCGCGTCCCCGTCCAGCATCGCCTCCACCAGCGCGGTGTGCTGCCGCTGGGAGTGCTCCAGATTGCGCACCAGCAGCGGGATGCAGTCCAGCAGGTCGTTGACCGTGGCCCGCACGGCAGCGTACTGGGCGGCGAGCGTGGGGGAGCCGGACAGCTCGGCCACGGTCAGGTGGAACAGGGTGTCCCGGCGGCGGTAGTCGGCCAGCGGCGCGTCGTGCGTCGCGGCCAGCGCGGCTCGCAGCCGGGCGGCCCCCTCATCGGTCGTCCCGTGCGCGGCGCACAGCCCCGCCGCCCCCACCTCCAGCACCTCGCGGAAGCGCAGCGCGTCCTCGACGTCCACCCCCGCCAGCCTGCGGCGCAGCTCGTCCTCGCCGGCCGTCGCCGGGCGGGGCAGCACGAACGTACCGCCGTAGCGGCCGCGCCGGCTCTCCACCAGGCCCTGGTCCTGGAGGACCTTCAGCACCTCGCGCAGCGTCACCCGGCTGACCCGCAGCCGCTCGGCCAACTCCCGCTCGGCCGGAAGCCGTTCGCCCTCCGCCACCAGGCCCAGCCGGATGATCTGGAGTATCTGCTCCAGCGTCTCCTCGAAGCCGTTGCCCGCGCGGACCGGGCGCAGCACCGGCGACAGCCGGTCCGTCACGCTTCCAAGCCCGTGCGTCGGCCCGTGCGTCGGCCTGTTCATCGGCTCGTTCGTCGTTCCGTTCATCGGCCCCCTTCCCAATCAATGGTCTACCGCCCTACCTTAAGACCCCCGGACGCACCGACAGGAGGCACACCGTGGCCGACCGCACGCCCCCGCTCACGGTCGACGAGCTGCGCCGGCTCGTGGATTCCGGGGAGATCGACACCGTCGTCCTCGCCTTCACGGACATGCAGGGACGGCTCCAGGGAAAGCGGTTCGCCGCCCGGTTCTTCCTCGACGAGGTCCTGGAGCACGGCACGGAGGGCTGCAACTACCTCCTCGCCGTGGACGTCGACCTCAACACCGTCGGCGGCTACGCCATGTCGTCCTGGGAGCGCGGCTACGGCGACTTCGCCATGCGCCCCGACCTCACCACCCTGCGCCGCACCCCCTGGAATCCCGGCACCGCCCTCGTCACCGCCGACCTCGCCTGGCACGACGGCTCACCCGTCCTCGCCTCCCCGCGCCAGATACTGCGCCGCCAGCTGGACCGGCTCGCCGAGCACGGCTGGAGCGCGCACGTGGGCACGGAGCTGGAGTTCATCGTCTTCAAGGACAGCTACGAGGGCGCCTGGAACCGCGGCTACCGCGACATGACCCCCGCCAACCAGTACAACGCCGACTACTCCGTCCTCGGCACCGGCCGCGTCGAGCCCCTGCTGCGCCGGATCCGCAACGAGATGGGCGCGGCCGGCATGACCGTGGAGTCCGCCAAGGGGGAGTGCAACCTCGGCCAGCACGAGATCGCCTTCCGCTACGACGAGGCGCTCACCACCTGCGACCAGCACGCCGTCTACAAGACCGGGGCCAAGGAGATCGCCGCCCAGGAGGGCATGGCGCTCACCTTCATGGCCAAGTACGACGAGCGCGAGGGCAATTCCTGTCACATCCACCTCTCGCTGCGCGACGAGGCCGGGCGCCCCGTCTTCGCCGGCGCCGGCGAAGACGACGGCCCGTACGGCATGTCGCGGACCATGCGGCACTTCCTCGCCGGACAGCTCGCCGCCCTGCGGGAGTTCACCCTCCTCTACGCGCCGAACATCAATTCCTACAAGCGCTTCCGCCCCGGCTCCTTCGCCCCCACCGCCGTCGCCTGGGGCCCCGACAACCGCACCTGCTCCCTGCGGGTCGTCGGCCACGGCCACTCCCTCCGCTTCGAGAACCGGCTGCCCGGCGGCGACGTCAACCCCTATCTGGCCGTCGCCGGCATGATCGCCGCCGGGCTGTACGGGATGGAGCAGGAGCTGGAGCCGCCGGAGGTCTGTACGGGCAACGCCTACCGGGGCGACGCCGCGCACGTCCCCGCGACCCTGAGGGAGGCGGCAGCCCTGTGGGAGACGAGCCCCATGGCCCGGGCCGCGTTCGGCGACGAGGTCGTGGAGCACTACCTGAACATGGCGCGCGTCGAGCAGGAGGCGTACGACACGGCCGTGACGGACTGGGAGCGGTACCGCTCCTTCGAGCGGATGTGAGGACCCGCACCCATGCAGGAGACCCACGACATCGTGAACCCGGCGACCGAGGAACTGGTCGCCACCGTCCCGGCGGCCACGCCCGAGGACGTGGACGCGGCCGTACGGCGCGCCGCCGCCGCCCAGCACCGCTGGGCCGCCCTCGCCCCCGGCGACCGGGCCCGGCAGCTGCGCCGCTTCGCCGACGCGGTCGACGCGCACCTGGAGGAGCTCGCCCAACTGGAGGTCCGCGAGGCGGGCCACCCCGTCGGGAACGCCCGCTGGGAGGCCGGGAACGTCCGCGACCTGCTGGAGTACGCCGCCGGGGGAGTGGAACGGCTGACCGGCGCTCAGATCCCCGTACCCGGCGGGCTCGACGTCACCTTCCACGAACCGCTCGGCGTCGTCGCCGTCATCGCCCCGTGGAACTTCCCGATGCCCATCGCCGCCTGGGGCCTGGCCCCCGCGCTGGCCGCCGGGAACGCCGTCGTCCTCAAGCCCGCCGAGACCACCCCGCTCACCGCGCTCCGCCTCGCCGCCCTCGCCCTGGAAGCGGGGCTACCGGAAGGGCTGTTCCAGGTGCTCCCCGGCGCGGGCCCGGTGGCCGGGGACGCGCTCGTCCGCCACCCCGGCGTCGCCAAGGTCGTCTTCACCGGCTCCACCGCCGTCGGCCGGAGCATCATGGCCACCTGCGCGGAGCGGGTGAAGCGGGTGACGCTCGAACTCGGCGGCAAGAGCCCCAACATCGTCTTCGCCGACGCCGACATCGAGCGCGCCGCGGCCGCCGCCCCCGACGCCTTCCTCGACAACACCGGCCAGGACTGCTGCGCCCGAAGCCGCGTCCTCGTCCAGCGGTCCGTCCACGACCGCTTCCTGGAGCTGCTGGAACCGGCCGTGAAGTCCTTCACCGTCGGCGACCCCACCGACCCCGCGACGCGGATGGGCCCGCTGATCTCCGCCGCGCACCGCGAGCGCGTACGGTCGTACGTCCCCGAGAGCGCCCCCGCCCTCATCCGTGGCGAAGTGCCCTCCGGCAAGGGCTACTGGTACCCCGCGACCGTGCTCGAAGCGGCCCCCGGCGACCGGGTGGCCGTGGAGGAGGTCTTCGGGCCCGTCGCCGTCGTCATTCCCTTCGAGGACGAGGCCGAGGCGGTACGGCTCGCCAACGCCACCGACTACGGGCTGTCCGGCTCGGTGTGGACCCGGGACGTCTCCCGCGCCCTGCGGGTCTCCCGGGCCGTCGCCGCCGGCAACCTCTCCGTCAACTCCCACAGCAGCGTCCGCTACTGGACCCCCTTCGGCGGTTTCAAGCGGTCCGGCCTCGGCCGGGAGCTGGGCCCCGGCGCGCTCACCGCCTTCACCGAGACCAAGAACGTGTTCGTCGCCATCGATCCCCTGGAGGAGAGCAAGTGACCGACCAGCAAGCTGTCTGCCGCCGCCTCGTCGGCCGCACGGCCGTCGTCACCGGAGCCGGCAGCGGCATCGGCCTGGCCAGCGCCCGGCGGCTCGCCTCCGAAGGCGCCCACGTCGTCTGCGCCGACATCGACGAGAACGCCGGCAAGGCCGCGGCCGACGCGGTCGGCGGGCTTTTCGTCCGTACCGATGTGACTGATTCCGTCCAGGTCGAGGCGCTGTTCCAGGCCGCCCACGACACCTACGGGTCCGTCGACATCGCCTTCAACAACGCCGGGATCTCCCCGCCCGAGGACGACTCCATCCTCACCACCGGCCTCGACGCCTGGAGGCGGGTCCAGGAGGTCAACCTCACCTCCGTCTACCTCTGCTGCAAGGCCGCGCTGCCCCATATGCGGCGGCAGGGCAGGGGCTCCATCATCAACACCGCCTCCTTCGTCGCCGTGATGGGCGCCGCCACCTCGCAGATCAGCTACACCGCCTCCAAGGGCGGTGTGCTGGCGATGTCCCGCGAGCTCGGGGTGCAGTTCGCCCGCGAGGGCATCCGCGTCAACGCGCTCTGCCCGGGGCCCGTGAACACCCCGTTGCTCAAGGAACTGTTCGCCAAGGACCCGGAGCGCGCGGCCCGTCGGCTGGTGCACGTGCCGGTGGGGCGGTTCGCCGAGCCGGAGGAGATCGCGGCCGCCGTCGCCTTCCTGGCCAGCGACGACTCGTCCTTCGTGAACGCCGCCGAGTTCCTCGTGGACGGAGGCATCGCGGGGGCCTATGTGACCCCGCTGTAGGGTCCATGATCAAAAGCTGGGACCGGTCAGCGGTGTCTTCGTCGTCGTCTTCGTCGTCTTCGTCTTCTTCGTCGTCCGGTCCTGGTTTCTGTCCCCGTCCGTCACACGCACCAAAGAGAGCACATGCGCACCACGTCCGCCATTGTCGTCGGCCTTGCCACCGCCGCCGCCCTCGCCGCCGCGCCCCTCCCCGCCGGCGCGGCCACCGCCCACGACCGCGCGCCCCGCGCGAACTGTCCCCGGCTCGACCCCGGGCTCCCCTGGTTCGGTGACAACCGCGCCAGGCTCCAGAAGATGATCGACGAGCGCGGCACCTGCTCCGGCAAGCGCGGCCCGCGCCCGGTCGCCGCCTTCGACTGGGACAACACCGTCGTCAAGAACGACATCACGGACGCGACCCTCGCCTGGGCCCTGAAGCACGACAAGATCCTGCGGCCCAAGCACTGGACGGACACCAACGCCTTCCTGACCCCCGCCGCGGACAAGGCCCTCACCAAGGCCTGCGGCACCGCCGTCCCCGCCGGCCGCCCGCTGCCCACCTCGAAGAACACCGCCTGCGCCGACGAGATCTTCGAGATCCGCGAGAAGTCGCAGACGATGGCCGGTGAGTCCGCCTTCGCCGGCGACTGGAACCACCGCCGCACGGTCCCCGGCTACGCCTGGATCCCGCAGCTGTTCGCCGGCCACACCCCGGCCGCGCTCACCTCCTTCGCCCGGCAGGCCCGCGCCGAGCAGCTCGCCGCGCCCGTCGGCGCGACGCAGAAGGCCGGCACCCACACCCTCGCCGGGTACGTGCGCTACTACGACCAGCAGAAGGACCTCATCCGTACGCTCAAGGCGGCGGGTTTCGACGTCTACATCGTCTCCGCCTCCTCCGAGCCGATCGCCGAGGCGTGGTCGAGCGGTGTGGGCCTCGACGCGAAGCACACCATCGGCATCCGCAACGTCACCAAGCACGGCCGTCTGACCACCGCCATCAAGGGCTGCGGCGGCGTCGAGACCGGCCGCGGCGACGCCCTGCCGTACATGGACGGCAAGCGCTGCATGATCAACCAGGAGATCTTCAAGATCAAGGGCGCCGCCGCCTGGAAGCAGCAGGACCCGGCCCACCGCATCGCCCTCGGCGCGGGCGACGCCGACACCGATGTGACGTTCGTGAACGACGCGACCGGTGCGCACGTCGCCATCAACCGCAACAAGTCCGAGCTGATGTGCCGCGCGTTCGACGACGCCGACGGACGCTGGGTGGCCAACCCGATGTTCATCGACCCGATGCCGCGCAAGTCCGGTACGTACCCGTGCTCGACCACGGGCGCCACGGCCGCCGACGGCTCCAGGACGCCGGTGCGCCGGGCTGACGGCAGTGTGATCCCGGACCAGGTCGACAAGGCGTTCTGACGGATTGAAGGAACGTTTGCTCGGGCAGGTTCCGGCGCCAGGGTGATTTTCGCCGCGGGGGTCGGGGGCCGGACAGGCCGCCGGTCCTCGGCCCCCGCGGCCCTGTCCTACGGAGGTTCCGGACATGCCCGAGACGATGCTCGCCGGACGGCTCGACCTGCGGTCGGGCCGTTTCGCCGTCGAGGAGGTCCCCGTCCCCGAGCCCGGCCCCGGCCAGGTCCGGGTCAGGGTACGGGCGGCGGGCATCTGCCTGTCCGACGTCCATCTCGTCGACGGCGAGCTCAAGCCCGCGTTCGCCCGCACCGGGAAGGTCACGCTCGGCCATGAGACCGCCGGGGTGATCGACGCCCTCGGCCCGGACGTCCCCGCGCCCTGGGCCGAGGGACAACGCGTCCTGCTCCAGGCGGGGGAGCGCTGCGGGGAGTGCGCCGGGTGCGTGCGTTACGAGCCGTGCCGGGCCGTCCGTACGCGCGGCGTCGACTACGACGGCGGGTGGGCCGAGTACGCCCTCGCCAACCACCACACGCTCGTCCCGGTTCCCGAGGGACTTTCCTTCGAGCAGGCCGCCATCATCCCGGATGCCGTCTCCACCCCCTGGGCGGCCGTCACCACCACCGGGCGCGTGCGTCCCGCCCGCCCGGCCGGTGTCTGGGGCGTCGGTGGGCTCGGCGCGCACGCGGTGCAGTTGCTGCGGCTGGCCGGGGCGGCGCCGGTCGTCGCCGTCGACCCGCTGGAGAGCGCCCGGCGGCGGGCCCTGGACTTCGGCGCCGACCTCGCCCTGGACGCCGGCGCGCCGGACGTCCGCGAGCGGATCCTGGAGGCCACCGGAGGACTGGGGCTCGACCTCGCCCTCGACACGGCGGGCGTGCCGGCCGTTCGGGACCAGGCCGTGCGCTGTCTGGGGCGGGGCGGGCGGCTTGTGCTCGTCGGCATCGCCCCGGGCCCGCTGACCCTGAGCGACAGCGCGGCTCTTATCTTCCGCGAGCAGCAGGTCCTCGGGCACTACGGGTCGGCGCCCGCGCACGTCGACGAGCTCGTCGCGCTCGCCCGCCTGGGGCGGCTGGACCTCGGACGGTCCATCAGCGGCACCCTGCCCCTGGCGGAGGCGGCGACCGGCATCGAACGGCTGCGGAAGAAGGACGGGGACCCGATCCGGCTGATCCTGCTGCCGTAGGTGCGTCGTGGGGTGTGTGGTGGGTCGGGGGCGGGGCGGGGTGGACGGGCCCTTACGGGGCTGAGCTCTTCGCGGTGCCTGCTATCGCTGTGTTGGTTCCCCCACACTTGGCACTAGCGGCGAAGAGCTCTTCACGCCCCTACCAGGGCCCGTCCACCCCACCCCGCCCCCTCACGTCACCCCAGCCGGGCCGGCCCTTGTCGGCCAGCCCCCTACCCGGGCAATCCGGGCCGGGCAATCGGGCTGGGGGAACCTCCCAGCGGTAGCTGGGGGAGGGTGGGCGAAACCGCGCCGAAGGCGCGGAAAACCCCCACCGGCGGGCAGCCGGAAATCCACGGAACCCCGCGCGGGAGGCGCCCCGGCCTCAGAGGAACGTACGGCCCTCCCCCCGGTACGTGGGCGCCGTGTCCACCACCCTGTCGCCCTCCACAAGGTGAAGCTCCGCGAAGCGCTCGCACAGCTCGCCCGCCTTGGCGTGCCGGAACCACACCCTGTCGCCGATCAGCAGATCGTCCGCCGGGTGGCCCAGGAGGGGGGTCTGCACCTCGCCGACGCCCTCCTGGCTCGCCAGCCGTAGCCCCGCCGGGAGGTACGGGACCGGCAGCCGGTCCCGTCCGGGCGCGCCCGACGCGGGGTAGCCCCCGCCCAGGACCGTCACCACGCCCACCCCGGGCCGGCGCACCACGGGCAGCGCGAACAGCGCGGCGGGACGGGCGGTGAAGGACGAGTAGCCGTCGAACAGGCGCGGCGCGTACAGACCCGACCCGGCGGCGATCTCCGTCACCGCGTCCTCGGCCGCCGTGTGCTGCACACTGCCCGTTCCGCCTCCGTTGACGAACTCCAGCTCCACCACGTCCCGTACGGCCCGCACGGCCTCCGCGCGCAGGGCCGCCACCCGCTCCCGGGCCACGGACTGCATCAGCCGGACCGCCCGGGACCGCAGCGGCCGCCCGGCCACCGTGTCACCCACGCCCGCCACATGCGCCTCGTAGGCCATCAGGCCCACCAACCGGAACCCCGGACGGCGGTCGACGGCCCGCGCCAGCTCCGCCAGTTCGATCGGATCGCTCACTGGAGACCGCAATGTCCCGATTCGTAAACGGCCATTCAGCAGCCGCAGCGAGACATCCAACTCCAGGCAGACCCGCACCTCCTCACGGCCCGTCCGCGCCGCGTCCACGACCGCCAGTTGCGCCGGGTCGTCCACCATCACCGTCACGGCGGCGGCGAGCTTGGGGTCCGAGGTCAGTTCCGCGAAGCCCGCCCGGTCCACGGACGGGTACGCCACCAGCACGTCCGGAATCCCCGAACGCGCCAGCCACAGTGCCTCCGCGAGGGTGTAGGCCAGGACGCCCGCGAAGCCCTCGCGCGCCAGGACCCGTTCCAGCAGCGCCCGGCAGCGTACGGACTTGCTCGCCACCCGTACCGGTTTGCCCCGCGCCCGCCGCACCAGATCGGCGGCATTGGCATCGAACGCCCCGGTATCGACCACCGCGAGGGGAGCGTCCAGATGGGCGGTGGCCCGGTCGTAACGCGCTCTGTCGGACGACATGGCGGGCAGCCTGCCAGAGCCGGAATCCGCTGACCAGGGTTCGGGCCCGGGCGAATGGCACCCGTCGCGTCGCGCACCGTAAAGTGGCGCGCACACCACGGCCTTCGGGCCGGCGGCGGATGTGGCGGAAGTCCGACATACGGCGGTACGACCGGCCGGCTCGCGAGGGGGAGCGCAGGTTGAGCACCGAAGCGGAACCCATGCCGCCGCCTCCTGCCCCTCACTGGGTACCCCCGCCGCCCCCGCTCCCGCCCCCCGTTCCCGTACCGGGTCCGCCCGCGCGGGGCGCCGGACGCGCCGCCGCGGCGGCCGTCAGCCTGGTCCTCGGACTCGGCCTCATAGCCGGGGCCGTGACCGGGAGTTGCCTGGCCGCGGGCCCGGGCGACGGCTCGGCCGCCGAGGCCGCCTACACGCGCGGCGCCACGCTCTGGCGCGGCCTCCCCGTCGACCGGATCTTCCCGGACGCCGTCCACCGGGACGCTGCCGGACCCGGCGGCGCCCCGCGCGACTGGATCCGGCTGGGCGTCGCCCCCGACAGCGGCTGCGCCGACGCCTTCGACCCCCTCCTCGCCACCGCCCTGGCCCCCGTCGGCTGCGCCCGGCTGCTGCGCGCCACCTACGCGGACGCCACGTCCTCCCATGTGACGACCGTCGGCCTGCTCGTCACGGACGCGGACGCCGCCGGCATGCGCGCCCTGCGCCGCCGCTTCGCCGACGAACACCTCGACGAGCGCGCCGACCTGATGCCCCGCCCCCTCGCGCTCCGGGACACGCCCGCCGCGCGCTTCGGCGACGCGCAGCGCGCCAGCTGGCACATCACCGTCATGACGGACGTGCCCATCGTCGTCTACGCCGTCACCGGCTTCGCCGACGGCCGTACGGGTACCCCGCCGCTGCCCGCCGCACGGGCGGTCGTCCCCGGCGCCACCGAGGCCCCGGCGGAGGCGGGCCTCGGCCACGACGCGACGACCCTCGCGGAGGAAGTGGAGCGCGCCTACCGCGACGCCGCGCACCGGCCGGCGGGCCGGGAGGCCGGCCGATGAGCCGTCCGCGCCGGGCCCTGGCTGCGCTGGCCGCCGGGACCGCCCTCGCCGTGCTCGTCGCCGCCCCGGCCCGGGCGGACGCCATAAGGGCGCAGGAGTGGGCGCTCGACGCCCTCCACGTCCAGGACGTCTGGCGGACGACCAAGGGCGCCGGGATCACCGTCGCCGTGCTCGACACCGGCGTCGACGACGGCCACCCGGACCTGCGGGGACGGGTCCTGCCGGGCAAGGACCTGATCGGCTTCGGCGCCGGGCCGGGCGACCGCGCCTGGGCCCGGCACGGCACCGCCATGGCCGGGATCATCGCCGGCCGCGGGCACGGCGGCGACGACGCCGACGGGATCACCGGCGTCGCCCCCGAGGCGAGGATCCTCCCGGTGCGGGTGATCCTCGAGGACAGCGACCCCGCCCGCGCCAAGGCCCGGGGAGCGCGCGGCAGCGCCCTCGCGGACGGCATCCGCTGGGCCGCCGACCACGGCGCCGACGTGATCAACCTGTCCCTGGGCGACGACAGCGACACCGCGCACCCCGAGCCGCGCGAGGACGCGGCCGTGCAGTACGCGCTCGGCAAGGGCGCCGTCGTCGTCGCCTCCGCCGGCAATGGCGGCGAGCACGGCGACCACGTCTCCTACCCGGCGGCCTACCCGGGCGTGATCGCCGTGACGGCCGTCGACCGCTACGGCGGCCGCGCCTCCTTCTCCACCCGCCGCTGGTACGCCACCGTCAGCGCGCCCGGCGTCGACGTGGTCATCGCCGACCCCGACCGGCGCTACTACGAGGGCTGGGGGACCAGCGCGGCCTCCGCCTTCGTCTCCGGGGCCGTGGCGCTCCTGCGCGCCGCCCGGCCGGGCCTGAGCCCGGCGCGGGTCCGCGAGCTGCTGACCGAGACCGCGCGGGACCGGCCGGAGGGCGGGCGCGACGACGAGGTCGGCGCGGGGATGGTGGACCCGGCGGCGGCGATCGAGAAGGCGGGGCGGGAGACGGCGGGGCGGCGGGTGGCGCCGGCGGTGCCGCGCTATTTCGGCGGCGGGCCGGGGGCCGCGCCGGGGGACGCCCCCGGGGGCGGGCCGAGCCTGTCCGCGCTCGTCGCGGGCGGGGTGGGGGTGCTGCTGCTCGTGGTGTCGGCGGTGTTGCGGCGTCGGCGGCCGGAGGGTGGTCTTCCGCGGTCCCGCCCCTTCCCGTAACCGGGGTCCAGGGGCGGAGCCCCGGGCCCCCGGCGGGGAAACCCCACCCGATACGCTCAAGCCGTGGCGCTCAAGAACATCCCGGACTCCCAGTTCTCCGACGACGACGGCTCCGCCGACCCCGCTCTCACCGAGGCGCTCGCCGCCTGGGCGGTGGACCGGTCGGCCGAGGCCGAGAGGCGGGTGCTGGCCGCCCTGCCGGGCACTCGGTTGCTCGTGCCCGTGGTGGCCGTGCTCGGCGAGGTGGAGACCGGGCCCGACGGGCTCAAGCGCGAGAAGAGCAGTGACATGGCCGTACCGACGCTCCAGGCGCCGGACGGGCGCCGCGCGCTGCCCGCGTTCACCTCGACCGAGGCCCTCGCCCGCTGGCGCGCGGACGCCCGGCCCGTGGCCGTGCCGCTGCACCAGGCGCTCCAGGCCGCCGCGCACGAGAAGGCGGACACCATCGTGCTGGACCTGGCCGGTCCCGTGACCTACCCGCTGACCGGCTCCGCCCTGCTGGCGCTGGCCGAGGGGCGCGACAGCGCGGACCCGCTGGCCGACCCCGCTGTCACCGGCGCCCTGCGGACCGTCCTCGCGGCCGAGCCCGGGGTACTGCGGGCGCACCTCGTCCCGTCCGGCGAGGCCGACGGCACGCTGGCGCTGGTCCTCGCCGAGGACGCGGTGGCCGGTGACGTGGTGCGCCGGGTCGCCGAGGGGCTGGCCGCCGCCGAGGTGCTGCGGGCCCGGCTGGTCCGGGGCCTGGACCTCGCTCTGCTGCCGGCGGCGGCGCACGTCCCGGGAGAGGCGCTCTTCAGCCGCTAGCCGGGCCACCGGCCGCCGCGGCGGCGGCCGCGGGGGCCCGGCCGCAGCCGCGCCCGACAGGCGATCCCGCGGAGACCGTCCGACAATTTCACGAGGACGGTCCACGAGATCCTCAGGAGGTCGCCATGGACGCCCTGAAGAACGTGAAGCCGGCCCTGGCCAATCTGGACCCGGTGAAGACCAGGACCGCCGCTTCCGAGTTCCTCGGAACCCTGCTGCTGGTGCTGTTCGCCGTGGGGTCCGTCGTCCTCGCGGCCGACTACATCGGCGTGGTCGGCATCGCCCTGACATTCGGCTTCACTCTTCTGGCCCTGGTGTACGCCCTGGGGCCGGTGTCGGGCTGTCACCTCAACCCGGCGGTGACGCTCGGCCTGCTGCTGGAGCGCCGCATCACGATCCACACGGCCATCGAGTACTGGATCGCCCAGCTGGTGGGCGGCATCGTCGGTTCGGCGATCCTCTTCCTGATCGCCAAGCAGGTGCCCGGGATCAAGACCGACGGGACGTTCGGCAGCAACGGCTACGCGGAACGCTCGGCCGTGCACATCAACACCGGCGGCGCGTTCCTCGCCGAGGTCGTCCTGACCTTCCTGCTGGTGTTCGTGGTGCTCGCGGTGACCCACCGGGTCGCCGTCGTGGGCTTCGGCGGGCTGGCCATCGGCCTGGCGCTGGCGGTGGACCACCTGATCGGCGTCCCGCTGACCGGCACCTCGGTCAACCCCGCGCGCAGCATCGGCCCGGCGCTCTTCGCGGGCGGCGCGGCCCTCTCCCAGCTGTGGCTGTTCATCGTCGCCCCGCTGGTCGGCGGCGCCCTCGCCTCGTACGCCCACCGGGTCACCCACCCGCCGCACGGCGTCGCCATGCTCGCGGACGAGCTCGCGGCGCCCGAGCCGCTGGCGGGTACGGGTGAGGGCCGGCCCGACCGGCCGCACTACGGCGGCCCGGCCTGACCGGCCCCCGGAAAGTCTGGAGGGCCTGGAAAGCCCTACGCGTACACGGGCCCGGTGAACTTCTCACCGGGCCCCTGGCCCGGCTCGTCCGGGACGACGGACGCCTCGCGGAAGGCCAGCTGGAGCGACTTCAGGCCGTCGCGCAGCGGGGCCGCGTGGAAGTTGCTGACCTCGGTGGCGCTCGCGGTGACCAGGCCGGCGAGCGCGGTGATCAGCTTGCGGGCCTCGTCGAGGTCCTTGTGCCGCTCGCCGTCCTCGGCGAGGCCGAGGTTGACCGCCGCCGCGCTCATCAGGTGCACCGCGACCGTGGTGATCACCTCGACGGCGGGGACGTCCGCGATGTCGCGGGTCATGGTGTCGAAGTCGGGGGTGGGGTTCTCCCCGCTGATGGGGGTCGCGTCGCTCATGGCGCACACGATACGTCCCGGTGCCGGACGGGTCCGCCACCGGCCGGTACGCCCGGTTAGCACGTCTGCTCCCCACCTGCTATCGTCGGTAAACGACCGGCTGAGCGCATCCGTGTGCCCGGCCCACAAGTGGAGCTCCGTTCTCCCACCTTGTCGACCATGGGTCGGCAGGTCTCCGGTCAGGCGGTAGCCATCGTTCCGTACGGACGATGGAGCTGCCCGAATAGCGCCCCGCGGCTCGCCGTGGCGGTGTTCCGGTATGGAGCCCCGCCTGTGCCCGTCGGGGCATTTTTCATGTGCCGGCGCGGTTGGTCTTTACGAAAAGACGTTGCGCGACGGCCCACGAGGGCGTCGCGTGGTGCTACCGAGGAGGCCCCATCAGCGCCGAGCCCCGCATCAACGACCGGATCCGTGTCCCCGAGGTGCGACTTGTCGGTCCCAGCGGCGAGCAGGTAGGCATCGTGCCGCTTGCCAAGGCCCTGGAGCTTGCGCAGGAGTACGACCTCGACCTGGTCGAGGTGGCGGCGAACGCACGCCCGCCGGTCTGCAAGCTCATGGACTACGGGAAGTTCAAGTACGAGTCGGCCATGAAGGCCCGTGAGGCGCGCAAGAACCAGGCGCACACGGTCATCAAGGAGATGAAGCTCCGGCCGAAGATCGACCCGCACGACTATGACACCAAGAAGGGTCACGTCGTCCGGTTCCTCAAGCAGGGCGACAAGGTCAAGATCACGATCATGTTCCGTGGCCGTGAGCAGTCCCGCCCCGAGCTGGGCTACCGACTGCTTCAGCGCCTCGCGGAGGACGTCCAGGACCTGGGTTTCGTCGAGTCGAACCCCAAGCAGGACGGCCGAAACATGATCATGGTTCTCGGTCCGCACAAGAAGAAGACCGAGGCGATGGCCGAAGCCCGCGAGGCCCAGGCCGCCCGCAAGGCGGAGCGCCAGGGTGGAACCACCGCGGACGCCCCTGCGGACGCCCCCGAGGAGCCCGCAGAGGCGTGATCCCGGGGCCTCGCGGCCCTGGTGCTCACTCCGGGGCGTCCCCCGCTCCGGACAGCAATCAACAGTTGACGCTTCACCGCGCCCCCCACAGGGCCGTGGAGTGCCACCGACGAGGAGAGAACGGCGCTATGCCGAAGAACAAGTCGCACAGCGGTGCCAAGAAGCGCTTCAAGGTCACCGGCTCCGGCAAGGTCCTGCGTGAGCGCGCTGGCAAGCGCCACCTGCTCGAGCACAAGTCGTCCCGCCTGACGCGTCGCCTCACCGGCAACGCCGAGATGGCCCCGGCCGACGCCAAGAAGATCAAGAAGCTTCTCGGCATGTGACATTCGGCCTCGCGCCGAATGTCAACACCGGGACCCAATCGTTTTCGGGTCGTGTGAGAACCCACCACGGCCCCGCTACAAGGAGTTAACAAGTGGCACGCGTCAAGCGCGCAGTCAATGCGCACAAGAAGCGCCGGGCGATCCTCGAGCAGGCCAGCGGCTACCGCGGTCAGCGGTCGCGTCTGTACCGCAAGGCCAAGGAGCAGGTCACCCACTCCCTGGTCTACAACTACAACGACCGCAAGAAGCGCAAGGGCGACTTCCGTCAGCTGTGGATCCAGCGCATCAACGCCGCTGCCCGCCAGAACGGCATGACGTACAACCGCCTCATCCAGGGTCTGAAGGCCGCCAACATCGAGGTGGACCGCAAGATGCTGGCCGAGCTCGCGGTCAACGACATGAACGCGTTCGCCGCGCTCGTCGAGGTCGCGCAGAAGGCCCTGCCGGCCGACGTCAACGCGCCGAAGGCCGCCGCCTGATCCAGGCGCCGCAAGGCACCGTCCGGACCCGCAGGCCCCCCGGCCTGCGGGTCCGCTCGCGTCCGGCCCCCGGCACCCACGGTGCCGGGACGCTCACCGAGCACGCACCGCACCTCCGCTACCGAAAGTGAGCCCATGGCGGCCCCCGAGCTGACCTCCCTGCGATCGCCCCGTGTCATCGCGGCCCGCCGTCTCGCCAAGCGCAGCTTCCGCAGCAAGGAACGCCGCTTCATCGCGGAGGGCCCGCAGTCCGTCCGTGAGGCCGTCGACCACCTCATCGAGGTGTACGTGACGCCGGACGCCGCCGAGCGCCACGCCGACATCGTCGCCGCCGCCCTCGCCGCCGGGGTGCCCGTGCTCACCGCGACGGACGAGGTCATCGCGGAGATGTCCGACACCGTCACCCCGCAGGGCATCGTCGGCCTGTGCCGCTTCCTGGACTCGCCCTTCGAGGAGATCCTGGCCGGCCGCCCCCGGCTGGTGGCCGTCCTCGCGCACGTCCGCGACCCCGGCAACGCCGGTACGGTCCTGCGCTGCGCGGACGCCGCGGGCGCCGACGCCGTCGTGCTGACCGACGCCTCGGTGGACCTCTACAACCCCAAGTCGGTACGGGCCTCCGTGGGCTCCCTCTTCCACCTGCCGGTGGCCGTGGGCGTCCCCGTCGAGCAGGCCGTCGCGGGCCTGAAGGCCGCCGGGGCGCGGATCCTGGCCGCCGACGGCGCCGGTGACAAGGACCTGGACGAGGAGCTCGACCAGGGCGCCATGGGCGGGCCCAGCGCCTGGATCTTCGGCAACGAGGCCTGGGGCCTGCCGGAGGAGACCCGGGCGCTCGCCGACGCCGTGGTGCGCGTCCCGATCCACGGAAAGGCCGAGAGCCTCAACCTCGCCACGGCCGCCGCGGTGTGCCTCTACGCCTCCGCCCGTGCGCAGCGCGCGTCCGGAGGGTGCCGCTCCGTGACCTCCAGCTAGTAGGGTGGCGCTCCGGGGGTCGGGAGGGGGTGCGGGTTTGAGGAACGTCAGGACGTCCGGGAGCGCGGTGGTCGGCACATGCCCGGCCGCCTCCATGGGCTCCCAGGGAACGGCCACCGGCCTCCACGCCGACGACCTGCCCGACGGGCTGGTCGTCGCCGACGCCACCGGCCGGATCACCTGCTTCAACGCCGCCGCGGCCCGGATCGCCGCCGTGCGCCCGGGCGACGCCCTCGGCCGGCAGCTGGACAGCGCCCTGCCGCTGGAGGATCTGGACGGCCGCCGCTGGTGGGCCGTGACCGACCCCTACGGCGGGCTCGCCACCCGCACCGGCCAGCCCGAGCGGAATCTGCTGCTGCCCGGCGGCCGCCAGGTGCTGGTATCCGCCCGCTACGTCCGGGAGCGGGCGGGCGGGCCGGTGGTGCGCGTGGTGGTCCAGCTGCGCGGCACCGAGGCGCGCCGGCGCACCGAGCGCAGCCACGCCGAGCTGATCGCCACCGTCGCCCATGAGCTGCGCTCCCCGCTGACCTCCGTCAAGGGCTTCACGGCCACGCTGCTGGCCAAGTGGGAGCGGTTCACCGACGACCAGAAGCGGCTGATGCTGGAGACGGTCGACGCCGACGCGGACCGGGTCACCCGGCTGATCGCCGAGCTGCTGGACATCTCACGGATCGACTCCGGCCGCCTGGAGGTGCGCCGGCAGCCGGTCGACATGGCCGCCGCCGTCCGCCGGCACGTGGCGAGCTACACCCGGGCCGGGATGCGGCCCGAGCGTTTCGAGGTCAAGGTCGCCGATTCGCTGCCCGCGCTCTGGGCGGATCCCGACAAGGTCGACCAGGTGCTGGGCAACCTCCTGGAAAACGCCGTGCGCCACGGCGAGGGAGTCGTCACCATAGAAGTGACACCAGCACTGATGAAGGCCCACGCGGAGGGGACGGCGGTCACCGTGAGCGATGAGGGCCCCGGTATCCCGGAGGAGTCGATGGCCCGCGTCTTCACCCGCTTCTGGCGGGGGAGCAAGCGCGGTGGCACCGGCCTGGGGCTGTACATCGTCAAGGGCATCGTCGACGCCCACGGCGGGACGATCACGGTGGGGCGGGCCGTCCACGGCGGCGCCCAGTTCCGATTTACCCTGCCCGTGGGTGCCCCGGCCTTTCTCACCCAGGCCTGAGCGCGGCCCACGGGCTCATCCGACCACACGCGCCCCTTAGACTCGACCTTTGGCACCTTTGGCACCACCTTTGGCCAACGTCGTCGGGCGAAGTCGCGCAGCGAAGCGAAGCCACCCCAATCGGAAGCACGGGAAGAGATGTCGGCACCCAATAAGTCCTACGACCCTGTCGAGGTCGAGGCACTGAAACCGGAAGAGATCGAGCGGATGCGGGACGAGGCGCTCGCCGCCCTCGCCGCGGCCGCCGACCTCGAGGCCCTCCGCGAGGCGAAGGCCGCCCACATGGGCGACCGCTCCCCGCTGGCCCTGGCCAACCGCGAGATCGGCGCCCTGCCGCCGCAGGCCAAGGCCGAGGCCGGCAAGCGCGTGGGCATGGCCCGCGGCGCCGTGAACAAGGCCCTCGCCGCCCGTCAGACGGAGCTGGAGGCCGAGCGCGACGCCCGCGTCCTGGTCGAGGAGGCGGTGGACGTCACCCTGCCGTACGACCGGGTGCCCGCCGGAGCCCGTCACCCGCTGACCACGATCGGCGAGCGCATCGAGGACGTCTTCGTGGCCATGGGCTACGAGGTCGCCGAGGGCCCCGAGGTCGAGGCCGAGTGGTTCAACTTCGACGCGCTGAACCTCGCGCCGGACCACCCCGCCCGCTCCATGCAGGACACCTTCTTCGTGCGGGGGGCCAAGAAGGACGCCGACTCCGGCGTCGTGCTGCGCACCCACACCTCCCCGGTGCAGATCCGCTCGATGCTCGACCGCGAGCCGCCGGTCTACGTCATCTGCCCGGGCCGCGTCTACCGCACCGACGAGCTGGACGCCACCCACACCCCCGTCTTCCACCAGGTCGAGCTCCTCGCCATCGACGAGGGCCTGACCATGGCGGACCTCAAGGGCACCCTCGACCACATGGTGCGGGTGCTGTTCGGCGAGGACATGCGGACGCGGCTGCGCCCGTCGTACTTCCCGTTCACCGAGCCGTCCGCCGAGATGGACATGGTGTGCTTCGCCTGCCGCGGCGAGTCGGTGGGCAACCCCGACAAGGCGTGCCGCACCTGCTCCAGCGAGGGCTGGATCGAGCTGGGCGGCTGCGGCATGGTCAACCCCCGGGTGCTGATCGCCGCGGGCATCGACCCGGAGAAGTACAGCGGCTTCGCCTTCGGGTTCGGCATCGAGCGAATGCTGATGTTCCGCCACAACGTCGAGGACATGCGAGACATGGTCGAGGGTGACGTGCGCTTCACCAGGCCGTTCGGGATGGAGATCTGATGCGCGCCCCGCTTTCCTGGCTGCGGGAATACGTCGACCTGCCGGCCGGCGAGACCGGCCGTGACGTGCAGGCCAAGCTGATCGACGCCGGCCTTGAGGTCGAGCGCGTCGAGCAGCTCGGTGGCGACCTGACCGGCCCCCTCGTCGTCGGCAAGGTCCTCACCATCGAGGAGCTCGAGGGCTTCCGCAAGCCGATCCGTTTCTGCACCGTCGACGTCGGCACGGCCAACGGCACCGGTGAGCCGCAGGAGATCGTCTGCGGCGCCCGTAACTTCACCGTCGGCGACAAGGTCGTCGTCGCGCTGCCCGGCGCCGTGCTCCCCGGCGACTTCGCCATCGCCGAGCGCAAGACCTACGGCAAGGTCTCGCGCGGCATGATCTGCTCCGGCGACGAGCTGGGCATGGGCGACGACGGCACCCACGGCATCATCGTGCTCTCCAACGAGCACGAGGTCGGCACCGACGCCGTCGAGCTCCTCCAGCTCGCCGACGAGGTCCTCGACATCGCCGTCACCCCCGACCGCGGCTACTGCCTGTCGATGCGCGGCATCGCCCGCGAGGCCGCCACCGCCTACGGTCTGCCGCTGCGCGACCCGGCCCTGCTGGACGTGCCCGCGCCCAACAGCTACGGCTACCCGGTCGCCGTCGCCGACCCCGCCGGCTGCGGCCGCTTCACCGCCCGCACGGTCGTCGGCATCGACCCCGAGGCCCAGTCGCCGATCTGGCTGCGCCGCCGCCTCCAGAAGGCCGGCATGCGCCCGATCTCGCTGACCGTCGACATCACCAACTACGTGATGCTCGAGCTGGGCCAGCCGCTGCACGCCTACGACCGCGCCCGCCTGGACGGGACGATCGGCGTGCGCCGCGCCCAGCCCGGCGAGAAGCTCACCACCCTCGACGGCACCAAGCGCGTCCTGGACGCCGAGGACCTGGTCATCGCCGACAACCGCGGCCCCATCGGGCTCGCCGGTGTGATGGGCGGCGCCGAGACGGAGATCGCCGACCTCGCGGCCGGCGAGGGCTCCACCGACGTCGTCATCGAGGCCGCCCACTTCGACGCGGTCGCCATCGCCCGCGCCGCCCGCCGTCACAAGCTGACCACCGAGGCGTCCAAGCGCTTCGAGCGCGGCGTCGACCCGCAGGCCGCCTCGGCCGCCGCCCAGCGCACGGTCGACCTGCTGGTGCTGCTCGGCGGCGGCACCGCCGAGGCCGGCGTCACCGAGGTCGTCGCCCCCAGCGGGCCGCGCACCATCTCCATCAGCGCGGACCACCCGGACCGCGTCGCGGGCGTCGAGTACGGCCGCGAGACCGTCGTGCGCCGCCTCCAGGAGGTCGGCTGCGACGTCTACGGGCAGGACGAGCTGATCGTCACCGTCCCCAGCTGGCGGCCCGACCTCACCGACCCCAACGACCTCGCCGAGGAGGTCATCCGGCTGGAGGGCTACGCCAACGTGCCCTCGGCGCTGCCCGCGCCGCCCGCCGGCCGTGGCCTGACCCACCGGCAGCGACTGCACCGCCGCGTCGGCCGTGCGCTGGCCGGGGCCGGCTATGTCGAGGTGCTCAACTACCCCTTCATCGGGGACTGGGCCCTGGACCACCTGGGCCTGGCCGCCGGCGACCCGCGCCGCACCACGGTGCGCCTGGCCAACCCGCTCTCCGAGGCGGAGCCGGCGCTGCGCACCACCATGCTGCCGGGGCTCTTCGCCGCCCTGCGCCGCAACGACAGCCGCGGCGAGCACGACCTGGCGCTCTTCGAGACCGGCCTGGTCTTCGAGCCGACGGGCGACGAGGGCGTCCCGGCGCGGCTGCCCGTCGACCGCCGTCCCACCGACGAGGAGATCGCCGGCCTGAACGCCGCGCTGCCCCGGCAGCCGCGCCGTGCCGCCGTCGTCCTCGCCGGTGCCCGCGAGCGGGCCGGCTGGTGGGGCCAGCAGGGCCGTCCGGCCGGCTGGGCCGACGCCGTCGAGGCGGGCCGCACCGTGGCCCGTGAGGCCGGTGCCGAGCTGATCATCCGTCAGGACCAGCAGGCGCCCTACCACCCGGGCCGCTGTGCCGCGCTGGCCGTCCTGATCGACGGCCAGGAGGTGCCCGTCGGCAACGCCGGTGAGCTCCACCCGCGCGTCATCAAGGCGTTCGGCCTGCCGGAGCGCGCCTGCGCCATGGAGATCGACCTCGACCTGCTGGAGCGGGCCGGCGACGGCGCCGTCCAGGGCCCGCACGTCTCCACCTTCCCGGTCGCCACCCAGGACGTCGCGCTCGTCGTCGACTCCTCGGTCCCGGCGGCCGACGTCGAGGCCGCCCTGCGGGACGGCGCCGGCAAGCTGCTGGAGTCGCTGCGCCTGTTCGACGTCTTCACCGGTGCCCAGCTCGGCGAGGGCAAGAAGTCCCTGGCCTACGCACTGCGCTTCCGCGCCACCGACCGCACCCTGACCGCCGACGAGGCCTCCGCGGCCCGCGACGCGGCCGTCCAGGCCGCGGTCGAGCGCACGGGCGCGGTGCTGCGCGGCGCGTAGCGCCCGGCGGCGGGCCTGCGCCACGGGTTTCGCCGCCCGCCGAGCCGCTGTGCGGCCCGGCGGGCGGCGAGGGCGGCACGTGCCCGCCGCGCGACGGCCCGGCCGCCCGCCTGCGCGGCCCGGCCGTGCGGGCGGGGCGGCGTGTGCTCGCCGTGGCCGTGTGGCCTGGCGTGGCTGCCTGGCTGGCGCGACAGCGCTGCCGCCTTGGCAGCCTTGGTCCGCCCTGCGGCCCGGCTGACGCGGCCGTCCGGCCGGCCTGGCCGTTCTTCCTGCCGTGGCAGGTCCTGCCCGCCCTGTCCGCTGGGGCGGCCCCGGCTTGCGCGGCGGCCTTGCCCGCCGAGGCGGCCCGGCCGGCGTGGCGCCGCTCCGCCTGCCGTGGCCGCTTGACTCGGCTGGGCAGCCTTGCTTGCTGTGGCCGCGCGGTTCGCGTGGCAACCCTTCCCGCCGTGGCGGGTCCGGCCCGTGTGGCCGCCCCGCTCGCCGTCGCCGTCCGGCCGCCGTGGTGGACAGGGCCCGGTCAGGGCAGCTCTGCCCGCTGTGGTGGCCCGCCTGGCGGGGCACCCGCCGTAGCCGTCCCGCCCGCCGTAGCCGCCCGGCGCAGCCGGCGAAGCACACCCCGGCGGGTACGCCGTACGCACGCCCAGGGGCGCCCCGGAAATCTCCGGGGCGCCCCTGGTGCGTACCGGCCCTCGCGACCGGGCCGGAGGCCCCCCGGTATCCCCCGATCGGGTGGAAAACGCGGCCCAAGCCTCCGCATCCGCTTGCGCGATCGCGAGAATCAGCGCGTCTTTGCTGCTAGGGGGCCGACGGCATGATCCGTACACGAGCGGCTCGCTTCCGGCGGGGAATCGTGTTCGTGCTGCCCGGGCTGTGGGTCCTCGCGGTCGTCCTCTGGGAACTCCTCAGCCCCCTCGGCACCCAGTTCATCGAACTCCTCGCCGCCACACCCGCGATCGCCTGCGCCGGTACCGGGCGCCGCCAGTGCGTCCTGCTCGGCGGCGTCTGCGCGCTGCTCGCGCTCGTCCCGCCCGTCCCGTCCGGGCGCGCCGGGGTGAGCGGCAGGCTGGGCACGTGCGGCGCGGTCCTCGCCGTCGTCGCGGCGAGCTATCTGATCTCCGGCCGCACCCGCCGGCTCAACGACGAGCTGGAGCGCGCCAGGGAGGTCGCGGTCACCGCGCAGACCGTACTGCTGCGCCCCCTGCCGCCCCGGCTCGACGGGATCGCCCTGGCGAGCCGGCATGTGTCCGCCGGCGAGGGGGCGCTCGTCGGCGGCGACCTCTATGAGGCGCTCGCCACCCGGTACGGCGTGCGCGTCCTCATGGGCGACGTACGCGGCCACGGGCTGCCCGCCCTCGGCACCGCCGCCGCCCTCCTCGGCAGTTTCCGCGACGCGGCGCACGACGAGGCGGAACTGCCGGACGTGCTGCGCCGCCTGGAGCGCGCCCTGCACCGGCACCTGCGGGACCGGCGGGAGCGGGGCACCGGCGGCGCGGCCCGGGACCGCTGGGACGCCGAGGAGTTCGCGACCGTGCTCCTGCTGGAGGTGCGGGCGGACGGCGAGGTCATGGCGCTCAACTGCGGCCACCCCTGGCCGCACCTGCTGCCCGGCGAAGGCGAAGGCGTGGGCGTCGGCGGCCCCCGGCCCACCGTCCTGGAGCCCGGCGACCCGCTGCCCCCGCTCGGGGTGTTCCCCCTGCCCGCCGAGCTGCCGCCCCTCCCGCTCACCCGGCTGCTCCCCGGCGACGTCCTGGTGCTCCACACCGACGGCGTCGAGGACGCCCGTGACGCCGCGGGCGCGTTCTTCCCGCTCGCGCGCGCCCTCGCCGAGGCCGCCCGGGACACCCCGCCCGCCCTCCTGACCCTCGTCGCCCGGGTGCAGGCCGCGCTGCTGCGCCACACAGGCGGGCCGGTCGCCGACGACTTCGCCCTCCTCGCCCTGCGGAACGAGCGCGGCCCCGGTCCGCAGGCCGCCGCCCGGCCTCCGCGGGCGCTCGTCGCGGGCCCCTGACGTGCGTCGGCGCCCGTGGCCCGTTCACACCCCGTGCGAACGGATCTCCACTACGCTGATCCCACCGAGCGCACCGGAGGGCGGGATGGAGCCCAACACTCTGCTCGACGCCATCCTCGACGAGGCGGGAATCTCCCACGCGAGCCTGGCCGCGCACATCAACGCGGCGGGCCGGGCCCGGGGACTGGCGTTGCGTTACGAACACACCGCCGTCGCCCGCTGGCTGAAGGGCCAGCGGCCCCGGGGCCAGGTCCCGGACCTGATCTGCGAGGTCCTGGGCGAGCGGCTGCACCGCGGGCTGACCCTCGACGACATCGGCCTGGGCACCCCCGGCACCCCCCGGGCGCCCGGCACCCCGCTGTCCGGGTTCGTCGATCGCGCCACCGCCCTGTGGCGCTCCGACGAGCAGCAGCGCGAGCACGTCGTCCGGGCCCCCGCCGTCACCGGTACCCCCGCCGTCATCCCCGTCTGGGAGTGGGAGAACCCGCCCGAGGACGCCGACGTCTCCCGGCGCGGGCTGACCCGGGTCTCGATGGCGGACATCGAGATGCTCCGCGCGGCCCGTGCGCACTACGAGCAGATGTACCGCAAGGCGGGCGGCGTGGCGACCCGCGCCCGGGTCGTGGGCTTCCTCAACGCCGAGACCGCGCCCCTGCTGCGCGGCGGCTACTCGGACGCCATGGGCCGTCAGTTGCACCGGGCCACCGGGGGGCTGGTGGCGGTCGCCGGGATCTGTGCCTACGACTCCGACGCCCACGGCCTGGCCCAGCGCTACTTCCACCAGGCCCTGCGGCTCGCCAAGGCCAGCAACGACCGTGGTCTGGGCGCCTATGTGATCGCCCTCCTCGTCAACCAGTCGCTCTTCATGGGGGAGTACCGGCAGGCCGTCGCCTTCGCCGAGTCCGCGGTGCGGGCCGCCGGCCGGGACCTCACGCCGGCGCTCGCCGCCGATCTCTACGCGATGCAGGCCAAGGCCTACGCCCGGCTCGGCGACGGCCAGGGGGCGCTGGGCTGCATCCGGCGCGCCGAGGCGGCGGCCGAGCGCATCCACCGGGGTCTGGAGCCCGCCGAGACCGGCTATGTCCAGCCCGGACTGGTGAACGTACAGGTCGCGGAGGCCCTGCTGAGCCTCGGTGACCTCGGGCCCGCCCGTGAGCACGCGGACCGGGCCGTCGACACCCCCGCCCACGACCGGGGCCGTGTCCACCGGCTCGCCATGCTCACGCACATCGAGCTGCGTCAGGGAGACGCGGACAAGGCGGTGGCCACCGCGCGGGAGATGACCGAGCAGGCGAGAGGCATGGAATCGCAGCGCTTACGGGACCGGCTCCGTGCGGTGCGCGAGCACCTGATCGAAAGTGGGTGCGCGGCCACGGCCGAGGCCGCCGAGATGATCGACGGGGCGCTGCGCGTGCCGTTGTGAGAGAGGTCGCCAGGACGGCGCCCGGGAGGTGGCCACCTCGGCGGAAGGTGGCAGAACGTTGCGTTGGAAGAATCTCAGGGAGCTGACCGTCTACGAGAACCGCTGGTTCCAGGTCAATCTCGCGGACGTCGAACTGCCCGACGGCCGTCATCTGGACCACTTCCTCATCCGGTTGCGGCCCGTCGCCGTGGCCACCGTGGTCAACGCGGCCAATGAGGTCCTGTTGCTGTGGCGGCACCGTTTCATCACCGACAACTGGGGCTGGGAGCTGGCGGCCGGGGTCGTCGAGGACGGCGAGGACATCGCCGCCGCCGCGGCCCGGGAGATGGAGGAGGAGACCGGCTGGCGGCCGGGCCCGCTCAGGCATCTGATGTCCGTCGAGCCGTCCAACGGGCTCACCGACGCCCGCCACCACATCTACTGGGCGGACGAGGCCGAGTACATCGGCGACCCCGAGGACGGCTTCGAGTCGGACCGCCGTGAGTGGGTGCCGCTCAAGCTGGTGCCGGATCTGATCGCGCGCGGTGAGGTGCCGGCCGCCAATATGGCCGCCGCGCTCCTGCTGCTGCACCACATCCGGCTCGGCTGAGGGCGCCCCCGCGCCCCGCAAGGGGCGCGGGGCTGTTCTCGATATGCGGCTCCGCCGCGTGAGCGCGACCAGCCCAGGACGGCCCGCGGTCGCCACACCGCGGTTCCGCCCCGGTGCTGGCGCGTCACCGCCCAACCGCGGCCTGCCAAACCCCCAAGGCCAGCGCAGCGACCCCCGTGAGCGCGGCGAGTGAGGGCAGCGGCCACCGGCCGTGCTCCAGGGCCCGTAGCCGCTCGGCGACTTCGGCGAGGTCTCGTTCCGCCTGCTCGCTCCGCTGGCCGAGCAGGGCGAGACGGCCGTCGATGCGGACGACGCCGACGTCCAGGCTGCGGCGGAGCTCCGCGAGCTCCGCCGGAGTGATGGCGATGCGCTCGGGATGGATGGTCACGGTCCGTACCCCTTTTCGAGAAGACGCTGTCGGTGCGACGATCCGAGTCAATCGCGCGGACAGGCGGGGCGGGAGCGTGTGCGGAGGGTATTCGCGGGTCACCGGCGCACACCCCGTGTGAAGGCGGGGCGGGCGCCGGTGGCCACGGTCAGTAGGTGTAGAAGCCGGAGCCCGTCTTGCGGCCCAGCCGGCCCGCGTCGACCATCCGCTGGAGCAGCGGGGGAGCGGCGTACAGGGGCTCCTTGTACTCCTCGTACATGCTGTCGGCCACGGAGGCGACGGTGTCCAGGCCGATGAGGTCGGAGAGCCGGAGGGGGCCCATGGGGTGGGCGCAGCCCAGCTCCATGCCGTTGTCGATGTCCTCGCGGCTGGCCATGCCCGACTCGAACATCCGGATGGCGGAGAGGAGATACGGGATGAGGAGGGCGTTGACCACGAAGCCGGAGCGGTCCTGCGCGCGGATGGCGTGCTTGCCGAGCACCTTGCCCACGAGCGCCTCGGCGCGGTGGATGGTGTCGTCGCTCGTGGTGAGCGCCGGGATGAGCTCGACGAGCTTCTGCACCGGGGCCGGGTTGAAGAAGTGGATGCCGATGACCCGGTCCGGGCGGGAGGTGGCGACGGCCAGCTTCACCAGTGGGATGGAGGAGGTGTTGGAGGCCAGGATGGCGTCCGGACGGGTCACCACCTGGTCGAGGACCTGGAAGATCTCGGTCTTGACCTGCTCCTTCTCCACCACGGCCTCGATCACCAGATCGCGGTCGGCGAATTCGCCGAGGTCGGTGGTGAAGCTCAGCCGGCCCAGGGTGGCGTCGCGCTCCGCTTCGGTGATCTTGCCGCGTTCGGCGGCCTTGCCGAGGGAGTTGGTCAGCCGGGTGCGGCCCAGCTCCAGTGCCTCGCCGGTGGTCTCCGCGACCTTGACGTCCAGGCCGGCCCTGGCGCACACCTCCGCGATGCCCGCGCCCATCTGGCCGCAGCCCACCACTCCGACGCGTTCGATGTCGGTCACCACATCGTGCCTTTCGCTGATCTTCGGTCGACCGGCGGAGGGCCGAAGGTCATCCGGCTGCCGCCCTGGAAAAGACGTTACTCCGCGCGAGGCGGTGGCGAGGGGGTCGGGGCGGGCATGCTCTGCGTGAAGGGTGTGACTCACGCGACAGCACCGGAAGAAGGAGCATCCGCATATGGGGCGTTTGACGCGAAGAGGGTTCACCATGACCGCCGCGAGCACCATGGCGGCGCTGCTCACCACGACGGGTGAGGCGGGGGCGGTGGAGGTCGCGGGGGCGGGCGAGCGGACGGGCCGGACCCAGGGGCGGGAGTTCCGGGGCATGTGGATCGCGACCGTCGTCAATGTCGACTGGCCCTCGCGTCCCGGGCTGCCCCCGGAGCGGCAACGGGCCGAGCTGCTGGACCTGTTCGACACGGCGGTGGCCCGGCGGCTGAACACCGTGATCCTTCAGATCCGGCCGACGGCCGACGCCTTCTGGCCCTCCCGCTTCGAGCCGTGGTCGGAATATCTGACCGGTATTCAGGGCCGGTCGCCCGGCTGGGATCCGCTGGCCTTCGCCGTGCGCGAGGCCCACAAGCGCCGTCTGGAGCTGCACGGTTGGTTCAATCCCTATCGCGTTGCCAACCACACCGACCCCGGACGGCTCGTCCCCACCCATCCCGCGCGGATCCACCCCGATTGGGTGGTGCCCTACGGCGGGAAGCTCTACTACAACCCCGGGCTGCCCGAGGTCCGCCGGTTCGTCCAGGACGCCCTGCTCGACGCCGTCTGGCGCTACGACCTCGACGGCGTCCACTTCGACGACTACTTCTACCCGTACCCCGTGGCCGGGCAGGCCTTCGACGACACGGCCGCCTACGAGCGGTACGGCGCCGGCTTCCCCGACCGGGCGGCCTGGCGGCGCGACAACATCGACCGGCTGGTGCGGGAGACGGGCGAGCGCGTCAAGCGCCGCAAGCCGCACGTGCGCTTCGGGATCAGCCCGTTCGCCGTCTGGCGCAACCGCGCCACGGACCCCCGGGGCTCCGACACCAAGGCCGGGGTGCAGACCTACGACGACCTCCACGCCGACACCTTCGCCTGGGTCCGCCGGCAGTGGATCGACTACATCGTCCCGCAGTGCTACTGGCACATCGGCTTCGCGTCCGCCGACTACGCCACGCTGGTGCCCTGGTGGGCGGAGGCCGTCCGCGGCACGAACGTCCAGCTCTACATCGGCGAGGCCCTCTACCGGGCGGGCGACCCCACACAGCCCGCGCCCTGGCAGGACCCGGCCGAGCTCTCCCGGCACATCGCCCTCGGCCGCCGTCATCCGGAGGTGCGCGGCAACGTCTACTTCTCGGCGCGGAACGTCGTGGCCGACCGCATCGGGGCGATGGCGCGCGTGGTGAGGGACCACTACCCCCACCGCGCGCGCCCACCGCGCTAGAACTGCTCGCCTAGAACTGCTCGCCGGCCTTGCGGTGGTCCACGACGGAGTCGGGCCCCGGCGACATGATCGTCTCGTGCCCGTCCTCGGACCGGACCCGGTACGGCGGGCTGCCGTTGGGCCCCAGGACCTCTACGATCTCCACCACGTGGTCCTGCTTGCCGACCACCCGGCCGTGTACCACCAGCCGGTCGCCCTTGTGCGCTTCCATCGACGTGACCCTTTCGCCGGGATGGACAAGTGCCTCTCGGATAGTCCCAGCCTAAGGTGACCGGCGGTATAGGGCGCGCTCAGGAATGGCCGGTGCCACCCGCCTCCGCGCTCAGGGCCCGGGCCGCGTCGGCCACGGCCTCCCGCAGCCACCGGTGGGCCGGATCGGTGTCCACACGGACGTGCCAGGCCATGCCCAGGGCGACCCGGGGCAGGGACAGCGGGATCTCCCGGACCACCAGCGGCACGACCTCGGCGACATGGGCGGCGACCGACTCGCCCACCAGCGCCAGCGCGTCGGAGCGCAGCGCCAGGAAGCAGGCCGTCACGGGCGACGGCACCGTGGCGAGGATCCGGCGGGCCAGCCCGAGCTCGGCGAGCCGGTCGTCGACGACGCTGTGGAAGCTGCCCCGCCGGGTGACCGTGATGTGGGGGAGCGCGGCGAACCGCTCGACGGTCAGCGGCCCGGCCGCGTGCGGCGCGTCGGCGCGGCAGACCGCGACGTGGTCCTGCGGCGGCAGCGGACGGCTGCGCACGTCGTGGGGGAGTTCGGGCAGCTGCCCGATGTCCAGGTCGACGAGGTCGCGCAGATCGGCGGGGTCCTCGTCGCCCTCGGGCAGGATCCGCAGCTGGACGCCGGGCGCCTCCCGGGCGACGCGGGCGGTGAGCGGCGGGCCGAGGACGACGGCCGCCCCGTCGTTGGTGCGCAGGGTGAACCGCCGCTCCACGGTCGCGATGTCGACCTCCGGCGCGGGCCGCAGCGCGGCCAGCGCCCCGGCGAGGGCCGCCTCGACCCGCGGCCCCAGCTCCCGCGCCCGGGGGGTGAGGGTCAGGCCGCGCCCGGCCGGGACCAGCAGCGGATCGTCCAGCACCCGCCGCAGCCGGCCCAGGGTGCGGCTCATCGCCGAGGCCGAGACGTTCATCCGGGTGGCGGCGCCCGTCACGCTCCCCTCCCTGAGCAGGGCGTCGAGGGCGGGGAGCAGATTCATGTCGGGCAGCTGCATGGCCTCATGCTTGCACGACGATCAAAGGTCGTGCGTGCATACGGACTCCGGAGTCACAGGTTGATCAGGACGCCGCGGTGAAGACGAGCGAGGCGTTGTGGCCGCCGAAGCCGAAGGAGTTCGTGAGCGCGGCCGACAGCGCGCCCCGGCGGGGGCCGCCCGCGACGACGTCGAGCTTCACCTCGGGGTCGAGGGTGTCGAGGTTCGCGGTGGCGGGGACGACGCCGTCGCGGACCGAGAGGATCGCGGCGAGCGCCCCGACCGCCCCGGCCGCGCCGAAGAGGTGCCCCGTCATCGACTTGGTCGCCGTGACGGACGGGTGGAGCCCGATGGCCTCGGTGACCGACCGCGCCTCGACCAGGTCGCCCATGGGCGTGGAGGTCGCGTGGGCGTGGACGTGCTCGATGTCCCGCGGGGAGAGTCCCGC
This sequence comes from Streptomyces sp. NPDC037389, assembly GCF_040636475.1. Taxonomy (NCBI): domain Bacteria; kingdom Bacillati; phylum Actinomycetota; class Actinomycetes; order Kitasatosporales; family Streptomycetaceae; genus Streptomyces; species Streptomyces sp. NPDC037389. The sequence goes on from NZ_JBEZUS010000016.1 coordinate 44,628, forward strand.
CGAGGCCAGCGCCAGGCGCATCGCGCGGATCTGGCCCTCGGGGTGCGCGGCGGTGATGTGGAACGCGTCCGAGGTGACCCCGGCCCCGGCGAGCCGCGCGTGGGCGCGGGCCGCGCGGGCGGCGGCGAACTCCGCGCGCTCCAGGACGACCACGGCGGCGCCCTCGCCGATGACGAAGCCGTCACGGTCGGCGTCGAAGGGACGGGACGCCAGGGCGGGCGCGTCATTGCGGGTCGAGTGGGCCTTGGCCTGGGCGAAACCGGCGATGGGCAGCGGGGCGACGCAGGCCTCCGTGCCACCGGCGACCACCACGTCGGCCCTGCCGAGCCGGATCAGGTCCAGGCCCATGGCGATGGCCTCGGCGCCGGACGCGCAGGCGCTGACCGGGGTGTGGGCCCCGCCCCGGGCGCCCAGCTCGATGCTGACCCAGGCGGCGGGCCCGTTGGCCATCAGCATGGGGACGGTGTGGGGGGAGACCCGCCGCACCCCGGACGCCTCCAGGACGTCGTCCTGCCCGAGCAGCGTCAGCGCGCCGCCCGTGCCCGTACCGATCACTACGGCCAGCCGCTCCGGCTCGACCTCGGGCCGGCCCGCGTCGGCCCACGCCTCCCGGGCGGCGACGAGCGCGATCTGCTCACAACGGTCCATCCGGCGGGCCTGCACCCGGTCCAGGACCTCGGTGGGCTCGGACCTGAGCCGCCCGGCGATCCGCACGGGCAGCTCCGCAGCCCACTCCTCCTCGATCGGGCCGATCCCCGACTCCCCGGCCAGCATCGCGGCCCAGGTCGAGGCCACGTCCCCGCCGAGCGGCGTCGTGGCCCCCAGACCCGTGACCGCCACATCCTTGACATCGCTGTTCATGGACAACCCCCTTTGTAGTGGAGACACAACTCCCCGCGCTGGAAGCGAGCGGGGAATGATCAACTCACTGGCCACTCTTCCAGGGGTTTTCCGGAGGGGAGGATGCCGTGATCCACGGAGTGGGGTTCCGGGGATTTGTAGGGTCCGGTGATTTACTCCATGGTCGCGAGGTCGTGCCCCTCCGGGTGAAGGGCTTGCCACTCGGGGGCGAGGACCGCCCAGATCTGCTTGTCGTGGCGGGTGCCCGCGTAGGGCCAGGACTGGCGCCGCACGCCTTCGAGCGTCATGCCGAGCCGCCTGGCCACCGCGGAGCTGCGATCGTTGTCGGCCCGGCAGTGCCACTCGGCGCGGTGCGCTCCCCGGTCGGTGAAGGCCCAGTCCAGCAGGGCGTGGCACGCCTTGGTGATCAGGCCCAGCCCCTCGGCGGCCGGCTCCAGCCAGCAGCCGATCTCGCAGGAGCCCATGGCGGCGTCGAAGTCCGTGAACATCACGCCGCCGACGAGCGTGCCGTCGAGCCAGATGCCGTAGAGGCGGGCGCCGTCCCCGGCCTGGCGCTCGGCGTACCGGCGCAGCGTGCCCCGCGCCCCGTCGAGGTCGTCGGTGACGAACGCCGGCCCGACCCACGGCCGGATGTGCTCGCGGGCCCGGTCCAGATGGGCCGCGAACTCCTCGGCGTGCCATATCTCCAGCGGGCGGAGGCGGGCGTCGTCCCGCAGCGGCAGGGAGAACATGGTGACCCCATTCACACAACAAGCGTTACGGATATGTACGGTGGCAGCATGCCACGTACCAAGGGAGATCATGAAGCCCGGCGCCGCGAAGTCTCGGAGGCGGTCTGGCGGGTGCTGGCCGCGCACGGCTTCGGCGGGCTGACCCTGCGCGCCGTCGCGGCCGAGCTCGGCGCGACCACCGGTCTGCTCACCCACTACTTCCCCGCCAAGCGCGACCTGGTCGCGTACGCCCTCGACCTGCTCGCCGAGCGAACCGCCTCCCGCCCCCGGCGCGAAGCCGGAGAGGGGCTGTCCGCGGTGAGGGCCGCCCTGCTCGACATCCTTCCGCTGACCGCCGAGGCCACCGCGAGCAACCGCATCTGGGTCTCCTCCTGGGACACCGCGCTCGCCGACCCCGCCCTGAGCGACGACTACGGACGGAAGTACGCCCAAAGCCGTGACAAGCTGCGCGACCTGGTCGCCGCGGCCCAGCGGCTCGGCGAACTGCCCCCCGGGGACCCGGAGCGCATCGCGGCCGGCGCCCAGTCCTTCGTACTCGGCCTGGTGGTGCAGGCCCTGTTCAGCCCCACGGCGTTCCCGCCTCAGCGTCAGGCCGAGCTTCTCGACGACTACCTGGCGGCGCTGATGTGACTGAGCGTTTCGGCCGGCGGGCAATGGTGACTGGGCGCTCCAGTCGGCCAGTGAGCATCGCACCCGGCCGTTGAGCGCGGAACTGTCCGGCACAACCGGTGCTGCGTACGGGACGTGGCCGGCCCGGCGCCCTCGATGTCACGATCGGCGTCGTCTACCGGGCCGGCCGCTCATGCACGTCGCCGCCCGGCTGCGCGCGGTGCTCGGCCGACCGGCCCGGTGCCGGCGCGGGGAGTGGACCGGCGGCTGGAAGTCATCGCCCTCGGGGTTGAGGTGGCCTCCGCCGAGTAACGCCCGCTAGGACCGTGTCGCCCTCCCGCACCCGTCCCCGGAGGACTCGCCCCGCCCGACCGGCGCGCTGCGGTCGTACGGGTCGACCTCCGTGCCGGCCTCCTCTGCCCGGCGGTCCGTGCCGAAGGGCGGGGTGAAGTAGCCCGTAAGGGCGCCGCAGCCGCCGTTGGTCATGTCGTACTTGTAGGAGACGATCGAGAACGTGCCCGGCTCGGTGATCACCTTGTCGGGGTCGTCCCAGCTCAGGACCAGCTCGCGCCGGACGATCGTGCGCACGATCTCGTCGTTGCCGCCCGCGTCCGCGCGGGTGACCGGGTAGACGAAGGTGACGTCGGCGGTCACCTGGAGCGCGCCGCGCTCGCCCTCACGGTAGGTGAGCCGGCCCCGGGTCTTCACGACGTCGCCGACCAGGCGGGTGCGGGAAGGCTGGAAGCGGCTGAAGAGGAGGAGGGGGTCGTTCTTCTCGCTCGGCGTTCGGAAAGCGGTTTTCAGGAGGTCTTGGACGTCCTTCTGGCGCGGGTTGATCAGTGCGATCGCTTTCTCGGGGTGCTCGCCGCCCAGTACCCCGCGGTCCAGGCCGGACGCGACGAGGAAGTCCCGGCTGCGGTCGAGGGCCCGCTCGACCTCGGCCGTGCTCATCCACCCCACCGCCGTGGCCTTCGGCACGGTGATCCCCGCCGCTCCGCTCGCCCAGCTCGCCGCCGGCGAGCCGCGGAACGGCTCGTCCATGGTGGGGCGCTGGGCCGCCTCCGCCGGGGGTGGGGAGTCGGTACCGGCGAACAGGTCCACTACCCGCCCCGGCGCGAGCGCCACCGCCAGCAGCACCAGCGAGGCCGGCAGCCCGACCACGTACCAGCCCGTGCGCCGCTTGGGCCGCGCGGGCGTGTAGCCGCGCCAGCCCTCCAGGCCGGGGCCGGGCTCCGCGCGCAGCCGCTTCGCCACGTCGCGGGCCCGCGCCGACGGCTCCTTGGGCGCGTCGGCGGCACCCGCCACCGACTCTCGCAGAAACCGCTCCCACTCCTCGTCGGACCTGGACGAACCGTCCGGCCCCGTACCCGCTCCCATCCCCAACCCCCGGTAATCAGTAGTCCGCGGCCCTTTCCCTCCTGGGACGCGTGCGAATAGTGACACAGAGCGCTGACAGTGAGGCCGGCTGGGCGGATGGTGTGGGCGCGCCCCCCTTTTTTTCAACTGGCCAACTGAAGCGTTCAGCCACTGTGATGGGGGCGATGACCGGGCACCGGGGGCATCGTCCGCTGGGCAGGCACCGAGAGCGCTCGGGAGGCCGCTGAAAATTTTGAGGTCATGGTGATGGTGTGTGCGGGAGCGCGAGGGCAAGGAGGGCGATGAGGGCGGAGAAGACGGCGCAGGCGGCGAAGCCTGCTTGGAAGCCGGCGGTCGTGTAGTCGGCGGAGCCGGAGACGGCGGCGATGACCGCGCCGATGACGGCGATGCCGATGGTCGCGCCCATCTGGGCGGCGCTGGTGATGATGCCGGAGGCTTGTCCTCGGTGTTCGTCGGCCGCGGTGTTCTGGGCTGCGGTGACGGCGCAGTTGTAGACGGCGGGGATGGAGATTCCGTACAGCAGCAGAGCGGGGATGATCCACGGCAGGGAGTGCGCCGAGGCGGCCAGGGCGAGCCAGGTGAACGCGACGGTCCCGGTGAGGGCGGTGACGAGCGCCGGGCGGCGGGGTCCCGCCTGGTCGACGACGCGTCCGGTGACCGGGGCGACCGCGATGATCGGGCCAAGGGCCACGGCCAGGGCCAGGCCGGCCACGAGTGGCCGCAGCCCGGCTTCGTGCTGCAGGAACAGGGGCGCGAAGACGATCAGCCCCAGGTAGACCACGTAGACCAGGAAGACGATGGCGACGGCGCTGGAGAAGACGCGGTCGCGCAGGATGCCCAGGTCGAACAGCGGTGCCCGGCGGCGGAGCTCGATGAGGGCGAAGGCGGCGAACAGCAGCACCGCGACCGCGTACAGCAGCACGGCCGCAAGTGAGTACCAGCCCCAGGCGGGGGCCTGCATCAGGGCGACGACCAGGGCGGCGAGTCCGGCGGCGTTGGTGATCAGGCCGGGCAGGTCCAGCCGCTCGCGCCGCCCGGCCCGGACGTCGCAAGGGACGCCGGCGGTGACGATGAGGGCGACGGCGCAGGCGATGGGCACGTTGATCCAGAAGACCGCTCGCCAGCTGATCTGGTCGATCAGGGCGCCTGTCAGAAGTGGGCCGATGACGTAGAAGACGCTGGCGGCGCCGATGTAGGCGCCGACGGCGCGGCCGCGTTCGGCGGGCGGGAAGGTCTGGGAGACGATGGCAAGCGCGGTGGGGATCAGCAGGGCCGCACCGACTCCCTGAACCGCCCGCCAGGTGATCAGCCAGAGCAGGCCGGGCGCGGTGGCGCACAGCAGTGAGCCGAGGCCGAAGACGCTCAGACCCACGGCGAAGGTCCGGCGGCGGCCGCGGATGTCGGAGAGGCGCCCGCCGACGGCGACGAAGGCGGCCAGGGTGAGCATGTAGGCGTTCATCACCCAGTGCGTCCCGGTGCGGGAGGCGTGGAGCTCCCGGTGGATCGTCGCCAGGGCGACGCCGACACCGGTCTCGTCGATGAAGGTCATGGCAAGCGCGCCGCTCATCGCGACGAGGACCCAACGGCGTTGCCGTCTGTCGGCGATCTCGGTCCCTGGTTCGGCGGACTGGGCCGGCACGGTCGCACCTCACCGTTGAGGATCGGGGTGGTGACTCATCCCTGTCTTCCCGCCATGCCGGGACACCATGTGCCGCCGCCCGGGTGGCAGCCGTCTCAGCGCGAGGTGCCGACGGCAGGCTGCGGTCGGCTCGGAAGGCGCCAGGCCAGCAGACCTGTGACCCCGGCCAGGGCGAACAGGGCCCACGCACACCCTCTCAGGGCCGCCGTGAAGTCGTGGCCCGTCAGGTGCGCGCTCCCTTGCTGCGGGTCGGCGCCGAGGAGGGCGACGAACAGGGCACCGAGCACGGCCACCCCCAGAGAGCCGGCGAGTTGGTTGACCGTCAGGACGATTCCGGAGGCCGCTCCCGCCTCCTGCGGAGGTACGGTGCGGAGGATGACGCCGATCAGCGGCGCTGCCACGAGCCCCTGCCCCACCCCCGCGATCAGGAGGGCGGGTGCCATGACGAGGGCCTCCGTGCCGGGCGAGGCGGAAGGCCGGGGGGTCAGTGTGGCGATCAAGGCCAGGTAGCCGGTCCCCATCGTGACCGCGCCCAGCTTCAGGACCGCGTTCCCACGGCGGACGGCGAACCGCCGCCCGGCGAGCGAGGCCGCCGCGAAGCCCAGCCCGAGCGGCAGGAACCCCACGCCGGAAGCGAATGGTGACAGATGGAGCCCTTCCTGGAAGACGTAGGCCAGCAGCAGAAACAGGCCGTAGTTGCCGCAGTAGAACACCAGCGCCGCGCCCAGCCCGGTAGTGAATCCACGATCCCGGAAGAGCGAGGGGGCGATGAGCGGCGCTTGCCCCGCCTTCTCGCGGTTCCGTTCGACGCACCACAGCCCCACCAGGGACAGGACCGATCCGGCGAACGCCGGCCACACCCACCACGACCAGCCACCGCCACTGCCCCGTACCAGCGGATACACCAGCAGCGTCATCGCCACCGCGGTGAGGATCAGCCCCGGAACGTCCGCCGGCCTCCGCACCGCCCCGGTCCGCGGCAGGACGAAGGGCACGCAGGCGGCCGTCACCAGGCCGATCGGCACGTTGACCCAGAACACCGACCGCCAGCCGAGCCCGAGCACGTCGGCATGGATCAGCGCCCCGCCGACGATCTGCCCGACCACCGCGCCCATCCCGATCGTCCCGCCGTACAGCGCCAGAGCACGCGGCCGACGCTCGGGCGGGAAGACGTCCTGGATGATCGAGAGCACCTGAGGCAGCATCACCGCCGCTGCGAGACCTTGCGCCACCCGCAGCCCGATGAGCACCCCGACCGAGGGCGCCAAAGCGCAACCCGCGCTGCACACGACGAAAGCCAGCACCCCGGCGAGGAAGACCTGCTTCTTGCCCAGGGAATCACCCAACCGGCCGCCCGACGTCAGGGCGACGGCATAGGCCAGCACATAACCGCTGATCACCAGCTGTATATCGCTGAAGCTCGCCCCCAGATCGCGCTGGATGGACGGAGCGGCGACGTTCACGATCAGTACGTCCAGGATTCCCATGAACGTGGCGACCAGCAGCACGGCCAGTGCCATGCGCCGATGCATGCCGACCTGCATGGTCCATGCCACCTCTCGACCTCGCTCCAGTTCTCCATACCGCCGGGGCGGCCCCTCCCGCTGCCTGCCCAACCCTCCGGCCCGTCCCCGGCGAGGACGCGGTGACGGCGACCCCGCCCGCCGGCCGAAACGCTCATCCGCCAACTCAAGCACTCACTCGCCGGCTGAAGCGACCGCAGCCGAGCTGACCCACGTCCAGCCGGAGTCATTGCATAAAACTGCTGCTTTTCGTATAGTCATGCCATCACCAAGGAGGCGTCGATGGCGGCGATACACGCGGCAGTGGCCGGAGCGAGCGGATACGCGGGCGGGGAAGTGCTGCGCCTGCTGCTGGGGCACCCCGAGGTCCGTATCGGCGCGCTGACCGGGAACTCCAACGCCGGCGCCCGGCTCGGCGGCCTCCAGCCGCATCTGCCGCAGCTCGCGGACCGGGTGCTGCTGCCGACGGGGACCGAGGCCCTCGCCGGGCACGACGTCGTCTTCCTGGCCCTGCCGCACGGGCAGTCCGCCGCCGTCGCCGCCGAGCTCGGCGAGGACGTCCTGGTCGTCGACTGCGGGGCCGACTTCCGGCTGAAGGACGCGGCCGCGTGGCAGCGCTTCTACGGCTCCCCGCACGCGGGCACCTGGCCCTACGGGCTGCCGGAACTGCCCGGCGCGCGGGACGCGCTGCGCGGTGCCAAGCGGATCGCCGTGCCGGGCTGCTACCCCACGGCCGTCTCGCTCGCGCTCTTCCCCGCGTACGCCGCCGGGCTGGCCGGGCCCGAGGCCGTGATCGTCGCCGCGTCCGGCACCTCCGGCGCCGGCAAGGCCGCCAAGCCGCATCTGCTGGGCAGCGAGGTCATGGGCGCCATGAGCCCGTACGGCGTCGGCGGCGGCCACCGGCACACCCCCGAGATGGTCCAGAACCTCTCCGCCGCCGCGGGCGAGCCCGTCACGGTGTCCTTCACCCCGACCCTCGCCCCCATGCCCCGCGGCATCCTCGCCACGTGCAGCGCCAAGGCCCGGCCGGGCGTCACGGCGGACACCGTGCGCGCCGCGTACGAGAAGGCCTTCGCCGGCGAGCCGTTCGTCCGGCTCCTGCCCGAGGGGCAGTGGCCCTCGACCGCGTCCGTCCTCGGCTCCAACACCGCCCTCGTCCAGGTCGCCCTCGACGAGGCGGCGGGCCGGATCGTCGCCATCAGCGCCATCGACAACCTCGCCAAGGGCACGGCCGGCGGCGCCGTGCAGAGCATGAACATCGCCCTCGGGCTGCCCGAGGAGCTGGGACTGCCCGCCACCGGGGTGGCGCCATGACCATCCGGCGCGCGGTCGCCACCGCGCTCGCCCGGCTCACACCGTGCGCCTCGGGTGCCCCGAGCATCCGTTGCGCCCCGTGCGCCCCGTGCGACAGAACCCCGTCCGGCCGTCGGGCCGGAAACCAGGACCCGAAGAAGACGACGGCAGTCGGCAAGGAGAAGCAGTGAGCGTCACAGCGGCGAAGGGCTTCACGGCGGCGGGCATCGCCGCCGGGATCAAGGAGAGCGGACAGCCCGACCTGGCCCTCGTGGTCAACCAGGGCCCCCGCCTTGCCGCGGCGGGCGTCTTCACCGCCAACCGCGTCAAGGCCGCCCCCGTCCTCTGGTCCCAGCAGGTCCTCAAGGGCGGTCAGGTCTCCGCCGTCGTCCTCAACTCCGGGGGCGCCAACGCCTGCACCGGGCCGGAGGGCTTCCAGGACACCCACGCCACCGCCGAGAAGGCCGCCCAGGCGCTGGGGCACAGCGCCGCCGAGATCGCCATCGCCTCCACCGGCCTGATCGGCGTCCGGCTCCCGATGGACAAGCTGCTGCCCGGCATCGAGAAGGCCGCCGCCGAACTCTCCGCGCACGGCGGCGAGAAGGCCGCCATCGCCATCAAGACCACGGACACCGTGCACAAGACGTCCGTCGTCCAGGGCGACGGCTGGACCGTCGGCGGCATGGCCAAGGGCGCGGGCATGCTCGCCCCCGGCCTCGCCACCATGCTCGTCGTCCTCACCACCGACGCCGACGTCGACGCCACCGGCCTCGACACCGCGCTGCGCGCCGCCACCCGGACCACCTTCGACCGGGTCGACTCCGACGGCTGCATGTCCACCAACGACACCGTGTTGCTGCTCGCCTCGGGCGCCGCCGGCGTCACGCCCGGCCAGGACGCCTTCACCGAGGCCGTACGGGCCGTCTGCGACGACCTCGCCCGCCAGCTCATCGGCGACGCCGAGGGCGCCAGCAAGGACATCCGCATCGAGGTGATCAACGCCGCCACCGAGGACGACGCCGTGGAGGTCGGCCGCTCCATCGCCCGCAACAACCTCCTCAAGTGCGCTCTCCACGGCGAGGACCCCAACTGGGGCCGCGTCCTCTCCGCCATCGGCACCACCTCCGCCGCCTTCGACCCCGACCGGCTCAACGTGGCCATCAACGACGTCTGGGTGTGCCGCAACGGCTCGGTCGGCGACGACCGCGACCTCGTCGACATGCGGTACCGGGAGGTCCGCATCACCGCCGACCTGTCCGCGGGCTCCGACACCGCGATCATCTGGGCCAACGACCTCACCGCCGACTACGTCCACGAGAACAGCGCGTACTCCTCATGACCACGGACAGCGGCGACACAACCGCCACCACGACGGCCGCCACCACGGCCATCGGCGACGCGCCCGCGACGGACGCCTCGGGCGCCGGCGGCACCCGCAGGCACACCGCCCTGCCCAAGGCCCGCACCCTCGTCGAGGCCCTGCCCTGGCTGACGCGCCATCACGGCAAGACCGTCGTCGTGAAGTTCGGCGGCAACGCCATGGTCGACGAGGAGCTCAAGGCCGCCTTCGCCCAGGACGTCGTCTTCCTGCGGCACGCCGGCCTCAAGCCCGTCGTCGTCCACGGCGGGGGACCGCAGATCAGCCGTCAGCTCGACCGGATGGGCATCACCTCGGAGTTCAAGGCCGGGCTGCGGGTCACCACGCCCGAGGCCATGGACGTCGTCCGGATGGTCCTCGCCGGGCAGGTGCAGCGCGAGCTCGTCGGCCTCCTCAACCAGCACGGCCCGCTCGCCGTCGGCCTCACCGGCGAGGACGCCCACCTGATGACCGCCACCAAGCACTACGCCGAGATAGACGGCGAGCGGGTGGACCTCGGGCGGGTCGGCGAGATCACCGCGATCGACCCGGGCGCCGTCCAGGCCCTGCTCGACGACGGCCGCATCCCCGTCGTCTCCTCCATCGCCCGCAGCGCCGACGACGGCCACGTCTACAACGTCAACGCCGACACCGCCGCCGCCGCGCTCGCCGTGGCGCTCGGCGCCGAGACGCTGATGGTCCTCACCGACGTCGAGGGCCTCTACGAGGACTGGCCGCACAGCGACGAGGTCATCAGCCGGCTCACCGCGAGCGAACTGGAACGACTGCTGCCCGAGCTGGCCAGCGGCATGGTGCCCAAGATGGAGGGCTGTCTGTACGCCGTGCGCAACGGCGTCACCACGGCGCGGGTGATAGACGGCCGTGTCCAGCACTCGATCCTGCTGGAGATCTTCACGGACGAGGGCATCGGCACCATGGTCGTGCCGGACCCGGAGGGGGAGTCATGACGACCAACGCGGAGCTCACCCGGCGCTGGCAGGGTGCCCTGATGGACAACTACGGCACGCCCGCGATCCCGCTGGTGCGCGGTGAGGGCCCGTTCGTCTGGGACGCCGACGGCAAGCGCTACCTGGACTTCGTCGGCGGCATCGCCGTCAACGCCCTCGGCCACGCCCATCCGGCCGTCGTCCGGGCCGTCTCGGACCAGATCGCCACCCTCGGCCACGTCTCCAACCTCTTCACCGCCGAGCCGACCGTCCAGCTCGCCGAGCGGCTGCTGGCGCTGGCCGGCCGCCCCGGGCGGGTCTACTTCGCGAACTCCGGCGCGGAGGCCGTCGAGGCCGCGTTCAAGATCGGGCGGCGGACGGGCCGGACGCACATGGTGGCCGCCCGGGGCGGCTTCCACGGCCGCACCATGGGCGCCCTCGCCCTCACCGGCCAGCCCGCCAAGCAGGAACCCTTCCTTCCGCTGCCGGGCGACGTCACCCACGTGCCGTACGGGGACACGGAGGCGCTCCGCGCGGCCGTCACCGGCGACACCGCGATGGTCGTCCTGGAGCCCGTCCAGGGCGAGAACGGCGTCGTCGTGCCCCCGGCGGGCTATCTGGCCGCCGCCCGGGAGATCACCCGCGCGGCCGGGGCCCTGCTGGCGCTGGACGAGATCCAGACAGGTATCGGCCGCACCGGACACTGGTTCGAGCATCTGGCGCAGGGCGTCGAGCCCGACGTCGTCACCCTCGCCAAGGGCCTCGGCGGCGGGCTGCCCATCGGCGCGACCCTGGCCTTCGGGCCCGCCGCCGACCTGCTGACACCTGGTCAGCACGGCTCCACCTTCGGCGGCAACCCCGTCGCCTGCGCCGCCGCGCTCGCCGTCCTGGAGACCCTGGAGACCGATGGAATCCTCGGCCGGGTCAAGCGCGTGGGGGGCCTGCTGAGTGACGGGATCGCCGCGCTCGGCCACCCGCTCGTCGACCACGTCCGTGGTACCGGCCTGCTGCTGGGTATTGTCCTTGGCGAGCCCCTCGCACCGATGGTGCAGCAGGCGGCCCAGGAAGCCGGCCTGCTGGTGAACGCGGTCGCGCCCGATGTGGTGCGGCTGGCCCCTCCGCTGATCATCACCGAGGATGACGTGGAGACGTTCCTCCGGACGCTGCCCGGCGTCCTGGACGCCGTCGCCGACGGGGCCCACGGGGAACGACGATCCGGAGACTGACGAAGAAGATGACCGAGGCGCAGGAGACCGAGCCGGTTCACGGCGGACAGGCCGTGCCGCAGACCCGCACCGCACGCCACCGCCGCATCGTGGACATCCTCAGCCGACAGGCCGTCCGCTCCCAGAGCCAGCTCGCCAAGCTGCTCGCCGACGACGGACTCTCCGTCACCCAGGCGACGCTCTCCCGCGACCTCGACGAGCTCGGCGCCGTCAAGATCCGCAACACCGGCGGCGAGCTGATCTACGCGGTGCCCTCCGAGGGCGGCGACCGCACCCCGCGCGCCCCCCTCGGGGAGTCCGCGTCGGAGGCCCGGATGGGCCGGCTCGCCGGCGAACTGCTGATCTCGGCGGAGGCCTCCGCCAACCTGGTCGTCCTGCGGACACCGCCGGGAGCCGCCCAGTTCTTCGCCTCGGCGATCGACCAGGCGGGCGTCCACGAGATCATCGGCACCATCGCGGGTGACGACACGGTGCTGCTGATCAGCCGTGACCCGAGCGGAGGGCAGGCGCTGGCGGACCACTTGCTGCGGCTGGCACAGAAGGAACGGTGACGCTCCGCTGAGGGCTCCGCTCGACGTTCGGGCCGCTGCCGGTGCGGATCACCGTCGGCCGCGTGCCGGCTGTGGCTGGTCGCGCAGTCCCCCGCGCCCCTGACGGGGTCGGCACGCGCGCGGCGAGCGCCGCTTACCATCATCAATTCCCGCTGTCGAGGGACGTGTTCGAACTCCGGCGAAAGTGCACGCCGGGGGAGTCGATGACGGCATCCTGCGCCGGAGGGCCCGGAGAACCGGCCCTCTCGACGAAGGAGGCGCCGAGTGACCGGCGACAACCTCACACTGTGCGTCATCGGTGCCGGACCGCGCGGCCTGTCGGTGCTGGAGCGGCTGTGCGCCAACGCCCGGGCGGCCGCGGCCTCCGGCTCACCCCGGGCCGTGGCCGTCCACCTCGTCGACCCCGGGCGCCCCGGCTCCGGCGGTGTCTGGCGCACCGGCCAGTCGAGCCATCTGCTGATGAACACCGTGGCATCGCAGATCACCATGTTCACCGACGCCGGCGTGCGCATAGCGGGGCCGCTCGAACCCGGCCCCAGCCTCTACGGATGGGCCCGTTCCCGCCCCCACGCCGGCGCGGCGGTCCGCGCCGAGGCCCGGCGGCTGGGCCCGGACTCGTACCCCACCCGGGCCTTCTACGGGCACTACCTGGAGTGGGTCTTCCGGCGGGTGGTGCGCCGCGCCCCCACGGGCGTCTCCGTCCACCTCCACCGCGCCCGTGCCGTCGCGCTGGACGACGCGGGCGGCCCCGCCCGGCAGACCGTCCGCCTGGACGACGGCACCCTCCTCGACGGTCTCGACGCCGTCGTCCTCTGCCAGGGCCACTTACCCACGCGCCCGACCGACACCGAAGCGGAACTGTCCTCCTACGCGGACGGCCACGGACTGCTCCACGTCCCGCCCGCCAACCCCGCCGACGCCGACCTCTCCGCCGTCCGGCCGGGGGAGCCCGTGCTGTTACGGGGCCTGGGCCTGACCTTCTTCGACCATGTGGCCCTGCTCACCGAGGGCCGGGGCGGCACCTTCGAGAGAACCGGCGGCTCCCTCGTCTACCGCCCCTCCGGCCGGGAACCCCTCCTCCACGCGGGCTCCCGGCGCGGCGTCCCGTACCACGCGCGGGGCGAGAACGAGAAGGGCGCGCACGGCCGCCACCGCCCCCGCCTGCTCACCCCGCTCACCCTCGCCCGGCTGCGCGGCCGCGCCGACGCCGGCCGGCGCCTCGACTTCCGCGCCGACCTGTGGCCGCTGATCGCCAAGGAGACCGAGTGCGTCTACTACGAGGCGCTGCTGCGCCGCCGGGGGACCGGTGCGGGCGAGCTCGCCGAGTTCGCGGACCGCTATCTCGCCGCCCCGCGCGGTGCGGCGGAACGGGACGTCCTCGCCCGGTGCGGCATCGGGCGCGCCGACCGCTGGGACTGGGACCGCCTCGCCCGCCCCTGCGCGGGTCTGCGCTTCGCGGGCCCCGGCGAACTGCGGTCCTGGCTGCTGGACCGGCTGGCCCGTGACGTGGCCGAGGCCCGCGCGGGCAATGTCAGCGGCCCCCTCAAGGCGGCCCTCGACGTCCTGCGCGACCTGCGCAACGAGATCCGGCAGCTGGTCGACCACGGCGGGCTGCTCGGCGACTCCCACCGCGACGACCTCGACGGCTGGTACACCCCGCTCAACGCCTTCCTGTCCATCGGCCCGCCCGCCCACCGGATCGAGCGGATGGCGGCACTGATCGAGGCGGGGATCCTGAGCGTCGCCGGGCCGGGGGCGCGGGTCCGTACGGAGGCCGGGGCGTTCGTCCTGGAGTCGGAGGTGCCGGGCGCCGGGGCGCGTGGCCGGGTCCTGATCGAGGCCCGGCTGCCCGAACCCGACCTGGCCCGCACGGCCGACCCCCTGCTGCGGCACCTGCTCGCCACGGGCCAGTGCCGCGCGCATCGCATCCCGTGCGGCGACGGCACCGACTACGTCACCGGCGGTCTCGCCGTCACCGGCCGCCCGTGCCACCTGCTCGACGCGACGGGCCGCCCCCACCCACGTCGTTTCGCCCTGGGGGTGCCCACGGAGTCCGTCCACTGGGTCACGGCGGCGGGCATCCGCCCCGGCGTGGACTCGATGACGCTGGGGGACTCGGACACGCTGGCCCGGGCGCTGCTGGGCATGGAAAAAGCCTCTGATCCGCGGTTTCCCGCTGATCAGAGGCTTCTTCACACCGTCGGGACGGCGGGATTTGAACCCACGACCCCTTGACCCCCAGTCAAGTGCGCTACCAAGCTGCGCCACGTCCCGGTGCCGCGTCCCTCCGGGCTTTTCTTCCCGGTGGGGCGTGCAGAAAGAAAATATCCTGTTCCGCGCCGTGATCCAAATCCGGGGTCCGGAGGGGGCTCAGTTGCGGCGCTTGAACGTGTGCGTGGGGATCTCGATGTCGCTGCCGTCGCGGAGTCGGAAGGCGACGGTGTCGCCGTACTTGTACTCCTCGCACGAGGTGTACGAGTCGCCCACCGGCTCGGTGAGCAGGCTGCACTGCCCGCGGAAGGGGTCGATGATCAAGTAGATGGGCACGCCGAAGTGGGCGTACTGCTGCACCTTGATCGCATAGTCGTTCCTGTCGTACTTCGAGGAGACGATCTCGATGGCGGCCAGGAGATCCTCGTGGGAGTACTTCTCGGTGGCGCCGTCCTCGACGATCGCCACATCCGGGCACCGTTGCGGCTCTCCCGGAAACTGGATCAGCACGTCCGACAGGATGCGCTCCTCGGCGATGCCGCAGGCATCGATGGCGTTCTGGACGCGGCGAATCGTCCAGCTCTGGACGCTGCTCCGCGGCGTCATGATGATCCGGTCCCCCACCACTTCGATCTTGCAGCCCTCGATCACCGACGCCGCACGCTCGACGATCTCCTGCAAGAAGTCGTCCCGCACAGTCATGGCGAAACCTCCTTGGTTGGGCACCCGGATAGTCGCATCGTAGAACGCCGTGCCGACGCCCACTCGGCAACGATTCACTCCCACGAGCTATTGACGAAACATGCGCCGCACTGCATAGTTATGCCCACCAGCGCATGAATGCGCAGCGCACAGCGCACCGCACCGCACCGCACCCGTAAGGAGAACCCCCGTGACCGAGCGCGTCGTACTCGCCTATTCCGGCGGCCTTGACACCTCCGTCGCCATCGGCTGGATCGCCGAGGAGACGGGCGCCGAGGTCATCGCCGTCGCCGTGGATGTCGGCCAGGGCGGCGAGGACCTGGACGTCATCCGCAAGCGCGCGCTCGCCTGCGGTGCGGTCGAGGCCGAGGTCGCGGACGCCAGGGACGAGTTCGCCGAGGAGTACTGCCTCCCCGCGATCAAGGCCAACGCCCTGTACATGGACCGGTACCCGCTGGTCTCCGCCCTCTCCCGGCCCACGATCGTCAAGCACCTCGTCGCCGCCGCGAAGAAGCACGGCGCGACCACCGTCGCCCACGGCTGCACCGGCAAGGGCAACGACCAGGTGCGGTTCGAGGCCGGCATCTCCTCCCTCGCCCCCGAGCTGAAGTGCATCGCCCCCGTCCGGGACTACGCGATGACCCGGGACAAGGCCATCGCCTTCTGCGAGGCCAAGGGCCTGCCGATCGCGACGACCAAGAAGTCGCCGTACTCCATCGACCAGAACGTCTTCGGCCGCGCCGTCGAGACCGGCTTCCTCGAGGACATCTGGAACGCCCCGATCGAGGACGTCTACGACTACACGGCCAACCCGGCCACCCCCCGGGAGGCCGACGAGGTGGTCATCACCTTCGACAAGGGCGTCCCCGTCGCCATCGACGGCAAGCCCGTCACCGTGCTCCAGGCCATCCAGCAGATGAACGAGCGGGCCGGCGCCCAGGGCGTCGGGCGGCTGGACATGGTCGAGGACCGGCTGGTCGGCATCAAGTCCCGGGAGATCTACGAGGCGCCCGGCGCGATCGCGCTGATCACCGCGCACAAGGAGCTGGAGGCCGTGACCGTCGAGCGCGAGCTCGCCCGGTACAAGCGGCAGGTCGAGCAGCGGTGGGCCGAGCTGGTCTACGACGGCCTGTGGTTCTCGCCGCTCAAGCGGGCCCTGGACGGATTCGTCGCCGAGGCCAACGAGCACGTCTCCGGTGACATCCGGATGACCCTCCACGGCGGCCGGGCCGTCGTGACGGGCCGGCGGTCCGAGCAGTCGCTCTACGACTTCAACCTCGCCACCTACGACACGGGCGACACCTTCGACCAGTCGATGTCGAAGGGCTTCATCGAGATCTTCGGCCTGTCCTCGAAGATCGCGGCCAAGCGGGACCTGGTCCACTAGTCCGTTCGCCACCCCCCACCCGCGCCTCCCCGGCCCTCTGGGCCGGGGAGGCCGCACCACCGCATCGCACCGCATCGCGCAGAGGAGCAATCGACGATGACCACCGGATCGCAGCCCCCCGCCGGCGGCGGCGACGTGCGGCTGTGGGGCGGCCGGTTCGCGGACGGGCCGGCCGAGGCCCTGGCGAAGCTGTCCGCCTCCGTCCACTTCGACTGGCGGCTCGCCCCCTACGACATCGCCGGCTCCCGCGCCCATGCCCGGGTGCTGCGCAAGGCCGGGCTGCTCACGGACGACGAGCTCACCCGCATGATCGAGGGTCTCGGGCTGCTGGAGGCCGACGTCACCGCCGGCACCTTCACCGGCACCGTCGCCGACGAGGACGTCCACACCGCCCTGGAGCGCGGTCTGCTGGAGCGGCTCGGTCCGGACCTCGGTGGCAAGCTGCGCGCCGGCCGGTCGCGCAACGACCAGGTCGCCACGCTCTTCCGGATGTACCTGCGCGACCACGCGCGGATCATCGGCGGGCTGATCGCCGGCCTCCAGGAGGCGCTCGTCGGCCTCGCCGAGGCCCACCCGGACGTCGCCATGCCGGGCCGCACCCACCTTCAGCACGCCCAGCCGGTGCTCTTCGCCCACCATGTGCTCGCCCACGTCCAGGCGCTGTCCCGGGACGCGGAGCGGCTGCGGCAGTGGGACGAGCGCACGGCGGTCTCGCCGTACGGCTCGGGCGCGCTCGCCGGGTCCTCCCTCGGGCTGGACCCGGAGGCGGTCGCCGCCGACCTCGGCTTCGAGCGCGGCTCGTCCGGCAACTCCATCGACGGCACGGCCTCCCGGGACTTCGTCGCGGAGTTCGCCTTCATCACGGCGATGATCGGCGTCGACCTGTCGCGGATCGCCGAGGAGATCATCATCTGGAACACGAAGGAGTTCTCCTTCGTCACCCTCCACGACGCCTTCTCCACCGGCTCCTCGATCATGCCGCAGAAGAAGAACCCCGACATCGCCGAGCTCGCGCGCGGCAAGTCCGGGCGGCTGATCGGCAACCTCACCGGGCTGATGGCCACCCTCAAGGCCCTGCCGCTCGCCTACAACCGCGATCTCCAGGAGGACAAGGAGCCGGTCTTCGACTCCTGCGACCAGCTGGAGGTCCTGCTCCCGGCCTTCACCGGGATGATGGCGACCCTCACCGTCCACCGCGACCGGATGGAGGAGCTGGCCCCGGCCGGCTTCTCGCTCGCCACCGACATCGCCGAGTGGCTGGTCCGGCAGGGCGTGCCGTTCCGGGTGGCGCACGAGGTCGCGGGGGAGTGCGTCAAGGAGTGCGAGGCGCGCGGCATCGAGCTCGACGGGCTGAGCGACGAGGACTTCGCCGCGATCTCCCCGCATCTGACCCCCGAGGTCCGCACGGTCCTGAGCGTCCCCGGCGCGCTCGCCTCCCGCAGCGGGCGGGGCGGCACGGCTCCCTCGGCCGTGGCGGTCCAGCTCCAGGAGGTCAAGGCCGATCTGGCGGTCCAGCGCACCTGGGCGGGCACGGCGGATACGCGACACGGGTGATCATTTTGAGACGACCATAATTCGCATGAGACATTGATGTCTCATGCGGGTTATGGTCGTCTCATGAGCCTTGACCGCCGCGAGCATGTACTGAGAGCAGCCGCAGCCCTGCTCACCCGTAAGGCGACCGCCTCCATGGACGAGATCGCCAAGGCCGCCGGGATCAGCCGCGCCACCCTCCACCGCCACTTCGCCGGTCGCGACGCGCTCGTCAGGGCCCTGGAAAAGCTCGGCATCGAGCAGTTCGAGCGGGCCCTGGACGAGGCCCGGCTGGACGAGGGCGACGCGGCGCAGGCCGTGCGCCGCCTGATCGAGAAGGCCGAGCAGGCCGCCGGTCTGATGTCCTTCCTCTACTCCGAGAACCAGCTCTTCGAGGGCGAGATCGACGAGGGCTGGAACCGCCTCGACGCCCGTGTCCACGCGCTCTTCCTGCGCGGCCAGGAGGAGGGCGCCTTCCGGGTCGACCTCTCACCCGCCTGGCTCACCGACGCGCTGTACGGGCTGATCGCCTCCGGGGCGTGGGCCGTGCAGGATGGGCGGGTGGCCGCCAAGGACCTCGCCCGCATGGTCTCCGAGCTCCTGCTCGGCGGGGCGCAGCGCAGGGCCGAGCGGTGAGCGCCCGGACCGCCGGCCCGGCGCCCGACGCGCCCGCGCCGGTGGAGACGCCGCGACCGGGGCGCTGGCTGGCGCTGGCCGTGCTCGCCCTCGCCGTCCTGCTCGTCGCCGTCGACGCCACCGTTCTGGGGCTCGCCACGCCGTTCCTCAGCGAGGACCTGCGGCCGTCGGGCACCCAGCTGCTGTGGATCGGTGACGTCTACTCCTTCGTCATCGCCGGACTGCTCGTCTCCATGGGCAGCCTGGGCGACCGGGTGGGCCGCAAGAAGCTGCTGCTGACGGGTGCCGTGGCGTTCGGCGCGGTGTCGGTGCTCAACGCCTACGCGTCCAGCCCGGAGATGATGATCGCGGCGCGGGCGCTGCTGGGTGTGGCGGGCGCGACGCTGATGCCCTCGACGCTCGCGCTGATCCGCAATATCTTCCACGACCCCAAGGAGCGCAGCCTGGCCATCGGCGTCTGGGGTGCCATGGCCTCCGCAGGCGCGGCCGTCGGCCCGGTGGTGGGCGGCTTCCTGCTGGAGAACTTCTGGTGGGGCTCGGTCTTCCTGATCAACCTGCCGGTGATGGCCGTGCTCGTCCTCGTCGGGGCGAAGCTGCTGCCGGAGTCGAAGGACCCCGCCCCGGGGCCGTGGGACCTGCCGAGCGTGCTGCTGTCGATGGTCGGCATCATCGCCCTGGTCTATGCGATCAAGGAGGGTGCCACCAACGGCTTCGCCTGGCCGGTCGCCCTGGCGGCCGTCGTCGGCGCGGGGGCGCTGGTGTGGTTCGTACGGCGGCAGCTCACGCTGCCCTCGCCGCTGCTGGACATGCGGCTCTTCCATCACCGGGGCTTCTCGGCGGCGGTCCTGGCCGACCTGCTGACGGTCCTGGGGCTGTCCGGGATGGTCTTCTTCCTCTCCCAGTTCCTCCAGCTGGTGCAGGACCGCAGCCCGCTGGAGGCGGGACTGGCCGAGCTGCCCGCCGCCGTCGGCGCGGTGACGGCCGGTCTGCTGGCCGGGCAGGCCGCCCGGCGCTGGTCGGTGCGCTCGGTGGTGACCGGCGGGCTCGCGGCGATAGGGCTCGCGCTGGCGGCGCTGGTCGCGCTGGACGCGGACACCGCCTACCCGGTGCTGGGCGCGGCGCTGCTCGTCGTCGGCATCGGGGCGGGCTTCTCCTTCACCGTCACCGCCGATGTGATCCTCTCCAGCGTGCCAAAGGAGCAGGCGGGCGCGGCCTCGGCGGTCTCGGAGACGGCCTACGAGCTGGGTGCCGCGCTGGGCATCGCTCTGCTCGGCACGATCGTCACCGGGGTCTACCGCGGGTTCACCGTGCCGGCCGGGGTCCCGGCGGGCGCTGCGGGCGACGCGCGGGAGTCCCTGGGCGGCGCGGTCGAGTCGGCCGCCACCCTGCCCGCGGACACGGGCGCGGCGCTGCTCGGCTCGGCTCAGGACGCCTTCGTCGAGGGGCTGCGGATCGCCTCCGGCGTCGGTGCGCTGGTGCTGCTGGTGACGGCGGTCGCCGCCTGGTTCCTGCTGCGCGGACAGCGGCTGGAGGAAGGGTACGGCGGCTGATCCCATACGGGCTCGGATGGGCTCGGATGAGCAAACACCACAGGGGCCGGGGTGGCAACCCCCGGCCCCTGTGACGTTTACCGGCGAGTAACTCTATTGACGCAGTCCTGACGCACCCGAGAACATCTCGTCCACCGGTCGACATTGTCGAACGTGGTTCGGACGAAGGCGTCCGCAGCAGCGGCGCCATGTTCAAAGGAATCCCCCACATGCGTCTGCGTACCACCGCACGATTCCTGGTCGCCGCCGCGGCCACCGCGGCCCTGAGCCTCATGGGGCTCACCGCGTCCCCGGCCTCCGCCTCGGTCCTGGACGTCCCGCCCAAGGGCGCCAACGACTGGTCCTGCAAGCCGGACTCGGCGCATCCGCAGCCCGTCGTGCTGGTCAACGGCACGTTCAAGCTGATGGCGGAGAACTGGGCCAAGCTCTCCCCGAAGCTCAAGGAGGCGGGCTACTGCGTCTTCGCCTTCAACTACGGGCACATGGAGACCGACCCCATCCCGCAGGCCGCCGCCGAGCTGCGCGACTTCGTCGAGGCGGTACGGGGCGCGACGGGCGCGGCCAAGGTCGACATCGTCGGGCACAGCCAGGGCGGCATGATGCCGCGCTACTACGTGAAGTTCCTCGGCGGCGCGGACAAGGTCGACGACCTCGTGGGCATCGTGCCGTCCAACCACGGCACGCTGAACCCGCTCGCCATACCGTTCGGCTACACCTTCTGCCCGTCCTGCCTGGACCAGCGCGTCGGCTCGGACCTGCTCAAGAAGCTCAACGAGGGCGACGAGACCCCCGCCGGGCCGGACTACACCGTCATCACCACCCGGCACGACGAGGTGGTCATCCCCTACACCAGCGCCCTGCTGACCGGCCCCGCCGAGCACCTCAGCAATGTCGTGCTCCAGGACAAGTGCCCGCTGGACCCCTTCATGCACGACCAGGCCACCAAGGACCCGGTCGTGGCGCAGTGGGTGCTGAACGCCCTCGGGCGCAAGGGCCCGGCCGACCCGGCGTTCCAGCCGCGCTGCCTGGGCTAGCGGCCGGACACCGCGTGGCGTCCGGCCGGGGTCAGGCCGCCTTGGCCTTGGTGGCGTACATGTCCACGTACTCCTGGCCGGACAGCCGCATGACCTCGCTCATCACCTCGTCGGTGACGGCGCGCAGCACATAGCGGTCGCGGTCCATCCCCTCGTAGCGGGAGAAGTCCAGCGGCTCGCCGAAGCGCACCGTCACCGGCGCGATGCGCGGCAGGCCCTTCCCGGAGGGCTGGACCTTCTCCGTGCCGATCATCGCGAACGGCACCACCGGAGCGCCCGTCATCAGCGTCAGCCGGGCGATGCCGGTGCGGCCGCGGTAGAGGCGGCCGTCGGGGGAGCGGGTGCCCTCCGGGTAGATGCCGAAGACCTTGCCCTCGTCCAGCACCCGACGGCCCGTCATCAGCGCGGCCACCCCGCCGTTGCCGCCGTCGCGGTCGACCGGGATCATCCCGGAGGCGCCGAAGAACCACGCCATCAGCCGGCCCTTGAGCCCCTTGCCCGTGACGTACTCGTCCTTGCCGATGAAGAACACCTGGCGCTTGACGACCAGGGCGAGGAACAGCGAGTCCACGAACGTGGTGTGGTTCCCCGCGAGGATCACCGGCCCGCTCTCCGCGATGTGCCCGGCCCCCTCGATCTTCGGGCGGTACAGGACGCGCATGAGCAATCCGAGGAACGCCTTGAGCAGGATGCGGGACAACGGACCCTCCGGTCGTGATGTGCGGGACGGGCGCGCGGGGCGCGGTCGACGACGATACTCGCGGGTACGCCCCTTGTGCACGCGGGGTTGACCGAGTCGAAACAGAGTGTTGACGTGACTTTCCACTCCGTTCCTCATTCGTTCTTCAACCCGGAAGTCGGACGTGCATACGATCGGCCGACCGGGTAGCAGCCCACGGCACAGCCGTGGCACCACACGGCATCAGCACCACAGAAGGAGAAACATGCAGCAGGAGCAGCGGCCGGGCAGGCGCACGGTGCTGGGGGCCGCGGCGGCCCTCGGCGCGGGGGCGGTCGCCCTCGGCGGCGGAGCGGTTCCGGCGATGGCGGCCGGGCGGGAGACGGACCTCACGGCCGGGCGCGGCCACGGGGGTTCCCTCAAGGACCTGCCCGTGCCCACCGTCATCGGCCACCGCGGCGCCTGCGGCTACCGGCCCGAGCACACCTTCGGCTCCTACGAGTACGCCCTCGCCAACGGCGCGGACGTCATCGAGCAGGACGTCGTGCCGACCCAGGACGGCCATCTCGTCTGCCGGCACGAGAACGACATCACCGCCACCACCGATGTCGCCGACCACCCGGAGTTCGCCTCCCGCAAGACCACCAAGACCGTGGACGGCGAGAAGCACACCGGCTGGTTCACCGAGGACTTCACCCTCGCGGAGCTGAAGACGCTGCGCGCCAAGGAGCGCATCCCCGGCAACCGCCAGCACAACACCCTCTACGACGGCCGCTGGGACGTGCCGACGTTCGAGGAGGTCCTCAAGTGGGCCGACGAGCAGGGCCGCAAGCGCGGCCGCCGCATCTGGCTGCACGTGGAGACCAAGCACCCCACGTACTTCCGCAAGATCGGCCTGGGCCTGGAGGAGCGCCTCGCCAAGCTGCTGCGGCGCTACGGCCGCTCGGGGCGCAACGGCTACACGTTCCTCCAGTCGTTCGAGCCGAGCAGCCTCCAGCGTCTCGGCCGGCTCGGCCTCGACTGCCCCAAGGTGCTGCTGCTGGACGACCTGCCCACCCGCCCCTGGGACTTCGTCGAGGCGAACGACCCGCGCACGGTCGCCGACCTCATCACCCCCAAGGGCCTCAAGTGGGTCTCCGGCTTCGCGCAGGGCATCGGCCCCTGGGTGAACCTGATCATTCCCCGGGACAAGAACGACCGGCTCACCAAGCCCACCACGCTGGTGCGCGACTCCCACGCCGCCGGGCTGATCCTCCACCCGTACACCATGCGCAACGAGAACAGCTTCCTGCCCGCCGACTTCCGCCGGGGCACGGACCCGAACGCCTACGGCGACGCGTTCGGCGCGTTCAAGGCGTACTTCGCGACGGGCATCGACGGCATATTCTCCGACAACTGCGACACGGCGGCCATGGCGCGGGACGCGTTCCGCAAGGCGTGACGCCGGGGCCGTCCGGCACTGCCGTCCGGGCGTCAGCCCCCGGTGACCCACCACACCCGGACGGGTGAATTCCGGGTAGCCCGGAAACCGGTGGGCCGGAGGCCGGCGTCCCCGCCCGCATGACCACTCAGAGTGATCTCCTGACCCGGCTGAGCCCCCTGCTCAAGGCGGAGTGCGCCGCCGAGGCGCACTCCGCCGGACTGGACGCCGCCGACCTCGAACAGTCCGTCTGGGTGCGGCTGCTGAGCGAGCGCCGAGCCGGGGAGCCCGTCACGCGCTTAACGGCGGCCGTCCGGGCCGAGGTCCAAGCCGCCCTGCGCCGGGCCCGGCGGGAGGTGCTCTACGACCCCACCGGCGAGGCCGCCCCGACATCCGGCGAACGGGTGGATTCCGGGGTGGAACAGGCCGTGCTGGCCGCCGAGTCCCGCCGCGAGCTGCGGGCCGCGATCCGCCGGCTGCCCGGCCGCTGTCCCCGGCTGATTTCCGCGCTTCTCTCGGGCCACGACCCGACCTACCGTGAAATCGCAGGGAAGTTGGGAATGTCACAAGGATCTTTGGGGCCCGTACGTTCCCGTTGCCT
Organism: Streptomyces sp. NPDC037389; assembly: GCF_040636475.1. Taxonomy (NCBI): domain Bacteria; kingdom Bacillati; phylum Actinomycetota; class Actinomycetes; order Kitasatosporales; family Streptomycetaceae; genus Streptomyces; species Streptomyces sp. NPDC037389. The sequence continues at coordinate 68,495 of NZ_JBEZUS010000016.1, forward strand.
GGGATGCCTGCGCAGAATGCTCATGGCAGAGATTGCAGCTCCTTGACCCGGGGGAAAGGAGCGTTAAGCGACCCAGCAAGGGGAGGCGTGCGCACATGGGCATGAGCGTGACCATCTCGGCCGCGGCCGAGCACGATGCCGAGCAGATCCTCAAGCTCCAGTACCTCTGCTATCAGAGCGAGGCGGAGCTCTACGGCGACTACACCATCGAACCCCTGACGCAGACGCTCGACGACCTGCGCGCCGAACTGGGCCGCGGCTGTGTGCTCGTGGCCCGGCTCGGCGAGGAGGTCGTCGGCTCCGTCCGCGCCGCCGTCGACACCGAGGGGACGGCCGTCATCACGGGGCTGATCGTCCACCCCCGGCTGCGGCGGCACGGTCTGGGCGGGCGGCTGCTCGCCACGATCGAGGAGCGGCTGGCGGGGGAGTGGGGCGCCAAGCGGTTCCGGCTGGCCGCCGGCCAGCGCGGCGAGGGGAGCCCGCGCCTGTACCGCAAGTGGGGCTACACCCGCACCGGCGCCGAACCGGCCGGGCGGAACCTCACCGTGGTCACCCTGGAGAAGGAGGCCGGGCCCGCCGGGGCGCCCGCCCTGGTGACGAGCGCCTGACGCCGGACCGTGCCGGGCCTCAGCGCGGGGCCCGGCGCAGCCAGACCATCGCGGTCACCGGCAGGACGACCGGGATGAAGAGATAGCCCATGCCGTAGTCCGACCAGACCGTGGCGTCGGGGAAGGCGGACGGCTCCAGCAGCGTCCAGGTGCCCACGGTCACCACACCCACCAGCTCGGCGGCGCAGCACACCAGCGCCGCCCTGCGGGCCCGCCCGCCACCGCGCACCAGCGAGTACGTGATGAAGGCGTAGACCGCGGCGGCGGCCGCCGACAGGACGTACGCGAGCGGCGCCCGGCCGAAGTCCATGATCATCTGGACGATCGAGCGGGAGGCCGCCGCGACGGTGAAGACGCCGTAGAGCCAGACCAGCAGCCGGCCCGGCCCCTGGCCGAGGTCGAAGCCGGACCGCTCGCCCGTGTCCGCCTGCTTGGACATTTCAGCCTCGGACATGTCAGCCTCCCCAGATGTCGTAGAGCCGCACTTCCAGCACGGCCAGGATCACGGCGCCCGCCGCCACGGTGGCCGAGCCCCAGCGGGTCCGCTCGGCCAGGGACATGAAGCCCGCAGCGGGAACGGCGGCCGCCGCGCCCAGCAGATAGGCCACGAAGATCGCTGTGCCCTGCGCCGGCTTGTCGCCGCCGGACAGCCGCACTACACCGATGACGAGCTGCACCAGCGCCAGGGCCGCGACCACGGCCATGCCGATGAAGTGCCAGTCCTTGGTGGGCTCGTCCCGGGCGAAGGCGAAACCGCACCAGGCGGCCAGCGCGAGAGCGGCCAGACCGGCCGCGAGCGTCAGCGCGTCGAGCACCGGGACCCCCGGGAGACGCGGGTGTGCGAAGGGGACGAGACAGGCATGGGACGACTTTAAACGCCCGGTACGGGCCCCTCGCGCGCACCCCCGCCGCGCTCCCGCGCGTCCAGGAAGCGAGAGATCGCGTCCGGTATTCGGACAGGCTTGGCCGATTCGCACGTGCTTCTGTTTTACTTGCCCGCATGACCACGACGAGCACCCGCATCTTTGCGACCGAGGCGATGACGACGCCCGGTGCTGCTCGTCGTATGTGTCGAATGTGTGACTGCTGAGGGCCCCTGTGCCTCGCGCCCCGAAGCGAGACCCCGTAGCGCACCCCGTCCGGCGACTTTCCCCCAGCTACCGCTGGGAGGCGCCCCAGGACGGAGCCGCGCCGCCCCGCGTCACCAGATGCCCCCGAGTTACGAGCCCCACGCGCTCGCCAGGGCACTCCGATGCCGCGTTCCGCAATGAATTCCCGTGCCGGCGCCATCACGTCGCGCACTCGACAGTGACGGAAACCCCTGTGATCACCACTAAGGGCCTGACAAAGGTCTACCGCTCGCGCGGCCGCGAGGTCACCGCCCTCGACGGCGTCGACCTCCACGTCCGTGAGGGCGAGGTGTACGGCGTCATCGGCCAGAGCGGCGCCGGCAAGTCGACCCTCATCCGCTGCGTCAACCTCCTGGAGCGCCCCACCTCCGGCACGGTCACCGTCGCCGGCCAGGACCTCACCGCCCTCGCCGGGCGGGGCCAGCGGGCCGGCGCCGAGCTGCGCAAGGCACGCAGCCGCATCGGCATGGTCTTCCAGCACTTCAACCTGCTCTCCTCACGGACCGTGCAGGCCAATGTCGAGCTGCCGCTCGAGATCCTCGGAGTCTCCGGCAAGGAGCGCGAGCGCAAGGCCCTGGAGCTGCTGGACCTCGTCGGCCTCGCCGACAAGGCCAAGGCCTACCCCGGCCAGCTCTCCGGCGGCCAGAAGCAGCGCGTGGGCATCGCCCGCGCCCTGGCCGGCGACCCCAAGGTGCTGCTCTCCGACGAGTCGACCTCCGCGCTCGACCCGGAGACCACCCGCTCCATCCTCCAGCTGCTGCGCGACCTCAACCAGCAGCTCGGCCTGACCGTCCTGCTGATCACCCACGAGATGGACGTCGTCAAGACCATCTGCGACTCCGCGGCCCTGATGAAGGGCGGCCGCGTCGTGGAGTCCGGCACCGTCTCCGAACTGCTCGCCACCCCCGGCTCCGAGCTGGCCGCCGAGCTGTTCCCCGTCGGCGGCGAGCCCTCCGGCCCGGACCGCACCGTCGTGGACGTCACCTTCCACGGCGACGCCGCGACCCAGCCCGTGATCTCCCAGCTGTCCCGTACGTACAACATCGACATCTCGATCCTGGGCGCCGCGATGGACACCGTCTGCGGCAAGCAGATCGGCCGGATGCGCATCGAGCTGCCCGGCCGGTTCGAGGAGAACGTCGTCCCGATCGGCTTCCTGCGCGAGCAGGGCCTCCAGGTCGACGTGGCCGATGTGACGACTCCGGCGCCTGCCGACTCGCTCCTTAAGGAAGGTGCCAAGTGACCTGGGCCGAGATGCAGCCACTGCTGCGCGACGCGTGTCTCGACACGCTCTTCATGGTGTGGTGGTCCACCGTCTACGCCGTCATCGGCGGCCTGCCGCTGGGCCTGCTGATCGTCCTGACCGACCGCGGGGGCCTCCTCCAGAACGTCGCGGTCAACAAGGTCCTCGGGGCGATCCTCAACCTGGGCCGCTCGCTGCCGTTCATCATTCTCATCGTCTGGCTGATCCCCTTCAGCCGGATGGTGGTCGGCACCTCCATCGGCCCCAGCGCGGCCGTGGTGGCGCTCGCCATCGGGGCGATCCCCTTCTTCGCCCGGCTGGTGGAGACCGCCGTCCGCGAGGTCGACCACGGGCTGGTCGAAGCCGTGCAGTCGATGGGCGGCGGCACCGGGACGATCGTCTTCAAGGTGCTCCTCCCGCAGGCCCTGCCCTCCCTCCTCGCGGGCCTGACCACCACCGTCATCACCCTCATCGGCTACTCCGCCATGGCGGGCGCGGTCGGCGGCGGCGGTCTCGGCAACCTCGCCATCACCTACGGCTACCAGCGGCGCGAGGACGCGCTGATGAACATCACCATCCTGCTGCTGATCGCCATCGTGACCGTCGTCCAGCTCACCGGCGACCTCGCCGTACGCCGCCTCGCCTCGCGCGGCGGCCGCCAGGCGGCCCCCGTCGGCCTCCGCCGCCTCCTGCCCGCCCGGCGCGAGCCCGCCGCCGCGGCCGCCACGACCCCGGCCACGGGCGTCGCGGAGCCCGAGGCCGTCCTGGACAAGGCGGTCTGACCCGCACCACCCCCCAAGACTCCCCGGAGCCCGGACCCTTTGCCGGGCGTCAGCACCGGGGGCACCCGAGAAACACCAAGCAAGGAAGGCACTCTTCGTGCGTACCACCGTCAAGCTCACCGCCGCCCTCGCGGCCGCCGCCGCCCTGACCCTCGGCCTGAGTGCCTGCAGCGCGCCGTCCGACACCTCCTCCTCCGGCAGCTCCAAGAAGGGGAAGGACGCCGACCCGGCCGCCAAGCTCGTCGTCGCCGCCAGCCCCACCCCGCACGGCGACATCCTCAACTTCGTCCGCGACAACCTCGCGGCCAAGGCCGGCCTGAAGCTGGAGGTGAAGGAGTTCAACGACTACGTCCTCCCCAACACCGCCACCCAGAACGGCGAGGTCGACGCGAACTTCTTCCAGCACAAGCCCTACCTCGACGACTTCAACAAGAAGAACAAGACGGACATCGTGCCCGTCGTCAACGTCGAGATCGAGCCGCTCGGCCTCTACTCCAAGAAGGGCAAGAAGGTCGCCGACCTCGGCTCCGGCTCCACCATCGCCGTCCCCAACGACGCCACCAACGAGGGACGAGCCCTGAAGCTGCTCGCCGACAACGGCGTCATCAAGCTGAAGGACGGCGTCGGCGCCGCCGCCAAGCTCTCCGACGTCGCGGACGACAAGGGCGTGAAGTTCACCGAGCTGGAGGCCGCCCAGATCCCCTCCCGCCTCGACGACGTCGACGCCGCGGTGATCAACGGCAACTTCGCCATCAGCGCCAAGCTCAGCCCCGCCAAGGACTCCATCGCCCTGGAGAAGGCGGAGGGCAACCCCTACGCCAACTTCCTGGCGGTCAAGAAGGGCAACGAGAAGGACCCCCGGATCGAGAAGCTCGCCAAGCTCCTCAACTCCGACGAGGTAAAGAAGTTCATCGAGCAGAAGTTCAGCAACGGCGCCGTGATCCCCGCCTTCGGTCCCGTCGCGAGCTGACACCTTGTAACCTCGGCCATCCGTACGGACACAGGCCCCGCGCACACGATCCCCCGTGCGCGGGGCCTGGCGCTTGGCGCACCCGCCATCACATGCTGCATGCTGGTGCACCCGGGCCCGCCCCGTACCACCCGAGCCCACCCGCCGCGGCGTTGGAGCAGCGCATGACTTCCACCTTTCCGGACATCTCCATCAGTACGGACCGGCTGGTGCTGCGCCCGTTCGAGGCCGGGGACATCCCCCCGCTCGCCGAGATGATGAACGACGAACTCGTCACCGCCTGGACCTCGGCCCCCTACCCCTACACCACCGCCGACGCCCGCGACTGGGCGCTGCGCCGGGCCCCCTCGGAACGCCTCTCCGGGCGCGGAATCGTCTTTGCGGTCGCCGAGTTCCTCACCCAGCGACTCGTGGGCACCCTCCACCTCCGCAACACCGACTGGCGCACCCTCACCGCCGAGGTCGCCTATGTCACCGCGCCCTGGGCCCGGGGCGAGGGCTACGCCTGCGAAGCCGTGCTCGCCGCCGCCGAATGGCTCTTCCGCGACCAGAAATTCGAACGCCTGGAGATGCGCACCGCCGCCGACAACACCGCCGCCCAGCAGGTCGCCCAGAAGGCCGGCTGCGTCAGCGAGGGCGTCCTGCGCAGCGCCTGGATAGCGCGCAGCCGCACCGAGGGCGGCGCCGGCTGGACCGAGTCCCGGACGGACCTCCTCATCTGGAGCCTCCTCCCCGAGGACCTCGACGAGCTCCAGGACCCCCGGGCGGGCGGCGGATACGACTACACCTCCGCCGGGGGCTACGCCTCCGCGCTCCACGACTGGCGCTGAGCACCCCCGCCACCGCGCCCGGACGGGTACCCGTCCGGGGTACGCTCACCCTGCCCGTTTACGGGCACCCACCCCGCGACCCGCCCCGCGGCCCGAACCCGACAAACCCCAGGAGACTGACGACGATGGCCGACCGGGTCACGGTGATCGGGTGGGACGGCTCACCGCTGACGGCCGCGGCCCGCTCCGCCCTCGGGGCCGCCACCCTGGTCGCCGGAGCCGCCCACCACCTGGACCTGCCCGAGGTGCCCGCCGACGCCGAGCGCGTCCGCCTCGGCAGCGTCGACCTCGCCGCCCGTCGCATCGCCCGGCACCGCGGCTCCGCCGTCGTCCTCGCCGACGGCGACCCCGGCTTCTTCGGCGTCGTCCGCACCCTGCGCGCCCCCGAACACGGCCTGGAGGTCGAGGTCGTGCCCGCCGTCTCCTCCGTCGCCACCGCCTTCGCCCGGGCCGGCATGCCCTGGGACGACGCCCAGGTCGTCGTCGCCCACAGCCGCGACCTCCGGCGCGCCGTCAACGTCTGCCGCGCCCACCCCAAGGTCGCCGTCCTCACATCGCCCGGCGCCGGCCCCGCCGAGCTCGCCCTCCTCCTCGGCCCCGTCCACCGCACCTTCGTCATCTGCGAGGAACTGGGCACCGAGCGCGAACAGGTCACCGTCGTCACCTCCGACCGGGCCGCGGACCACAGCTGGCGCGACCCGAACGTCGTCATCGTCATCGGCGGCCTCGGCGCTCCCACCGGCCGCGGCGGCTGGATCGCCGGCCGCGACGCCGGCTATCCGCCGGCCCTGCGGGGCTGGGCGCTGCCGGCGGACGCCTACGCGACGGGCGCCGACGCCGCCGGTGGTGGCACGGACGCCTCCGGTGACGGGCTCGGGCTCGGGCTCGGCGAGGGGGAGTCCACCGAGCTGCGCGCCGCCCAACTGGCACGGCTCGGCCCGCGCGTGGGCGACCTCGTCTGGGACATCGGCTGCGGCAGCGGCGCGGCGGCCGTCGAGGCCGCCCGCTTCGGCGCCGCCGTCATCGCAGTCGACCGCGACCCCGCGGCCTGCCGCCGCACCACCACCGTCGCCCGGCGCTACGGCGTCCAGCTCCAGGTCGTCCAGGGCCTCGCCCCGCAGGTCCTGGAGGACCTGCCGGAACCCGACGTCGTCCGGGTCGGCGGCGGGGGAGCCCCCGTCGTGGCCGCCTGCGCGGACCGCCGCCCCGAGCGCATCGTCGCCCACGCCGCCACCCGCGACGACGCCGAGGCCATCGGGAGGGCGCTCGCGGAGGGCGGATACGCCGTGGAGTGCACGCTGCTCCAAGCAGTGGAGTTGGACACAAGCGCCTGGACGGAGCGGGAGCGCGCCGTAGCCTTCCTTCTGAGTGGCCGTCGTACGCACCCTTGAGAACGGGCGACCGTGCGGAGGGTAGGCTGGCGGATCGTTGTGCAGCCGCCTCGGTCGCCTCGATCGCCTCGGTGTCCGACACCACAGCCGTCAATGCTCCGAACGCACCCCCCGCTTGGCGCGTGCAGGGCAGGGTGGCACCGGACGGTACACAACGTGCCGCGACGTACACGCGCTCGTTCTTCTTCGTGGGCGTGAGCGGTTGGAAGGAGCACTACCGATGGGCGAGGGGTACGCATGACCGACACCGGCCGGTTCCCGGACGAGGGACAGCCGGAGAACGCAGGCGCACTGCCCGGCCACCCGCTTCCCGCGGATGGCACGGCCCCTGCCGACCCCGGAGACCCCACCGCCTACGCCTACCTCGACCACGACGCCGCGGACGAGGACGACCTGCTGCTGATGCCGGGTGCCCAGGGCGCCTGGAGCGAGCAGCCCGCCGCCCCTGGTGGTACGCACGAGACGGGTGGCCGTGACACCGGCTCCCTCGACTACACGAGCGTGCGCGCCCCGGCGCAGGCCACCGCGCCCACGCCGCCGCGCCGCCCGCTCCACCTGGGCCCGCCCGTCCCGGAGCCCAACAGCGGCGTCGTCCGCTCCCTCGCCGACCGCGGCCCCGCCGCCCCGCAGCAGCCCGTCGGCTCCCCGGCCCGCCCGCCGGCCCCGCCGGTCGGCGGCGTCGAGTACCTGGACGTCGCTCCGGCGGACCTTCCACTGGCGGAGGCCGCGCCGGCGGACGTTCCGCCGGTGGCCTTCGTGCCGCCGCAGCACACGGCCGACGCGGTCCCGGCCGCCCACGACATAGGCGCCGGCGGCCCGGCGACGGCTCCTGACGGCGCCTCGGCCGCCACGCCCCAGCCGCCCACATCCGCCGTACCCGCCCCGCGTGTTTCCGAGCCCGCACCCGTCATGACGGTCGCCCCCGGCGCGGCCCAGGCCCTCGTAGACCGGGTGGCGACGACGCCGCCGGGGGGTACGCCGGTGGGTGGGGTGGCCCTGATGGATGCCGCCGCCGAGGCGGCTTCGGCTGAGGCCGTGCCGGTTGACGCCGGTGTGGTTGCGGCTGCCGCGGGCGCGCCGGCCGTGCCGAGTGACGCGCCGTCTGCCGAGGGTGTGGCCGGTGCGGTTCCGGCTGACGCCGCTGGGCCGATGGCCGGTGGCCTCGCGGCGGAGCATGCGCCCGCTGCCGGGGACGCGCCGGTCGCGACCGGCGCGGTTGTGGCTGACGCCGTCGCGCCCGAACATATGCCCGCCGATGCGGGCGCGCCTGTCGCGCAGGACGATGCGCCGTCGGCGGAGGGTCCGGCTGTGGCTGCCGCCGCCGGCGCGGTAGCCACGGGCGTCGCGCCCGAGCACGCTTCCGCTGATGCGGTCGCGCCGGGTGACGTGCCGTCGGCTGACGCCGCCGAGCCGGCTGTGGCCGCGCCCGTTGACGCGCCGTTGACCGAGGCGACGGCCGGGGTCGTTCCGGCCGCCGATTCGGCCGTCGAGCCGGTCGCCGGTGGAGTGGACGAGTCCGCCTCGGCCGTGCCGGGTGACGTACCGTCCGCCGCCGAAGACACCGTGCCGGAGCAGATCCCTGCGGCTGAGCAGGTGGGCGAGGGCGTCGCGGAGGCGACTGCGGCCGAGGCGGCCCAGACCGTCGAGCCGGTCGCCGAGGGTGTGCCGGGTGACGAGGTCGCGTCGTCCGAGGCCCTTCCGGACCCCGTACAGCAGGCCCCGGCCGCCGTTCCGGCGGCCGCCGAGGCCCAGCAGACCGCACCCGCCCCGGGCGTACCCGCCGGGGTGCGGGGCATGGGCGTCATGGCGTTCCTCGACGCCCCCATCCCGCAGGCCGTGATCGACGCCGTCTTCGCCCCGGAGGCGGCTGTGCAGTCCGTCCCGGCGCATGCCGTTGCCGTCGTCGACGGCAACGCGCCCCAGGCCGAGCAGGTGGCCGACGCCCCTGCGACCGAGGGCGCGGCATCGCAGGCCGGCTCCGCCGCCGACGGTAGTGCGGCTGCGGCTGAGAGCGCGGCGTCGCAGACTGCCGCCACCACCGACGGTGGGCACTCCGTGCCGGCACAGCCTGTTGCCGTCGCTGACGGACAGTCCTTTCCGGCGCAGTCCGGCGCTGTCGCCACCGCCGACGCCGGCAGCCACGCATCCGCGCAGGCGGCTGACGCCTCTGTGACCGAAGGCGCGGCACCGCAGGCCGCGCCCGCCGTGGCGACGGAGGGGGCCGCTGCCGACGGCGGTGCGCCTGCGGAGGGCGCGACCTCGCAGGTCGCCGCCGACAGCGGTGCGCCCGCGCAGGCGGCCGACGCCTCGACGGCTGAGGTCGCGGCACCGCAGGTCGCGGCTTCTGTGGCGGCGGACGGGACCACTGCCGAAGCCGGGCAGTCCGACGCCGCCGACGGCGGTGCGCCCACGACCGGGGACGCCGCATCACCGGCCGCCCCCGCTGTCGTCGCCGACGGCACCACGCCCGCGCAGGGCGGGGTCGACGTCGCCGGTGCTCCGCAGGCGCCCGTCGTGGTGACTGTCCCCGCTCCCGGTGGCGAGCAGTCCGACGCTGCCGTCGTCGTCGACGGCAGTGCAGTCGACGGCAGTGCACCCGTGCAGGACGGGGTCGACGTCGCCGGTGCTCCGCAGGCGCCCGTCGCGGCGAACGTCCCTGCCCCCGGTGGCGAGCAGCCCGATGCCGCCGTCGTCGCCTACGGCAGCGCACCCGCGCCGACCGAGGCTGCCGTGGCCGATGCCGCCGCGCCGCAGGACTCCGTCGCGGCGAACGTCCCTGCCCCCGGCGGCGAGCAGCCCGATGCCGCTGCCGGCGCCGTATCCGCGCAGGCCGGGGCCGTCGTCGCCGACGCCCCGCAGTCGGCTGACGCCGCATCCGGTGCCGCCGCGCCGCAGGCGGCCGTCGTGGTGACTGTCCCTGCCACCGGCGGTGAGCAGTCCGACGCCGCCATCGTCGTCGACGGTGCCGCGCCCGCGCAGGCCGATGCCGCCGCGCCGCAGGCGGCCGCCCCTGCCCCCGGTGGCGAGCAGCCCGACGCTGCCGCCGTCGCCGATGGCACCGCACCCGCGCCGGCCGAGGCCGCCCTGACCCACGCCGCCGCGCCGCAGGCACCCGCCGCCAACGGCGAGCAGCCTGCCCCCGACGGCACCGCGTTCGTGCCCGCCCCCGCCACGGCGGGCGAGCAGCCCGCCGCAGGCGACCCCGCGCAGCCGGACGCCGCCACCGTCACCCCCGAGCCCGCCGCAGGCGAGCCCGCCGACGGCTACGCCGACGCCGAGCGCGCCGCCGTGCATCGCGTGATGCGCGAGCGCCGCGACATCCGTAAGGGCTTCCGGACCGACCCCGTCCCGCACGAGGTGCTGCTGCGCGTCCTCGAGGCCGCGCACACCGCGCCCAGCGTGGGGCACTCGCAGCCCTGGGACTTCGTCGTCATCCGCTCCGCGGAGACCCGCAAGACGATGCACGAACTGGTCTCCCGGCAGCGCGAGGCGTACGCGAAGTCGTTGCCGAAGGCGCGGGCCAAGCAGTTCAAGGAACTGAAGATCGAGGCGATCCTCGACACGCCCGTCAACATCGTCGTCACCGCCGACCCCACCCGGGGCGGCCGCCACACCCTGGGCCGGCACACCCAGCCCCAGATGGCGCCGTACTCCTCCGCGCTCGCCGTGGAGAACCTGTGGCTCGCCGCCCGTGCCGAGGGCCTCGGCGTCGGCTGGGTCAGCTTCTTCGACGAGCGCGAGATGGTCCGCGCCCTCGGACTGCCCGAACACCTTGAGGTCGTCGCCTACCTGTGCGTCGGCTACGTCGACGAGTTCCCGGAGGAGCCCGAGCTGATGCAGGCGGGCTGGTCCAAGCGGCGGCCGCTGTCGTGGGTGGTCCACGAGGAGGAGTACGGGCGCCGGGCGCTGCCCGGCGAGGATCCGCACGACCTCCTCGCCGAGACCCTGCGCGGCATCCGCCCGCTGGACGCCAAGGCGCTCGGCGAGGCGTGGGAGCGCCAGAAGCGGATGACCAAGCCGTCCGGCGCGCTCGGCATGCTGGAGATCATCTCCGCGCAGTTGTGCGGGCTGTCCCGCAAGTGCCCGCCGCCGATCCCGGAGCCCGCGGCCGTCGCGATCTTCGCGGGTGACCACGGGGTGCACAACCAGGGCGTCACGGCCTGGCCCCAGGAGGTCACCTCGCAGATGGTGGCCAACTTCCTGGGCGGCGGTGCCGTGTGCAACGCCTTCGCCAACCAGGTCGGTGCCGAGGTCTGCGTCGTGGACGTGGGCGTCGCGGGCGAGCTGCCCAGCACCCCCGGCCTGCTGCCGCGCAAGATCCGGCCCGGTACGAACGACTTCACCACCGGCCCCGCGATGACCCGCGACGAGGCGATGCGCGCCCTCGAAGTGGGCATCGAGACCGCCCGCGACCTGGTCACCGCCGGGAACAAGGCGCTGCTCACAGGTGAGATGGGCATCGCCAACACCACGGTGTCGGCCGCCCTGATCTCCGTCTACACCGGCGCGGACCCGGCCGAGATCACCGGGCGCGGCACGGGCATCAACGACGAGATGCACGCCCGCAAGATCGACGTGGTGCGCCGGGCCCTGGAGCTCCACAAGCCGGACCCCAAGGACCCGATCGGCGTCCTCGCCGCCGTCGGCGGCCTGGAGCACGCCGCGATGGTCGGCCTGATCCTGGGCGGCGCCTCGCTGCGGACGCCCGTGATCCTGGACGGCGTGAGCGCGGGGGCCGCGGCCCTCGTCGCGCGGGCCATCGCCCCGGAGGCGCTCGCCGCCTGCATCGCCGGTCACCGCAGCGCGGAGCCCGGCCATGTCGCCGCGCTCACCAAGCTCGGCCTGCGGCCGCTCGTCGACCTCGACCTGCGGCTCGGCGAGGGCACGGGCGCGTTGCTGGCGCTGCCGATCGTGCAGAGTGCGGCGCGGGCGATGCACGAGGTGGCCACGTTCGATACGGCCGGGGTCAGCGAGAAGAGTTGACGGCTCGGGCCGCCCCGCACCGGGGCGGCCCGAATCCGGTGCGCGCCGGCGTTCCGGTTGTGCCCACCCTCCCCCGGCTACCGCTGGGAGGTGCCCCCGGCCCTGCGGAACGATCGCCCACAACCGCATACCCCGTAAGGTGTCCCCACCAGCGCTTTCGTACGAGGAGACCTGCCATGGCCCGGACCGAGCAAGCCGCTTACCCCGTCGGACTGCGTCTTGCCGGTCGCCGTGTGGTCGTTCTCGGTGGCGGTCAGGTCGCCCAGCGCCGGTTGCCCGCTCTGATAGCCGCGGGGGCGGACGTCCTGCTCGTCTCCCCGTCCGCCACCGCATCCGTCGAGGCCATGGCCGACGCCGGTGAACTGCGCTGGGAGCGCCGCCGCTACCGGGACGGCGACCTGGACGGCGCCTGGTACGCCCTGATCTCCACCGACGACCCCGCCGCCAACGAGGCGGCCTCCGCCGAGGCCGAGGCCCGCCGCGTCTGGGCCGTGCGCAGCGACGACGCGGACGCCGCCACCGCCTGGACGCCCGCCACGGGCCGCAGCGAGGGCGTCACCGTCGCCGTGCTCACCGGGCAGGACCCACGTCGTTCCGCCGCCGTGCGGGACGCCATCGTGGAGGGCCTGCGCGACGGTTCGCTGGCAGCGCCGCACTACCGGGCCCGCGCCGCGGGCGGCGGCAGTGTCGCCCTCGTCGGCGGCGGCCCCGGCGACCCCGACCTGATCACCGTGCGCGGCCGCCGGCTGCTCGCCGAGGCCGACGTCGTCATCGCCGACCGCCTCGGCCCCCGTGACCTCCTCGCCGAGCTGCCCCCGCACGTCGAGGTCATCGACGCGGCCAAGATCCCCTACGGGCGGGCCATGGCCCAGGAGGCCATCAACGCCGCCCTCGTCGAGCACGCCAAGGCAGGCAAGGCGGTCGTCCGGCTCAAGGGCGGCGACCCCTTCGTCTTCGGGCGCGGCATGGAGGAGGTCCAGGCCCTGGCGGAGCACGGCATCCCCTGCACCGTCGTCCCCGGCATCTCCAGCTCCATCAGCGTGCCCGGCGTCGCCGGAATCCCCGTCACCCACCGCGCGGTCGCCCATGAGTTCACCGTGGCCAGCGGTCATGTCGCCCCCGACGACCCCCGTTCGCTGGCCGACTGGGCGGCGCTGGCGCGGCTGCGCGGCACCCTCGTCCTGCTGATGGCCGTCGAGAACATCGGCGCGATCTCCGAGACGCTCGTCCGTCACGGGCGACCGGCCGGCACGCCCGTCGCGGTCATCCAGGAGGGCACCACGGCCGCCCAGCGCCGCCTGGACGCCACCCTGGCGACCGTGTGCGAGCGGGTCCGGGCCGAGGGCATACGTCCCCCGGCCGTCATCGTGATCGGCGACGTCGTCACGGTCGGCCCGCGCACCGGCGACTGACCGGCCCCCTCCGCGAGCACACCACCACCGGCACCACGAGCACGACAAGGCGGCGCCCCATGGCCGACATCATCACCATCGAAGACCCCGACGACCCGCGCCTCACCGACTACACCGGCCTGACCGACGTCGAGCTGCGCCGCCGCCGCGAGCCCGCCGAGGGGCTCTTCATCGCCGAGGGCGAGAAGGTCATCCGGCGCGCGGGCCAGGCCGGCTACGCGATGCGGTCGATGCTGCTGACGGCCAAGTGGGTCGAGGTGATGCGCGACGTCATCGACGAGAGCCCCGCCCCCGTCTACGTCGTCACCCCCGAGCTGGCCGAACGGGTGACGGGCTATCACGTGCACCGCGGCGCGCTCGCCTCGATGGAGCGCAAGCCGCTGCCGGAGGCGGGGGAACTGCTGCGCACCGCGCGGCGCGTCGTGGTGATGGAGCGGATCAACGACCACACCAACATCGGTGCGATCTTCCGCAGCGCGGCCGCCCTCGGCATGGACGCGGTGCTGCTCTCGCCCGACTGCGCCGACCCGCTCTACCGGCGCTCGGTGAAGGTGTCCATGGGCGCGGTCTTCTCCGTGCCCTACGCGCGCCTCGAGTCCTGGCCCCGCGATCTGGAGACCGTCCGCGAGGCGGGCTTCCGGATCCTGGCCCTCACCCCGGCCGAGCGGGCCACCTCGATGGACGACGCGGCCCCGCACCGCCTGGAGCGGGTCGCGCTGATGCTCGGCGCGGAGGGTGACGGCCTGTCCGACCGCGCCCTGCGGGCCTCCGACGAGTGGGTGCGCATCCCCATGGCCCACGGCGTGGACTCGCTCAACGTCGGAGCGGCCGCCGCCGTGGCCTTCTACGCGGTCACGAGCGGGCGACCCCAGGACTGACAGCCGCGGTGGGGCCGGTGGGCCCGTCCGCCCCGGTGGAGGCCACCGGCGTCGGCACCGGCGCCACCGGCGCCGAGGGCACCCCGCCCAGCGAGCGCGCCGGGCCCTGACAGCCCTGGGCCGCCGCGATCCCCAGCGCGACCAGCAGCGTCACCACCACGAACACGATCAGCCGCTGCCGCAGCAGCTTGCGGTCCGGGCCCGGACGCCGGGCGCCCGCGCCCGTACGGGCCCCGGGCCGGGTCTGCCGGCCGGCCTTGGGCCGCTGCGGCGCGGGCCGCCGCTCCGGCGCCCGTACCCCCTCGGCCGGGCGCTCGGGGGCGTGCGGCCGCTGCGGGCGCGGTGTGGGCGCGCCGCCCGGGCGGCGCTCGGTGCGCTGCCGTTCGTACTGCGCGGCGCTGCGCACCGACGGCCGGTCCGGCTCACGGCGGGGGGCCGGCGGCCGGCCCTCGGCGATGCCGTGCGCCTCGCGAGCCGCGATCTCCTTGAGCCGCAGCGACAGCTGAAGGGTGCTGGGCCGTTCCTCCGGGTCCTTGGCCAGGCATGCGTGGATCAGCGGGGCCAGCGCGTCGGGGACGCCCATGAGCTGTGGTTCCTCGTGGACCACGCGATAGAGCATCACCTCCGAACTGCCCTGCCCGAACGGAGAGTCCGCCGTGCAGGCGTAGGCGAGCGTGGCGCCCAGCGCGAAGACGTCCGTCGCGGGGGTCACGGCCGCCCCGCGCACCTGCTCCGGCGCCAGGAAGCCGGGCGAGCCCACCGCCGTGCCCACATGGGTGAGGGTGGAGGCCCCGGTCGCCCAGGCGATGCCGAAGTCGATGATGCGGGGGCCCTTGGGGGAGAGCAGGATGTTGGAGGGCTTGAGGTCGCGGTGGACCACCCCCGCGTCGTGCACCGCGAGCAGGCCCTCGGCCAACGCGGCCCCGATGGAGGCGGTCTGAGCCGCCGACAGGGGCCCTTCCTCGTTCACCTTGTCGTGCAGCGAGGGCCCGGGCACGTACTGCGTGGCGAACCACGGGCGGTCCGCCTCCAGGTCGGCGGCCACCAGCCGCGCCGTACAGCCGCCGCGGATCCGCCGCGCGGCGGAGACCTCCCGGGCGAAGCGGGAGCGGAACTCCTGGTCCTCCGCCAGATCCGGCCGGATCACCTTCAGCGCCACCCGCTGGCCGCGCCGGTCCGAGCCCAGGTAGACCACGCCCATGCCGCCCGCGCCGAGCCGCCGGTGCAGCCGGAACGAGCCGACGACTCGCGGGTCCTCGCGCCGGAGCCGCATCATCGTCATCTTCGTCCCCTACCTCCGGTGGGGCTGCCCCACTTAGCTGCCCGGCCTCTGACGAGCCACAGCTTACGGATTGACGGACGGTCGCGCTCAGAGGCCGCGCATGCGTCGGCGAGTGGATTGGCGGTGCCGGGGGAGGGGAGCGCGGGCCGTCCCCGGGGCCCGGGGCGCCCGGCCACGGCCCCGGGACGGCCCCCCAAGATCCCGTACGGAGAAGGGGATTGACGCGGTCCGCGGCGGCCCGGCGGGTCGGAGGCCGCCCGCCCGGGGCATGACCCGAACGTATGACGCGACGAGGGAAGGGGCCGGGCGGAGGGCCGTACGGGCGCCCCACCGGGACGGGCGGGAAGTGAGGGAAGTCACCCGGGGGCGCCCCCTGGGGGAAGACCCGGGGTCCGGGGCCATTGTTCTCCACCCCTGGGAGTAGCCCATGCCGCCCGGCCTCATCCTCCCGTAGAACGCCCAAGGGGTACGAGGGCATGACGACCGGCCCGGTCGCCGCGCCTAGATTGGAAGGCAAGCGGCGGGTACGCATACTCGTCCCCCGAGGTCAGGTACCCGCCGCTCCCTACGACGGATGAGACGGATGAAAAGGAGCGGGGCGGTGGCGGACGACGCGGGGCGCACGGCCCACCGGCATCCGCTGATCGCGGCGGCCATGGTGCTGCCGCTGGCGGTGCTCCTCGCCGTCGTCTTCGGCGGCTGGGACGCCGTCGTCACTCAAGCGTCGTCCGTGGCCGGACTGCTGGGGCACTGAAAAGCCCATCGTGCCCGGGAGAGCGGCCCGGGCCGGGCGGACCGGCGGATATGACCCCGTGGGGACGGGGGTGCGGCGGACGGCACGACGGCCGGGTACCTGGGGAGGTACCCGGCCGTCGCGTTTTCCCAGGTGGGACGCGAAAAAGCGGCCGGGGGGGGGGGGGAGGGGAGCGCGGGGCGCCCCCCGCC